>JBAZVE010000001.1:658288-1316577 GCA_041661045.1 Candidatus Gracilibacteria bacterium | reverse complement strand
AACCGGGCAAAGAGCATATTATGTCCAGCAATCATCCGTGGATTTTTTCCATGGCCTTGCAGTATGACGAATCCGTTCCCAGCGGAAGCCTTGTGGACATTTACGATGGAACGGGAAGGAAGTTTTTAGCTCGCGGTTACTACAACGAAAAATCACAAATTGCGGTTCGCATCCTCACGCGTGATTCACAGCAAAAAATCGATACGGACTTTTTTGTCCAACGGTTCGCGCAGCTCAAAAAAATGCGAGAACGATTCATCGACAGCAAAAAAACGAACGCCTACCGCCTCGTCTTTGGAGAAAGCGATGGGATGCCCGGACTCATTGTGGATCGTTACAATTCCGTGCTGGTGGTTCAAGTGCACACCATGGGGATGGAAATGCTAAAAAAAGAAGTGGTCTCCGCGCTCAAGGCGGTTTTCAATCCACAAAGTATTTATGAAAGAAGCGATATCGGAGTGCGAAATCAAGAAGGTCTGCTCGATCAACCCAAGGGTTTGCTTTTTGGGGAACCGCTCCCAAAAGAGCTGGAAATTCTTGAAAACGGTATTCCCATGCTCGTGAATATTGAGGAAGGACAAAAGACGGGCATGTTTTTGGATCAACGGGAGAACAGGAAGGCCCTGCAGGCCTACACCAAAGACAAAACCGTGCTCAACTGTTTTTGCTACACGGGCGGATTCTCTTTGTATGCCGCGCTTGCGGGAGCCAAAAAAGTCACGAGTGTGGATTCCTCCGGCCCGGCATTGGAAACCGCCAAACGCAATTTTGAACTCAATGGGCTCGATCCCAAAAAGCATGAATTTTTGGATAAGGATGTCTTTGATCTTTTGGAAGAATACCGCAACAAACAAACTCAATTTGATGTCATTATTTTGGATCCACCGGCCTTTGTAAAAAATCAAAAAAGTCTCAAAAAAGGATTGCAGGGCTACACCTTCATCAACGAAAGAGCTCTGCAGCTTTTGCCCAAAGGCGGAATCCTGATTTCAAGTTCTTGCTCCGCGCATGTCACCGAAGAAATGTTTCAAAAAATGTTGGCGCTCGCCGCAAGCAAGGCTCGCTGCACTCTCCGTGTGCTCGCCATTCAAAGCCAACCCATCGACCATCCGTACAACCTCTATTTCCCAGAGGGAAAATACCTCAAGTTCTTCGTGCTCTTGAAGGACGAATGATCACTTCAAGGTTTTCTGAATCTCCTCGTCCGTGAGTTCTCGGCACTCGCCGGTTTTTAGGTCTCCGAGTTCCAGTTCACCAACGGCAGTGCGTTTGAGCGAAAAAACCGTGTGCCCAAATCGTTCCATCACTCGGCGGATTTGGCGCTTGCGGCCTTCTTTAAGGACCATCTCAAGCCAAGTGCGTTTGCCATCCCCACGCAAAACGGTGCTGCGCATGGGCTGAAGCGTAACTCCGTCGAGTTCCACTCCCTTTGTAAGTGCTTTTAAAGTATGAGTCGTCACCTCACCGTAAACGCCAACTTCGTAAGTTTTTTTGTGCTCATAGCGCGGATGGGTGAGCTCCAAAAGCAAGTCCCCGTCAGAAGAAAAGAGGAGCAGCCCTTCGGAGTCCATATCCAGGCGCCCAACAGGATTGAGATGTCGGAATTTTGCGGGCAAAAGTTCGGTCACGGTCTTGGCTCCAAAAGGATCTTTTCGTGTGCTCACCACTCCAATCGGCTTATTAAAAGCAATGGTGATTTTTTTACTGTCAAACTTCAAGAGTTTCCCCTCCACTTCAATTTTATCTTTTTCACTCACTTGAACGCCTTGCTCCTTCACCATTTTTCCATTCACCTTCACCTCGCCATCTTCAATCAAGCGTTCTGCGGCCCTGCGCGAACAATACCCACTGCTTGCGATTCGTTTTTGGAGTCGTTCTTTCATTCCAGTCGCCTTGTTATTCTTGGATGCTCACCAATTCTACCTCAAAAATCAGAGTTGCGCCTCCTGGAATCGGACCAACCCCGCTGTCTCCATAGGCCATGTCGGAAGGAATCGTGAGTTTTCGAGTGCCACCCTCGTTCATTCCGGGGATGCCCTCTTCCCAGCCCTGAATCACTTGGCCGGCTCCAATCGTAAAGCTAAAAGTCTGTCCGCGGGGCCTGGAACTGTCAAAAACGGTTCCATCCAAAAGAGTCCCTGTGTAGTGCATTTCTACCGTGTCACCAACCTTGGCGGATTCACCGCTCCCAATGCTAAGGTCCTCAATTTGAAGTTCAGTGACAGGTTCAGAAGAATCCATGGAAGTGCAAGAAGTTAAAAGTAAAGCGGCCATTAAAAAGGAAAAGATTTTTTTCATAAAAATTATAAATTACCGTGCCTGCATCCTAACAAAACCTAGTTCAAAAAGTAAACACTAAAGCGACTGCCCTTGCCCTCCGTACTGGTGACTTCCACGCGTCCGCCGTGGGCTTCCACAAGCTCTTTTACAATGGCGAGGCCGATGCCAACGCCACCCGTTTTGCGGTTTCTGGAGGCATCAACCCGATAAAAGCGCTCAAAAATATAAGGCAAGGCTTTGGCGGGGATGCCCTGGCCTTCATCCTCCACACTCAAAATAGTTTCTTTTTCGGTTTGAGTGAGATGGACCAGCACAGACTTGTGCGCGGGGGTGTATTGCAGGGCATTGTTCAGCAAGTTCAAAAGGATTTGTGTGCTGCGGTCTTTATCGAGCAAAACTTCCTTGGATTCAAGCTCGGAGACAAAGCGCAGGGAAACTTTTTTAGCATCAAACTGGGGTTGAATTTGTTTGATGACTTTTTTACACAAGGCTTCGATATTGTGTAGAGAGGGGTGGATTTGAAACTGCGTTTTTTCAAGCAAGGGAAGGGCTCGAAGCTCTCGGAGCATTTTTTTGAGCCGCTCGGTTTCTTCATGCATGAGCCCATACACTTCTTTTTGTTTTTCTTTTTTAATGACATCATCTTCCAAGGCCTCCAAGTAGCCTCCGATATTGGTGAGCGGGGTGGCGAGTTCATGGGAAACATTGATCAGAAGTTGCTCTTGCAAATAACGGTGTCGATCCAAGGCCTCAGCCATGGAGTTCAAGGATTCCATTAAATCACCCAGTTCATCGTGAGATTCCACGGGAATCCTCTCTTGATATTTCCCGTCCGCGATGGCCTTGGTGGCGGCAATCATTTTTTTAATAGGGCTGGTGAAATATCCAATGGTCATAAAACTGATCAAAATAGCGAAGAAAGCGGCAGCCATCATGGTGAGAAACATGGACTTTTGAATGGCCTGTAAAAAAACCTCAACTCTTGGCCCGGGCGTCATAGGGAGGCCCTGATTCATAAAATCCTCCGCAAACCGACTAAAATGTTCGCTCACTTGCTCATCCACAAACCAGCTTAAAATCCCCAGCGTGAGCAGGATCATAAGGACATAACTCAGAAAAAGTTTGTTTCTAAGAGAGGTTTTCATCGTCTAAAAGTTTATATCCAACGCCAAATACGGAAGCAATATATATGGGTTTTTTGGAAGAATCACCCAATTTCTTTCTGAGGTTTTTAATGTGTGCGTCGATGGTGCGGTCGTAGACACGCGCCTGAGAATCATAGAGCTCCTGCATCAGCTGATCTCTAGAAAAGACATGGCCCACTTGCTTCATAAAAATGTGCAAAAGCTTGAACTCCAGAGCCGAAAATTCAAGCGTTTGTCCGTTTTTAAGCACCTGCATTTTAGAGGAATCCAAGCTGAGATCCTTGTAATGAAGGGAGGCCGCCACAGGTGCCACAACCTTGCTGCGTCTGAGCAGGGCTTTGACCCGTGCCACCAGCTCCTTGGGGCTAAAGGGCTTGCTCAAATAGTCATCCGCGCCCACTTCCAGTCCAATCACTTTTTCAATTTCATCGCCCTTTGCACTCAGGATCAAAATAGGAACTTCATAAACCGCGCGAACGGCGCGAAGCACTTCAAGCCCTTCCATGCTTGGCAGCATCCGATCCAAAACAATGAGGTCGGGCTTAGCCTTGAGCGCCAATTCCAGACCCTCCGCTCCATCCTCGGCCTTGAGCACACGAAAATTTTCCTTCTCCAAATAAAGCTGAACGAGCTCAGCAATTTTTGAATCATCCTCCACAATAAGAATCGTTTTTTGCATATCGTTGTGAATTATACTTCAAGGGGGGGCTGGCAAGCCAGCCCCCCCAAACTCAGCCCCCTCAAGCTCAGTCCTCCACGGAAGTTTCCGGTTCATCCCATTCAAAATCTTGCAATTGGGATACCACCTCATCATCCTCCGAAGTCAGGGTGATCACGACGCCATTTTCAATGTCCTCCACCGTTCGCTCAACATTTTCATTCATAAACGGCAAGGGCCCCTCTCCACCACGACGGAAGTGCATGCCCTTTTCTCCCGGTTCGGGCATGTTTTGGAGTCGATCAACCGTTTCGGGATCCTCCGACCGAAGGGTGATCTGAATACCATTGTCTAAAAGATTGATTTCTTGGTCCACGCTCTCCATAAAATCTCCATTGCCCCTATGCGCAGGAAATTCCGTCATACTTTGCAGGTGTTCAAGCGCGCTGCTGTCCTCCGTAGTCAGCGTGATGATGACACCGTCTGAAATGTTCTCCACCGTTCTGTCCACTTGTGCGCGCATTTCCATGCCCGGCCGCCCCATTTCTTCCGCAGAACCCGCAGAACCCGCAAAACCAGCGGAAGCATCCTCGGCGGAAGCATTTTGAACAAGCGCGATGGTTCCCGTGCCCCCCACAATGAGACCAAGAACCAAAAGGTGACTTAAAAATTGTTTATTTTTCATGATTTAAAGTTTAGGAGTTAAAAGGATTGTCGACCGGCGCAGATGCCCGAATCCATGACCCAATTTAGGCCTCACATTTGATTTTCTAATGAAGTCCCTGTGAAAAACTTGTGAAATGGGGGTAAACTGCGTCCATGCGAAATCTGGAAGCCTATCGACTCCTACGAACCCAAGACCTTGCGGTGGACCTGTATAAGGACAATGCCGTGGTTCATATTTTTGGAGAGTTCCCCAAAACACAAGAATTCGAAAAACAAGTTCGCACGCAAGTCCCCATCACAGAATTCTTTTACAAAGATCGTCGTGGCAAGGGAGCGGGGGAGGCGCTTAAGGCCGAGCACAAGGAAGTGATCGTGGAAGAAAATGGGCACAAATTTCTCATCAATCTTTCGGATTATTTGGATTGCGGACTTTTCCTGGATCACCGTGAAACGCGCAAATGGATCGAGGCGCAAAGCAAAGACAAAACGGTACTCAACACATTTGCATACACCGGGAGTTTTTCCATCTACGCCGCCTGCGGCGGCGCCACTAAAACCACCAGCGTGGATCTTTCGGAAACCTACTGCGAGTGGATTAAGAAAAACCTTGCTCTCAATCATCTGCCGCCGGAAAAAAACTGGGTCTACAAAATGGATACCCTCGAATTCTTCCGCTACGCCAAGCGCAAAAATCTCTCCTACGACATCATCATCATCGACCCGCCCACATTCAGCAAAAACAAGGGCAACACCTTTTCGGTTGAACGGGATTATCCGGCCCTCCTCAATGCGGCGCTGGAACTTCTCAACTCCGGCGGCTTCATCCTCTTTTCCAACAACTGCACCGGCTTCAAAATAGACGCCTCACGCCTCAATCCCTGCACCATCGAAAAAATCGAACACCTCAAAGCTCCGGACTTTGCCGGACACTTTTCCCACTGGTGTTTTTTGATTAGAAAAAAAGGTGACTGAATAAAATCTTGCAGCCCAGGAAAATCAAAACAACTCCGCCAAATTTTTCAGCGTAACCTGAAAGAAAAGCACCAAACCGTCTGCCCACAAAGACGCCAAGAACGGAGAACGCCAAAGTGACGCCTCCAATCATCAAAACAGAAATCAGCAAAGGCCACTGCATCGCCGACATTCCAATTCCCACCACAAAAGCATCAATACTGGTGGCAAAAGCCAAACTGAACATCACTTTCCAAGACAGTTTTTTCGCCGACTCTTCAATCTCGTTTTCCTTCTGCCAGTCAAAAATCATATTGAGCCCAAGTAAACAAAGAATCGCAAAGGCAATCCAATGGTCCACCGGTGCAATGAACCGTTCAAAAGGTGCGCCCAAGGCATAACCCAGCAGCGGCATCCCTGCCTGAAAAACACCAAAAAGCAAACTCAAACCCAGCAGCCTCAGCATCAAATGCTTAAATCGTGCGCCCATCGCCACCGAAGCCGCACAAGCATCCATCGAAAGCCCAAACGCCGTGAGAAAGATTTGAAACATCAACATAAAAAGATGCTAGCACGCTTCCCTGGATTATAAAAATCCACTTGCAAATCTTTTTACTATGTAGTAAATAGTATTCATCACATAAGTAAAACAACATGGCATTTTCCAAGGAAATTTTAAAGGGGAGTATTGAGCTCATCGTGCTGCAAACGCTGGACGATTTGGATGAGGCTTATGGGTACCAACTCACTTCCGCCATCGAAAAATCCAGCGCATCCATTTTTCAATTTCAAGAAAGCACGCTGTATCCCTTGTTATACCGTTTGGAAGAAAAAGGCTTTTTAGAAAGTGAGTGGAAACAAAAAGGGGAGAAAAAAAGGCGTTACTACAAGCTCACGCGGGAGGGGAAACGAGTGCTGCAAGAAGAAACGGTGCAATTCAAGCATTTCCTCAAGGGAATGAATAAGATTTTAAGAACAGAAGCCCATGCATAAGAAGGATTTTTTCAAAATTCTTTCCAGAGATTTACCCAAAGACGGATACAAGGCTCGCCTGCTTCAGGAACTGAACGATCATTGGGAGGATCATGGAGACCATGGCACTGCGACCATCGACCGTCACATGGGAGACCCCCACGAATTTATTCATTTTTATAAAATCACCATGCAAAAGAAAATCGCCCTGTTTTTAGAAGCTTTATTCCTGGGGGTTTGTGCGGCACCCATTGCCGCCTTGCCTTTTGTGGGGAATGGATTCACGGAAACCACCGAGGATATTTTAGGGAAGGCAGTCATTTGGATCGCAACACTCCTGTTGAGCGGCCTTCTCTATTTTCTTTTTTATCGTTGGCTCTGGGCACATTTAAAAACTTCATTTCCATTCGAAAAAAAAGATATCAAAGCAATCCTGCCGCTTTTACTCCTGCCAGGTTGGTATTGTGCCATTGCACTCATGCTTCTCTTAAGTTTTGATGACGACACCGTTCAAGATCATTTCTTCCCATTGGTGATCAGTAGCTATCTGTTGATTCAAGCCCTTGCTGCATGGAGAGCCAGTGATAAAGCCCTCTCGGCAAAAGGAGAAAAAAGGATTCGATGGATCGGACTCATAGGTGCCACGAGCGCCCTCATGGTGGGGCTGGTTTTATCTCAAACCTCAGGAATAAACATACTGGAATTACCCCTTTTCTTGTTGAAGATATTCGTATTCCTTCCGTTTTTAAACAATCTGCTTCTTGGTCATATTATTGTCGGAATACTTGCCGCTCTCTTCGGCCTCTATATCTTGCATGGGCTCTTTAGTGCTTTAAAAAATAAAAAAGATTTCCCATTAGGGAAGTTTTTCCTGGCTCTGATCCTTGTCTATGGATTCTCATTTCACCCGAAAGAGGACACATCCATTGCTTGGCAGTACCCCAGTGTGAATGTCACAAAGGAATGGGAGAAACAAGAGCTGGGTCCTTTGTATCCTTGGTATCGATTTCTCACCCAAGACGGAGAGCGGGCCTTTTCCTACGCACCACTTTGGATAGAAACCGGCCTGAGAATCGCCAGACAGGACGATGCCAGCATCCTGTTAACAGAACTTTCAGAAGATCCGAAAGAGCTAGAGTGGAATGAGCTGCAAAGGAGAGAAGGGCTCTTCATGGTTCAAGTGAAATCCGGGGAGGTCTACCTGCCGGAAACATTCAATTGTATAGACCCCTTTGCGCTTGAGTTCATGGAGCCGGGAACGGTAAAAGTCCTGGGAGGAGAAACCTATTGCCAAGAATTGTTTTATAAAGAACAACTCATCTATTCCACCACGGAAAGATTCTTGATTGAAGATCTTGTGCTTTCTCCGGATGGGGAGTGGCTGACCATTCATTTCGCAGGACAGGGGCAGATGGACACATCCTGGCAAGCGGATTCCATATTTCTGGTTCACTTAAAGCCGTGATTTTGCTATTGTTAAAGACACGCGTAAGCGACATCACTTTCTTACCCCATCGTTATGGAACACTCCCATGAGCCCCGCCCAAGGTCCACGCCTTATCAAGTTTTTTTGCATCTCATGATGATGGTGATGTACTTCGTCACTGTGATCAGTTTTGTGACGCTGCTGGTTCAGTATATTGATCTCCTTTTCCCCGACGAACTCATCGGATACAGCGGATCCTACGACAGCATTCGCATGGCCTCCTCCATCCTTTTCATCACCTTTCCAGTTTTTATTTTGAGCTCTTGGTTTATTCGCAAAGCGTTCAAAAGTGATCCGAGCGAAAGACACATCAGCATCCGCCGTTGGCTCGTTTACCTCACTCTATTTGTGGCCGGCATCACCATGGTGGTGGACTTGGTTCAGTTTGTGAACAGCTTTTACAGCGGCGCTTTGACCCTTCCATTTTTCCTAAAACTCTTGACGGTTTTGGTGCTCAGCATCGTCACTTTTTCCTATTTTTCCTGGGATCTGCGCAAAGAGGGGATCAACTCAAAAGTGGCAAAAATACTCACGGTGCTCAGCTCATCCGTCCTGGTGTTAACACTGGGAGTGGGCTTTGTCTTGGCGGGAAGCCCTGCACATCAACGCGCGGTCCGTTTAGACGAACAAAGGGTCATGGATTTGCAAAACATTGAATATGAAGTCGGAAATTATTGGCGCGAAAAAAATACGCTGCCCACTCAGTTGAGCGATTTGGAGAGGGACATTTATTACTTCCAATTGCCTGTGGATCCGGAGACCAAAGAAAACTACACCTACACGGCAACCGGCCCTCTTTCCTTCACCCTCTGCGCAAAATTCTCCGAAGATTATGAGCCCGTCCCCAACGAGACCTTACCTCAAAACCCGTGGGCCTATTCCGCCGGAAACTTCTGCTTCGATCGCACCATCGATCCGGATTTCTTCAACAGCGGATTTAAAGAGGCTCTCCCGAACTAAAAGTCTGGACCAACCAGCGATGAAGATCACCATCCGCCCCGGCCTCTTTGGCCTTCTGATCGATATGAGCGATGGTCAAGGGCTCCCTTTTGCCTTGGCCCAAGTGTGCAAGCTGTGCTCTTGCCGCCTCGACATTTTCTTCATCCAGGTGCACGCCCCGAACCTCACCTTCAGTTCTCCCCATAAAATTTTTGTTAAAAGTTAAACTTCCATCCAAGCCTAACACAGATCCATTATTTTTGACTAGTCCAACACAATCCGCTTAAATAAGCCCATAAATTGAGATTATGGATCGCATTTTAAGGGAATACATCGACACCTACGGGGGCAAAAACGGCCCTCTCCTCTTCATACGAGAAAAAATACCAGGTGGACCGCAGCTGGTGCCTCCCATGGAAATAGAGGTCTTGGGAGATTTGCATACCAAAAGACAGGTGCCGGAGCTGTGCAGAGCCATCGCAGCGGCGTGCGAAGAATTGAAAACGGATCAATACATTGCCCGCACAAGTTACCCGGGCCGTGGAGGCCGTGGAGACTGGGAAGGGCTGGTGGACGCCATGCCAACACTTTCTCATATCCCAGTGGAGACTCTAGAGGGTGGCAACTTGCCTGCAAGTATTGCAAGAAGCTTTTACGAGAAACTCTTAGACCCAAGGTTTTTAGCCTTTGCAAGAAAGGAAGGAATAGATTTTGATCCGGATAAAGTCACCATCGCCTTTTCCCCTCAGGTTCCTTTCCCACACTCCACCGTCACCGATCATCCCAATCGTTCCGAGTTCACCATGGTGGATATTGCCAAGCCACTTGACGACGCCATAAGCTATAAGGAAAGCGGGAACTTGAGTACAAGTGAAGACAGAGATTTTGAAGGTGGGGCGGAGGCACAAGGATTTTCTTTCCTGAGAAAAGGTATATTTCGCCCAGATAGATTCTCTACAGCAATGCGTACACGGGAGCAGATTCGAGAATGGGGGATTTTAGACGACGAAACGGAAGCTTATCAGCTTGAAGGAGCCTGTAGAGGGGAGGGCGCCTTGCACTGGATACTCCAACTGCGCCTTTTTGCACAAAGAAGAACTCCGGATTTCAGCCTGGATCAAAATCAGTACATCGCGGGAAGAATCCTCGGCATTACCCCAAGCGATGGAATGGTGTGTACAGTTTTACATGCAGGGACGCGGATTGAGGCCGGAATTTTTGAGGACGAAAATCCAGGAGTCCCTTACTTATTTGTATTGGAGACCTCCGGCGTAACCCAACCGTTGACACTGAGTGATCAAACCACCAAAATGGTAGGCTATAAGCCTAAAGATAAGCCTTATCTAAGTCATCAAAACACGCGTGCTGCACAAGAGGTTCTGCTTAGGCCCTATGGTTTGGTTGATTTATCCAGAACTACTGCCGCTTACTCAGGATTCGTCACCGGAGACCAAGTCCGCATCATCTCCGATGGCCGAACACGAACGATAGAAAGGGCCTAGCTTCAAGTATCCTTTTTCACCCACTCTTTATGGCGGAACTCAAAACCCAAAAAACCACGGCAAGTGTATCCGCCTTTTTGAACACAATTGAAGACGAAGAAAAACGAAAAGATTGCCAAGAACTGGTGAAGATTTTTGAGGAAGTGACTAAAGAAAAGCCCGCCATGTGGGGGAGCAGTATTGTGGGTTTTGGCTCTTACCATTACAAATCGGAACGGAGCAAACAGGAGGGAGACTGGCCTCTCACCGGATTTTCTCCACGAAAACAAAATTTAACGCTCTACATCATGTCCGGCTTCAAGGGTCGGGAAAAACTTCTGGAAAAAATTGGAAAGCACAAAATAAGTGGCGGTTCCTGCCTTTACATCAAACGATTATCGGACATCAATCTCGCCGTCCTGAAAGAGCTCATTGCTACTTTTTTAAACCGGCCTTAAAAATACCAAAAACCGAGACCAAGGCTGCCAGTGTCGCGATCAAAAAAAGGACCGAAAGCAAAGATTCCGAAACAGACCATTCATAGAGCCTTGCCAAATCGTAGTAAACATAAATACCAAAAGTAAGCGCCAAACCGAGCATGGTCAAGCGCCCGCGCACAGCGGCAAGCAGCGCCAACACAGCAATCACCAGCTCAAGAACAATGGAGACGATAGGCAGGAGTTCCATGGTTGTAGGTAAGAGGATGTGGAAACAATACACCAGGGCTCAGAAAGTTCACAAGACTTCATAAAAAGTGCTAAACTCTTCTCAGTATCCCTCCACCCATGAAAGCTAAACACACCCTAGATTACTTAAAAACCAAGTCCAAAATCCTTTTTCTAACGACCTCGAATCGATGGTCCGGGGAGAAGGGGGGTGAAATGCCCAAAAGCACGGCCTTGGCCCACAAGCTGGCAAAGGAAATTGGCGAGGACAAAGTGACCATCCTGGACACCACGAAACTTAAAATCTTTCCTTGTGAGGGAAATGTCTCCACGGAAAGAGGAAATACCTGTGGAGTGAAGGACGCGATTTTAAAGGATTTCAAGAAAAATCCATCGGGTCATCATCGCTGTTGGGCCAGTTTGAACAATCCGGGCGACGAGCTGTGGAAGGTCAGTAAAGCACTTTTGGAATCCGATGCCGTGGTTTTCTTCGCCTCGGTCCGCTGGGGGCAACTGAATTCCTACTACCAAAAATTGATCGAACGGCTCACCTGGCTGGAAAACAGACATTCGACCTTGGGCGAAGCAAACATCTTAAAAAACATCGATGCGGGCCTGATTGTGGTGGGACAAAACTGGAACGGAGCCGAAGCCCTCGCCACGCAAAAACAGGTTCTGGACTTTTTCGGTTTCAAGATCAAAGATGAACTTTTCTGGAACTGGCAGTTCACGCAAGACTCAAAAGATGAAAGCAAAGCCTCCTACAAAAAAGCCGCCAAAACTTTTAAAGAAACTTTTTTACAGATCGGTTCAATCAAGAAAAAGCATGCCTCTGGCGGCACGCCTAACTGATTGTTGTGAGTCCGCGAGCTCCACCCCACCCCCTATATTAACCCACCCATCCTCTTGACCCCCATCTTTTTCCGCAGCTGCGACTTGCTTCCTAACTAAATCATGCCATGCGGGCTCAGCTGTGGGCGGAGCATCCACTTCGGGTTCTTCTTTTGGGTTTCCCATTTTATTTGAATTAGTGATTAATGGCTTGCTAGTCAAAGCATTGACGCCAGTGTATTATAAAACACATGGAAAACACCAGAATATTTTCAATGTCGTTCGCCAGTGTCTACCCACTGTATATTAAAAAAGCGGAGAAAAAAGGCCGCTCAAAGGCGGAGGTGGATGCCATCATTTGCTGGCTAACAGGCTACAGCCCAAAAGAATTACAGCAGCAAATCGACAAAGGCAGCGATTTCAGAACTTTTTTTGAAGAAGCCCCTGAGCTCAATCCAAAGGTCTCAGAAATTACAGGTTTAATCTGCGGTTGGCGCGTAGAAGAAATCAAGGACCCCCTCATGCAAAAAATCCGCTATCTAGACAAATTGATCGATGAACTCGCCAAAGGCAGGGCAATGGAAAAGATTTTGAGAGAGTAGGCAGAACTCACCGTACCTGGCCCAAGACTCCATCATAAACTCTAGTTGGATCAAGGAGTCTCTCCAACTGGAATTCTCTACAAATTGCCGCTTGAAACTGACGACTGACTCCTGTTGTGGCGTATGCAGCGATTCTTTGGAGGAAAAGTTGATAATTTTCCAAGTCACCCGATTTCATTATGCCTATCATTTCCTCTACAAACGGCACACCTATCGAATCAAAAAAAGCCTTAAAGACATGATTTGAAGTTATAAGAGAAAAATCCTTAAGCGGCTTATCACTAACCGCGTATATAAAAGGATAAGGCAGTAAAAGATAGGAAACCAGATCTGTTAAAATCTCTGTAATCCTCAATTCATCAGGATCAACAGGGAGAATTCCTTCACTCTCTTTTCCTCTTCCAATAATTTTCACACTGTAAATGCCAGCTTGAAGTGGCTCGTACGGAAGAGGTTGGGATATCCTTGCAAAGCCCACATTAGTAATGTTGCCATCGTTGAGTCCAACAGTACTCCCATGCACTTGTTCGTGTACGATAACATACGATAACACGAGAGGGAATATCTCCATGCATACGAAGCAATGCATCAGAAAAATGAATAATATGACTCCGAACATCCAGAAATGCCTCTGCACCTTTGGGTGCATATTCTTTAAACACCCGATGGGGGGCATAGGCCAAGGCAAAATCTTTACGCACAGAATCTATGGGGGCAAGGATATCTTCTGCAGCGTGTAATGAAACTTGAAGAGGACGAGGCATCCCAGCTCGAGAAATATCAGCATGCCTCTGAAGCTCTAGTGTTTTCTTTTGATACTCCAGACGAATTCTTTCTGATGACATAAAGGAATGGTTGAGTTGAGCCTTATTTTTAACATAGAAAGTATAATCCGTCAATGTACGCCAGGAGCAATCACCGAGAACTCATGCAAAAAATCCGCTACCTAGATAAACTGGTGGATGAACTCGCCAAAGGCCGGCCAATGGAAAAGATTTTGAGAGTGTAACTTTTAATAGTTATTGAAAATTTTCACCTCAGGGTTATCGCCAAAAACATCAGAATGTCTGGAAAGCGCAGCGCGAATAGATTGAGGATCCAAAGGTTCTGGCACATAAACCTCCTGTGTTAGGCAGTGGACTTGCCCCCCAGTGCGTCGGTTTTGAGTCAAGGGAAAGGTGGACACACCGATTCCAGGGAGAGAAGTCCAACGAGCTTCAAGGCTCTGATTGACAAAAGGTTCGGTTCTAAAAATATGACTACCAGTAAAGAGTTGATTGGGGGCCATCAGCTCTACATCTGTGCTATCCAATTCATGCAATTCCCCTTCAAGATCAGAAACAGTTCTCTCAATTGTTTGTCTAGATTTGTCTGAGAATGCATCCATAGAACTAGCGACATGAAGCGTCTCATTGCCATCTACCACTGGCATGAAAGCACAATCAAAATGGAACCCATCAGTAAGTTCAAGGAAAATTCTGTTTGTTTCTGGAATGCCTAAAAAATCAGCTTGTTCGGTGAGGCCATTCAGGTCGGAACGCACAGAAGTAGAAGCAAAAATCCAGGGTTCCCCTTTAATATTCAACACGCGCGAATTGCCCCCTTCATTGAGTCCTGCCTGAGCATGAACAGCTTTTAAGCCAAGAGCCTCAGCAAACAAGGCATGGATCTGGGGTTCCATCCGTCTAGTCTCTGCGCTCATTTTGAACAAAAGCATGCGTCCATCACGGGAAACCGAAACAGGGTCTCTTACATATTCAATTGCCTCAGACATGCCATTGGCTCTCTTAAAGGTACTTAAAAGTTGAGGTAAGACCAACAAAGGAATACCCGCATCCGTAATAGCTCTCACCATCTCGGCTCGTTCAGTTCTCAAGATATGTACATCTCCCTTCCAGCCAGCATTGAAGGAATCCAGGTTAAACTGATTCCCAACAGGGAACGAAGTAATCCCCTCAGGCCTATACAAGTCTTCCGCCCGTGGAGTATCGAGAGTGGCAATGTATTTATAAGGAGACATAGATGAGTAATATTGTACACATACAAATATCAAATGGAAACGCTAAGTTCCCGAATGGATCTATTTAAAGTCAACTGACCTAAAAATTTGAAGTGCCAGAGCCATTTGCTCTTCATTTAAACCATCTCCCAGCATTTGGAAATCCTCCTGATTGAGTACGCAAACTTCTTCGGTACAAGGTTTGACATCATTGATGTTTTCAATGGACAACACCGTAGGTTTCTCCGCATTCGCTTCATTGGGAACATATATTTTCGCTTCAAATCCATCAATGATTTCTTGGGTAACCGTATAAGCAGATGGATCTTCAAAATAGACGGAATTATTGGAGTAAACGCCAGCATTGACTCCATAATCAAAAATCAAAGTCATTTCACCATCAGAGAACTGCCCAACCGTGGAGTCAATGCCCATTTTGGGGATAAAGGCCCAATCTGAAGGTGCAAGTATCGTAAAATCACCGGCATCGAGTATTACCCCCTGTGGATCAGCTTCTGTTTGCGTTGCACATCCCGTTGTAATTAAAAAGAGGCCGAGAATGAATACATATTTCTTCATAAGAATATAAGATTAGGAAGTTTGGCTGGCTAAATGGGTCTAGTACCCTTTAATCATCTTCCTCTTGATCTAGTGCATCTTGCTCAGCAAGTAGGCGTTCATGATTCTCCTCCCAGAACGCTCTCACCCGTGCAGTAGCCTCAGGGGGAATATTTGCTTGCCTGTCCCGCTCCTCTTGAGGCAATTGAGACGCTCCATCAAAGGCCATTTTTTCGAAGTCAGGGTCAGGTGGGGGTGCGCTCCACAACTGACGCTGCCACGCAGTAAATTCTCCCTTTAGTCTAGCCTTTACTCCTGCTATGCCAGCTCTAATCTGGTCAGCATTTTGATCTTGCCAATTCCTCCATTGATCAGGATCTTGAATCGGGGGGACACGAAAAGCCCCTACAAAATCCTCATCCGAATCTGGGGCCTGATTAGCTCTACCCTTAGGTGCCATATTTTTATCATTTGTTAATGAAGTGTTGGCTGGGGGTGAGGGACTCGAACCCCCGAATGCCGGGACCAAAACCCGGTGCCTTACCACTTGGCGAACCCCCATCTTTGCTTAGCAAACCCTTCGGGTTCGTTTAGCGGAGAAAATCTAATCAATTGGGAGCCTAAAGTCAATTGATACAAAAAATTAAATAAAAATATGTCCCTCCCATTTCTGGGAGGGGTCGCGGGAAAATCCCGAAAGTAGTTTGAGTGTATCAAAGTCAGCTTTTAAAGTCCAATCGCGTCCTGGATTTCACGGATTTGTTCTTCCAGGGCGTTTTGGACTTGGTCCAAATACTGTTCGGGCAGGGAGTCCATGGGGACTTCGTCGAGAGAGAGGTAGCGGAGGGGATCGACGCGGATGCCATCTTGCCAGACTTCAAAGTGGAGGTGAGGTCCGGTGGTGCGGACTCCGGCGCCCACACTGCCGGGCATGGCTCCGGTGGTTCCGATGATTTGTCCGCGAGTGACATAATCCCCACTGGAAACAGCAGGGGCGGAGATGTGTCCGTAAACGGTCATCACACCCATGCGGTGGGCAATTTGAATGTAAGCATAGTTTGTGGAATTGGCGTCATAAACCACGCTGCTCACCACTCCATCGGCGGGAGCGGAAATGGGACTGCCTTGTTTGGCGCGGATGTCCAGAGCCCCGTGAGCCACTCCAAAGAGTTCTTTGTAGCCGCCGTCATCAAAGAAGGCGGTGAGGCCGGTTCCAGGAGAAACGGGCCAATCCAGTTGCAGGAAGGCGGAGGCGGCATTGGCATCAAAGTTTGCCGCCATATCCGCTTCAATTTGAGCCACGGTAGTCTGTTGATCTTCCGTGAGGAGGGCATTCATACCTCTCAACTTTTCCTCCATGCTCGCCACATTTTGTCGATAAATTTCAATATCCTTCAAAAGGTCCTCTTTCTTATCATCCGATGAAGACAGCATGCCCTCCAAAAGTGTTTTTTCAGCCTGGGTCTCATTCAAAAGTTCTTCCTGAGCATGCCGCTCGGCGATCAGCCGGTCTTGTTCATCCGCAAGCTCCAAATCCACTTGGTCCAATTCAGCCTTCCGCGTGCGGAGTTCCGCCCACTTTTCCGCCAAATCCTCAGTGAGGGAATTCATGGTTTCTATCTGGACCTTGTTTTCTTCTTCCACCAACTCCAAATAAGTGAGGTTTTGCAGGGTTTCCGAAACACTGCCCGGGCTGGCCAGCAATTTCACAGGATTGACTTCATCATCGGTGTAATAAATCTCTCGTTTCAAATAGATCAAAGACATCAGTTCTCCCACCAGTTTCTTTTGGTCGGCGACTTTGAACTCCAAAATTTGCACTTCCTCCTCCAAATCCTCAATATCCATACTTTTTCGTTCTTTTTGCGTCTTCACGCTGGTCACCTGCTTTTTATTGTCATGGATCTGATTATTCAAGCTATCCACGATCATTTCCAGGTTCGTGATGGCGGCATCGATTTCGATGAGATGCACCTTGGCCTGTTCCACATTTTGTTCAAAAAGGGTGTACCGGTACTGCATTTGCGCCAACTTTTGCTTGAGTTGGAGCAGCAAAGAGCTCTCTTGCACGATTTCCGTGAGGGTTTCAGTGGAAATCGGCTCCTCGGCCCGTGCCAAGCGCGGCTGCGCGACGGGGCCAAGGAAGAGAGAGAACACCAGCAGAAGTGAGAGTATTTTTTGCATTTCAAAAATCATCTCACCATTATAACACAAAACAGGTTGGGAAGGAAGGGTGGAAGGGGGCTTTATTCGAGGTTGCGAAGGTTCTCAGTCCGAAACTTTGTGTCATCATCTCCACGACTTCTCTTCCAATCTAAAAAACGCAAAAGAACTTGAACCGCTTTCCCTACACCACTTGTGACCGTGTGTACGGGCGCAGCCATCACCTCGTGCACCAAAGGGAGATGGTGCTCAACGGGAGGATAGGACAGATCGAGGGTTCTAGGCATAGGCTCATCAAACTTAAGGATCATTCTACCCCCTTATTTGCGAAAAGAAAGCAATTTATGAATGAGTTTGACATTGGCGGCGGGGAAGGCGAGTTGACTCAGCTGCTCCGGCTTCAGCCACCGGCTCTCACTCGCGGCATTCAAGTTCACCGTGCCGCTGTCAAAATCGGCCAAAAAACAGTGTAAATCGACGGTGTATTTGGTGTAGGCATGCTTAATGTTCATAAAAAAACGCAGATTTTTCACCCGAATAGCCAGTTCTTCCTCAATTTCTCGATGCAGCGCCTCCTCCAGAGTTTCACCGTTTTCCACCTGTCCTCCGGGAAATTCCCAAAGTCCGGCCATGAGCCCGGTATCGCGTCGTTTTTGGACGAAAACCTTCCCATTTTTAGTGATCACCGCAATCACCACCTGGATGGGAATCTTAGAAGAAGAGGGGCCTTTGTTCGGCAAAAACTCCTGAGTTCCGCTGGCCGCCGCCTTGCAAAGGCTTTGGAGCGGACATTTGGAACAGGCGGGACTCTTTGGAGTGCATTGCAATGCGCCAAATTCCATCAGCGCCTGGTTGAAGGCCCGAGCCTGCCCCTTGGGGAGAAAGCGCCCGGCCTCCTCCCAAAACGCCTTCTTAAAATATCGGACATCCTCCCTAAAATCGCCCAAGCGAGAGAGCACTCGTACAACATTCCCGTCCACCACGGGGAAATCCTGCTCAAAGGCAATGCTGCAGATGGCCGCCGCAGTGTAGGGCCCAATGCCGGGAAGTTTCACAATATCCTCATATTTCTCAAAAAAACGCCCCTCATTTTTCTCCACCAAAATCCGCGCCGCCTTGTGAATGTTTTTAACCCGGCTGTAATACCCCAGCCCCTCCCAGAGTTTAATCAAGTCCTCCTCCCTGGCCTGAGCCACCGCCTTGATGCTCGGTAAAGCCTTCATCCATCGATTAAAGTAGGGGAGCATGGTGGCCACCTGCGTCTGTTGAAGCATGATCTCCGATATCCAAACCTCATACGGCGCATAGTGCTTTCTCCAGGGAAGGGGGCGCTGGTGCGTGGCAAACCACCGGAGTAAACCCTTGCTTATTTCGGCCCGTTCTTCTGTGGAGAAATTCATGGAATCAGTATAAAAGAAAAACAGTTCGGAAAAAAGCTTGCATCGAGGGGGGCTTTTGAGTAGAATACCGCAGCAAGTGGCTCAGACCACCTATTATCTCTAAAGTATATGTCAACCAAGAAAGCTGGAGGATCGAGTAAAAACGGAAGAGATTCGCAGGCGAAACGCCTTGGAATCAAACGCTTTGCGGGTGAATTTGTGAGTGCGGGTTCTATTATTGTTCGCCAAAAGGGAACCAAATGGCACCCCGGAGAGAATGTGGGAACCGGACGGGATTGGACTTTGTTCGCACTCACCGACGGGAAAGTGGCTTTCACTGAAAAGAGACAGAAGAAATTCGATGGAAGCACTCACTACAACACTTTGGTTCATGTGACCGCGGCGTAAAAAGCCGGTTTGCCTTTCAATACAAAAAAAGCTATCCTCCGGATAGTTTTTTTAGTTTTTTATAACCCCGCCACTATGAAAAACCAACTCAACACGCTCGCTGCCGCCCTTTCAGTCGGACTTCTTTGGGGAGTAGGCCTTTTGCTTTGGACTTTAATCGCCCTTCAATGGGGCATGGGGGTCTCTTCTTTGGAACTCGTTATGGAGTGGTATCCCGCGTACGAAATCACAGCTACAGGCGCCTTCATCGGTTTGCTTTGGGGCTTTCTGGATGGATTCTTGGGAACCTATATTTTGGTCTCCCTCTACAACTTTATTGCAAAAAAACTCAGTAAATAAAGCGCCCTCTTCATTATGTCTTTAGAATCCTTTTTCGGTCTTGATACACAGGGAAACGGAGGTCCCGAATCCAACGAACAGTTTCAAGAACAAATGCGTGAGAACGCACGGGCCATTAAAAACATGAGTGGCAATCAGGCGGCTCAGAAAAAACAAGAGGACAAATTGGCAAAAATATTGATGCGCTTTATGAAAGATCCCGCAAAAGCCGATATCGTATTTTTGGTGGTGAAACTCTTGCAAGAGAATGTTCCGGGCGCCTTTATTTTAGCCGCACTTTCCATTGCGGACCCGGAAATGGAAAAAGAAATCATGCAAGAATTCGGAGACGCGCCTTTACCAAACGATTCAGCACTGGCTGCTGTGCCGGGAGAAGCCTTCATCCCTCAGGAAATCAAACAAGAGCTCAACGCATGGGGAAAAGCCATTTTGGATGCGGGTCTCCGTCTCCCGGGGAAAACACTACAAACCGTGCTCACGCCGGATCAAAAACTCAAATCACTCATTCTGGATCTCCTTCAATTTGCCCTAGAAGAATACTTGCAAAGACACGGCCTGGATTTCTCCGAAGACAAAGTTCGCCAAGTCGCTTTGCTCAGCATCCAATCGGTACTCATCAAGCTTCGAGAAGTGTCTTTGGAAAAAACGGATGCCGAAATTATAGAAGCGCCCGCGCCGGACGCGCAATAACACCCCTCCATCATGTCATCCCACATCGGACTCATTGGTCTTGGGACCATGGGCTCTGCTCTAGCTCGAAACATCGCAAAGCATGGCTTTAAAGTGAGCGTATGGAATCGCACGCACGAAAAAGTGGTGAATTTTATAAATACTTACGGCACGGAAGATTTTTACGGAGCCGAAAACTTTGAAGATTTTGTGGAGAGCATTCAGGAGCCCAGAAGAATCATCCTCATGGTTCCCGCCGGACAAGCCGTTGAAGAAATGCTGATTCAACTCAAAGAAACGCTACGGCAGGGGGACGCTGTTTTGGAAGGAGGAAATTCTTTTTTCGCGGATACGGAGTCCTGGATTGCTGAATATGAAGCGGAGGGCATTCATCTTTTGGGATGCGGAATCTCGGGAGGGGAGCAGGGGGCCTTAAACGGTCCAAGCCTCATGCCGGGAGGAAGTCGAGAGGCTTACGAAGAATTCGCCGATATTTTAAAAGCCATTGCAGCCGAAGATTTTGATGGACACGCCTGCACCGCATACATGGGCAAAGGGGGTGCGGGGCATTACATAAAAATGATTCACAATGGCATCGAGTACGCGGAAATGCAGGCCTTGGCGGAAGCCTATGACTTATTAAAATCTTTGTTTCAACTCGGCCAGGAAGAAATCGCAGAAATTTTTGAAGGATGGAAAAAGGGAGATTTGGATTCGTTCTTATTGGATATCAGTGTGGAGCTTTTACAAAAAAAAGAAGACGGACAGTTTTTATTGGAGCTCATTCTAGACAGAGCGGAACAAAAGGGAACGGGTCGCTGGAGCAGCGAAGAAGCGCTGCAGCTTGGCATTGCCGCGCCCTCCTTCACCAATGCGGTGTTTGCCAGAGCACTCTCGTCTCAAAAAGAGACCCGTCTCAAGTTGGCGGAGAGCTACCCGGTACAAGCCTCCGCACCCAAGATGCTGGTCTCGGAATTCGCGCTGCATTTGGAAAAAGCTCTCATCGCATCCAGGATCGCTCATTTTGAGCAGGGACTCACCGTCTTGGCGGCAGCGAACAAGGAATACGGCTTTGAACTGAACCTTCAAGAAGTGTTGCGGGTGTGGCAAGGAGGCTGCATCATTCGTTCCAAAATGCTCAAAAATTTTTCCGGTGTACTCAACCATTCCGGCAGCCTTTACTCCGGGCTGTGGACCGAACAAATTTTAAAAACCACACATGAATCTTGGAAAAAAGTGGTGAGCACCGCCATCCAAAATTCAATTCCGGTTCCGGCACTTTCCGCAGCCCTCACGCATTTTGAGAGCATGCGAAGCGCCGAGCTCCCCGCGCATTTTATTCAAGGGCTTAGAGATTGTTTTGGTTCACATGGTTACGAACGCCGAGACAAACCGGGGAACTTTCACTCTCAATGGATATGAAGAAAATTCCATTTCAAATGGCGGAGCACGATTTTTCATTGGTGATCTTTGGAGCCTCCGGATCTTTGGCAAAACTCAAACTTTTTCCGGCACTGTATGAGCTCGTCAAGGAAGGACGGATGCCAAAAGACTTTAAAATCATCGGCTTCGCTCGTACAAAAATGTCGGATGCCGAATTCAGGAAAAGCTTTGCCGAAGCCATCAAAAAAAATGAAAAAGACATCGAGCCAAAAACACTCAAAAAGCTGCTCGATAATGTTTTTTATTTTTCCGGAGACTACAAAGAAAAAGAAGATTACAAGGCGATGCTCAAACGGTTGAAGGAAGTCGAAAACGCTCCAAGCCGCGTGCGCATGGCGTATTTTTCCGTTCCACCCTCCGTTTTCCCGGGCATATTCTCGAGTTTGGCGGCGGTCAGCTTCAACACAAAAAAAGCACCGCTTCGGCTTGTTATAGAAAAACCCTTTGGTTACGACCTCAAGTCGGCAAAAGCACTTAAGACTCAACTCGAAAAATTTTTTAAACCGGAACAAATCTTTTTGCTCGACCATTATTTGGGCAAGGAAGCGGTGAGCAATCTACTTTCGCTCCGCTACGCCAACTCTTTGCTCACCAATCTTTTTAGTAAGGAATTTGTGAGCAATATCCAAATCACCGCCCTGGAGGAAAAAGATATTGAGGGTCGCGCCAACTATTTTGATCATGTTGGGATTTTGCGAGACATGGTGCAATCGCACCTCCTCCAAATTTTGGCTTATTTAACCATGCACGCGCCCAAACAAAAAACAGCGGAAGCCATTCATCACGAAAAAGCAAAAGTACTCAAATCGCTTAAAATAGGAAAGCCGCACGACTGCATCGTGCGCGGACAATACAAGGGCTACAACAAAGAAAAAGGAATTCCGGAAAGCTCACAAACCGAGACTTATGCGGCACTCAAATTGACCATGGATCACCCTTTGTGGAAAGGGGTCCCCATTTTCATTCGAAGCGGGAAATGCCTCAAAAAAAAGTGGACGGCGGTAGTGCTGGAGCTCAAGCCACATCAGGTACAAAAAGAAGCGGGAATCACGCAGCCCAACAGAATTGTGATTCAACTCCAGCCTTACGAGAAAATTGAATTTCATTTGCTCACCAAATTGGGTGGAAAAACTTTTGATTTCCATCCGCTCACCACGGGCCGCCCCATTTATTGCAGCGGCGATTGTATTGGCGAACATGGCCGTCTTCTTTTGGACGCGGTGGCGGGGAAAAATGGACTCTTCCTCAACTTTGAAGAAATTTTTGCAGCATGGCAGGTCATGGATAAAGCGCAGTCTTGGTGTGACATTGAGTCTAAAAAATGTGCGGAGCTCTATTCCTACGATTGTGGGAGCCTGGGACCCAAACAAGCCGACGAACTCTTGGCGAAAGATGGCTTTACTTGGTTTAATGCCCTGCCTCAATAATGACAAATCCATGGATTTTCTATTGTGAGACGGAAGAAGAGTGGGAGAAAATAGCCCTGGAAGATTTGAAATTGTGCATCAAAGAGGTACTTCGGACTCAAAAAGAGTGCCGTTTGGGCCTTGCGGGCGGGTCCACGCCGCTATCCCTATATAAAAAACTCGCAGAAGAAGATCTGCCGTGGGAGAAAATAAAAATGATCCAGCTGGATGAGCGCTTTGTGCCCAGCGATGACAAAGCAAGCAATTTAAACATGCTGCGAAAGACTTTATTCAGTCGTGCACCACTTCCACCGGAAAATATTTTAGCCTTCGACACTTCGCTCCCTTATGAATCCGCCGCCCAGGAAATGAATCGAAAACTCTTGGCCATGAAACAAGAGGGGAGGCCGCTGCTGGATTGTTTGATTTTGGGGGCCGGTAGCGATGGACACATTGCCTCACTTTTTGAAGGCGACTTGGCGCTGCAGAGTCGAGAGTACGCGTGCACCGCGACGGCAAAGGGCACACCTTCACCCCAAAGACTCACCCTTTCCATTCAGGCTTTGCAAGAAGCTTCCTGCGCCATTCTTCTTTTGAAAGGGCCGGAAAAAGCACCCTTGATCCAAGCCATGGAATCAAGCATTGCGGCACTTCCGCTCACGGCGCTCAAGGCCCTTCTCCCCAAAGTTAAGATTAAAGTTTTGGCGTATTTGCACCCCGCCGTGCTTTGAGCTAAACTCTTTTCAGTATTCGCATTAACCTTTTGAACCATGAAAGCTCTTTCAACACCACTCATCGCTCTTGGACTCTTACTCACCGCGTGCAGCCAAGGCATCACCGTAGCAGACAAAGAAACCATCAACGCCTATCCCGAACAAAAGCCGGTCATGTTGGCGTGGCAAGGGCTCACAGAAGCCGCCGCTGCAGAGGATTGTGCTGGGGTCCTCGGGTACATGCGCATCACTCTAAAGGTGGAAGAGGACGCTTGTCCTGAAATTTTCGCATTCTTCGAAGAAACTCCGGAAATCGACTGGTCTCGAACAGACTGGAGCACCTCCAAAGGCAAGGCAAAAATCTATGAGCTGGATGGAGGTTCCATCACTTCCTTCATTCACAACGAAGCCGACGACACCTGGCGCTCCGACGAGAAGTTCTGGGAATAAGAGGTGGCAAGCGCTTAGATGAGCTTTTTAAGAGCTTCTTCAATATGTCTCACGGAGAGCCCCGCTTTTTCATAAAGCTCGTCCGCGGTGCCGGAGAGTTGGTAGCCGGAGACGCCGAGCCGTTGCACCGGCACCATTACGCCGGCTTCAAACAAGGCTTCTTGAACAAAGCTGCCGAGACCGGTGTCGATGTTATGGTCGTGCACCGTAACAACGCGACCCGTCTTGCGAGCACTAGCCACCACGCTCTCAGCATCGAAGGGAATAAAACTGCTCACCACCAAAATTTCGATATCTCCCCCCAAATTTTCCGCTGCTTTCAAGGCGTAATGCACCATGGGCCCGCTCGCCACTATCGTGGCTCGCTTTCCTTGGCGTAAAATATCTGCACGGCCCGGAATAAAATCGTAGCCCTCTCCAAAAAACGGGCTGCCGTCTTCTTTGGTGAGCACCGGAATTTTCGCACGACCCATGCGTACATAAAAATTACCATACTGCGCGGCCACAAAACGAACGATTCGATCACATTGATTGGGGTCGGCCGGTTCAAAAATATTGGTGTGAAAGAACCCCGCAAAAGAGCTGATATCATCAATAGCTTGGTGCGTTGGGCCATCTTCACCCACGCTGAGCCCACAGTGCGTGGCCACCATTTTCACATTGGTCTGATTGATGTCATTCACCCGGGCCTGGTCTTTTGCGCGGCTGCTCATAAAGGCGCCAAAAGTGCTGCAAAAAGGCACAAAACCAAGAATCGAAAGACCTCCGCTGCAGCTCACCATGTGTTGTTCCGCAATGCCACATTCAATGTGTCGATCCGGGAAAGCTTTCTTCACACCGTCCGTTTTCACACTATCGGCAAGATCCGCGGTCAGCGCCAGAATATGGGGGTTGAGCGAAGCCAAATCCACCAAAGCCGCTCCATAAGCACTGCGACAATCGGTCATTTCCTCCGGCCCATAAACGCGAGGAGTGCCACCGTTTACGGCAGCCACTTCCGGTTGAACCGGCGTTTTAATGTTCACCGTCAGTCCTTCAAGTCCTTTCGCTAAAATCGCCGCCTCTTCCTCATCCAAAATCATTTCCATGAGCGCGGCAGCGGCCTCATCTTTTTTGGGAGCCTTGCCATGCCAATCGGCCTTATATTCTCGCCCCGTTTTGGCCATAAACTCCACGCCCTGTCCCATAATCGTGTGTCCAATCAAAACGCTTGGTCGGCCCTTTTCATCCAAAGCCGCCTCCAAAGCAGAATTCATAGCTTCAAAATCATGTCCATCCACTTCCTGCACAAACCAACCCGCCGCCTCATAATGTTTTTTAACCTGCAGCGGCATGATTTCGTCCAAAGAAGCGGTGAGCTGCACTTGGTTGAAATCCACAAACAAAATCAAGTTGTCGAGGCGGTGCTTGACCGCAAAATTCATCATTTCATACGCCTGGCCCTCTTGATTCTCACCATCTCCCATCAGCAAAAATACATGCTTCGCCTCCTCTTCACCGGATCCCAGAACCTTAAGCTTCTCTCCAAGTGCCATCCCCGCAGCCGCACTGGCGCCCACGGCCAGAGGCCCCGTTCCATACCAAACTCCCTGCACTTGTCGATTCACATGCCCTTCATAAATATCCACAGGTTTTCTAAAAGTCTCAATCACGCGAGCCTTGGGGATCACCCCAAGCTCCGCCAACACGCTGTACACAGCGGGGGAGATATGTCCGTTGGAAACCACAATCGGTTCATTGCTTTGGTGGAGCCTCAGCACATACAGCAGAGAGAGATAATCGATGCACGAAAGCGATCCACCCGGGTGTCCGGACTGGGCCTGGGTCACCATTTCCAAAATCGATCGCCTACAAGACTTAGAGAAAGCCTTGAGAAATGCGATTTGGTCGGTGCTTAATTTCATGAGCTTAAAGCCTGTTTAGTGAGCTGTTTGCTGAGTTCCACGCCAGGCTGGTCGAACGCGTTTATCCTATAATATTCACCCAAAAAAGCAATGCTGGCTTCAAAAAATAGAAACAATTGCCCCAGTTCATAGGCATTCACCTCTGGAATGCTGAGGGTTGCCGAAGGTTTTTTATACTCACTCAAGGCCTGTTCGGTTCCTTTTTTCTCAATATTCATGAGCTCGTGAAAACCTCTTCCCGAAAGGTAAGCAAGGGTCTTACGGTCCACGCGGGGAATCTGCGGGCCGGGTTCCTTTTCCACCTCAATAAACACAATCAATTTATCTTTTGGTCCCTCATTATAAAGTTGCAACTGCGAATGTTGATCCGTAACGCCCAAGGCCGAAACAGGCGTGAGCCCCTTGCCCGCCTTCCCGATGCTTTCCGCCAAAAGCTGGGCATACCAATCCGCAAAACTGTGTAAGCGGGAGGAATAGGGCATCATCACCGTGATCGGGATTCCATGCTTCCACTCCAGCAGATACTGGGCGGAAGCGAACTGAAAGGGAAGGTTAAGCCCCCATTCGGAACTTTGAAACAGTTTAACCCCGTCCTCAGCGCCTCGGAGCAATTCTTCAATGTCTATGCCGAGCAGCGCCGCAGGGAAGAGTCCAACAGGAGTGAGCACAGAAAAGCGCCCCCCCACATTTTCCGGAATATCCAAGGTCGGAATTCCATATTCCTGAGCAATCGCTCGCAATTCGCCGCCATTCGGATCCGTAATAAAAACAAACTGTTCTTTAGAAACCTTTTGCTTAAAGTAAAAATACTGCGCCATGGTCTCTGGCGTGGTGCCTGATTTTGAAATCACAATAAACAAGGAATGCTCAAGATCAATCACTCGCTCCAGCTCGCCCACGGTGTCCAAATTGTCCAAAACAAACAATCGAGGGCTCCCGTGATGATTCCAATACACGCCTTTAAGCGCATCGCGGACACACGAAATGCCGAGCGCGCTTCCGCCAATACCCAGGACCACAATGTCCTTGAACTTTCCTTTCATTTTTTCCGCCAAACTTTTAACCGCCAAAACAGGCCCCTTGAGCTTGGGAAGCAGAGGAAACCCCTGTGCTCTCGCCTCAAAACCGCGCAAAAATTCAGGAATCTTCACCCCCTCAGCCTGCAATTCGGCCAAGCTTATGCCCTCACTCCCAAGGCCCACAATGTGCTCCAAAGAAAGTTTCATTTTCGATTGTTCCAGTCGGCCAAAAATTTCTCTAAACCGATGGTGGTTAAGGGATGATAGGGGAGTTTTTTAAAGATTTCATACGGCAAGGTGGCAATATGAGCCCCCATTCGAGCGGCCTCCGTGATATGTCGAGGCCCTCGTACGCTGGCCACCAAAACTTCCGTGTCAAAAGCGTAGTTCGAAAAAATATCTGTAATTTCTTGAATCAAAGTGAGGCCGTCTTCGCCAGCCTCATCCAACCGTCCAATAAAAGGGCTCACCATCGCGGCTCCGGCCTTGGCGGCGAGCAGGGCTTGGTTTGCCGAAAAAATCAAAGTCACATTGGTGGGAATCCCCTTTTTTTTCAGCTCAACCACGGCCTTGAGCCCCTCGGGAGTCATGGGAATTTTCACCACAATGTTGTCTGCCCAAGTGCTGTATTCCAACCCTTGTTTCACCATCTCCTTGCTGTCCTCCGCAAAAACCTCCATGCTCACCGGTCCATCCACAAGTTCACAAATGGCCTGAAGATGTTTTTTTGCATCCACTTTTCCTTCTTTAGCCAAAAGGGTGGGGTTGGTGGTGACTCCATCCAAAATCCCCCAAGAAGCGATTTCCTTGATCTGCTTGAGGTCGGCGGTGTCTAGGAAGAGTTTCATTGGACTTAGGGTAGCATTTATACTTAAAATTTGCTATAATAAATTGATCAAGCGACATCAATGTTTCCCCTCATGACGCCAAAAGACTTCCAAATCAGCGATGAACTCAAAAACCACGACTTCCGAGTCTCCATTTTTGGGTCCGCCCGTATTCAGCCCGAAGATCCGGTGTATCAAGACGCCTACAACCTCGCCAAAGTGATTGGCGGGATGGGAGTGGATCTCATCACAGGGGGAGGTCCGGGGCTTATGGAAGCGGCGAGTTTGGGGCACACCGCCGGAGACATCAAAAACAGAGCGCACAGCATTGGTCTCAACATTGTGCTGCCTTTTGAACAAAAACCCAACGAAGGTTTAGAATTTTTAGACAACCACGAGGTCTTTTCCACCCGTCTCGACGAATTCATGCTCTTGTCCAGCGCCGTGGTGGTGATGCCCGGAGGGATTGGAACTTGTTTGGAACTTTTTTACACCTGGCAGCTCTTGCAAGTGAAGCACATTTGCAATATGCCCGTGATCCTGGTGGGCAAAATGTGGCGCGAGCTCATCAATTGGATCATCGACAATCCTTTGAAAGGGAAACTCATGGATCCCAAAGATCTGCATTTTATTGTGGTGGTGGACAACTGGAAACAAGCCGTCAAAGTCATAAAAAAGGCGAAAAAACACTACGATCAAAATCCGGATGCCTGCCACAACTGGATCCAATACGGTAAAAAACTCCGCAAACTAAGTCCTTATATCGACCCCCAAACTGGCAAACCCAAGGGGATGTGATAGAGTGGGGGAGATGAAAGATAAAAAACTCTTCTTCTTCGGAATTCTTCCCGCCCTCTTCTTTCAAGTGTTTGGGGCCACCCTTTACTTGCTCTGGGAATCGGAGTTAACAGGGTGGATTTATTTAATCACCAAGCTCACGCTTCTTTTTTGGCCCCTACTTTGGCTCACGGCTTTCACCCAGGCACTTCCCAATCAAACGGGTGGAGCCAAGAACTCCATCAAGCTTGCCGCCGGGCTCATCAGCGGACTCCTGTTCTCCGGCATTGTATTCGGAGCATTTTTCCTGGGCTTGCAGCCCGCCGCGGGCGACCTGCTTGAAAGAGTAAAAGCCTTTGGCCTGGCGGACCCGTGGCTCTATCTACTCTTCGCCATCTTTCTCAGTTTTTTTCACTCTCTGCTTGAAGAATATTATTGGCGCTGGTTCGTTTTCCGCGGCTTGCAGCTCAAGTTCTCCTGGGTCTGGGCGGCGCTCATCAGCAGCGCGGCCTTCACCGGACATCATTATTTTGTACTGTCCGGCTTTTTCTCTTTGCCGCTCACCCTGCTCCTGGGCACTTCCGTTGGAGTCGCCGGCTTCATCTGGTGCGCGCTCTACCACAAAACAAAATCCATTTGGCCCGCCTACCTCAGCCATATTTTGGTCGATGCCACCCTCATGGGCGTGGGCTATCTTATCCTGTTTTAGTGGGCTCCGTCCACCTAGCCACTGGGCCTGTAGAGGGAGACGAGAGTGTCTATATAAAACTTGTCACTGCTCCGGTCCGCCTGCTCCCGCAGTCGCCACTGCTCTGGAGCCTCTTCTTCATGTTCAATAAGCCCCAAATGCACCAACCGTTCATGCCCCGTACACACGGCCTGCAGCCGCGCAGGATCATGGATTTTTTCAAGTCCCCACCGTTGCGTGTGATGCAGTGAAGTCGCCGGCCTCCTGCAGCTGGGGTACGCACAAAGTCCGCCGCTCCTGGCCAAAACTTCCCTTTGGATGGCTGCCGGAATGTGTCGGGAGGGAGTGGCCACGGGCACCGCTGGTGGAGTGACTGTCTCCTGCTGTGCTTCCTGACTCACCTGCCTCTTCAGTTCCAGGAGTTCACTCATCAGCTCTTCCCAACTGCGTTGGCCCTTTAAGACCGCCAAATCCTTGGCCAAAGAAGGGCTCAAATCCATTTGCACTTTTACAGATTGAGATTCCGTTCCAGAACGAGATTCTAACCTGTAGTCGTGCACAAAGGTTTGGAGGGCGAGTTTACTCATTCCGGAAGCCTTTTCCGCCCAAAACGCTTCGCTCTCTTGAGTAGCCACCAAGGCCACGGGCCGAAGCCTTTGAAGCCCTTTCGACTCCGCCACTTTCATAAGCAAAGGCTTGTCTTTAATTTTTGAATAAATCCTAAGGGACTCATCCACGCGAACTTTGCTCATACCCGCAAGTTTTGCCGCGTATTCATAAATGCTTGAAAACCGTTTTTTTCGCCAAATTTCCCTCTCCTGGATTTCTGGGAGAAGGAGCTCACACTTACGCATCCACTCGCGAGCATTTTGTCCGTACTCAGAAAACTGTTGATGGAGTTTTTGTTCAAGGACACTCAAGGCTGCCATAAGGAGGGGGTGAAAATGCAGACAAACTTTTAGCACCGACCATCCGTAGATGGCCGCCCGTGGCAGTGAGTAAACCCATCTTAGCACAGAGGGTGAGCATACGCTCTCTTTTTCACTGGACGGCGTACAAAAAAGTGGCCGCATAAGCAACCAGCGATCCACCCACCAACCCCGCCGTGGTGGTCTGCGAGACCTGCTACGCCAGCGCAACCCAATAACAGGTTAAAGCCTCTCCCTAGGGAGGAATTGGGTTGACCAACCAGCATAAGTATGTTATTTTGTGCTAAATGAAATTAAGAAAAACCATGTCAGCCCTAGCACCTCTCGTCATAGGATCCGTCCTATTGATGGAGGATGGGGAGGCCGCTGCACCAGCCCATGTGGGAACAGCTTTTCTCGATGAATCCACGGTGCACACCTCCACAACTGATGCGAATGAACGGATTCAAATTGCCCTAGGTAAAAAGCCGGGTAGATTCCTATATGAGGTGCCTTTTCAGTCAGAGAGCGATGTGGGAGGAGCTACCATATCGGGACGCAACGCCAGCATAGTTTCTTGCTCTCCAGCAGCAGTTTGGATGCTGTTGAGTGCAACCGAAAACATCCCATCAGGATCTACTTTTGCTGATTTCATAGCTCAGGCAGCCAATGGAAGGCACCCTCAGTGGGGCTGGACTCATCAAGGTTTTCAAGAAACTGCGCAAGGGTATGATGTCACATTGGAGGTGAACGACTATGGGGATCAAGAAAGGTTCACCAAGGGGGAAGCGTGGGAGCAGCTAGTTCAGGATCTCGCCCGGTCCCCGGTAGCCGTATCCATTCGACAGATTGACCCAATCACTAAGGTTCCAGAAACCAGGAATACTCACATGATTGTTCTTCGAGGAGCTGAGAGTAATGGTCAGGGGGATGTGACTTTTTTCGTAAATGATCCTATCGCCAAATCCCCAACAACTCCACGCAACCCCGCCGGACCGCAGGCGCGTGACCGCAGGGTTGGGGTGACTTCTTTGTCAGGCGGCTTTGTACAGGACTCCTTCTTGGGTAGGTGGCTGGCACTTGCTGAGTAAAATTTTCCCATTGCCAATCCTATTTTCTCCTGTAGAATCCCTCTGCTAAGCGAACTCACCAACTTTATGGAAATTCGAAACATCGCCATCATCGCCCACGTAGATCACGGAAAAACCACGCTTGTGGATGCCTTGCTTAAAGCCGGTGGTGCTTTCAATTCACATGAAGCGGTGGAGGTTCGTGTGATGGATTCCAACGATCAAGAAAAGGAAAGAGGAATCACCATTTATGCAAAAAATGCCGCCATTCATTACAAAGGAAATAAGATCAACATCGTAGACACCCCGGGCCACGCGGACTTTGGTTCCGAAGTGGAACGCATCCTGCGAACCGTGGACGCCACGGTGCTGGTGGTGGATGCCTACGAAGGCCCCATGCCTCAGACGAAATTTGTGCTTCGCAAGTCGCTCGAACTCGGCCTCAAAGTGCTCGTGGTGATCAATAAAATTGATAAACCCACCGCCAGACCCGACCAAGTGCTCAACGAAATTTTTGACCTCTTCGTGTCACTCGGCGCCAACGATGAACAGCTCGATTTCCCTTATATTTATGCCATCGCTCGTGAAGGAGTGGCCATTCGTCACCTCACCGATGAGCGCAAAGACATCACGCCGCTCCTCGACTTTATTGTGGAGCATGTGAAGCAAGCGGAACACGACACCGAAAAAGCTTTCCGCATGCAGCCCGCAACCTTGGCGTACGACAACTTCCTTGGACGAATCGCCGTGGGTCGCGTGTATGAAGGAAAGCTTCAAACCGGAAAAATGCTCTACATCACCGATATGGAAGGCAACAAGCGAACCGCTCGCGCCTCTAAAATCTTCACCTATCAAGGACTGGACCGTGTGGAGGTGCCGGAAGTTTTTGCCGGAGACCTCGTGGCCGTTGCCGGAATTTCCGACATCGATGTGGGAGAAACCATTTCAACCGAAGAAAACGCGGAGCCGCTCCCTTCCATCAAAATTGATCCCCCTGCTATTTCCATTGAATTCTTGGTGAACAACTCTCCATTTGCGGGGAAGGAAGGAAAGTTTGTGACCAGCCGCCACATCCGTGAACGCTTGGAACGCGAACTGGAAACCAATGTGGGACTCAAAATTGAAGGAGTGCAGGACAGCGACACCATCATGGTTTACGGCCGTGGGGAAATGCAGATCGCCGTGTTGATTGAAAACATGCGTCGCGAGGGGTACGAGCTTCAGATCTCTCAGCCCAAAGTGATCATGCAAGAAGTCGATGGCAAAAAAATGGAGCCTTATGAAATGGCCGTGATCAATGTGCCCGACTCCGATGCCGGAAAAGTGATTGAAGCCATGGGAAAACGAAAAGCTGAAATGAAGAACATGAAATCTGAAAACGGGAACACCTTGCTGGAATTCGAAATCCCCACGCGTGGGCTGCTCGGTTTCCGCTCTCAATTCCTTATTATGACCAGCGGGGAAGGTACGATTTACCATTCCTTCGACCATTTTGGTCCTTACAAAGGAACCATCGACAAACGAACAGTGGGCTCCATGATTTCCGGTGAACCCGGCTCCGCTATGGCCTACTCCATCTGGAAACTTCAGGATCGAGGACCCTTCTTCATTATTCCTCAAGTGGAGGTTTACGAAGGAATGATTATTGGAGAACACAACCAAGGAACGGATATTGTGGTGAATGTGACCAAGAACAAAAAGCTCACCAATGTGCGCGCCTCCGGTTCCGACGAAGCCCTCACCCTCACGCCAATCTCCGAAATGACGCTCGAAAAAGCCATCGAGTACATCAAGGATGATGAATTCGTTGAAATCACTCCCAAAAACATCCGTCTCCGCAAAAAATACCTCACCGAAACCGACCGAAAGAGGTTTGGAAATAAGAACAACTAGTAGATATTTCCTCGGTAGTCGATATCTAAAACCTCTATTGAGCTGTCACGATTGACGAGGTAAATGATACGAATATCACCGACTCTTAATCGAAAAACATTTTTACCATATCCCGTCATTCTTTTGATGTTCTTGCCCAAGAATGGATTCCTCCTCAGTTCTTCCAGTTTCTTCTTTAGCCGTTCACGAGTCTTTGTATCTTGAGAATCAAAAAATTTCTTAATTTTATCAGTCATGTTTATAGCATCTTTATCAGATCATCAATGGGGATACCTTTCCCATTACTGTCTCGGTGTGCGTTGAATACATTGCCCTCCACCCAAGGCTCATCGTCCAAGAAAGCATCGACCAGAGTGATCCGAACGAGAGAACTGCTCGGAACCCCGTATTTTTTAGCTTTCGCTTGAATAGCCGCTTTAAGCTCATCATCGATCTGTATTTGAAGTAGACTCATTAAAATAACATTAAGATTACATTAAAATTATATGCTTTTTATGGGATACAGTCAAATCACTCGATTCAATCAAGTAAATGGGGTGAATGAAGGGTCTCGAACCCTCGACCTCCAGGGCCACAACCTGGCGCTCTAACCAACTGAGCTACATCCACCACTACTGTAAAAGCCCGCCCATTCTAGGTTTTTTGCTTGGAAAGAACAAGGCGAAAGTGTTAAAATCCACCTGACCCTCCAAATCAACAACATGAAATCTTCCAAACCTTTCTATCAAATGTTTACGGTTCTCAATGTGCTCGCAGCTGCAGTGGCCGCCTATTTGACCTACATTCATTACAAGCCCGCCCTCACGGATTTTTGTAATTTTGGAGAAAAATGGAACTGCGACATTGTGAACAAAAGCATTTATGCCGAAATTTTTGGCATTCCGGTGGCACTTTTGGGCCTTCTGGCCTATCTGGGCTTCCTGGCCTTTTCCATCCGTGGTCTTTTTAAGGATCAAACCAAGCTCGTTCCCCTCTACTTTTTTGCGCTTTCCGGTTCCCTGGCCTTTGCACTCTACCTCACCGGAATCGAAACCTTTGTGCTCAAAACCTACTGCCTTTTCTGCGTGATTCAACAAGTTCTCATCCTCATTCAGTGGGGAGTGGCCCTTCGTTTATACCTCTTAACTCGCCGTCATGCGTAAATTTGCCTTGCTTCTTACCGCCAGCCTTTTATTGATGGGTTGCCAGCGGGACACGACCTACGATGCCTTCGCCACCTGTATTGCCGAGTCCGACACCACATTTTATGGAGCTTTTTGGTGCCCTCACTGCGCCGATCAAAAGAAGCTTTTTGGAGATTCCGCCGACCTGCTGCCTTACATTGAGTGTGACCCCAACGGTAAAAACGCTCAAACCGAAGTCTGCAACGATGAAAAAATCCAAAGCTACCCAACCTGGAGATTCCCAGATGGCAGCAAAAAAACCGGCGTCGTCTCTCTCGAAGATCTCAGCGAACTCACCTCCTGCCCTCTCCCCGGGGAAGAAAGCATCATGGTGAAGGAAGAAGACTAAGCGTAAGGCACACCACCTTCGGGAAGCCCTCCATGCACATTGATCATGATTTCTTGCATCTCTTGTCGAATCAATTCCAGATAAGCAGGAAGGTTTCGATGGTGCTTGGGGTAGAAATACTCAGGGAATTTGTTGAGGATATGCTTTCGTACATCGTGGCCCTTTCGTTCAGCTTCCACCCGGTCGCTTATAAAGAGCTCAAAGATCATCTTGCTTTCATTTAAGACAAACTTCTTGAAGTCTTCGATCTCCTCATGGATATAAGCTTCATCCACCCCATTGGGGTTGGTCAAGATTTGAGCAAAACGAGCGTCCACCGTTTGTTTAAAGATTCGTGGCCAAATGTGATCCAGTTTGAGGAGTGCCCCAACTTCCGCACTGCTGTCGTACCATTCCCAGAATGCGCGAGGCGCCTCTTTTTCACGGTACAGATCAAGAGCGCTAAGCATATCTGGAGTTCTTGGCTTGCGTTTAGGGCTGGTCCTCCAAACATCGTAGCTTTCTAAATTGGACTTCAATCCACTGATTGCTCCGTTGTACGAGGTGTCGCTCACCGACTGCACTTGTCCATAAAAACGATCCGGGGAGTAGTCTTGCTTGCCCCCCATGTGCACTTGGAGATTCCAAATAAAGTAAGTGGCATAATCCTTAGGATCTCTAATAGGATCCATGGCTGGATTCTTGGCATCATTGATGCCCGCTTTCCACAAGTTCCAAACGGCGGCCATATTCTCAGGGTTGGGGAGGAAAGCATATTTCTCCCATTTCATGTTTTGAGTGATGTAGCTGGCCACAAGCTCACTGGCCTCCTTCCATTGGCTTGCATAAAAAGGACCCGCCTCAAGGGATTCAAGCATCATTTTTTGAGTGGCGACCTCATCCGTGAGCCCGTAATACCGGATTGCGTCATTTTGTGCCGCTAGAGCCGCATTGGCAATGGCCTCTTCAACCTGTTTTCGATTGGGTTTGAGGCCAAAACCGCCCACAACGGTTCTCAAGGCCCCCATCTTTTCAGCCAACTTCTCTTTGTAAAGCGTATCGCGTACGCTATCTCGCGTAAAGGTATTGCTGATTCCTTGTAGAGCAGATTGGAAACGGCTCGCCATAGCAGCGGGATCTTGATCCTGCAATGGAGCCAAAGCTTGACTGAGCCTATATTTTCCTCCACGGGGACCTTCACTATTCACCATTGCCATAGCCTCCTCAGCAGTGATCACACTATCCGGTGCTTCCAAAGGTTCTACGGTTGCTTCCACTACGCCGCCATGTTCAAGAGATTCTCGTTCGGTGTCAAAGAAAGCATCTTCTTTGCCCTGGAATGCGTCATTACTGTATTTATTGTTTCTAAACATTTCATTCACATACCTTGCCCCAAGTCCATTCACAGGGTCATTGATTAAAACAGTCATTTTGCGAATCACCGCTTTTTCCCATTCATTTTCAAATTGATTTTCAAGCTTATCATTCTTAAGCCAGTTGAGACCACTCTTGAGCCCTTCTTCAATTCTATTCATCAATCCACTTACCACACTGTGGTCACGGCCGGTATATGCCCCGGTAACGCGCAGCAAGGCTTCTTGCACTTGCGGTCGTCCCAAGAAGTCCTTAACCCGTTCGTCAGCTCGTGTGGTCCAGGCGGCTTCCAAGGTGGCATCAGGGCCAAGTTGGAAATTTTTTACAGCATCATTACTATACAGGACACTTCCACGGCCGGTCCCGTAACGGATCACAACCAGCGTAGCGCCGGCAACGCTGTCATCAATATCTTCAACCTCAAAGTCCACCCCAAACAGAGTTGAGCTGATGTCATCCGTAACACGAGTTTTAAAGACAACTTTTTCGTGTTCTTGTTTTGCATCGTCAAGGGTCGCAAAAGAAAGCCCATTGTCCGGCTTCCCATCCCGATCCGCATCCAAACCAATCTTAAAGCTCTTACTGTCCAAATCCACATAAAAGATGACGGGGACTTTAGGATCAGTAGGTTCCTGTAAAAAGTTGGGAAGACCCTTGTGGGCTGTAATAGACTCCGGGACAGCTTGTTCCCAGTAGCCCAGTTCATTGTATTTTTTGTCCCCACCTCCAACTGCGCCAGGCAAGGCTCGAAGGATTCGTGCATCCAATTCAGTAATAAATGGATCCAAAACGCTTTGCAGACCATCTCCGGTAAGCGCGCCCTCAATAAGGGTCTGACCACCCTTAATATAATCCGTAAACACATGGTCGCCATTATCACGGCGGTCGTATTTGTAGGGGTAACCCTTGATAAGGACAACGCCCGAAACGGAGCTGTCTTTTATATACTCTCCAAAACCGGTCATACTCTTGAGAGATGAAAGTCCGGCGGGGAGTCGTTCGGAGGAAGAAGCGGTCATTTCACCCACGCTTCCGGCTCCGGCAGGGGACATCATTTCATCACCTTCTCCGAGCACGCCCGTCATTACAAGGTTGTCTGGGTATTTACTAAGGAAATAATCGGCGCCGGCATCCGCCTGAGCGTCTTCTCCTTTTGTGGGAGAGATCTTTCCCTTTGCAAGGGCTTTATTATAAAGATGAATAAAGTAGGATCTATATCCCTCAAATAGAGGTTTATCTTCCACCATTTTTTCTTCTCGGGTGCTGAGCCCGTTACCAAGCAGGGCGGTGGGGTCGATGCTTCGAGCACCTCGCAAACCTGCTTTAAAAAGAGGAACAATAGTACGCACTTTTGAATCCACGGAAAGAATAAAATTATCCACTTGGTCTGTATCCTCGCTGGGCGTCCATTTCTTAAACATCTCACGAACCCGATCCATGGCCTCGGTACTGAACAATTGATCAGTATTGATACCCGTCAAATCTTCAAGCTGATCCATTCCACCCACGCCATTGCGTTTGAGAGCATCCCAGGCTGTTAAGCCTCCGGCGGCCACTCCCAATCCTCCCAAAATTCCGACGATCCATTTTTGAGCCCCTTCTTGAGGTTTTCCTACAAAAAAGTAAAGCAGGGCAGCCAGTCCGGCGACTCCCGCAGCAGCTCCCAACATATTACGAGGGTTTTTGCTCAAGTCTTTAATAGCATCCACGGTGGGCTTGGCGATCACGCCGGCTCCCATATCTTCCGCGGCATCTCGTAGGGTCTTCCATTGTTCAAAAATGGGCTGTAAGGAATCCGCAATGCCGGTCAATTGCTGTCCAAGCTTTTGAAGTTCGGCAGGGTAATCGGGAGAGCCCACTTTGGGAAGGGAGGCGGTCAGATCCGCAAACAAAGCAGGAGTCAGCACCAGTTTAGCGGCTCTTAAAATATTATCACCAGCTTTAAGGTCAGCTGGGATTAAGTTGTTAAGCGCCAAGGCTTCACAGGCCTTAGCAGCGGCTGTTTGTCCGGTGGCCAAGGTTTCCAGAGTTTCCACAGCTCCACTACCGGCTTGTGCACCAATTCTGGCACTCAAGCCATTGAGTTGTCGCACCAATTCTTCCAGAGAGGCTTCGTCGGCACGGAATCCGATTTCACGCATTTCTCGATCCAGAATACTTTTATCGATTGAATTTGTCTTCAATCTGTCGTTGAGCGCCTGTAAAGCGGCCTCTTGGTCGGGGGTTCGAGGGGTTCGTCCCTCCAAAGCTGCAATTTGAGCCTTCAAAGAATCTTCTTGGGCTTCAAGAACTCGATAAGCCTCCACAAGTTCGGCTTTTCTTTGCTCATTCTTCAGTTTTTCAGCTTCCTTCTCATCACGCCGTTCCTGTTTGCGCTCCTGTTTTTCGGGTCTTTGTGCCATACGGGTTTGTAAAAATCTTATAATTATACCAAAAAAGCCAAAGAATTGCAATACAGGAGTTCTGCAGGTATGCTGGGCGCAAATTTAAAACCCTCATTTATGCAAGTCACCCTTCAGACTCAAGAAAAATCTCAAATCAAAGTCACCGTTGAGCTCACAGCGGAAGAAATGAAAGCCTACCGCGTCAAAGCGCTTGCGGAACTCCAAGATAAGGTAAAGGTGCCCGGGTTCAGAGCCGGTAAAATCCCGGAAAATGTTTTGGTAGAACAGATTGGAGAACAGGCCTTCATGAGTCAGGTTTTGGACATCGCCCTTTCCGAATCTTATACCGCCGCGCTGATTCAGGAGAAACTGCGTCCGGTGGCGCATCCCAAGGTTGAGATTTTGGCGCACGATCCACTCAAGTACGAAGCGCTTGTGCCTGTTTTGCCTGAAGTGAAGTTCAAAAAAGAACCCGAAAAACTGCAGTTGACCCGAAAGGAAGTGGAGGTGAAGGAAGAAGAGTTGGAAGAGGTTTTGCAAAACTTTATGAAAAGGACGGTGGAATGGAAAGATCTTGAGGAGGGAGCGGCTCAAAAAGGCCACCGCGTGGAGGTGGATTTTGACGGTCAGGACATGGAAGGGGTGCCTTTGGAAGGAACCTCCAGCAAGAACCACCCCGTGATTTTGGGAGAAGGCTCCTTGATCCCAGGCTTTGAAGATGAATTGGTGGGGATGAAAAAAGGGGAAGAAAAAGACTTCGAAATCGTTTTCCCTAAAGATTACCACTCCGAAAAGTTCAAGAGTAAGAAAGTCAAATTCCATGTGAAGATCGGCCGAATCGAAGAGGGGAAGGCGGATGAGCTCAACGATGCGTTTGCACAAAAAGTTTCCGGAGACGAAAAAAAGACACTGCCGGCCCTCAAAGAAGAGATCAAACATGAGCTTCACCATCAGAAGGAATACCAAGAAGATCTTCGTTTAGAGAACGAATTTTTGAAAGAACTGTTGGATCTTGTGGAAGCCGAAGTGCCCGAAGCCTTGGTGGAAAAGGAAATCGACTTCTTGATCGAGCGCTTGAAAGAAGATTTGAAGCAACGCAAGCAAAGCTGGGAGGACTATGAAAAAGAGATGAAGGAGGCGGGAAAGGATCTTCGCAAGGAGCTTGAAAAGCCGGCCCTCGAGCAAGTCTTGGTTCGTTTGGCCTTGGAGCGCCTCTTCGAAATGGAAAATCCGGAGGTCACGGAGGCCGATATTGAGGAAGAAATAGACCGCCTTTTGAGCCGTTACCCCGCAGAGTTCAGAGTGATGCTCAAGAGCCGTTATGCAGAGGGAAGCCGTGAAAGGGAGATGGTGCACAGCGGAGTCCGTCTTCGTAAGATTGTAAAGGCACACACAAAATAGAATACAATTTTTGTTCAGCTCGGCTCGTTTAAAAAGTCGAAAGCACAAAAATTTTGTTCAAAGAATCCACTGGGCACAAGCCAAAACTACAGGTTAAGCCCAGTTTTTTCTTGCTTTTTGAATTAAAAAATTATACAGTGCAAGAGATCTTGGGTAAATATTGTATGCAGCGGGCACATCAATCAATATGTTAAAACACTTATTCACCTCAAAAGCTCGGGTAAAGCTCCTCACCATATTCCTGCTTCGGCCGGATGATGAGTTCTTTGTGCGTGAACTCACTCGTGAGCTGGACGAGCAAATAAACTCCGTTCGTCGCGAGCTCGACAATCTAAAGAAGCTAGGACTTTTACGCAGCCGTGCAAAAAATAGGAAAAAATTCTACATCGTGAATAAAAACTTCGTGCTCTTCAATGAACTGCGAAGCATCATCATCAAGGCCACCAATTCCAGTGAAAACTTGCTCAAGAACATCAGCAAGATGGGGGAGGTGGAATTCCTTCTGGTGGCCGGCTTCTTCCTTCAAAAAGAGTCCCCGGTGGATCTTTTGGTGGTGGGAACGGTGGACAAAGAGAATCTCGGAAAATTCCTGGACACGCTGGAAACCCAGGAGCCCATCAAGTTCAGTGTCCTCAAATCAGAAGATTTCCTGTATCGCCTCAAGTGCCGCGATCAATTCATTTTAGACCTCATTCAAGACCCCTCCAATATGATCGCCGTGAACAAGTTGGGGATAGAACCGGAGAAAATCTAAAAATGCCCTTGCAAAAGGGGAAAGAGGTACTTATATTATCCAGGCTTAATCTTTTATATGTCTAGAGCTCTCCTCGACTTCGTAGTGTCTTCCTCTGTAAAGAAGAATGTTCCCGTACTCAAACCGGGGGCTACTGTTAAGGTTTACCAAAAAATCAAAGAAGGGGGAAAGGAGCGCGTACAGATGTTTCAAGGTTTGGTGATCCGCGTCAGTGCGGGAGCCAGCGTGGACAAAACTTTCACCGTTCGCAAGATGGTGCAGGGAGTTGGAGTGGAGAAGATTTTCCCTTTCCACACCCCAACAGTTGAAAAAATTGAAGTGGTGAAGCAAGGAAAAGTCCGCCGTGCAAAACTCTACTACATGCGAGATCTTCAAGGTAAATCCACTCGTCTCAGAGAGACGGACCTTGCCTTGGCCATTATGGACGAAGCCGCCCCCGTTGTGGAGGAGGAAACCCCCGTTGTAGAAGAAGCTGTGCAGGAGGAAGCTGCTGCTCCAGAAGCAGAAGCTGCTCCAGAAGTGGAAGCTGCTGCGCCAGAGGAAGAGACTCCGACAGAAGACGAAGAAAAATAAGCTTTCGGGCTTTTTTTTGAAACGCTAGGATAAGGAAGTTATGATTCCTAGATTTAATGGTATCGTGGTTGGGATGGACGAAGCGGGTCGCGGCTCATGGGCCGGACCGGTTGTGGCCGCCGCCGTGATTCTTCCCAAAGGGCTAAAACTGAAAGGGCTCAAGGATTCCAAGCAAGTCACCGCCAAAGCGCGCGAAAAACTTTTTCAGCTCATCGTGGCCGCTTGTCCCTATGGGATTGGGGTGGCAACAGAGATCGAAGTGGATGAAAAAGGCTTACTCAACGCCACTTACTGCGCCTTCCAGCGAGCTCTGGAGAATCTCCCAACCGTGCCCGACCAAATTTTAATAGATGGACGAGACAAATTCTCCTTTAAAATTCCTCACCTCTCCATCATTCGTGGAGATCAAAAAGTGCCCTGCATCTCCGCCGCCAGTATACTGGCCAAAGTGAGCCGTGATCGCATGATGGTGGACTACGCCAAAACTTATCCCAATTATGGATTCGAGCTGCACAAAGGCTATGGGACCGAGGCCCATCAACGATCCTTGCGACAGTTTGGCCCCTGTGACCTCCATCGACACTCGTACAAACCCTTAAAAGCATTGCAATGCAGCCAAACAGCATTCTTATAGTCGGAAATTATGGAGCGGGAAATTTGGGCGACGACGCTATTTTGGGCGGCATCGTGACCGAGCTTCGAAACAACGGATTTAAGGGAGAAATAATGGTGAGCCATGGAGGAGTGGAAAGCAGCAGAGAAATCTATAAAGGGTTAAAAAAAGTTCCCTTTATCCCCACGGGCTTGAGGAGCCGTTTGAAAAAAGGAAATCGAAAGGCGGCCGAAGCGGCAATCCAAACCGCAGACCGTGTGATCTTGGGGGGAGGGGGGCTATTTGTGGACACGGAAACTTGGAGAGCCCCCTTCATTTGGGCAGCCCAGGCCAAAGCCTATCGTCGTCTAAAAAAGTCCTATTGGATTTATGGGCAAAGCATCGGGCCGCTCAAGAGTAGATTCTCCAGATATTTGGCAAAAAAAACCTTTAAAGGCGCCGCGGGGATTTTGCTGCGAGATGGCGACTCCAAGCAGATTCTAGACTCTCAAGGGATTGCATCCACTCAAGGAGCAGACCCGGCATTCTCCTGGCTTCTGGAACAAAAAAGAAAGATTCCCAAGAAGCCGGTGCTTTTGCTTTCACTTCGAGATTGGCCAGGATTCGGTCCAAAAGAGTGGAAACCTTTGATCAAAGAGATTCAGGTCTTTGCGAAAAGAAGAGGGCTCAAACCCATTGCCATCAGCATGGCCCCCGGCAGCACGCAAGAGCTGCAAGCGCTCAAGGCCTGTGGCTTGGAACTCTACGCGCCACGCTCGGCGCTGGAGGCCTTTGAAGCCTTCGAAAAGGCCCAAATGGCGGTTACCGCCCGTCTACATGCCGGTATTTTTGCATTGGCCGCCGGGACGCCCTGCATCGCTCTTTCTTATTCCAAAAAGGTCCAAGCCTCGCTCGAAGGGTCTTGCCGAGTGCTTTCCGGGGAAGAGATAGGTCCGGAATCGCTTCGTCAGGCACTCAAAGACACTGTAAAAAACACGCCAAGCAACCTGGAAAGCCGCCTCATCTTCAACCAGTCTTTCATAAAGCAAGTGCTTCAGTGAGCCAGGTTTTCCTGAATAAAACGAGAAACAGCCATCATTTGGTCTATGGATTCCCCGCAATCCCCCCAAAAACCATCCAAAAGAGTGTGGCTGAGGCTTCCATTGTGTACAAAAAAGTCATTCACCGTAGTGATCTCCAACTCGCCTCGAGCGGAAGGCTGAATCTCCTGAATGATTTCAAAAACTTTGGGGGTGTAAAGGTAAGCTCCCGTAACCGCATACTGGCTGGGAGGGACACTTGGCTTTTCTAAAATTTCAACAATTTTCCCATCCTCAAAACGAGGGACCCCATAACTTTCAGGTCGGGAGACCTCTTTAAGGAAAAGATGAGCCTCGTTGTTGCCCGATTCAAAGGCCCGAGCGGCCTCGGTAAGGGAATCTTCAAAAATATTATCTCCGAGCATCACCACAAACTTTTCTTCTCCGACGAAATCTTTGGCCAAACTCAAGGCTTGGGCGATGCCACCCGCTTCTTCTTGAACCTCATAGGCAATGCTGAGACCAAACTCGGTCCCGGCCCCCAAAAGTTCCAAAAAATGACCCGCATGCCCCTTGCCGGAAACCAAAAGTACGGATTTGACCCCCATCTCCTTAAGTTTAAGGAGCGGGTAGTAAATCATGGGCTTATTGTAGATGGGAAGCAGGTGCTTGTTGGTCACCTTAGTCAACGGCGACAACCTGGATCCAGTTCCTCCGGCAAGAATTACTCCTTTCATGATTAAAGTGTATACCAAGCAATGGTTTTGCGCATCCCTTCTTCAAAAGAGACCGCGGGAGTCCACCCCAACTCTCTTTGCATCTTCCCAAAATCAATCGCATAGCGCTCATCATGGCCGGGTCGGTCGGGAACGAAAGAAATCAAGTTTTCCGGTCGTCCCAACAGTTTGAGAATCATGCGGGCCACCTCAATATTTTCAGCTTCGGCATGCCCTCCAATATTGTAAATCTCACCAACTTTTCCAGTCTCCAAAATGCGTAAAACGGCATCACAGTGATCTTGGACAAAGAGCCAATCTCGGACATGTTTGCCATTTCCATAGAGGGGAAGGGCTTCTCCGGCAGCGGCTTTGCGGATCATAAGAGGAATAAAGTTTTCCAGGCTTTGGTAGGGGCCATAATTGTTGGAGCAACGGCTGATGCTTACGGGGACACCATAAGTTCTCAAATAGGAAAGACACAACAAGTCCGACCCCGCTTTGCTGGCGGAGTAGGGGCTGCTGGGGCGAAGGGGAGAGTCTTCTCGGAAATGGTCTGTGCTGCCAAAGCCCAAATCTCCATAAACCTCATCCGTGGAGATGTGGTGAAACCGTTTGATCTTAAAATCTCGAGCATTGTCGAGCAAAACTTGAGTTCCATGGACATTGGTGTCCACAAAAAGTCCCGGATTTTTGATGCTGCGATCCACATGGGTTTCCGCCGCAAAATGAACGACAGCATCAAAGTGTTCCGCCTCAAAAAGAGCGCGGACAAGATCGCGATCCTGAATCCGCCCTTCCACAAATTGGACTCCCTGTTCTTCGGCTTTCGCCAAATGTTCTCGGTGCCCGGAATAGGTGAGGGCATCCAGAACCACCAAAGCATCCTCCGGTCGTTTCTCCAGATGCCGATACACATAATTGCTGCCAATGAACCCGGCGCCGCCGGTGACGAGGAGCTTCATAAAAACCTATTATAAAGTCTTCATTTTCTTTTCTTCCTTCCACGCTTCGAGAACATCATGCTCTTCGAGATCAACTTTCCCTTGGTAACGCACTCCACACTCATTGCCCTTATCCAATTCTACCATGTCTTCATTCACCAACTTGAGACCGATGACTTTCCCATCCCCAATTTGTTTGCCATCTCGTAAAACACGGACATTGCATTTGCTTTTGATGACCCCCTCGGTGATTTTTCCTCCCACCACAAACTCATTTTTACCCGTGAAGAAGATTTTCATGACTTTGAATTTTCCAAGTTCCACCAAGAGAACTTCAGGTTGAAGCATACCGGAAAGAATCTTGCGGAGATCTTCGATCAACTCATAGATGATCTTATAAGTCACCACTTCCACACCCATCCGTTCGGCAAGTCGTCTCACTTGGGCTCCGGCCTCCGTGTGGAAGCCAATCACCAAACTACCCGGACTCGCGGCGGCCATGAGCACATCCGATTCTGTTATAGACCCCACCCCACTGTGAATCACCTTAATCGCCACATCGTCATTCTTCACTTTTGCCAAAGATTGTTTGATGGCTTCCAGAGATCCTTGGGTGTCCGCCTTCATCACCACTTTGAGCAGTTTAAGGGAACCTTCTTTGATCCGTTGCAAAATTTCTTGCATCCCCATTCCGGTTTTGATCAGTTCTTCTCTGGCCATGTCGTGGACTTGCATAGCGCGTTGCCGTGCCAATTTTTCATCCTTCACCGCCTGCAAAATCTGTCCGCTTTCCACGGGATCGTGCAAACCGGCAATTTGGGCGGTATCCGAAGGCCCAAGGACTTTTAGCGTTTTCCCGGTGTGGTCGGTCATTTTTTTGATGCGACCAAAAGTTTCTCCCACAATAAAGTTGTCTCCCACGGTCAAGGTTCCGGTATTCACCAAAATGGTGGCCACAGGGCCCATGCTGAGGTCCAGATGCGATTCCACCACAGTCGCCACAGCGGGCCGATTGGGGTTGGCCTTGAGTTCCAGCATTTCCGAAACAAGCAAAACACTTTCGAGCAAAAGATCTATTCCTTGTTTATTCTTGGCCGAAATGGGCACCATAATCGTTTGTCCGCCCCACTCTTCCGATTGAAGACCGTATTCCACCAATTCCGCCTTGATTTTATTGAGGTTGGCATCTGGTTTATCGATTTTGTTGATCGCCACAATCACAGGAACATTGGCCTCTTTGGCGTGGTTGATGGCTTCAATGGTTTGAGGCATCACCCCATCATCCGCCGCCACCACCAAAATAGCGATGTCAGTCGCCCTTGCCCCTCTTGCTCTCATCGCCGTGAAGGCTTCATGCCCCGGAGTGTCGAGAAAAGTGATTTTCTGCCCTTTGAGTTCAACCTGATAAGCTCCAATATGTTGAGTGATTCCACCCGCCTCGGAATCCACCACTTTTGCGTTTCGAATCGCATCGAGCAGTGTTGTTTTCCCGTGATCCACATGTCCCATCACGCACACCACGGGGGGGCGTTTTTCAAGGTCTGCCTTCTCATCTTCTCCGAGCAGTTTCTCCAAATCTCCCTTAAAAATATCTTCCGCTCGTGCATCTTGCCGGTGCTTTTTAAGCTGTACGCCCATTCCGTCGGTGATAATCATCGCGGTGTCGTAGTCAATAACCTGATTCAAGCTGGCCAAAATCCCATTTTTCATCAAAGCCCCAATCAAGACCGCCGCACTCAGCCCCGTTTTTTCCGCCAATTCCTTCACCGAAATGAACTCATGAATTTCCACACTGTCTTTTCTCATTTGAACCGGTTCAGATCGTCTCACTTCCGCTTTTTTCACCACTTTTCCGGCTTTTTGCTTCCGTTGGCTTTTCACAATCTCCTTTTCCTGCTCTTCTTCCACAATTTTCTCATAAACCTCCGCCGCACTTTTATCTAGACGGCCGGCCACCTCATCTTTCACCAAATCAGCCACTTCATCCTCAATTTCTTCATTGTCCTCAAAGCCAAGCTCCAAAAGCAGCTTTCGCATTTCGCTTTCCGTGAGTCCCAGTGTAGACGCTAAATCGGTGAGTGCTGTGGCCATCTAAAGTGCAGGTTACTCGGTGAAACCGAGGGTCTTTTAAAAAAGCCACCCCACTTTAGGTTAAATCAGGTTGAAAGTAAAGAAATACTCAGACAATTATTACTCCAACTCCACAGGTTTATCCTCCAAAACCAGCATTTCAATCTGTCCGCCGGTCTTGCCATCGGTGAGTTTATAAACATCTTTATCAATTTTCTTGAATTCACTTCTCGCCAAATTATAAGTACTGACGGTGGTTCCGATTTGTCGACCAAGTTTTTGAAAGTATTCATTGTAGGCATTCATGTGGCGATGCAGCGGGACCAAGTTATCAAGGATTTCCTGAATTTTTGCCACGCGCTCCTCCCTGTGGATGCCCTGCAGTATTGTTTGTAAATAAGCGGTGAGCGTGCCCGGGGACACAATCGTGACCCTTTTGCTTGCCGCGTATTCAACCAAGTTTTGAGAATTCACATCCAAGGTGCCAACGCTGTGGATCATCAAGTTATAAAAGACACCTTCTGCCGGAATAAACATAAAAGCAAAATCCGTGGTTTGTTCCGATGGCCGTACATATTTAGCCGTTTCATCGATCCGTTTTTTAACATCAGCTTTAAAGGCTTTTTCAAGATCTTCCCGTCGAATTTTATCCGTTTCCTCCATGATGAGATTGTATTTTTCGAGAGAAAATTTGGCATCAATGGGGATGACCAGCTCATTTTGAAAGATGACCGCATCCACAATCTCTCCATTCCGCATTTTGTACTGCATTTGAAATTGATTAGGAGGGAACAAATTGGAAAGAATTTTCTCCAAAAAAATCTCTCCAAGGACGCCTCTCTGCTTAGGATTTTTAAGAATGTTCTCGAGAGTCCTCATCTGTTCGGCAAAGCCAACCACTTGTTTGTTCGTGGACTCCAGGGTGCTCAATTTTTTCGTAACATCCTCAATGAGAAGTGAACTTTGTTTCAACTGTTGCTGCACACTTTGCGTGTTGTCCGTTTGGTGTTTCGTGAGGGAGGCTTGAATTTGATTCAGCTTGGCCGTCATCTCCTCACGATTTTTCCCATGCCCGCTTTCCACATCCCTCCGCAGGTCTCCAATAACCTGAAGCATCATTTTTAAAGGCGCTTCATCTTGGGGAGTTTTAAGCTCCTCAATCTTCTTATTGAAGAAGTAAAGCAGTCCTCCAAAACCCAAAATGGCTAATACAAGCGGAAAAACCCAGTTAGACATATTGACAAGTTAGTTTAAATGTATTATAATTTGATGATTGATCGTTGAATTGTCGGTGTTTGGAAGGAATTTGCCGAGGAGTGGCCATATCAACAATGCCATACGTGGGTTGGTCCCTCCTCTGCAATTTTCTCTCAAGCACCGGTAAGTATAAGCTCACCCAAAATCCAGCACAAGCCCATTTCCTAAAATTCAGGAAAATTTCAGGAATTTGTCAGGAAAAAAGGTTTAGCATGGTCGCATGCATGCTTACCAAACCAAAGCCAGAAAAATCCCAGGAACAGACTTTCGGGAAGTAAGACGAATAGCTTTTGAAATTTTCAAAAAAATAAAGAAGAAGAGTAGGAGAGCTCCTTATGTTAGATCAGCATACTTTAAAAAAGATAAAGTTTTTTTGAATGTATTCTGGCATCACTTATTTGAAAAACAATGGGCAGATAGGATGAGAAGGTTGATGTATTTTGAAGCGGCAATTGAACTTATTATTAATAGTCGTTTTCCTCCCACCACGAAATCTCATGGGGATAAACCCGGAGATCTACTGCATCGTTTTACTGGCACCACAAGAGATGGAGATATTTTTTATGTACAATTAAAGGAAAAGAAGATTTCAGGCAGAAAAGATCTAATCTCAATTTTCCCTGAAAAATGAAAAAGCCCCCCGCTTAGTTGTGGTATATAAACCACGGGCCGCAGAGCTTCTTCATATATAATTTTAATGAATTCAAAATAAAAATCAACAAAAAAGCCCCCCCGCTAAGCCAGTGCAATCAAAAGCACTCCTGCAAAAATCATCAGAGAGGCACCTAAGCGAATTCCAAAATGCTTTTCTTTAAGAAGATGTCCTCCCGCCAGAACCGCTAAAACCACACCGACTTGCCTAAAGCTCATGACATAGCTCACCGCAGATAAGCTCATGGCGAAAAGGGTGAGGGGGTAGTTGAAGGCCGTTAAAAAACCACTCGAAAGAATGTAGGACCTCTCTTTTTTCCAAAAAGTCCTCACGAGCTTCCACTTACCAATCGCCACCATGTAAAAACTAAACAAAAGTGTGGCAAAACCACACTGAACCGCCGCATAGGTCATGGGATTCATGTGACCAATCCCAATCTTATCCACCACCGCATACACGCCGGTCATGAGCAGCGCGAGGAAGGCAAACTGAATATGGATATCTTTAAAGAGGCCGGAGAAAGGTTTGAGGAAAGCGCGAAAAGACAAGGAAGTCAGGTTGATGCAGTACACGCCAAGGCTGGTGAGCAAAATACCCACCACTCCAATGGGGGTGATCTGCTCGTGCAAGAAAAAAGTCCCAAAGAGCAACACCAAGAGAGGAGTGGATCGAATGATAGGGAAGACTTGTGACAAATCCCCATGATCATAAGCACGGGAATAAAAAATCCAGTAGGCACAGTGCACGAAGCCGGCAGCCAGAGGAATGAGCAGAAACCGAGGATCCACACCATCTTTCCAATAAAAATAAGCGCCAAATGGAATGAAGAGGAACAACGATAAAAAGCTGATCCACCATATGAAAACCTGCTTATCCTGCGATTTTTTGGTCTGGAAATCTCTAAAAGTAAGAAGAACGGCAGAGAGGAGGACAAGCAGAATCGCAGCAAGACTCATGCACGCATCCTAGCACATGCCTTTGAGTCTATTCCAGGCTAAGCCACAAGTTCCGCCTCCCGGCAAAGCTGCAGTAGTCTTTGGTAATCTTCTCCAGTCCAATAGGGGCCTTTTAGATTTTTGACATTAGCCTGACTCATCTGCATGCGGCTAACCGCGGCAGGGATGTTACAACTTTCGTATGCGGTAGCGCAGGTACGGATCCAAGTGAGGATCTCTTCCAACCTTTGCGGATCACTTGTTTGCATAGCCTGGAAAGAGGCAACCTGAGACTGGACTTCCTCCTCCGTAGGGCGGCGCCACTTCATCCTTGTTATCCATCTGGCTTCTGTCAACGGATGGCGAGCAAGCTCTTCCCAAGTTTCATTTTCTTGGGGCAAATCAGGGGAAATATCGCGATCTAACGCCATAGTTTAGGGTTACTTTATTCTTCTTTCTTGGCCTTAGCTTTTTTGGGCTTCTTTTCTTCTTCATCCGCTGTTTCTGCACTCGCTTCAGTGGCGGCCTCCTCTTTGGCTTCTTTCTTGGCCTTGGCTTTCTTTTCTATCGGAGATTCACCCTCCGGGAGGAGAGAGAGACCAATGCGTTTTTCTTCTTTGTTGATTTCAATCACGCGAGCGTCCACGGCTTGACCAACCTCAAGGGCCTTAGCGGGATCTTCGGGGTTTCCGGGAATCTCGGAGTTGTGGATGAGTCCGGTGATGTCATCGGAGAGTTGAACAAAAGCACCAAATTGAGCGAGACGGCTGATCTTGGTCTTGATCTGAGTTCCAATCTTGTATTTCTTCTCGATCTCTTCCCAAGGATCTTTGGTGAGTTGTTTCATGGACAGAGAAATTTTATCTCCATCGATACCGATGATCTTAACCTCCACCTTGTCTCCAAGTCGGGCAAAGTCATGAGCGTCGGAGACATGGCCCCAAGCAATCTCGGAGATGTGCACCAAGCCTTCCAGTCCATCAAAGGCCACGAAGATACCAAACTTCACAATTCCACTCACCGTACCGGAAACCGTGTCCCCGGTGTTGAGTCCGGAAAGGGCATCGCTGCGTTCGCGTTCGTATGCGCTGCGTTCAGAAAGAATGAGTTTTCCATTCTCTTTATCCAGGTTAATGATCTTCACGCTGAATTCCACACCAATAAGATCTTGCAGACGGGAAAGAATCTTCGCGCTGTCGGCACCATTCACTCGTGGGTAGTGCAGAGGAGCGAGTTGGGAAACAGGGATGAATCCCTTAATTCCGTCCACATCCAGCAAAAGACCTCCTTTATTCGCCTCTTTTGGACGAACTTTAAGAGTGGTGTTGTTTTCATAAGCTTTAACAAATCGATCCCAAGTCTTATCTTGACTGGCACGGCGCAGAGAAAGCACCACGAGTCCATCCTCATTTTCAGGATCAAGCACACAAGAAGTCACCTCATCGCCAATCTTAAGGTCATCAATAGTGGCAAAAGAATCTTTAATTTCACGGCCGGAAATCATTCCGGTGAGCACTCCACCAAGGTCCACAATGATGCAGTTCTTTTCAATGGAAACAACCGTTCCCGTGACCATTGCCCCGGGTTCGGGAAGAGTAAGCGCAGGGGAGTCCTGCATGAGTTGGTCCATGGGGACCATGATAAGGGCTTGATTCATAAATCAATCGGCATAAGGTTGAGTTAGAAGTATAGAGCCCTACCGTTCAGCAACCTTATGACTTGATACTGAATGAAGTAAAGCCCGGCGATTCTAATCAGTTTTTCTCTACCTGTAAAGCCGATTTTTCCTCAAGCTTCTTTTTAAGTCCCGCTTTTGTTCGTGGGGCTTTCTTCTTGAGTTCAACCGTATCCTCCTTTTTGACGATTTGGATGGTGTCTCCTTCGGCAAATTGCTCGTCGAGAATACCTTGAGATAGGGGGTCTTCGATGAGTTCTTGCACCTTTCGTCGAACAGGCCTTGCGCCGTAGTCGGGATCCGTGCTCAGTGTCGCGAGCAGGTCGAGCGCATCAGGAGTGAGATCGAGCACAATGCCCTTGTCCTTGATTCGATTTTGAAGCTCGCGCACATGGATTTCCACAATGTTTTTGATGCTCTCATGTGTGAGAGGCCTAAACACGATGATATTGTCCACACGATTGAGGAATTCAGGTTTGAAATGACCCTTGAGATCCTTCATCACTTCCTCTTTTTTGTATTCAAAGGAGTGCATGGCGGCATCCAGCTCTGAACTGCTGAGCTTGAATCCAATGGGGGCGGCACTTTCGGTGAGTTTTCGAGCACCGATGTTGGAAGTCATCACAATAATGGCGTTGGTGAAATCCACTTTTCGTCCTTTTCCATCGGTCAAAACTCCATCTTCCAAAATTTGAAGAAGGATGTTGAACACATCGGAGTGAGCTTTTTCAATTTCATCGAAAAGGATCACACTGTACGGTTTGCGGCGCACCTTTTCGGTGAGCTGACCGCCTTCGTCATAACCCACATAACCCGCCGTGGTTCCGGTGAGTCGAGAGGTATTGTGTCGTTCCATGAACTCACTCATGTCGATTTTAATGAGCGCCTCTTCATCATGATAAATTTCTCGAGCCAAAGTTTTAACGAGTTCAGTTTTACCGACTCCGGTAGGCCCAAGGAAAATAAAGGAAGCAATGGGGCGTTTCCCACTGGAAATTCCGGTGCGACTTCGGCGGATGGCCGTGGCCACCTTTTTAAGCGCTTCTTCCTGACCCACCACATGGCGGACAAGAGTATCTTCGAGCCCTTTGAGCTCTTCGATATCTTCTTTCACCAGTTTGGTAACGGGAACACCAGTCATGCGAGAGATCACTCGTGCAATGTCTTCACCATCGATACTGCCACGCATTTCTCGAGGAATTTTAATATGCTTTTCTTCCTCAATTTTTTCCATAAGGACCAATTCTTGCTGCCTCAAATCGGCCGCTTGTTCATAGTTTTGATCCGAAACCGCCTTTTCCTTCTCTTTGGTGATGCGCTTGATTTGCCGTTGGTATTCTTTAAGCACATCACTTTCTTGTTTGCTCACCATCCCCTTGAGGGCGGCGGCCTCATCCATCACATCAATGGCTTTGTCGGGCAGGAATCGGTCGTTGATGTAGCGTTTGGAAAGCTTAACCGCGGCTTCCAAAGCATCGTCATGAATGATCAAATTGTGATGATTCTCAAAGCTCTCTTTAATTCCCTTTAATATCAAGACCGTGTCTTCTTCGGTGGGTTCATCCACCATAACAGATTGGAAACGGCGTTCGAGTGCGGCATCCGCCTCCACATGTTTACGGTATTCATTGGTGGTGGTGGCTCCAATCACTTGAACCTTTCCTCGGGAGAGGGCGGGTTTAAGGATATTGGCGGCGTCCAAACTTCCTTCGGCGCTTCCGGCCCCAATAACAGTGTGCAGTTCGTCGATAAAAAGAATCACATTGGGTTGACTGGCCGCTTCCTCCAAAATGGTTTTGATGCGTTCTTCAAATTCTCCACGGTACTTGGTGCCCGCTACAACCGCAGCCATGGAAAGGCTCAAAATGCGTTTGTCGAGCATGCTGTCGGGCACTTTTTCTTGAACAATCCGTTGAGCGAGTCCTTCCACCACGGCGGTTTTACCCACCCCGGGTTCTCCGATGAGCACCGGATTGTTTTTGGTTTTTCGCAGCAAAATGGCGACGCATCGTTCGATTTCTTTATCTCGCCCAATGACAGGATCCATCTTTTTATCCTGAGCCTCTTGAACCAAGTCTGTGGTGAAATAGTCGAGGGCGGGGGTGCCGGATTTAGCCTCTTTCTTTTTGGCTTCAAATCCAGATTCTTTGGGTTCCTGTCCGGCAAGGACTCCTTGAAGTCCATTGAGGAAGAATTCTAAAGGATTCACCGCCCCGGGCATCACAGGAGTGATGGGGCCGCCGGCAGGAGGGAGGGGATTCTGTTTCATCCGTTCAAAGGTCTGCATGATTTCTTGGCGAATATCCTCCGGAGAAATTTTCATATTTTCCAAAATAACCGTAGCCGCCGTATTCTCTTGAATCACAAGCGCGTACAAGAGGTGTTCGGTGCCCACAAACATATGCGCAAATTCATGAGCGCTTCGAATAGCATCTTCGATCACTTTTTTTGCAAAACCGGAAAGTCCGCCGGGGTTTTTACCTCCTCGTTGAGACACTTGAGTGCGTCCCACCGTTTTGAGCACCAGGTTTACATTCTCCAGAGTTACACCAAAATTTTGCAAAATAGTGGAGCCCAGGGAGCTGCGTTGAGCCAATATTCCAATAAGAATATGCTCGGTGCCCACATAACTGGTCCCGGTTTTTTTGGCAACCTCTTGCGCCACAATCAGCGCTTGCTTGGCTTCTTTGGTAAACTTGTTGAATTGATCTGGGTTCGACATGAAAAGTTTGAGGTTAAGTGTTCATTTCATCATAGCAAATGCCATGCGTTTTTTCATCTAATCCGCTTTGCCTAAAACAGGAAAAGCGGTCTAATATCACCCTTCTTTTGTGGAGGTGATGGAGTCAGCCATGGTCTGAAGTACGCTTTGGTATTCAGCGGGGCCGCTCAGGGTGTAGCTTCGGCCATCCACTTCAACCGTAATGGAAACGGTGTCTCCGCTGCGGGTAACGCCGCCCACAAGTCTCAGATTGAATTCCAACTTCAAAATGAAAGGGCTATTTTCATCTTCAATGGCTTCATCCCCAAAAACATAGCCGGTATTGCTGCCGGAGTAGTACCAATTGCTCGGATAAGACATGGTGAATTCAAAGGGGGCGCTCGTCAGTTCTCGGTAAGAAGGGAAGGACACTTGCTCGCCTTCAGGCTCAGCCACAGGTTCCTCTTCCTTCACAGGCTCTTCCTCCTTTACAGGTTCTTCAGGAGCTTCAACCACGCCTTCACCCTCTCCGTAAGGAGTGAAGCGGAAGCTGCTCACCAGGCTGGAAAAGACATTCCCGTTGGTCAGCCGATCTTCGTCCGAAACAGATTCATGATAATAGCTGAGTTCAAAAAGCTCCTCACCACGGGGAATGAACGAGTAAGTATCCCCATCGCCGGTTTTATAGCGAACACTCAAGAGGCGATCCGGCCCGATGTAAGTGAGTTCATTCTCAATTCCAACCAAGGCAAGGTATTCCCCCGCCACAAAGTCACGAATTTCGGTGACGCGGTCTTCTTGAGCATCTTCAGTCGTTTTTTCAAGAGCGGCCTCCGTTCGTGCGATGACAATACTGTCCAGGACTCGAATTTCAGAAAGTTCAGACCCCTCCGCCTCTTCCTCCACCGCCGGAGCGGGAGCGGTTAAAATGACGGAATTGGGGGTGGTGCTCAAGGTCCAATTGCTGGGATAGCTCATGGAAAAGCCAAAATCAGGATCTTGGTAAGAGACAGAGGTCACTTCTTCGCTGCCCTCATCTTTTTCGGGGGCATCCGTGATCCGTTTGACCTCAAAAAGGGGCTTATCCAAGTTTTCATAAGTGGTGAGCACGCCATAAGCCTCCACTTCAAGTCCAAAGTAATCGTCGCTGTCCAAATCATAGCGATCGGAATAGGCGTACAGAATTTCGCCCCCCTCAGTCTCAAAGATATGAGTGATGATTTCGGCGACTTTGCCACTTCCCAGAGATTTAAACTCTCCGACAGTGGTTTCATAATCTCGAGTGAGCGGTTCATTGAGTTTGGTCGAAGAACACGCCGTGAGCAGCAGTGCGCAGACAAGAAGGATTCGATAGGTTTTCATACAAGGTGGTTAGGTCGGCGAAGGCCAAAGTAAGTATATCCATTTTCGGTCAAAAGTCTACCCCTGGGCGTGCGTTCCAAAAAACCCAATTGCATCAAGAAGGGTTCGTAAATTTCCTCGATGCTTTCCTCCTCTTCACTGGTGGCGGCGGAAAGGGTGGAGAGTCCAACCGGACCGCCCTTGAACTTGTCCGCCAGGGTGAATAAAAGCTTGCGATCGGTGGAGTCGAGCCCAAGGCCATCGATCCCCAGCAATTCAAGGGTTTCTTCCACCATTTTTTTATCGACACGAGAGCTATTTTGAACCGAGGCAAAGTCCCGTACGCGCCTCAGTAAACGGTTGGCCACGCGCGGCGTCCGCCGCGCGCTCTGTGCTAGTTTTTGAGCCGCCTCTTCCTCCACTTCCACGCCCAGGATCCGTGCGCTGCGGTGCAGAATCTTTCCAATATCTTCTTCGTTATAAAAGTCCAGTTTGAGGACATTGCCAAAACGATCCCTGAGAGGGGAGGAGATGGCCGAAAGTTTGGTGGTGGCACCCACCAGGCTGAATTGGGGGAGCCCAATACGCATGCTGCGGGCCGAAGGCCCTTTGCCCACCACAAGATCCAGCGCAAAATCTTCCATGGCACTGTATAAAATTTCTTCTACGGCCGGGCGAAGTCGATGAATTTCATCAATAAAAAGGATGTCGTTTTCTTGCAAATTGGTGAGGAGAGCCGCCAAGTCGCCCGGCCTCTCGATGGCCGGCCCGCTGGTGATCCGAATTTGTACGCCCATTTCCTTTGCTAAAATAAAAGCCAAGGTGGTTTTCCCGAGTCCGGGGCAGCCGTGCAAAAGCACATGCTCCATAGCTTCTTGCCGTTTTCGTGCCGCCGGCAAAAAGACCGCCAAGTTCTTTTTAATTTCATCTTGCCCAATATAATCCTCAAGACTTTGGGGCCTGAGCACATTTTCACTTTGCCGCTCGTCTTGAGTGGACTGCGCTTGCAGAGGCATACTCATCTCCTCCCCATCGTTGATGTTTTTTTCAATAACCATGGCTTCCAATCTAACAAATTTTTTCGTATAATGCGAGCCAAAGCACAACCATGCAAGTACCTTTCACCCTCCGCGACATTTTCAAAGTTTTTAGCCTCAGCCTCCTGCTTTTTTTGGCACTCACCCTTCTGTTTGAGGCGCTTCCGGAGGCCGCCAATGCTCTGGAGGGATTCCATCCCACCCTTTCTTTTCTAGTTCAATACCTCATCCAATTTGTGATTTTATTTTTCCCACTCTGGATTCTTGTGGTGGATAAATACAATGTTTCTTTGGCCGATTTCGGATTCCAAAAGATCAAGCCCTGGCTCCTCATCAAAACCGTGTTGCTCTGTTATGGCTTTTACCTCCTGGTTTCTTTTGTGTTCGCGGCGATCCTTTATTATACGGATCTCAATCTGCCGGGCTACCAAGAGCAAGAATCCTACCTTCCACTCTTTGGTTACGACGCCATCGGACTCATGGTGGCCTTCCTCGTCATCTCCGTGCTCGCCCCGCTTCTAGAGGAACTCTTTTTCCGAGGTTTTCTCTATCGAACTTTTCAAAAAACTTGGCCCATCTGGCTGTCCAGCATCATCACCGCCACTCTCTTTGCCCTCATCCACTTTCAACTCGAAACCTTTCTCCCGCTCTTCTTTTTGGGGCTGATTTTAAACTATGCCACCCAAAAAACCGGTTCCGTTTGGACCTCCGTGGCTTTCCACAGTTTAAATAACACCATTGCGCTCACCGTGGATATTTATCTATACTTCCATCCCGAACTCCTCGAACAAGTCCTCTTCTAAAATGCCCTGGTAGCTCAGTGGATAGAGCAGCAGCCTTCTAAGCTGTTGGTCGCAGGTTCGATTCCTGCCCAGGGTACCATTTCCTTATCTACAAGCCATAATTCAGAGTTTGAGGGTCGAGCCAATGACCTACAGCCAAAGGCTTATATCCCTTGGCTCCAAATTATGAATATGAATATCAACCAACTCCATGCGAGTTTCTGCGAAGAAGCTCGGCTTATTAAAAATTACACACCGGCCACTATAAAATGGTACACCAGCACCTTGGGGGCTTACCTCAAGCACCAACCACGGATCACTGAATTGAATGAGGTCACACCGGACTCCCTGCGTGAATTTCTTTACTATGGCCGTTTGAAGCGGCTATGGACCGCTGACACATTTTTGAACCATTACAAAGGACTGAAGTCATTTCTAAAGTGGTGTACCAAGCGCGGCTACATCAGCACTAACCCGATCGACTCAATTGAAAAACCCAAGCTTGAAAAGAAACTCCCAAAACGGATCAGCAAGCAGGACGCTCTCAAGCTCCTTGAGTACGCTTTCCATCAACCGCGCTTCTACCGTTTCCAGCGTTATCGTGATCGTGCCGTCTTTGCCGTCATGATTTTCGCCGGACTCCGGAGCAAAGAAGTGCTTGGACTAAAGATGAATGATGTGGACTTGGAGAACAGCGTCATCGCCGTGTTCAGTGGAAAAGGAGGCAAGGACCGTATGGTCCCGATTTGTAGCACCCTCAAAGTCATACTAGAAGAGTACAAAAAAGACAGGCTCCGGCTCCACAAACAAGATATCCAATTCTTTTGCCGTTTAAGGGGTGAAGGACCCTTCACGGTGAATGGACTGAAGAAAGTTGTAGAGGTACTGAGAGCACGCTCCAAGGTCGATTTTTCACCTCATAAGCTCCGCCACACCTTCGCCACTATGATGCTCGAAGGGGGCTGCGATATTTTCACCCTTTCAAAGATGCTTGGACATTCCGACATTAAGACCACTACAATCTACCTGTCTGCTTCCGTTAAGCACATGCAGGAGCAGATTATGAAGCATCCTTTGAATTGATCTTTGCAAGGGGCCGGTCTTCATTGAGCTTCTTGAAATCTATTACTTCTTCACCTTCCAAGTACCATCCCTTTCTAAACTTAGCCGTGTCACCCATCGCAATTCCGAAACCTTCATCTGTAAAAAAGAAATTTTGACAATTTACACTTTCAGGGTGCCTTTCGAATACGGATTTGGTGTCATCTGAATGATGAAGTGCGAACCCATAGAGCCTTCCATTTTCTACGAGTAACTCTAAAATGTCGTAATCTGTTGTCTTGAGGTAATGGGGTAAACCAGTGATCTGATGAAGAGAAGCCTCCCACACGGTAAAAAATGCATCATAGAAAGCAAACGCCTTCACCATAACCTCTTCAACATAACTAAGGTCGAGCTCTCTTCCTGGTCCACCCTCCCTAAATCTATACTTCTCCTTTTTCAGGTCAATGCAGTAATCGGAATGGGAGAACGAGTTCCTTAGATCTGAATTAAAGATTTCATTTAATGCATCCGTAAGATTGTTTTCACCTGCGTCACTCGCCATTTTTTTGAGTTGTTTGAACTTGCTGGTTAAACCTGGGGGCTGAAAAAAGATTTCTTTGGATTTTTTCCTTTTTTTCATGAACTCTTCATTCCAAAGCGGCCGCATTTTAAAAGGCTTTCCGGATAAAACCCTTAAGAGGTTAGCAAGTACATTTTGAACTTCCGTCATTTCAATCGAGTGACAGTACATCAAAAGGGAAATTTTAATTTCCTGCTTACGATTCCCATTACCTTGAGCTTCTTCTAAAATTGTAGGGAAATCTCTAAAGCTGTCCTTAGCTTCTTCTAGAGGGTCCCAGTGCCCGATGAACATACCATCAAACCTTAAAATCGTGGCAATGAAATTCAGGACATCTTTCTTGAAGGCAGCTCCAAAAAGTTTTTTAAACAGATCCTCATAATGCGCGTAGACTTCTTCTGGTGTATTCATCAAAATGATTTTACATTTTTTGGCATCAATTAACATCCAAAAGCGTAAGCCTGCGTGGCAGATGGTCGCTGGCTAAAAAGTCCTCAACTTAAGGTGCTGAATCTCTCAGGTGTCATCAGAGAAGAAACCTTAAGGTTACTTAAGGTCGGGGGGAGGGGGGGTCGGGAAAAACATGGGTCCCATATTCAGTATATTTGGTGCTTCGCTAGTTTTGCGTTTTACGAGTGTCTGACATTGCTATCAATAACTGAGAATTAAAATTAAGATTGGCAGGAAGGGTATTTTTTCATGTCGTGGGTTAAGTGTTAATCAAGATTTTAGTGACTCCCAGTATTCCTTTTTCGCAAGTTCTTTCTTTTCTTCTCGCAACTCTCGTCTTCGTTCGTTGCGGTACCAATTCGCTCGTGCTTTCTCTGTTTTTTTCGTTTCATAGTTTATGAATGCGATAAACCCACCACCAATCGTGAGGAGTATGAGCCAATCCATACCTGTCATTCCAGGGTCTGGACCGTAGCACCGGGGGCTTTCCGGATACTCCTCGCAGTCAGGCTCGCCATAAATATCCTCCGCAGTAGGTGCGATTGCTTTAGCATTGCCGACTTCAAAAATGGCCATTATAAGGATCCAAATGACAATGACCACAGTTGCACTAATGGCGGTTTTCCACATGTTATTTTGATGCTCAGTTTCCTCATTTGAAAGGGGCCGTTTCCCGTAGGCAATGTATAAAACCAGCTTCCAGAGGCCATATAGAATTGCACCATTGATTCCTGTTGCCGTTACAGCGTCAATTATGAAGCCACCGCCATTATAGAAGCCCGCCACGGCACTAGCGGCTAAAATCGTCCAAAATAGAACCTGGCACAGTCTGTACCACCAGTAACTCTTGAGCACTTCAGCGGAAGGATATGTTTTCTCCCTTGTTGGCATTGGCTTTTTGGTTAGGAACGCAAAAGAGGGTACCTAGGTCGTTCAAAACCACTTGCCCCAAGAGGTAGCCGATTTGTGGCTAGGTACCCACCTCTGAGCAAATCAGGGTGGGCACCTCGCTGGGGAACTTGAATACGGTTTTGAACGACAGGGTGATTCTACGCTAGAATGGTGTCATGGCAAAGATTTTTTCACACTCACGGCCGGTTCTTACGCGAAGTGGCCTCCGGTTGACTCCACCTCAAGAGGCCTTCGCTCGAGCCTATGCTGCTTTCGGAAAGGATACATTCTGCAACGGCTACTTGAGCCTAATTCGCACTCGTGAGTTCAAGGGGTCCAAAAATAGTGCCTACTCCTACGCCAGCCAACTCAAGTCACACCATGCGGTCCAGGCCCGCATCCAGGAACTTCTAGAAGACGCCGGATTTAGCGACGGCGAAGTGGACCTGGAGCACCTCAAAGTTATAAAACAAGACAAAGATTTATCCAATAAGATGAAAGGGATCATCGAATATAATCGCCTAAAAAATAGACTAGTGCAGGCCAAGACCTCTATTACTGTTCAGATCGTGGACTTTCCAGCTATGCTTAAAGAGTCTGTCAGACACGAAACCTTGGAAGAAGACTGAAGGCCTGATACATTGGCGGTAATGAATATGAACTGCCAATGATTCTCAAAGTTACTCCCAAAGAAGCATTAAAAAAGATAGATTCACTGCTCGTTGAAGCGGTGGAGTTGAGACGGGACTTTAACGAAGAGTATTGGACATCAGACTTTGAACGGGTCAAGGAGCTTCTTAAGGATCCTGAAAAATTTCTAGAGACTGCTGAAGTACGCGCGGGATCCTTACCATCACTCGTTGAACACTTGGATTCTTTCAAGAAAAAAGTTGCCCAGGAATTGATAAAAACCTACGACGAACTAGCAACGCCAGCACTTTTTCTGGCTTTAGACCGTAAGGTTGTCGTAGCAGACATCCCAAAGAACGGAGATGGCCACTATTTTTACGCCGAAAAAAGGTTAGACCTTTGCATCGACTTCCTCGAAGCTAGACACCAAGAACTCATCAAGGAGATAAAATCACCTTTGCAGTACCTTCGAGAAAAAGCAAAGCTCGTTTACTTCGATGCCGTCTGTCAGTTGACGCCCAACTCAAACGAAGACGAGCTCTGCGACATAATGTGCGATTCTAGTATAGGTGAGTGCAAAGAGATGGATGAGATTTATGAGTACATGAAAGGCAAAGAAACTGGAGATTTCCCCTCCGACTGGAAAAAAACAGTCCGAAATTCCATAGAAGGAGTAAATGAAAAAACGAAAGAAAAGTTTGGATTTCCGATTTTTACTATCAAGAAAAACGCAGTTAGCTTGGTGATCCCAGCCGAGCTAATTGCTTCCTATAGATAAAAATGGCTTAAAAAAGCCATACAATCCTCCCTGCTCCGAACAGCAAGCGGGTTTTTATAATTGGCTCAGTCTTTAACTTTATAAAATGAAAGATAATGAATTCCAAACGACATGCCTCAACACCGCAACGGTGCTGGTGACGGCTGGTTTCGCCCTGCTCTCTATTGAGAAAGGACAAAGTGGTGATCCCCGTCTAAGGTTCCATTTCAACGATGAGCCTCGACTCCACTTGGTACTAGATCGGTACACCCGGCAGGAATTGAACCTTCCTGCCCATGCGGTTCTATCGAACCTGCGTTTTTTGAAGACTCGAATTAACGAATTCAGCATATGAAGAGAAACGATCAATTCCAGCAGTGGGAGAACTCATGGCGCCGTAGCTCGCCTCAGATGAACTTGGAGACCATCAAGGCAGCTTTCCCAGACATGTACGAGGCTGAGACTCATCGGACTCTCCTTGATGATGTCGAAAAATATCAGCGACTGGCTGAGAAATGTAGGGCAATGATGGAAAGGCAGAGAGCCAGTGATCCAAAAACAAAGAAACTTCTGGATCACACGATTCGTGCCGTTGCTGTTCCTCTTATCTCACTTACCCGGGACAGAATTCTGAAGAAACTTTCCATGTTGGGATCCTCAAGCCCACAGGTACGAGTACGCATGACTGAAGAAGACAAAGCACGAGCAAAGGCAGCTCCTATTGTTCAGATAGCAGAGTGGAACGGACTTCATCCAAGAAAAATTGGAGTCCGATTCGTAATCCTGTGCCCCTTCCATGAAGAGAGGCACCCGTCGTGCACGCTGTATCCGGAAACGAATAGTTTCTACTGTTACGGATGTGCCGCCGGCGGAGATGTCATCGCATTCACGAAAGACCTGAGAAGGGAAAGTTTTCCAGAAACCATTAACTACCTAAACCGACTATGAACACACCACTAAATGAAAATGAAGAAAAGAAAATACTGGAAGTCATTTCTCTAGAGAAAGGAGACGAGAAATCCGGTTCAATCACAGAAAAATTACTGAAAATATTTGAAAAAATGGAAGTAGTGCTTTTTATCGATCAGTTCGACACACCATTTTTCTCTACAGTTATCAAAGGAGTGAGAACGAACTTTCCAATTGAAACTAAAAATTTTAGACATTTTGCTCAAAAAGTATCATTTGAGGGGGGCTTAGGGCTGCTCGGTAGGGAGGTTGTACAGAAGGTGGAAGATCTCTTCGCTGCCAAGGCGATCCACGAGGGTGAAGTAATCAACCTGGCCAATAGAGTAGCTTCTTATGAAGAAAGTTTTTGGTATGACCTCGGCAAAGGCCAAGCTATTCGAGTAGATAAAAACGGATGGATGCAGGAAGATGCCCCGATGATATTTAGGTCGTATCAGCACCAACTCCCTCAAGTCTCACCTCAAACCATCGGAGGAGATGCACACCTATTGCTCAGATTTATTACATTAAAGAACAAGGAAAATGAGTGCCTCCTCCTAACATGGACGATCACTTGCCTCATTGCTGATATTCCACACGCCGTCTTAGTTTTACATGGCGAGAAAGGGGCCGGAAAGTCCACAACAATGAGGTTTATTCAAAGCTTGGTGGATCCTTCAAAAGCAGGAATCCTGAGCTTTCCCAGGATATCCGAACTCGTGCAACAAATGCAGCATCATCATTGCATATTCTACGACAATTTAAGAAAACTCAGTGACGCCGAGGCGGATGCTCTTTGTCGGGCAGTAACGGGTGGAGGAAATACCAAAAGGAAACTTTATACAGACGATGAGGATGTGGTGTACAACTTTCGCCGCTGCATAGGGTTGAATGGAATCAGTAACATGGTAGAGACCCCTGATCTCACTGATAGGAGCCTCACTATTGAACTGAGCCGTATTGAAAGCAGCGCAAGAAGAACAGAGCAAGAGATCGATGAAGAATTCGAACTCGCCCGGAGCACAATGCTTGGAGGTTTTTTTGACATTCTTTCCAAAGCCATTGAGCTATACCCAACCGTAAAGCTGAAAAACTACCCCAGGATGGCAGATTTTGCCAGGTGGGGATACGCAATCAGCGAAGCGCTGGGTTACGGAGGTGAATTTTTCCTCAAGGCTTACAACAACAATATTCAAAAGCAAAACGAAGAAGTCGTGGAAGCAAACCCAGTAGCTTTTGCCGTAAGAAAGCTTATGGAAACCGAGGAAGGGTGGCGTGGCACTCCTGCAGAACTTTTGGATCAGTTCACAAAGCATTGGAGTGACTGGAAACTCGACGAAAAGGCGTGCCCAAAAAATCCAAGTGTACTTGGCAAGTTCTTAAAAGAGGTGAAGTCAAACCTTGAAGAAATTGGCATTCACTTCGAATATTCAAAGGACGATCGTGGTCGGCACTATACTTTCGCAAAAACTTCTGTCTTTCCCGTCCTGCCGTCCGGTGAACCTGAATCTGTAGAGGACACGAGGGACAGCAAAGACAGCAGTTTGCCGGCACTTTCGGACGATCAAATCCGGAGTGCTTTGTGGCCCAAAGCTGAAATCATCACTGAACCACTTAAGAAATGAACGACCTAGCCAATCTTCACCGGGAATTTCGCCGTTTTTGCTCTCTAGAAGAGGGGCTGGCTGGTCGAACGGTGAAAGCAATGGAAATGTCGTTCGGAACCTTCCTAAGACGAACAGGCCTTAAGGAATTGAACGAGGTCAGCGAAGCTACCTTACGAGAGTTCTTCTATGAAGGGAGGGAGAAGTATCAATGGTCTCAGAGTCACTACTCAAACAATCACAAATATCTCAAGCGGTTCATGGGCTGGTGTGTGCAGCGTGGACTAAGGAAGGACAATCCATTGGAGGTCATAAAAAGACCGAAAGCCGCACAGCCTTTGCCGCGCAGGTTGACAGGAGAGGACGCACGGAAAATCCTCTATGGGAGCTTCACCTTGCCTTGGCGTTACGAATTCGAGCAGACAAGGAATCACGCCATAATCTCAACATTCCTCTTCACGGGTTTACGCATGAGCGAACTGCTGAACTTGGAACTCACAGATGTCGACCTCAAGAACCGGTCCATCCTTGTCCGCCACGGAAAGGGGAACAAGGACCGATGGGTACCAATTCATTACAAGCTGGTTCGAACACTTTCACAGTATTCGAAAACGAGACTAAAGGCCACTACGCCATGGTTCTTTCCGGGAAAACAAGGCGGAAAACTCACGCCAAAGAATTTGAGCAAAATCTGCAAAAGAATTGGACAGCACACAGGAGTTCGCTTCACTTGCCACCAGTTGAGGCACACTTTCGGAAGTGTAAGCGTGGAACAAGGACTTGGTATTGTTCAGCTCAAGGAAATCATGGGACACAGCAACCTCGCCTCCACTATGATCTACTTGAAGATGTCCGCAAAGAGCCTTGAGGAGGGTGTGAATCGGCTCGAATTGTTTTAGTTCGCGGAGAAGCCGTCCGTCTGATACCTTGGAAATGTCTCACCTCGTTTCAAATGCCCCCGATACAGGAACACATCAACAGTTCAATAGTCTTACTCAATACAGTATGGCCACAGGGAGAGAAAGGAGGAACGGGATTTTTCTATCGCCATATATCTGATGAGAGTCTGAAAACGATTAGTGAGCCTGGATGGGTAACGATTGAAGGACAGTACTTGGTTACCGCAAAACATTGTTTTTTGAGTGAAACACCTGGAACGCTACTTTTGCCAGACAAGGTTGTGCTGCGTTATGTTTTCCCTCAACAAAATGGCATTCCTGCAAAACAATTAGAAGTTCCAATTGAGCGAAAGTTACTTGAGCAACATTTAATTTTCTCTCGTGATCCTAGTGTAGATATAGCAGCGATTAGAGTCACAAATTTGATCGCTTCAGTCGAAGCTCCTGAACTCGCCGGATTTCCTCTTAACCTATCATTCGTACCCACCCATGCATTCACTCGGAACAATCTTCCCAAGCATTCTAAACTCATCGAAGTAGAAGCGACCTCGCGCATTGTGATTATTGGATATCCAGAAGGATACCACGATGAACATAACCTATTCCCTTTATCCAAGTCTGGAAGTATAGCCTCTGGTTGGGGCATGAGATTTAACGATGAGCCTTGCTTTAAAGTCGATGTGCAACTTTTTCCAGTTTCCTCAGGAAGCCCTGTCATTTCCGAACCGACAAACATTGTTGTGAAGGACGGGAAGATAATGACCAATACGCAAAAAGACTTTCTTCTCCTGGGAGTCTATTTAGGAGAGTGGCAGGTCCCTTCTAAGGAAGAATGTACCTTGGTTCAGGATGGTATTGAGAAAAAAGTGGAGTTAAATCGAAGACGATCTTTAGGGATAGGAACTGCTTGCTATGCAGATGAAATCGAAAAAATGATTCTCGACCCAATTTCCTTTGAGGAATTAAAAGCGTTATAACTTTCATTTTCGCTAAACTTAAGACATAATCATAAACGAGCTGTTGGTCGTTGAATAAACGCCGACTCAAAAACTCTGAATGGTCGAATATGGCTAAGGTAAGCCAATAATCAGGCATACCGAAGGTGGAAAACGGCTTCTAAGCTGTTGGTCGCAGGTTCGATTCCTGCCCAGGGTACCATATCTCAATCGGTCTACGCCTCTAAAGGTTCACGAAGGGAATATTCTGGTGGTGTATACTCTGGAAGTGCCTCATCTGCGCTAACAAGAACATCATCTTGATCTGAAATGGGTACAACTTGAACCGTGATACTCACCACATCTGCAATTTCATCTCCAAGGTTCTCTCTAAGAGTTTTCTCTGTTGCAACCCTTGCTGCGTCTAAGAGCTCTCTTTCCGCATGTCTTCTATCTCTACGAACAGCAAACTCCCAGTTTTCCCTTAATTTGGTCAACAAATCTTGCATAGCATCCTTTAGGCTAGCCCCTTTCCCAATATAAATTCCAAATCTTGTAATGTCTGTCTGCGCATCTTCTCGATCATCAATGACGACAAACACCGACCCATTATGAACGACTTGTTTTAAAACCCTACGGCCTTCGTACTCAATCCAACCGACATCCGCTCCCTCTTTGTTACGGAGTTTTTCTGCCTTAATATATTCACCTTGAATGGGGTCACCAGTCTCGCTCATATCCTGAGTATTAGGCATTAAATTTAAGTGTACAGTCTAGAACTTATAGGATGCCCCGTCAAGTCCCTATGTAGGTCCAGTGCGTGATCTTGATAAAATCAGGTTTGACCTGTAACTTGCATGAGTAACCCAAATAAATGAAAAAATATTTTGTCCTTCTCCTCTCTCTCTCATTAGTAAGCTGTTCCACCAGCCCATCTGTAGAGACAGTGAGTTATAAAAATCCTGAAAATGGGTATTCCCTAGAACTCAGCGAGGGTTGGCTTATTGAAGAAGATTCCCATTGCACCAACTTCACCAGCCCCCAATTAACCGCCTATAACGAAGCGTGGATAGAGTCTCATCTAGATGTAACAGGGGGAGACTTTTGGGTCCCGTATGACCTAAGAATCTGCAGAGAGCAAGGGCCAATGCCAACTCCTTATGGTGATTTATCCGATCAAGAATTAATCACCATTGATGGGATTGAAGCCAAGAAAATGAAAGTCCAAGCAGAGCTTTGGACGGGCTCTGTAATCCAAATCTCTTTAGATAGTGAGTATATCGAAATCGAATATCGTCCCAGCCCAGAATGGCTTCCAGAAAGCGACTTCTTAGAAATTTTTGAGACCTTACAACTTGAGATCAATTGAAATTTGATAATAGATTTCATTCAGCTGAAGCCTTTGCGTATTGCAAAAAGAGCACAATGCCAGTAGGCTCACACCTTAGCCATTTAATTTGTTCGCCATGTTTAAAAGATCTTTGCCTCTAGCGCTAGCAGCAGGGCTAGCAGCCTGTGAGTTAGACCCCAAAAGTGATACCTCCGGAGATGTTGACGCTGATGTCCCTCAAATGCATCAAGAGGCGCAGGAGGGATCTGAGGTGCCAGTTGTTGATAAACCTGAATCAAACGGTGTAGAACGATTAGCTGACCAACCTGTCGTGAGAGCCAGAAGAGTGCTTAAGTCCACATATGCAAATTGTCTTGGGAGTGATCATGGGGGTCCAAAGCCTCATAATGCACTGCAGAATCAAGTTGTGACCGCTTATCAAGAGTGTAATCCGCTGCCACCGGATGATTTTGAAGCATGTATCTTGGATCCAGAACAATTTGGAGGTGCAAAAAATTCAAGTGCTCTTGCTGAGTTCTGGGGGAGTAAATATCCCGATCAAGAAGTATCTATGACCCACTATGGGGCTAGGTATGGCAGCTGGCATGAGGCCGACATTCAAGAATATCCTGGTGGCTATTTGGCTGCGCTCGTGGTTAATAAAGGTGAAAACCTTGATTCTGAGACCGTAACATTTGCCATAAATGGAGTACCCATTCATACAGGAAATTTGGGATGGATTGGACTCGTCGATAAAGAGCCTGGAAGAGCCTTCTTCAGAGAAACTGGTGGTGCTGACAGCATGTTTGGCAGCACGAATGTGTTTGTGGTTGATTTCACGGGCATACCAAGCCTTTGTGAATGAAAGTGACTCTTTATAGCTCTATGAGCGAAACCTCTTTAACCGAGTTACAAGCCGATTTGCCCCCGGAAATGTTGAGTAGATCCTTGGAAGCCGTGATGCAGCTTTTTGATTCCTGCCCAGGCTTTTCCTTTGAGGAAGAAATTGAGGAGCGCTTGGATATAACAAACCAAAGAATCCTGAGGGTTTTGAGCGCGGCATGTGGGTCTGGAGCTCATCTTGAAGAACTGTGTAGGACAATCGATACATTTTCGGATTCCCCCATAGCGATAGCTCCGAAAATTGAGGCGATGGGTATAGATCTGAAACCACAGCCATCCCTCATCCCGGAGGAGGTTCTGTGCCTTGGCCCAAGCAGATCGCTTTCTGCACGACTCATCTCGGGTGACATTCAAGATCTCGCCTCCATTCCAGACGATTGGATTGATTTCTATTGGTGTGCCTCAGGATTTCAGTATACCCCAAATACCCTCGAAGCTCTCGAAGAAGCATGGAGGGTGCTTAGGAAGCCAGCGGATGGCTATCCGGGTGGAGTGATGATTATAGATTGTCCTTGGCGACTCCTTTCCAATCCCTCAATTTCTCAAATCTTAGACCGTACCCCAGGAGCAAGAGCAACTTTCTCTTTAAGGCAATCCATGAGTCCATTCACAGATAGGGTGGGAGATCAGTTTATTCTTGCACGAAAGGGGACGGATACGGAATTCAGAGGGTTTCCATTTCGATTCACTGGCGCAATACCAGCCTTTGAAAACCCAGAAAATGCACGAAAAAAACATTGTGTCATCGGGCAGTATGAAGCTTTGGAAAGGTAGAAAAGATCTCATAGTTGTTGGATCATCCAGCCCAGGGTTCTTCGTAGATATAGTAAATCTATGCGAGAGGTGCTAAACTCCGTTCCATTCATATCTATGGAAATTTTTAAAATCTCTCCTGCAGGGCCAGAACTGGATGAACTGAGTAGAAAATCTCTAGTAGAAATACTTGAAGATTGGGACGCAAGAGATACGGGAGGCACAATTTCTTCTGCAACGCAGGGCGTCTCAACCGACTTTCATCCTGAACTCCTACAAACCTACAGTGGAAGGAAAAGGCACAAAGATAAAGGCATTCACAAGCTTCACCGCTTTGGAGACGAAGAGATTCAGAGAACGGCTCAAGAAAGGGGCATACAGGTGCAAGGACTCATCCCAGGTAGTTTTTGTGTGGACTTAGAGGCAAGAATCATAGCGCATCACCCCAGGCTCTCGATGAGAGGCCGTGACGATTATAGGAAAGACAACCCTATGGAGAACTACCGTATTCGTGGAACGGCGATTGATCTCGTTCGAGAGCTCGTAAAATTCAAATTTCGCCTCTACGAACTATTGAATCCATATGAGGGGGGTGAGTATCGACTGGGAAAAGAAATAAACCATGAAGCTTTGGGAGGGCACCCTATTTACCAAAAGTCCGATTAGGGGTATAATCAACAGATATAAGCAATTATTTATGGCGGATACAGACCCAATTGACCCAACAGTCACAACAGTTGATGCAGTAGAAAGTGGAGATTCAGCACCTGCTGAGGCCGCGATGCCTGCTTCACCAGAAGTTGAAATGGTGTGTGCGGAAGAAGGCACTCAGCTTATGGATGTCATTGAAGCCCCTTCAGTTTTGGCTGCTTTGCATCCTGTCCTTAGTGAAGCTTTAAACAGCGATGCCGCGGCTTATCTTCGAGAAGAAAGACGGATCAGGGTGGGGCAAATGACCACGAATCCAGATTTAGAAAGGGTGCTACGAGAACTCAATCAAGAATTCGAGGAATTCTATGAAATTGTGAAAGATCCCAGTAGGAGGTTAGGCGCCACCATGGGACAAAGGTTGATGCAAGCTATCTTGAGGGTCCGCCATATATTGAGGGACTGTGGAGTGGATGATGAGATCATGCTTGCCTTCGCTGCCTTTGCCATGACTACTGGACGGGAACTGATCAAGCAGCACCCTACCACAAAACCTTTCAATCCAGAGGAATTTGAAAGGGAAAAAATGCTACAGGAAATCATGATGGATTTGATCAAAGGACGGAGCGCGAGCTAATGTCTGTCATCCCAGCATCTCATAACTGTTCAGTACGGCAAAAGCCCCTGGCCCGAAGGCTCTTTACAAATCCATAAACATATTGTAGTTTAGGCTATAAAATTTCTCTCTCATGACTCATCTAAGTGAAGTAGAAGCCCGCGCCCTCTACGATAGGGGCTTGGATAAAGTTCTTTCGGCTCCAGGAAGAAACCAAGAAGATGAAAGGCTTTTAGCTACAATGCGTAGTTTCAAAAGTCGAGTACTTTGGGTAGAGTTGCAAGGGGATCGATTGATAAGTGTTGAAGGTGGTACAGGAATTCAAGGATACAAATGCATTATTCCTTTCGAGCATCGTTTGTTTACAACGGCACAACCTATATTTGTTGCAGATCGAACTGACCTCAATCTTCTAATGATGAAAGCCTTTCCTGTGGAGGAGACATGGGCCGGACTGCTAGGAGTACATGAGCATCGACATCTTTACGACAAAGCAGTGGGGATAGAGCCTAAACAATCGAATGCAGGAAGCGCACGATCATCTGCCTACTACGCTGGAGAAGGACGGGCCTACGCAACAGAAAATGCTGCCGCCGATGCGTACACAGAAGGTGAATGGCGCAGGGTTTTAGAAAAAACTATTCAGAGACACGGCATTACAAAGGCAAAAAAGATTTCTAATGCAGTTAGAAAAGGTGCTATCAAAGGGGTGGTTGATCTTCAAGAGCTTGAAAGCGTAATCACCACCAAACCTGCGGAGTCTGAACAAGAAGAAGTCTTAAGAGATGGTTTTAGTCTGATGGCTTTAACCCAATACCTGCTGGAAAAGGAAGGCCGGAAAGAAGATTTCCCTAATCACATACAGGCGATGATGGAGAGACCAAGGCGTAGATAAAAGGATTATCACTTATCGAGACTCTCTAAGCCAACCGGCAGGATTAGCCTGGATTTAACAGAGAAAAAATGCTATAATTAAAAGATTAGAATTCCATCCATTGCAAATATGAGTAAAGGAGCAGCACCAGAGGGGCAAATAACAGCACTCACCAGAGTGGATGCTGCTGTTGACATGCCCGAAACGCTACAACAACTGGAGGAGTTCGGAAAAATGGGTCTTTTTGCCCAGGAGGCACTGCACGCTTATCGGGAGGCAGTCGCGAGGGATGAAGCCGCCATAAATGCATTCAGAAAAAAAAGAGAGGAAATTGACGCGACTGAGTATAAAGAGCCACAACAGTTGAGAGACAGCTTCCCCAACCCAGAATTCGAAAGACTACCTGATGCGCTTCTTGGGTTCAGTACAGAGATTTCTCAAATAATTAGAGTATTGCCTCCCGAGCAAAGGAACCCCAAAAAAATTCTGGAAGAGCTATTCATGCAAGACCCGAGCAAATTAGTCTTGGTAGTAGAGAGCATAGACCTTGATACAAGAGGATTCTCCGACGAAGTAAGCCAGCTCTTTGTGAAGATTTTGAATGTATATTTCAAGGATGAAGGCGGCCCAAAGTTTGGTTCCAAGATTGCTTATGAAAAAAACTTTGATCCACACGTTGATGATAAGGTGAGTACGCCCTCTGCTAGAGTGATAAACAAAGCTCACTCTTCTTATATCGTGGGTGTAGGGTTGCCAGCTGCCCGTAGGGAGACTTTGGCAGATTGGTTCTCAGAGCTATTTTTAAGCATGAAGGAAATGCAGTTGGATCCCAAGGGTAACTTTCCACTGATGGCTAAAGCTACCATCCTTACCCTTGAAGATTTGTCTACAAGGAGAGTTGTCGTCAAGGCCATTATTGACCGGCTTTTCTTGGGTCAAACTGTGGAGCAAAGGGCTGGTTGCCCGGAAGATGTGTGGAGTGCCATGCTGAAAGCGCGTTCCTCATCACAGTTGAAAGCTCCGGTGCTGGGGGAGAACAGTTTGATAGATTTCGTGAGATTACAAATGGTTCACCCCGACTTAGACCAAAGACCACTTTTGAAAAAAGGCTTGCAGAGCCACGCAAGAAAAGCAGCACTTCAATCGGGACTGAAGCCGGAGGATGCAAGCACAAGGCTTGTTATAGAAAGGCTGCTTGGGAAGAACTTTCTCGAAGATCTCACGAAAAAAACAGAAAAATTAGCTTGGATTGTTCCACAGTTGTCCCACAGGTTTGCCACTTGGTACCGCTTTTGGATCAATGAGGACCACATTAAAGAAACAGAGGACATCCTAAACGCTAAGGTTGAACCGGTAGTGGAACAGTTCTATGAAGGCTTTAAAATCGCTACATTTTTTCGTCATCTTGGAGAAAAGCTAGCAAAGGGCGCTGCAGAAAACCCGGAATTTACTGAACAAGCACTCTTGTATTTAGCTTTGGCAAGAGGCATCTCTGAAGAACTGACGCGGCAAGCCTCATTGATTGAGGTGTCTCTTGATATGAAGACACTAGGAGATGGATTTGATCTGAGTGCCGTCATGAACGGCGTGGCAGCATTGGAGTTTTTACGCTCAGATCCAGCTGCGAGTGCAGTAGTGGGCATCATCCAAGATGTACTTCACAAAGTGCAGGCATCCAGTGAACTGGCAAGGCTGGAGTCTTAGGCCAAAACTACATCTCTCCCCACACCCTTCCGGTTCCAAGATCCACGCACCCCTCAAGGCTAAGCCAACTGGCGCCGCCCGGAAGGTCGTGGCAAGGGAAAGAAGAAGTGCAGCGTTCATGTAATAAGGTTAATGTTAAGATGCTTTTCTCCGGTGTATGCGGGTTTGAAGAACTTCTGTCACCAAGGGAGTGCGGAGCGATGGAACTTCCATGAGCAGCAACTTTATGCTCGCAACGATCTTTTGTCCTTTGGACTTATTACCATTTCGTAAAGCGCTTTGAAGATTGAAGACGGCTTTAGCTAAACGCGAGTAGCGGGCAGAAGGGGGAATCATATCCAGTTGATGGATAATCTCATACCTAAAGCCCTGCGATTCCAAGGCTTGAATAGCTCGAGCGGTCTGGGTGAGGTAGGTGAGCTCGTTTGGGTTAAGATCTCTAAGATTCGTATTCCCAAGCTGGACCAAACGATCGTGCAATTCCTCACGCATATCTGCGAGCACAGTGGGGTCTCTTTCTTCGGCTATCTCGTCCTGCAAGAGGTCGATGTGATATTGAGAACGCTGCAAGGCCTCCAAGCGACCTGTAAGTGCAGAAAAAGACTCCATGCTCCAAGGTTAGAAGCATGAATAATAGACCTTTTACTTAAAATGTCAATTTGCCTGCATGAGGCTGGTGTACGGGGTTCCGCCATTTTGTTCCACCACGATCATTCGGTAAATGACCTCGGCCACTTCAATGCGGCTCATGGGGTCCCCGGGGTAGAACAAATCACCACTGATGGGGAAGAGGTTCTTTTCCTTGGCATACGCAACGAAAGGAGCGTACCAAGAGAGGTTGTTCACATCCTCGTAAGGATCTTCTTCAACCACAGGGTCGATTTCGAGGCCTAAGGTGCCAATCATCTTGAGGAATTCCACGCGGTTCACCCCTTGAGTGGGCTTAAAGGAACCATCGGGGTAACCCTGCACCACGCCATTGGAGGCGGCGGTGGCTAAGACATCGGAATACCACTCACCATTTGAGGTGTCGCTGAAGCTAACGGTGAGTCCGCTGTTCACTCCTTGGTCGAGACCGCTGAAGATGAACTTGAGCGCCTCCACGCGGGAAACAGTATTGTCGGGCTTAAAGGAACCGTCGGGATAACCCTGAACCGTGCCTTTTTCAAACAAGTAGCTCACAGAAGTATAAAATTCATGCAGTTCGGAAACATCACTAAAGAGCTGAGATTCCAGGGTGCTGCTTTCGGTCACCTTGGTTCCATAAGTCACGCGAATGATCACATTTTCATCGGAATCAGAGGTGAAATCCACCGTGGCAATACCGGTAGTTAAATCCTTTTTAGTGAACTTATCCTTAGAAAACGATCCGGATCCCTGCACAAGGTCGAGCTCAATGGTTCCATCTCCATAAAATCCTGGAGTGGGCTTACCGGTGAGGTCTTGAGATTGAATTTGAATGCTTTCCGGCTTGCCGGGAACAAAAAACCCATCGTGCGCAACGCCAAACTTGGCAAAAGGTTCAATGCTGGCGATCACATACACGGTGGAAGAATAGTAACTGCGCGTGGCAACCGTTGCCGTAAGGGTCACTTCTCCTTCATGGTCCGCGTAAAGCGAGAGCTCCGCGACTCCATCCTCAAAGTCCGCCGCATTGATCGAGCTACGGTTCAGCTTGGCGGTGCTTTCGTCCGAAACAGTGAGGGTCATGGAGCCTTCAAAATCGGCGTCCTTTCTCACTTCGCCCGCCTCGTCCAAAAGGGTGATGCGGATGCTTTCGTTTTGCCCCGGCATAATGAACGCGGGGGTACTGATTTCGAGGTCACTAAAGTCGATGCTCACCACGGAAGAATCCACTTCCTCTTCAGTGGGGGTTTCCTCTTCCTCCGGCTCCTCTTCTTCTGGAGTGGCCGTGCTTTCTACGGTTGAAACAATGGGCGCATCCGTGAGCGTGGCGTCCTCATCCAAATGGTCTTGGACAAAATCCAAAGGATTGCGCGTGTATCTGTACATATTCTCTTCTCCAACTCCGGCAGTCACCGCCTCCCAAAAACTGTATCCGGCGGCACTGGCCTCTGCACTGGTGAAAGGCCAATAGGGATGCCAAGGCGCATCGTCAGTATCGAGCTGAAAATGCAGATGATAAGTCGTGGCCGTTCCCGTGTCTCCCACTTGGCCAATCACTTCACCCTTGGCTACTTCCTCTCCCTCCGTCACAAAGAAATCAGAAAGGTGAGAATAACTGCTATCCAAGGTGGTGGTTTGTCCTGGGAAATTGGGATCGGGGACACCGTTGTGTCTCACCACAATATATTTTCCAAAACTGCTGGAAGTCCCGGCACTGATCACAACTCCGTTGGCAATGCTGTAGACCGGCGTATTTTCGGGAACTTTAATGTCCACAGCGGGGTGAGTTCCAGATCCTTCACCAGAGTCGTCGAACTCATAGTTGTCCCCATAAGCCACGGAGAAGGTGATTTTGGTGTCTCGAATGATATCGTGTTCAGCATTTCCCCACACCAAGTCATCAGAGTCAAAAGTCAAATAATCATTGCGATATTCCGGAATAGGTCCAAGCGCAGACTTGGGAAGCTCTTGGTAACTCATGTCCCACTGCTCATCCGTCAAGTGCGTCCAACGCGGAGATTCCTGAATCGGCATCACCGTTCCATCAAAAGGATCATGCTCCTCCGTGCCGGTGAGGGATGTGAAGAGCAGGTGTGTTTCGTAACGGTAATTCACTCCAAAGACCGAAACTCCCAAAAGGGTTAAGAGCGAAATCCACTCTCGAACATGACGATTTTGGAGCTGACTGCGGAGTGTCTTCATATTTCTTTTGGTTTGATTTTGTTTTAATCTAGTAATAATAGCATATTTTCATGCAAAATACCACTCAAACCGCCGCGGAGACCATGGCTTTGGCAAAATCCTTGCTTGAGCAGTACCCGGAGCACAAAATTTGGCTGCTCTACGGGAACTTGGGGGCGGGAAAAACCACGCTCGTCAAAGGCTTGGCGGAGGCACTCGGCATTGAAGCAAGCGCCATCAAAAGCCCAACCTTCACATTGATTTCAGAACACCCTGGCCTCATTCATTACGATTTGTACAGACTCGAAAAGCTAGACCCCTTCACTTTGGATCAACTGGAAGAACACTTGGCGCAGGGGAAACACTTGGTGATCGAATGGCCGGAAAAAATAGAAGCACAGCTCCAACGACCCCATTTACGAATCCACCTAGAGCACAAGGGCGGGGATGAACGAGAAATCACGGTAACGGAGGTTCCCTAAAGAGGGAATTCTGGGGAAGATTGTAAAGAATGGGCGAGGTACATAAAGGCTCCCGTACCAGTCCACTATAACGAGGGATTTCTAAAGAGGTGTGAAGCACATAAAGGCTCCCTAACGAGGGAATTCTGGGGAAGATTGTAAAGAATGGGCGAGGTACATAAAGGCTCCCGTACCGAGCGCAATCTTTACAATCTTCCTCCCCTAGAAATCCTCCTTTTGGAGGCTCGCCAAAGTCTTGTCCGGCATCATAAGGGCCAAGCGACCCGCTTCGAGTTCTTCGCGTTGGTAGGCCATGAGACTTTTGCTTTCGTAACGGCTGGCCAAAATGGAGTTGAGCGCGCTGCGCGTTTGAGGCCCGAGGTAACCGGCTCCACTGTCGGTTTCGCTGGTCACGATGCCTTGAGATTGTTGGAATTTATAAAGGGCGTGCGCGGTGCTTTCTCCAAAAAGTCCGGTGGGAGCAATGCGCAAGAATCCAAGCGTTTGCAGTTCTTCTTGCAGGCGAGTCACGGTTTCTCCGCTGTCCCCAAGCGTGAGTGCGGTTCCAAAGCTTTCCTTCTCTTCAAACAAGTGAGGATACTTACTCATCAAGCTCTGTCCCTTTTGCAATTTAACCATTTCGTCCGAAACGCCGCCCAGGATCAAATCGTCAAATTTTCGACGAGTTTGAGGTCCAAAATGACCGGCTCCAAGCTCTTCGGAATCTGAAACAATGGCGTAGTCGGTTTGGAATTCAAACAAGGCTTGAGCGGTGTCCGCTCCATAAAAGCCATTGGTTTCGGTGAGGTAACCCCAATCCACCAAATATTGCTGCATTTTGGTGATTTCCTCTCCGGAATCTCCATAATAAAGGTCATCGGGGAATTCCAAAGTGTTCAAAAAGGTTTGAGTGTAGATGTTTTCAACGGTCAGGTATTGATCGAAGTAAACGGCAGCTTCAATCTCAGGCTTAACCCCATAGACACGGCATTCCACCGTTCGTTTTCCCCAACCGAGTGCTGCACGGAGACCTTCATCTCCATGTCCCATCCAAATATCCAAACGGTCATAAGAATTTCCTCGATTTCCGGCGGTTACAATGGCACCTCCTCTATCATTGACTGAGGTGGTTCCTACTCCGGGGATATAGATCTTAAGGCCAAAAGGGTAGCTCTTGGGAGCGGCGATCATACCCGGAAAAACCGGAGTTCCATCCGCTCCATTGGTCCCCCTTCCATTTAAAGTAATATCCCCTTCATACGAACCGGTCACATAGTTTTGTTGACCGAGCAAAGGAGAATAGTAGGCCGTAATAATGAAGGTTTGTATGTAATACTCAGCCTCTTCTTCGGGAGGAGGGGGAACACTGTCTTCCGCCAAGGCCAATAAAGTCCCACTGACTTGCAAAGCCATGAACAGAGAACTGAATACGAGCGCAAAGGTTTTTTTGACGATCATTTTTATTTTTAGTTTTATTTTTGAATCCTGATTTCAATTCAAGAATTCTTATCATTATAGCAGAAAACCGCGCATCGCGCCGCCCACTCGCCTTGACAAAATAGGGCGATCCAAAGAACCACCAGTAATTTTACAGATCACAATCCCTCCCTAGGGAGACAGTCTAACCTGTAAAGCTAGACAACAAAACGACAGTGATCCCAAAGATCAGGGCAAGGACAAAGGCGCCCACCTTGAGTGCCACAAAGAAGATTCCCCAGATTTTCCATTTGTCTTGAGCTTTTTTAAACTCTTGGACACTGGCCCATTCTTGGCTTCGCCACGCCCATTCATTGCCATGGAGGCCAAGCACAATCCACCAAAAGAGATTGATCGGAGAGATCCAAGATAAAAGAGAAATCCAAACACTGTGGTACGCGCCCCAAATCCAAGTGAGTCCGGCCGCACCCCAGTTCCATCCTTTAAGCTCAGCAGGAATCACGGAAGAAGGACCTTTTCCGGAACGAGCATCCACTTGCGAGAGCCGTGCGGCGGTGGTGTCTTTTCGCGCCAAGAAAAAGATTCCAAGAGGAATTCCAATCATCACGCCCAGGGTTCCAAGCAAACCGATAAAGGCAAGGCTGGTGTTCAAGGCAGCCTGGAGCTCGGAGATCTCTTCATTCGCCAACGGATTGGACCCCAAAATCATATTCACCAGGGCAAAACAAAACAGCGCCACCAGGATAAAAATCGGCGGAAGGATAATAAGCAGAAGACCGATGGATTTATTTTTACTTAAAGCCATAAACAGAGGGGTTAAATGACAGTTCCGAGGCGCCTAAACACCTCCCGTTCCACAAACTCTCTATCGCGGCCGTATTTGAGGCGGGAGAGCTGTTTGTAGGCTTCGGCCGCTTCAGGGTCGCCCTTATCAAGATAAGGATTCAGCGGAACAATGCTGAACGGTTTGGAGGGCTGCGTGTCGATGGAAAGTTTCATCACGGCCTTGTACTTATCGATGTTGATGAGATCTTGATCACTGAACACCGGCGCCATTTCTTTGGCCATGTACTCCGCATCTTGCGCGCCAATTTTGTACGCCATGATGCTTCCCACATTCCCGAATACGGCATCTTTCAGGTTCACGCCCTTGCCCTTCTTTCCATCCGCTTCCAGCTGCGCCAAATACTGATGCGCCATGGCGAGGCCCAGACGGTACTTTCGAGCTTCGGACAAAATCACTTCAATGGAATCGGTCACATAGTTTTGGAACTCATCGATGTAGAGGAAGAAATCCTTTCGCATCTCTTTGGGAAGCCGCTGCCGGCGCAAGGCCGCCACTTGGAGCTTGGACACAATAATCATACCCAACAGTTTACTGTTGATGTCTCCGGTTTCTCCCTTCGAAAGATTCATGAGCAAGATTTTGTTGGTGCTCATCACATCGGTAAAATCAAAGGCGCTGTGCGTTTGCCCAATGATGTTACGCATCATTCCGTTGGTCACAAACTGACCGAACTTGGCGGCAAAGTACGGAATCATTTCCTGCTTTTCTCGAGCCCCGGTCTTGGCCATCTGCTGATCCCAAAACGATTTCACGATGGGGTTTTTGAGGTCTTTGGTACGCTCATACTGGAAATCATCATCCGTAAAGAGGCGAACCATATCGGTGAGACAGCCGCCGTCTTTGTATTCCATCAAAGTCAAACACCCGTTTCTAAAATAATCCTGAATGCGGGGTCCAAATATTTCTTCATCAAACAATTTGATCATCATGTTCATGGCGTCCATGGCCACCAAGTCGCGTTCCTCCGGAGTCTCGGCTTCCAGCAAGTTGAGCCCCAGCGGTCGATCGAGGTCGGCTGGATTGAAATAAATGACATCATCGGCGCGTTCTCGAGGAATGAACGGAAGAATATCATCGATGAGCTGTCCGTGTGGATCCACCACACAAATCCCTTTGCCATTCTGTAGATCCTGGCGAACCATCACCTGTAAAATGGAAGATTTACCGGTACCCGTTTGTCCAATCACATAAAAGTGACGGAAACGATCCTCATTCTTCATGCGGATTTCCTTCTTCACTCCACGGTAAATATTGTGTCCCAACAAAATCCCTTCATCCGGAATGTTGGAAGGGGGAGGGGCAATTTTATAATTTTGCCAGTTGATGGTGGGGGCGCGATTGTAACGAATATTGGGGAGGTGGAACAGGCTTGCGAGCTCTTCCGGACACAAAATCATTTTCTCTGAAAAGAGGAAGCGCAGCGGTCGTTTCATGTCACGCATCAAAAAGTGATGCACCAAATCCCCCAAATAATTATCCCGTGCCGAAAGAGCATTGTTGTCGGTGGTGGTGTACTGGGCGAAGGCGGTCTTCATGCTGTGCAGCAGCGCTTCTGCTTTATTATGGGCATTGGAAACCGCCACCAAACGGATCACCGTTTCAAATCCCACTTGAGTATTTTTTTCCTCAATCGCCTTCACTTGTTCATCCAAAACCGAAGTGGTGCGCCCGCCTCCGGCTTCGTGCTCTTTCCCCGCCTCTCCGCGGAAAAGAATATTCAACATATCTCCAAGCCAAACCAAAGGATTGAAGCCGTGCAAAAAGCCCTCATGTTTATCTTCCATCACGGTTTTAGCCAGCTTGCGCCCCTTGTGTTGCCAGTGGTTGTGTAGGGGGCGAATCATGATTTGAATGCCTGCAGTTTCATAGGTCTCCAACTTGGAAAGCACATTGGTCATGGTGTTGAGCGGATCCGCCGTCATTCGTTGATAGGTGCGGATGGGGTAGGAGTAAGACTTGCTGAGGGTGAAGGTGGCATAAGCGGCCTTAGACCCCTCTTGAAAGAGATTGTAATCGGGCTCTTCTTCAATGTAGCAATCCGGATAAAAAGCCGTGAGCTGCTTCTCCACTACGGTGGTGAGGTGGTGAGGAACCACCAAGAAAAAGTCGATCAAATTGTCGCGAATGACATACTCACAAGAGATGAAATCATTCCCAAAAAAATGCTTGCGCCAAGTCTCATCTTCCAGCGAAGCCAAAGATTCAAAAAACTGCTTCATCACCCCCAGTGTGTCTTTAAAGTCCCGTTGCGAACCCATGGACTCCGTATCCTGCTCTTTATCTTCTTTAGATTCCTTTTTAGGAATACGAATTTTTAGGAACGACATCGAAAGCGAGCGCTTGCGATCCGCCTCAGCCCGCAGGAAATAAAGGAAGCCCCCAACGAGTGCAACGCCTCCAATAGCAACAAGTGCAATGATGAAATAAGTCATGCGTGAAAAAAGCTCGTGCCTACTTTAACACAAGCAGGGGAGATGGGTAAGGAAAAGTTTTACAAGTGCTCCACCCCTTTCACCGCCTCCCGGTACGCGCAAAAGTCGCACTCTTTGCCGGATGCCGGAATCTCTCCGCCCTGCAAACACTTATACAAAGCCCCCACAACACCCTCAATCCACCCATCGTCGCCGGTATACGGAATCAGCTTAATGCTGAACTCCAATTTCCCATCAAACGCGGCCTTGTCCGTGTCGCCGTTGCAGTACACAAAGTAGCCCGTGTCCGAAACGCGAAAGCCATTCCTCCTAAACAGCCATTGATAAATTTCCATCTGCCGCTTGTAGCCGTCCTGCCACTCCGCATCGAGCGAAACCTCCTCTTCTTTGGAAGTCGCCTTGTAGTCCACAATCAGCAGCTCGCCATCCGGCTTCACCCACACATCATCCACTCCTCCCGTCAGCACAAGATTCGTCCCCGGAAACTCATAGGTAATTCCTCTCCGCAACGAATCCCTCCACTCATCCATTCGCTCATCCACCAGCGGCACGGCCTCCAGCCCATACGCCTCCATCAACGGATGCGCCGTCCCTTTCGCCCTATGCAGATCAAACTCTTTCTTCAGCAGCGTATCCACCGCCGAATTCAACGAAAACGGATACCCCGGCGGCTGCCCCACTCCCAACCTCCGATCCAAATAAAAACACCTCGGACATTTTATGAACAGGTCGATTTTAGAGCGACTGATTCGAAACGGCTCCGACGACTTAGGATCGTAGAGATTCCGCGTGCGGTGAGGATTGTAGTATTTGGACATGGGGGAAGTGTAGCATTTAAAAGGTTGCCTAACCAAGTGGGTACTGTATGATTCAGCCAACCAATTTGGAAGGACGAAATTTACCTCACGCAGCAGGCATCATAAATGCAGTATGCTCACGGTGTGCATTGAAAAGTATTGACATTAATTTTGTAATAGCTGTATACATGAAGCATGCAAAGTAAATGTCTCAAAGAAATTTCGGAAATCATAGCAGGCTATACCTTTCGAGAAGCTCTAAAAAGTGATCCTCGGGGTGAAACTCAGGTTTTACTAGCAAAAAACATAAATGACGACGGCAGTATAAATTATCCTGAATTGATCCGCGTCAACTTAACTTTGCCTCGTACAAACGCATTTATTACCAAAAACGATGTTCTTCTCTCTTCACGAGGAGTTTTTCGGGCAGGGGTTTTCGTTAAAGAGCCAGAAGGTATTATCGCCGCCTCATCACTCTTTATATTGAAAATTAAAGACAAAAATGTCCTCCCCAAATATTTGTCCATTTACCTAAATTCCGAAGCAGGACAAAATAGTATTCAGAAAATTCTTACGGGTAGCACTATCAAAACCATTTTGCGAGGAGCCTTGGAAGAGTTATCCATTCCTGTCCCATCATTAGCCATCCAAAAAATGATTATTGAGATAAGTGATAATTGGCAGGAAAGAGAAAAACTTTTAAACCGAAAAATAGACCTCAGCAAAAGTATTACTGAAGGAACCATAAACCAACTTCTAACCACTTGAAATTATGAGCGATTCAACGACTCAAGAACATTTAAACAAAGTCCTCTGGAGTGCTGCGGACTCTTCCCGTACTTCCTTGGATGCTGCGGTATACAAAGACTATGTTTTGGCCATGCTTTTCTTTAAGTATCTAAGTGATCTTGCAAAGAAGGAGCATCAAAAACTCCAAGATCGTCTTGGCAATGATGAAGGCCGTATTCAGGAGAAAATGAAGTCCAGCCGATTCTATCTCCCTCCAGATTCTTCCTTTGATTACATCTACTCGATTCACGAAAAAGACAATATCGGAGAAGAGATGAATAAAGTGATGCACCGAATAGAAGAGAATAATAAAGGAAAACTTGAAGGAATTTTTAGCGGTTTGGACTTCAATTCAGAATCGACTCTGGGAAAAGTTGAGCAGCGCAACAAGATGATTCGCCATCTTATAAATGACTTTCATACGATTGATCTGAGCAGCATGGACGATGATGTGATCGGAAACGCCTACATGTACATGATCGGTCAATTTGGATCACAAGCCGGAAAGAAAGCGGGTGAGTTTTTCACACCACGTCATATTTCACGATTATTGGCAAAACTTGCTCAGCCCAAAGAAGGTGCCCGTATTTGTGATCCGGCCTGTGGATCAGGGGGTCTTCTGTTATTGGCTGGAGAAGAAATCGAAAAGCAGGGATCTAAAAACTACGCCTTATATGGGCAGGAAAGCACCGGTTCAACTTATCAGTTGGCGCGTATGAACATGTTCCTGCACGGCAAGGATTCCACAAGGCTTGAATGGGGCGATACTTTAAACAACCCTTTACTTGTTGAAGATGATCGTTTGATGAAATTTGATGTAGTAATAGCGAACCCCCCTTTCTCTCTCAAAAAATGGGGAGCTGAGAATGCAGAAAACGACAAATATAACCGTTTCTTCCGTGGTGTTCCTCCGAAGGATAAAGGTGACTTCGCTTTCATTACACATATGGTGGAAACCGCCAAAGCTAAGAGCGGCCGAGTGGCTGTAATTGTACCTCACGGAGTCTTATTCCGAGGAGGAGCTGAAGGCAAAATTCGACAATCCCTCATAGAAGAAAATAGTGTTGACGCCGTCATCGGTCTTCCTGCCGGACTTTTTCAAACAACCGGTATTCCTGTCGCCATTTTGATTTTAGATAGATCACGAGAAACAGGCGGTGCCAACGAAAAGAGGAAAGACATCCTGTTCATAGAAGCCTCAAAAGAATTCAAGCAGGGTAAAGCCCAAAATTCGTTGAGTGAAGAAAATATTGATAAAATCTACAATACTTACGCAAATCGTGAAGAAATCGACAAGTTTTCCAGGAAAGTGATGTTGGCAGAGATCAAAGAAAATGACTACAACCTGAATATCACAAGATATGTGGACACTTTTGAGGAGGAAGAAGAAATCGACATCGCAGCAAACCTAGCTGAACTTAAAAAGCTCGAACCAGAACTTCAAAGGCTGGAAAAAGAGATGGAGGGACATCTCAAAATGTTGAATATTTCTTAATTGATAAAGTATGATCAAAAATTTAAGCCCTATGTCTCCGAATAAAGGTTTTGAAGACATCAAAAAAGTTGACGAGCACGGCGTGGAATATTGGGAAGCGAGAGAATTGATGGTGATTTTAGAATATAGCAAGTGGAGTAATTTTGAGAATGTCATCGAAAAAGCAAAAACTGCATGTTCGTTAAGTGAACAACCTGTTGAGGATCACTTTGCCGACATCAGCAAAGTGATAAAAGGCGGCAAAGGAGCCATTCAGTCAATACCTGACTATAAGCTTTCCAGGTACGCTTGTTACCTTATTGCTCAAAATGGAGATTCGACGAAAGAGCCTATTGCGCTGGCTCAAACCTATTTTGCCACTCAAACCAGGAAACAAGAACTCCTTGAGGCCTTAACGGATGATGAAAAAAGGCTTTTAACCCGAGATGAGGTCACAAATCATAATAAAAAACTGTTCAAAACAGCCCAGGATTCCGGAGTAAGAAATTTCGGTAAGTTCAATGATGCTGGTTATTTGGGCTTATACGGGCTAACTAATAAACAAATACAAGAGCAAAAACAGATTGGTGACGATAAAATACTTGATAGAGCTGGTGCCACAGAGTTAGCGGCTAACCTCTTTAGGATAACTCAGACTGATGAACAGCTAAGATCGAAATTGCAAGAGGGAGAGGCCATTGGTGAGAGTCGTGCCTCAAAAGCCCATTTTATTGTGGGTGGAAAAGTCAGAAAGGCTATAAAAGACATCGGAGGGACCATGCCCGAGGATTTATCCGCCCAAGAACACATAGACGAAGTGAAAAAAAGAATTGGGGGCAAGAAGACTCTGAAAGTTGATGTGACTTCACCTCAAATCACAAAAGCAAAATTACTTAAGGATTAGTGCAAATAGTGAGTGGTTAGCAAAAAATTGAATTAATAATTTACTTATGAAAATACAGTCACTAGAAATCAAAGATTTTCCGCCGATTAAAAATCTAAAGTTTGAAAATTTAGGTGATATCGTGATAATTGCGGGAGCAAATGGGTCGGGGAAAACGAGACTAAAAGGAGCGTTAGTACAAACTTTGCAAGGAGACTCACAGTTGACGCTAACGGTGCTAGCCACAAGGGAAGAGGAAACTACTGCCTTTCGAGGAACTTCCATTACCACTCAACAAGGACAAGTAAATCAATCTTTACAGCAGTATATACAGAATCGACGTTTTGGAGGCCGGGCTAGATATGTTGGCTCTCTTGTTCAGATTGACTCCGACAGAAATATAAAAACAGTGAACTATCCGCAGGTCAATTGGCTCGGATCAGATCCGGATGACTCGGACACCCCCTATAATTGGGGTTATGGGAACTTTACAAGTAGGTGGCAGGATTTCATGACATATATTTATCAAAAATATGCAGTCCGCGATAAAAAACTTGCAGACGAGCTAAAGAAAAATCCAAGCGAAGGTGAAAGAATCATTCAGGAGAATCCTGATCCATTGGATAAGTACAAGGAAATTTTTGTGCAACTATTACCAGGGAAGGAATTACAGGACATCAAACCAGAATCCCCACGAGAATTTCAATATAAAGACACCACTGGTAATATTTTACCGTTTAGCTCTCTAAGCTCTGGTGAGCAAGAAGTCGTTAAAGTGATTTTTGATGTTGCGAGAAAAGATATAAAACATTCCGTAATTATTGTTGATGAGCCGGAACTACATCTACATCCAACATTGGCTTTTAAGTTAATAGAAACTTTAAAAACCATTGGTGACCATACGAATCAATTTATCTTCCTAACGCACTCTGCTGATTTAATTTCCACATATTATTCTACCGGAGACGTTTATTTTATAGACTCTGTGCAAACGGGTTCAAACCAAGCACATAAGCTTAGCGAGCTTAATCACAGCCATAAAGAACTCGTGCAATTGATTGGAGAGAATCTTGGCCTCTTTGCTGTAGGTAAGAAACTTGTTTTTGTTGAGGGTGAGGGCAGCAGTTTAGACCGTTTGACCTACCATGCAATTGCACAAAAATATCTACCAGAAGCAAAGATTGTACCAATAGGATCCGTTGAAAAATTAATTGCTCTTAATGCATTTGAGCAAGAGATAAGAAATTCAATTTTTGGAATAGATCTTTACCTGATTCGCGATAGGGATGGTCTTTCGGATGAACAAATAAGTACTGTTGAAACTAGCGGTAAAATAAAATGCCTAAAAAAGAGACACCTTGAAAATTATTTCCTGGATTCAGAAATTCTTTTTAAAGTCGCGGAAAGATTTTGTATAACAGCGAAAAAGACAGACCTAACACAGACTTTCATTGAGACGAAAATCAAAGAAATTGCGACCGAATCGCTAAAATTAAATTTGCTACAAAATACCAAGGAATACCTTGCTTTAAATCACGGTTTTGAAATATCGACAATTCGAGCAGTAGAAACAAAAGATTTAGATACAATAAAATTAGAAATGATTAGCAGTACCCTGAGCTCTATATCCAAGTTATCCACAGATTTGTCGGAAGAAAATTTAAAGCAGTGGATGGATTCTGAACAGGCCAGGCTCGAAGCAGCACTCTCGAGCGATAATTGGAAAAATGAATTTCAAGGGAAAGAAATATTTTCTATTTTCTGCGGTAGAATTTTTGAAGAAGATAAGATAAAAGTTAGAAAAGCATATGTTGAAATTGCCTTGGAAGAAAAACCAGCTATTTTTGATGACATGAAGGTAATTTTTGAAAGTTTTAAATAATTTTTTGCCAATGACTATGATTAAAACAACAATACCAAAAGAATGGAAAATTACTAAAGCATTTGAATGTATTGATGTTCGCGATGGCACACATGCTACGCCTAAGCCAGTAACAGATGGAATCCCTTTGATTACATCAAAGAACATCATTAAGGGTAAACTAACTTTAGTTGATTTTTATAACGTTAGTAATGAGGATGCTCGTGAAATAAATAAAAGATCTCAAGTCGTTATTGGAGATATTTTGATTTCAATGATTGGTACAGTTGGTGAGGCTGCTATTATAATAGATAAGCCCAATTTTGTAGTTAAAAATGTTGGAATTTTCAAAACAGGAAGCAAAGAAATCTTATCTAGTTTTCTAGTAAAGCAATTTCATTCAAAATATTTACAAAATAAAATCCAGTCACTTTCGAGTGGGGGGATTCAAAAGTTTATTTCACTTGGACAACTTCGAAAGCTTCCAATTTTACTACCTCCTCTTCCCGAACAAGAAAAAATCGTCGAAGTCCTCGAAACTTGGAACAGCTATCTCGACAAGCTTGCAGAGGCAATTGAGCTGAAAAAGAAAGTCAAAAAAGGATTGATGGAGAGCTTGTTGAGTGGCAAAACTCAATTGAAAGGATTCAATGATTCTTGGCATAAAATAAAATTAAGTGAGGCTTGTACAATTAATCCTAAGAGCAATATTCTACCTACAGAATTTGTTTATATCGATCTTGAAAGTGTTGAAAAGGGTTTGTTGAAAAAAGAAAGAATTATTAAATTGGAAAATGCGCCAAGTAGAGCTCAGAGGAAACTAAAGAAGAGAGATATTTTGTTCCAAATGGTAAGGCCATATCAAAAGAATAACTTGTATTTCACGAGAGATGGTGATTACGTCGCTTCAACCGGCTATGCGCAAATACGAACTCAAAATAACCCTGAATTTTTATACCATATTCTACACACAGAAACATTTGTTAATCGGGTTTTGGATAAATGCACTGGATCAAACTATCCAGCGATAAATTCTACAGATCTAGGTGAAATTGAGATCAAGTTGCCAATCATCGAAGAGCAAACCGCCATTGCCCAAATTCTCACCGCCGCAGATCAAGAAATTGAAGCGCTAGAAAAGAGAAAGGGATTAATTGAGCAACAGAGAAGATTCTTACTCAATAATATGATTACTGGGAAATTAAGACTACCCGAATTTATCAAGAACAAGCCTTCAGATCGTTTTGCTGACCTCAACAAAACGATAAAAAAATCTAAACTCTAACACTATGATCATCCAAGCAAATTTTGATGAAGCGAAGCAATCACAGCTCCCTGCAGTGGAACTGTTGGTTAATATGGGCTACAAATACCTTTCTCCGGCGGAAGTAGATGCGCAGCGCAGTGGTGATCACTCCAAGTTTATCTTGAAAGATATTGCCTTCAAAAAGTTGATGGAGATCAACTGGTACGATGACATGGGGATTGATTGTTTATTCAGTGAGAAAAATGTCCGTACCGCCATTCAGGAGCTTGAAAACATCCCTTTGGAAGGGCTTATGGATACTTCGCGAGATGTTTATCATACTTTGACATCTTCGAGTGGAAAAACCCTCAAAGAGTTTATTGATGGCAAGATTGAATCTTTTGATTTCAAATTCATTGATTTTGAAAATATTGAAAACAATGACTTCCATGTGACTGTGGAGTTTTGTGCTGAAGGCAAACAAGGCATACGACCCGATATTGTGCTTTTTGTGAATGGAATACCTTTTGCTATTATCGAGAACAAAAAATCCGGAACAAAAGTTGAGGAAGCTTTAAGCCAGATGAATAGAAATCAGGGGCCGGAATACTGCCCAAAACTTTTTGTTTATCCTCAACTTTTAATTGGCACGAATAAAACCGAACTTTTATATGGAACAACAGGGACTCCAAACAAGTTTTACGCGCGTTGGAAAGAAAAAGAAGACCCCCAGTTTGACGAGAAAGTAAGCGGACTCATTTCCAAGCCTATTGAAAGTGAGCTTTATGCGCAAATTTGTGCTGATCTAAATGGTGCTACTTTGGCTCACAAACAAATAACCGATAGGCTTTTAACCGAGCAAGACAAAGGTATAGTGGCTCTTTTGGAACCAAAAAGAATGCTCGATCTCGCCAAAAATTTCATGCTTTATGATGCTGGAATTAAAAAAGTTTCTCGCTATCAACAGTATTTTGCGATTCATAAGAGTTTGAAAACTATCGAAGTAGAAAAAGAAGGCCCTGCAGGTTTAAGAAGAAATGGAGGTTTAATATGGCATACGCAGGGCTCGGGCAAGTCTCTGACTATGGTGATGTTTGTAAAAGCTTTAATTGAGGATGAACGCATCCAAAATCCTCGGGTTATTATTGTTACAGACAGAAAGGATCTCAATAAACAAATAGCGGACACATTCCGTGACTGTAAGCTCAAAAAAGGTGTAGTTGAAGCGACAAGTGGCCAAGACCTTTTAAGATTGATTAAAGAGAAAAATCTCAATGTAATAACTACCTTGGTTCATAAATTTGAAAGTGCAAAAAAACACCGAGCGGGTTTTATTGACGATTCAAAGAATATTTTTGTACTTATCGATGAGGCCCATCGCACACAAGGAGGAATGGCCAACGCAGAGATGAACCGAACCATCCCAAACGCCTGTTATATCGGATTTACAGGCACTCCGTTGATGAAAAAAGACAAAGCCAGTTGGCTTAAATTTGGTGGATATATAGATAAATATACGATTGATGACGCTTTAAGTGATGGCGTAATTTTGCCTCTCATTTATGAAGGCCGTTATGTGGAATTGACTCAAAATAAGGAGCAGATTGATCGACAGGTTGACCGCATTACCAAAGAGCTGAACCAAGAGCAAAAGCGTGAACTCCAAAAATTTGTAGACAAGCGTGTTATTCGTAACAATCCACAAAGAATTGCGGAAATTGCCTATGATATTCAGGATCACTATATCAAGAATTTTCAGGGGACTGGCTTGAAAGCTCAAATTGTTGCTCCTTCGAAGTACTCCGCCATTTTATTCCAGAGAGCTTTTGAGGGGTATGGAGAGAAAATCAACTCCGCAGTAATAATTTCCGAAACAACGACTGAAGAAGATGAGAAGGACACGCATAAAAAAGAGGTCTCCGAGTTTCTCAAGACGATAAACCACAATTTTAGGGATCTCGCTTCTTATGAAAAACAAAAAATCAACAGCTTCAAAAAGAACGATGAGGGGGTAGAAATTCTTATTGTTGTAGACAAGCTACTCACAGGCTTCGATGCGCCGAGAAATACCGTCCTCTATCTGGCTAAAGACCTCAAAGACCATAATCTACTTCAAGCCATTGCTAGGGTGAATCGAATTTATGAAAATAAAAAATCTCCGAAAACAGCAGGTTTCATTATCGATTACTCCGAAAATGCAAAGAATATCGATACGGCAATGAAACTGTTTGGGAACTATGACGATGAAGATGTTAAAAATACCCTAATCGATGTGATAGCCAAGAGAACGGAACTTGAATTTAGTTATGACGCACTGCATGAGATGTTCAAGGAGCTTAAAGGCTCAAAGGATGATGAAGTTTACATCCAAAAGTTGTCAGACGAGCAAGAACGCGCCCTTTTCTACAGGGCACTCAACACATTCATACGGCAATTTAATGAATGCCTTGCCCTTCAGGACTTCTCAATTGGATTCCCGCACCTGGATATGTATAAACAAGATCTCAAAAAATTTCTGGAATTGAGAAAAACTGTAACTCTCAAGTATGCCGACACAGACGATTTTTCTGAGTACAAACTGCAGCTTGTCAAAATCCTTGACCAATACATTGATGCTAAACAGGTCGAGGTGTTGACGAAGCAAATCAGTATTAATGATACGGAAGCGTTCTCCGAGGCGATAGCCAATTTGGGCTCAAATAAATCGAAGGCTGAAGCGATAGCCGCACAGGTTCAAAGGACAATTACTGAAGAAGCGAGAGAAAAAGATCCCGAGTTCTATCATCGTTTTTCCGAAAAAATATCAAAACTCTTACAGAAATTGAGAGAAGGTAAAATTGCTGATGTTGAGGCCTTAAATGAGATCAAGGAAATCAAGGTACAGGTTTTACATAAAGAGGATGAGGAAATTCCCGCCAAGATCAAAGAGAAGATCGGTGCTGATATTTTCTATAGAAATCTGAAAGACATTCTGGTCAAGTATGAGGTTGAGGAAGACTTAATTGTTGATATCATTTTGGACATATTCAATATCTTGAAAGCTGAAACCATTGTTGATTGGCATAAAAATGCCGAGGTCAAAAGGGTCATTACTAACAAATTGGATGACTATCTGTACGACACGGTTAAAACTCAAAAAGCTATAGGACTTAGCGACGAAGACTTACAGACTCTGCTTTCAACAATCATTGATCTCGCTACCAGTAACTATGAAATTTTTCGCCAATGAAAATAAGTACATTCAAATATGGGAAATATTCATATGAATATTATTTAGTATTTCAGGATCGTAAGACAATTGCATTAACGGTTCAGCCGAGCTTAAACATCATTTTAAAATGCCCTATTGGTTATGATATTGATAAAATTGATAAATTCCTAAAAAGAAAATGGTTGTGGCTGGAAAAACAAGTGCAGTACTTCAAAAAGTATCAGAAAAAGGTGGCTCAAAAAGAATATGTTTCAGGCGAAAGTTTTCTATACCTTGGACGGCAATACAAGCTTCTGGTGAAATCAGGAGAAACTCCACAAGTTAAACTCGAAAAGGGAAGGATAACTGTATTTACAACGGAATCACCTCAAAATCGAAGTGTGAACAAGGCAATACTTGATGAATGGTTTGAGCTGAGGATGAAATCAGTTTTTACAGCTCGGCTGGAAGAGGTGATTAAAGATTTTAATAATGATCGCATACCTGAGCTCATCACAAGAAAAATGACAAAACGGTGGGGAAGCTATTTATCCAACAAAAAAATCATTCTCAATCCTTTACTTATACGAGCATCGAAAGATTGCATTGATTATGTGATCACACACGAACTTTGTCACATGAAACACAAGAATCACAACAAGAATTTCTTTAAGCTTCAAGAATCAGTCGTTCCTAATTGGAAAGAAGTGAAAGAAAAACTTGAATTAAGATTTTTGTAAAACTCGGATGGACGCCTAAGCTCCACAGTCTACTCCTCCTCCACGCACTTCACATGCATCTCCTTCAGCGTCTCATCTGGTAACGCGCTGGGTGCTCCGGTGAGCAAGTCCTTCGCCTTGCTGTCCTTTGGAAAGGCAATCACCTCTCGAATATTGGGCTCGTCCCTCAAAAGCATGACGATGCGGTCGAGGCCCCAAGCGATTCCTCCGTGGGGAGGCGCGCCGTAAGAGAAAGCTTCCAGAATGTGGCCGAAGCGGCGTTCGATTTCGATGTTGCTAATGCCTAAAGTTTTGAAGATTTTTTCTTGAACAATAGGGGAGTGGATACGGATGGAACCTCCGCCGATTTCGCTGCCGTTCATGGCGATGTCGTAGGCTTTGGCGAGGACGGTTTTGGGGTCGGTGTCGAGTTTTTCAATCTGGTCGTCCTTGGGGCTGGTGAAAGGGTGGTGGGCGGAAACGAGGCGGCCTTCGTCGCTGGTTTCGAACAAAGGGAAGTCCACAATCCAGAGCAGAGCGAGTTTATTGGGATCGCGGAGTTGGAAACGGTCGCCACAGGCGAGGCGCACATAACCCAGAGAGTTACAAACCACCTCAAAGCTTTCGCTGGCGGAGAAGAAAATGATGTCTCCGGTCTTTGCGTCGGCAGCCTTTATCAGGGCTTCGAGCTCTTCAGGCTTAAAAAATTTCGCAATGGGGGACTTGGGACCTTCGGCTTCCATTTGAATGTAGGCGAGACCCTTGGCTCCATAGACCTTGGCGATTTCGGTCATGTCGTCGATTTCCTTGCGGCTGAACTCGGCACCACCTTGCACCGTGAGGCATTTCACGAATCCTTTTGCGGCGGCATCGGCAAAAACCTTGAAGTCGCAGTCTTTCACGAGCTCGGTCACATCCTTAATTTCCATTCCAAAGCGCATGTCGGGCTTATCGGTTCCAAAGCGGCTCATGGCTTCGTGCCAGGTGAGACGGGGAAACGGCGTTTGCAGAATTTCTTTTTCGGGCACGAGCTCTTTGAGCAAAATCGTCAGCACTTCTTCGTTGAGAGCAATCACATCTTCTTCTTCCACAAAAGACATTTCGAGGTCGAGCTGGGTGAATTCGGGCTGGCGGTCTCCACGGGAATCTTCGTCACGGAAACAGCGGGCGATCTGGAAATATTTGTCCATTCCGGCCACCATCAAAAGCTGTTTGAGCTGTTGAGGCGACTGGGGAAGCACATAAAAAGTCCCCGGGTAGAGACGGGCGGGCACAATGAATTCGCGGGATCCCTCGGGCGTTCCCTTCATGAGCATGGGTGTTTCCACTTCACAGAATCCGCGTTCGTCCATGAGGTCGCGTAGGCGTTTGATGAACTTGTGGCGGAAAAGGATGTTGTTTTTCAAACGATCTTTGCGCAGATCCAGGTAACGGTACTTGAGACGAATTTCCTCATTCACCTCCTTATTTTGGTCGATTTCAAAAGGAGGCGTTTTGGATTTGTTCAAAATTTCAGCCTCACTCACAGCCACTTCAATGGCTCCGGTGGCCATGTCCTTGTTTTCGAGTCCGGCGGGGCGAGTCCCCACTTTCCCGGTCACTTTGAGCACAAACTCGGGGCGCGCTTCCTCCGCAATCTTGTGCGCGGCGGCATTCTCGGCAGGGTTGAACACAATCTGCGTGAGCCCGTAACGATCTCGAAGATCAATAAAAATCAATTCTCCGTGGTCACGGCGGCGATGCACCCATCCGCTCAGGGTCACGGTCTGGCCTTCATGAGAAGGGCGAAGTTCTCCACAGGTGTGCGTTCGATACATAGGGTGAGGTCAAATTAGGTGAGGGTATTCTAAGAGGCAATTGCGTTGAAGTCAAAAAGGAGTTTGGGTAAAATGAGAATGTTTTCGGGACTTTCCCGCGGCCCCGCTAGGAATAGCGGGGAATTTTTGCTTGATTGTTCTGATCACTTAACTTAAAATCTAAGCATTAGTGGCTTCGGCCTCCGAGAGCTCCTTCGTAAGAGGGAGCTCGTTTTTTTTATAAATAATTCTTCAGCCGGAATAGCACTTCAGAAAAGCTTTTCTTATCTATAAAGCCAAGTTTGCGATGTATTCGCTTGGAACTGAAAACTCGAAGTTGAGTCAGATTAGCTAAAGAAGTACCTTCACTGTGATGAATTAAAAGGAGATGAGGATTAGAGTTGACTTTCGAGGTAAGTGGTATGCCCCAAAACATCATTCCATTGAATTTTTTAATTATAAGAACTGGGCGTTCAAAATAAGTATTCTTTCCATCTATTTCTACGCCAATATTTACGCCGAGCGTGCACCACCATATTTCCCTCTCATGGAAATAAAATGATTCCAAGATTCTTTTCTTATCTACTTTCTTTTTCTTCTCATTCCACATATCAAAATTCTTTTCGTACATAAATTAAGTTTTTTAAAGAACCCTCATTATAAAGAACGCTCAGTACAAAAGTCCTGACAAATTCCTGAAAATTTCCTGACATATTGAGCGGGACTACAGTCCCAGCAATTTCTTGAGTTCCGCCTGCACTTCAGCATCGGCCATGTTCACACCAAAAGGCACTTTGACTCGCTTTAAAACAGTGCCGGAAGGAATGTGGATTTCCACGGTGGTCTCGCCTTTGTGCGCCTCCAGGAGAGGTTTGAGTTTTTGCAAAGCGGCGGGGTCACAGCCCTCTTCAAGTTTGATGATATAAGGGCCCACTTCGCCATCCGGAGTTTCAAGCTCTTCCGGTTTTTCTTCACTGCGCAAGGAGGGAACGCCCACCAGATGCTCCTCGGGATCAAAAAGATCTTTTTCGTGAGCGGAATTGAGGATGTTTTCTAAAGAGAGCGGAACGAGCTTGTCCACAATCACTTGAAAATCTTCACCTCGCATGTCGAGGCGACCTTCCATGGAATAAACCTTATCTTCGTCCAGCAAGGCACCATGAGCATCATAGGCTTGGGGGAAAAGCACAAAAGGCACGCGAGCGGTGGGATCTTCCAGCTCTCCCATGGCCATGTAGCGGCCGGATTTGGTCATCACTTTTCTGAGCTGAGCCACAAGACCGGTGACTTTTATTTTCTTTCCAACAGATTTCTCATTCAAAGAGCCGATGAGCTTTCCCTTGCCCTGGAAATAGCGCTTGAGACCCTGGAGAGGATGTCCGCTGATGTAAAGCCCCATGTATTCTTTTTCCCAGCGGAAGCGTTGACTGCTGTCGGCCGCAGGGACGGGAGTGAGCTTGAGCTTCGCCGTTTCGGAATCGGAAATCACGCCAAAAATGTCGGTTTGTCCTTCGGAAAGAGAGGCCTGAATATTCTTGGCATAATTGCTGATTTCATCCGTATTGGCGGCCAATTCGGCCCGTTCTCCCATACCATCCATCGCCCCCGCATAGGCCAAGCACTGAATACTTTTTTTGTTGAGCAGTTTGGCGGGAACTCGTTTTGCAAAATTTTCCAAACCGGTGAAGGGGCCTTCTTTTTCTCGAGCATTGATGATTTCGTGCACGGGGCCAACGCCCATCCCTTTAATAGCGGTGAGTCCAAAACGAATGGTTTTATCATCCACCACGGTGAAATGGGATCGGGATTCGTTCACACTGGGGGGGAGCACGGCGATGCCCATGTTGCGGCACTCCTGAATTTCCACCACGATTCGATCCGTGTTGTCGGCATCGGAAGTGAGCAAAGCGGCCATAAACTCCGCGGGGTAATGCGCCTTGAGGTAAGCGGTTTGAAAAGCGATGAGCGCGTAACAGGCCGCGTGGGACTTGTTGAAACCATATCCGGCAAAAGGCTCGATCACTTCATCAAAGATCTTTTCTGCCAATTTTTTTTGGTTGCCTTGCGCCACAGCCCCCTCAATAAATTTCTGTCTTTGAGCCACGAGTTCTTTGGCCACTTTTTTCCCTATAGCTCTGCGGAGCAAGTCCGCTTCCCCAAGTGAAAAGCCGGCGAAGCGCTTGGCGATTTCCAAAATTTGTTCCTGATAAATGGCGATTCCATAAGTTTCCTTGAGCACCGCTTCCAGCGAAGGATGCAAATAAGTCACCTTTTTCTTTCCATGTTTCCCATCGATGTACACGGAAATAAACTGCATGGGCCCAGGACGGTACAAAGAAACCATGGCGATGATGTCGCCGAATTCCGTGGGTTTGAGGTCCCGCAAATATCGTTTCATCCCGCCGGACTCCAACTGGAAGACTCCGGTGGTTTCTCCCCGTTTCAAGAGTTCATAAGTTTTTTCGTCATCGATCGGCAGCCGAGCCAAATCCAAAACCAAATCGGGCCGCGTGCGCTTTAAAATTCCAAGAGTCGTTTCAATAATACTCAAGTTGCTGAGACCCAAGAAGTCCATCTTAAGCAAGCCAAGTTCCTCGCACGGTTTCATAGAATATTGAGTGATCACGCCCTCCTTTTCTCCGGTGGCTTTTTGGATGGGCGTGTGTTCCATGAGTGGATCCCTGGAAATGATCACGGCACATGCGTGGGTTCCCACTTGCCGAATCGTTCCCTCCAGTTTAATGGCGGTGTCCAAGACTTCCTTGGCATGTTCATCGCTTTGGTAGAGCTTGGAAAGTTCAGGGTCGCTCTGCACAGATTCCTGCAAGGGCGCGTATTTGCCCAAGATGGCGGGGGGAACTTTTTTGGCAATGGCATCCACTTCTCCATAACTGTAAGCCAGCGCCCGTCCCGCGTCTCGGATGGCCGCCTTGGGGGCCAAAGTTCCAAAAGTAATGATTTGCGCCACATGATCCTCTCCATATTTTTGCGTCACATAGCGCAAAACTTCATCTCGGCGATTGTCCGCAAAATCCACATCAATATCCGGCATACTGATGCGCTCCGGATTCAAAAATCGTTCAAAAAGTAAACCGTGGGCGAGGGGGTCGAGCTCGGTGATCCTTAAACAGTAGGCAATAATGGATCCGGCGGCACTTCCACGCCCCGGCCCCACCACAATGTTTTTTTCTTTCGCGTAACGAATAAAATCATGAACGATCAAAAAATAGGTGTCAAAGCCCATCTTGTGGATGGTGTCCAATTCAAACTCGAGCCGTTCCCTGGCTTCGGGGGAGGGTGTTTTGCCATATCTTTCTTCAAAACCCTTGTCGCAAAGCTCTCTTAAATAGACTTGAGGATCCACCCCTCCGGTATCAAAAATCGGAATTTGATAGTGTCCAAACTCAAGTTTCACCTCACACATATCGGCAATTTTAACCGTGTTGCTCAGCGCTTCCGGGCAAAACCGAAAGGCCTCTTCCATATCTTCCGGGGAGCGCATGGCGTAGTTCCCGGTGAAGCGAAACCGGTGCTCGTCTTGCACGGTTTTTTGATTTTGCACACAAATGAGCACATCGTGAGCTTCGCTGTCCTCCGGGTAGGCGTAATGACAATCGTTGGCGGCCACAAGGGGAGCCCCGGTTTCTTCCGCCAAGGTCAGCAGTTTGCTGTTCACAATGCTCCAGTTGGCCACTTCGGGATGATGCTGCAGCTCCAGGAAAAAATAGTCTTTGCCAAAAATACCCTGGTATCTTTCTATAAGGGCCTTGGCTCCTTCCATATTGTTTTCCAAAATCGCTCGGGGAATTCCTCCTCCCAAACTGCCCGAAAGAGCAATGAGCCCGGCCCCGTATTTTTCCAAAAGTTCATCATCAACACGCGGTTTGTAATAAAAGCCTTCCAAAGCCGCAAAGGTCGAGAGCTTGAGGAGGTTTTGGTAGCCCTCATTATTTCGAGCCAAAAGAACCAAGGAATTGTAACGGTTTTCCGGGGTTTTATTCTCGCGTCCCAAGGGTGCAATGTACATTTCCACACCCAAAATAGCCTTGATGCCGGCCGCCTTCGCCGCCTTATAAAACTCAATAGCCCCATACATAACGCCGTTGTCCGTAATCGCCACAGCGGGTGCTCCTTGTTCTTTGGCGATCTTTATATATTGATCGGGCTTGGCGAGGGCCGTAAGAATGCTGTAGTGAGTGTGATTGTGAAGGTGAACAAAGCTCATGAGTTTTTCAAAGTGGTTTCGAGCCAAACATTAATCGCTTCCGTAAAATCTGAGAAGAAGGGGAGTTCCCCCATAACCTTATTGGTGATAAAACCAAGGATCGTCAGGAAAATCGCCGTACCCAAAATAAATCCCAGGCCATGAAAGGTTCCGGCCAAAAAATTCCGCCAAGCAATAGGCCAAGGGTGTGAAAGATACTTAATATACTTTTTAAAGTCCTTCTCATTATCGACTTGAAAATGCATAGTGGGTGGAGTTAGGGGGGAAGACAGACAGGGAAGGCTCGTCTACGACGAGTGTGGTGCTCGGGGAGAGACTTGAACTCTCAATCCTTTCGGAACTGGTTCCTAAGACCAGCGCGTCTACCATTTCGCCACCCGAGCTTCGCGAGAATAGTATAGGATTTGAAGGGTTTGGCAAGCTATTGACATAAACGAAAAATAGGCATAGATTGTACTATCTTACGAAAAGTTGACGAAATGAATGATAAATTTTCTATTGACGCTTATGCCCCATATCAATATCTTAGGGTAGCCCTGAATTTTAGTGAATTTAACTGATTAATCTTTTATGTCCATCTCACTGAAAGCAAACACTCCTGTACTCAAACTCAATTTGACAGAGATCATCGAAGATATTTTCATGGTCCTCACGGAAAAGGAACGAGAAGTGGTGGTGCAAAGGTTTTCACTGGACAACAAGGATCGCCGTACGCTCGAAAGCATCGGCCGTTCCTTTAATGTGACCCGCGAACGCGTTCGACAAATCGAAAAAATCGCCCTCGGAAAACTCAAACGAACCGTGAACAGCAGTAAACTTCGTTTCATTCACGAAGTGGCGGAAGCCATTTTACGAGAAAATGGGGGATTGCTTTTGGAGGAAGAGCTCACTCGAAAAATTCTGAACATGATTGAAAACACCATGGAAGTGGATCGTTCAATCGTACGACTTTCCCTCACTATTTGTCCCGGACTTTCTTACATCGAAAAGAACAACATGATCAAAGTGAGCTGGCACTTGAGCAGCATTTCTCCGGAAGTGATTATGGATCTTTTGGAGCACGCGCAAACCGTCTTCAATCAAAAGAAAGAGCTCATGGATGAAAAAGCGGTTGTGACCGAACTTAAGAAACACAAACACGCGCAAACCTACAGCTTTGAAGATGAATTTTTTGCGGCGCTGCTCCAAATGGATGAACGCATCAAAAAGACCGAACTGGGCTACGGACTGATGGTGTGGAGACACATCAACCCCAAGAGCATCCGAGACAAGGCTTTGATTGTGCTCCGCAGAGAGAACAAACCTCTGCACTTTGTGGACATTGCAAAAAAGATCATGGATGCGCATTTCGATGCAAAAAAAGTAACGGTTCAAGCCGTTCACAACGAACTCATCCGTTACCCTCAATTTGTATTGGTGGGTCGTGGACTGTATGCGCTCAAGGAATGGGGATTTGAAGATGGAACCGTAACGGACATCATCGAATCTTTGCTTGCAAAGAAAAGCCCTCTCAGCAAACAAGACATCATCAAAGGAGTGCTCAAACAACGCCGTGTGAAGAAGGGAACCATTTCCCTCAATCTTCAAAAGAATCCACAGTTCATTCGTGTGGGTCGCGCGGTCTACGATTTGGACCTTTCTAAAAAGAACTAGTTTTCTTTTTGAACCCCGCCATGGAAAAAACTCTTTTTCAAAAAATCATCGATAAAGAACTGCCCGCCGATTTTGTATTTGAAGATGAACGGTGCATCGCCATAAAGGATCTTTACCCAAAGGCTCCCGTCCATTTTTTGGTGATTCCCCGCAAGCCCATTCCCAGCATCGAAGACCTCCAAGAAGAAGATCGAGACCTCGTGGCGCATTTGATTTTTGTGGGCAAACAGCTCGCCAAACAATACAAGTGCGCAGGCTACCGCCTCCAATTCAATGTTGGCGAAAAAGGCGGCCAGGTGATCTTCCACCTGCACCTTCATGTAATGGGGTGGCTCTGATCCTCGGCGGAGCCGAGTCTGTTCCTGTTCTAAGCGAACTTGTGTACCACCTTCAGCCAAACCTCCTTCAAGGCTTCGTAGCTCGCCTCGGCAATTTCTTGAAGTTGGTGAACCACCAATCTCAGTTGAGCCACGGCATCACTTAAGAGTCGATAATTTTGCTTGCGGGAATATTTCTTCACATCAGATTCAAGAGAGGCTTTTTTCTGCAAGAGCACTTGCTTCACCTCACTGCGCATCGCGGATTCTTTAGGAGCGGCGGCCAGCAATCGTTCGCGGAGTGCCATACGGTCTCCCATCTCTTCCAAATGTTTCTTCTCCTTTTGGACATTGGAGGTGTCATCATCTCCCTTTGAGCCCTGTCCGTGAGCCTTATTTTCAGAAGCACCATCTTTGGCGATTTCACTCACTTCTCCGGAAATCAATCCAGATTCCTCATCCAAAGCGCTATCCGTCATCTCCGTTGCCTCAAGCACCTCAGGGTTACTGAGTTTTTCTTCCGCCTCCGATTTTGGATTTTTAAATGGATCCATACACTTGCATTATACACTATTTTCTTGTCTCTCGTCTACAGGTGTGGTTTATTTAGAGCCATGAAAGAAATTGAAAAAACCTATTCGGCCAAAGATCACGAAGATGCTCTTTACAAAATGTGGGAAGAGTCGGGCGCTTTTGCACCGGATCCAGATCCAAAAAAACCGCCATACTCCATCATGATGCCGCCCCCCAACGCCACGGGAACCCTGCACCTTGGACACGCCACCATGCTGGCCATTGAGGATATTTTGGTGCGTTTTAAACGGATGCAAGGTTTTGCGGCGTTGTACCTGCCCGGAACGGATCATGCCGCCATCGCCACGCAAAGTGTGGTGGAGAAAAAACTTCAAGAAAGTGGAATGAAAAATCCTCGCCAGGAGCTCGGAAGGGAAGGTTTATTGGAAGAAATCCGTAAATTTGTGGAAGTGAGTAAGGGAACCATCCGCAATCAGATTCGAAAAATGGGAACCAGCTGTGACTGGAGCCGTGAACGCTACACTTTTAGTGAGGACATGAACACGGCCGTGAACGAACTTTTCCGCATGATGTATGAGGACGGTTTGATCTACCGCGGAGGCCGCATTGTGAATTGGGACCCCAAAATGCAAACCACCGTGGCGGACGACGAACTGGAATATGTGGAGGAAAAAGTCCAGTTTTATACTTTTCAATATGGGCCTTTCCAAATCTCCACCGCTCGCCCGGAAACCAAGTTTGGCGACAAAGTGGTGGTAATGCACCCGGACGACAAACGGTACAAAAAATACAAACACGGCGATACCTTCGAAGCGGAATGGATCAACGGACCCGTGAAAGCGACCGTGATTAAGGACGAAGCGGTGGATCCTGAGTTTGGAACCGGAGTAATGACCATCACACCCTGGCACGATGCCACCGATTTCGACATTGCCCAGCGCCACAACTTGGATAAAGAACAGGTGATTGGTCTGGACGGATGCCTCCTCGACATTGCGGGAGAATTCGCCGGAATGCCCATTCAAAAAGCTCGCCCCAAGATCGTAGAAAAACTCAAAGAGAAGGGCTTGCTCGTGAACATTCAAGAAGATTATGTACACAATGTGGCCGTGAGCTACCGTGGAAAAGGCATTGTGGAGCCTCAAATCATGAAACAATGGTTTGTAGATGTGAACAAGCCCGTGGTGGACTGGAAAGGTAAACAATGCAGCATCAAAGAAGTACTTCAAGACACGGTGCGCAGTGGAATGATCCGCATTGTGCCGGACCGTTTTGATAAAATTTATTTCCATTGGATCGATAACCTCCGCGATTGGTGCATCTCTCGCCAAATTTGGTGGGGCCACCGTATTCCGGTTTGGTACAAGGGCGACGAAATAAGAGTTCAAGCTGAAACTCCCGGGGCCGAATGGACTCAAGACGAAGACACGCTGGACACCTGGTTCAGCTCACAACTCTGGACTTTTTCTACGCTCGGTTGGCCGGAAAAAACGCCAGATCTCATGCGCTTCACCCCCAGCAACTGTTTGGAAACGGGTTACGACATTCTCTTTTTCTGGGTGGCCCGCATGATCATAGGCTCCACTTACGCTCTACGCAAAACCGGCTTCTCCGAAGAAAAATCCATTCCTTTTAAGGATGTGTATTTGCATGGCCTCATCCGTGACATTCGTGGAAAAAAGATGAGCAAATCCAACCCGGAAACCTGCATCGACCCGCTCGACATGATTGAAAAATACGGAACGGATGCCATTCGTCTCAGTTTGGTGATTGGCGGAACGCCCGGAAACGACATGCGCCTTTACGAGGAAAAAATCGCCGGCTACCGCAACTTTGTGAATAAAATTTGGAACGGATCCAGATTCGTGATGATGTCCTCGGCAGACCTCGACCTTTCTTCCGATGAAATCGACCCCAAAAAACTCTCCCGTGCCGACAAGTGGATTCTCACACGCCTCAATGAAATCATTGAAAAAGTGACGAGGGAGCTCGAAAACTACCAACTGTCCGAGGCCGGACTCACCGTCTACGACTTCTTTTGGGGGGAATATTGCGATTGGTATTTGGAAATCAGCAAAGTCCTCAAAAATCCGGCAGTGCTCAAACATGTGCTCACAACCAGCCTCACGCTCATGCATCCCTTCATGCCTTTTGTGACGGAAGCAATCTGGCAAGCAATGGCCGAAGGTGAACCCAGCTCCATGCTCATGACGGCCGACTGGCCCAAGCCCAATCCCGCTTTTGATTTTCCTTCCGAGGCGGACGAAATGGGTCGCATCATGGACACCATCGCCGGCATCCGCGTGCTGCGGGCAGAGGGGGGAGTGGAGGCGGCTAAAAAAATTCACGCCATCATCATTGCGCATGAGGACACCGCGCTCATTCAAGACAAAGCCGAAGTCATTAAACGCTTGGCCAACCTTGGGCAGCTCGATATTTACGAAAATGGCAAAAAAATCGACAAAGCCCTCAGCTCCTTTGTGGGCGACATTGAAATTTTCCTTCCACTCGCGGACCTCATCGATTTTGAGGCGGAAAAGAAACGACTCGCCAAAGAGCTCACCGAACTCGAAAACTACCTCACTTCACTCGAGAAAAAACTTTCCAATAAAGCCTTTGTCCAAAACGCGCCCGAAGAAATCATAAAGAAAGAAAAGGGGAAGATGGAGGAAACGCAGCAAAAAATGGAAAAACTGAAAAAGCAGCTCCTAGACCTTGGAAAATAGTCTGATTTAGGGTATAATGAGGGGATGGCCACGCAGAACCCCAAAATTGCCGAAACCCTGAAGACGCTGAAACGACTGAAGTCCGAAAAGAACTTCGACGCACTGCTTTTGAGCGCTCAGCAAGCTTTACTCCAGTTTCCGGAGGAGAGCAGATTCCTCCAATTTTTGCATGAAGCTCAAGAGGAATATGTTAAGAACAAGCTGGATTCTCAGATTGTGGCCCAACTCATAGAAAAAAAGGATTACGCCGCCTTGGCCGCCGTTTACCAGAGACTGCTCAGCATTTTGCCGAGCTCCCGCAGCCTCCAAAACCGCCTTCAAAAAGTCCAAGAAAAAATTCAAGAGGGTAAAAAAGAAGAGATTGAGGCCTATTTCACCGAAGCCGAAAAGCAAATCACCGTAATGCTACAGAAAAATGACTACGAAAATGCAGTAAAGGCTTGCCACGAAATTTTGGATCAAAATCCTCAAAACAAAACATTCATCAAGCTTTTGGTGAAGGCCGATGCCGGTTTAGAGAAAGAAATGGATCAGCTTTTGCAGGTTTATTATAAGGAGGATTTGCCAAAGTTCACAAAAGAATATCAAGCCGCAAAAGATCAATTCATTCGTATTTAAAGTTTCTTTGCGTTAAACTGGGCGCATGGATTTTAGGGAACAAGTTTTTGCCGTGGTACAAAAGATCCCCAAAGGAGAGGTGCGAAGCTACAAAGAAGTGGCTGCCCTGGCCGGACATCCCGGTGCCGCTCGTGCAGTCGGCACACTCCTTAAGCAAAACTACGACCCCAAAATCCCGTGCCACCGCGTCATTCGCAGCGACGGAGCCTTGGGCGAATACAACCGTGGCGCCGCCCTCAAAAAACAACTCTTAACGGAGGAAGGAGCTCTTAAAGGATAGGTGTTGTTGAGCTTGTAACAACGCTAGCCATGGTACTATGGGGCTGTAGCTTAATTGGCTAAAGCCCACGGATTGACTAAATCGATAAATTAAGTTATAATCAACTCAATTAACCTATTGATTTATGAGTAACGCACCCAGAGAAGAACCAAATTCACTCGGCCAAAGGATTATGGACCTGCTCCAAAATGAGACAAATCGGGCCTCTGTCCTAGAGGCAGTGAGCATTTTTGAGGAAAGTGATGAATTGGTGGATGCCGATGTAGCCTTTAAATTGGATGGTGCGATGAGTGCATGGGGCCTGCGCCCTCAAGCCAGTGAGGCAGAACTCCAGGCTCGTGTTAAACTGGATGAGGCGCGGGTGGGTGTTCCTAGTCCCTATCCTGACATCAAAAGATGCAGCGATGAATTGGACGCAGCCATGGCCGATTGGTCAGAAAAGTTTGAAAAGATAGGAGAACTTCCTTCGGGAACAGAAACACTGCCTGCAAAGATCCAGATGTTGAGTGAAGAACTTACGATTTTGTTACGAGCAAGAAGGGCTCTGGAAGAATTGAAAACCCACAGAGCCAAAGTAAAAGCTTATTTCGTAGATAAAAGTTTAGATTGGAACATTACTCGTTTCGGAGAAAAATTAGCTCAACGCGTGAAGCCAAATGAAACGCTTAACCCTGTGACACAAACAGCATTAGAGGAAGCGGAGGCAAGCTTGGTGAGACGAGAGTCTACCCTTAATAAAGCGGAGGATGCAACTCAGGAAGCACTCGAGAGTTATAGTACTATTCACACAAATATCTTAGCCCTTCTGGAGACTTACCGCGCTGAGAAGGCTGAAATCGGTCAGAGAGCCATTGACGCAACCATTGCAGATACGGTGGCAAGGGTGACAAGTGAAGGGACTCCGGACGATGGAGAGAGCAATTAAAGGAGACATCTCCTCTTGCCCCTTTCCCCCATCATCCTTAAAATACAAATACCCTTAACCAAATCACGATGATGGACCGAGCCACCATTGCCTCTCAGATCCCGCTCGTTCTGAAAGGCACGAATTTCACGAACCTTGGAACTTATTACGAAGGAAAAGTTCGTGACAATTACACGCAAGGCAATCGTCGAATTCTCATCACCACCGACCGGCTTTCGGCTTTCGATCGCATCATTGCGCTCATCCCATTCAAAGGAGAAGTGCTCAACGCCATGACACAGTTTTGGTTTGAAAACACCAAAGACATTTGCCCAAACTATATTGAATCCTACCCCGACCCCAATGTGATTGTGGGGAAGGAGTGCAAGCCCATCATGCTCGAGATGATTGTGCGCGGGTACATCACCGGTTCCACCACCACCTCCGCTTGGTACAATTACGAAAAAGGCGTCCGTAATTTTTGTGGAAATACACTGCCGGACGGACTCAAGAAAAATCAACGACTGCCGGAACCCATCCTCACGCCCACCACCAAAGCGGCGCACGGGGAGCACGATGCGAACCTCAGTGGAATTGAAGCAGTGGAACGGGGACTCGTGACCATGGAAGAATGGCAACAACTCTCTCACTATGCTTTGGGCCTCTACATGCGTGGGGTGGAAATTGCGGCACGCCAAGGAGTGATCCTGGTGGACACCAAATACGAATTTGGCCGCGATCCGGATGGAAAAATCGTGGTGATTGATGAAATCCACACGCCGGACTCTTCCCGTTTCTGGATCGCCGAAACCTACGAAGCAAAAATGGCGGCGGGGCAGGAGCCGGACAACATCAACAAAGAATTCTTGCGCCTCTGGCTCGCGAATCAAGATTATCGTGGGGAAGGAGAAGTGCCAAAGATTCCGGAAGATGTTATTGTGGAAACGGCTGAAAAATACATTCAGGCGTATGAAATGATCACCGGGCAAGCCTTTGTGGGCCATCCGGGAGAACCGCTCTCACGCATTGAAGCTAACCTTAAAAACTACAGCATATGATTGTCCCCTTCATCCTCGGTTCCAGCGTTGACCTCGATCATGCCAAAGTTATTGCAAAGGTCTTGAGCGATTATGGAGTAAAGCACGAAATTTATGTGGCCTCCGCACACAAGGTCCCCGAAAAAACATTGGAAATCATTAAAAAGTTCAACGAAAAAAAAGAATCCGTTGTCTTCGTGACCATTGCGGGTCGCTCCAACGCTCTAAGCGGACTCGTCTCTGCCAACACGCATTTTCCAGTGGTGGCTTGTCCTCCATTTAAAGATCACGCGGACTATTTGGCCAATATTCACTCCACCTTGCAGATGCCAGGCGAAACCCCCTCTCTCACGGTGGTGGACCCCAAAAATGCAGCCCAAGCCGTGGTGCGCATTCTGGCCCTCACCGACAAAGACCTCGCCAAAAAAGTTAAAAACCACATCAAAGTAGTGCAAAATTCCTTCGATACTAAGCCAATAACAAGCTGAAGCGAAGCGCAAGCTAAGCAATAACGCAGCGTAAGCTGCATCAATATTATATTATGATCAACTCCCTCTCTCCCCTCGACGGTCGGTACGCTCCAAAAGTTGGGGAACTCGCACGATTTTTCTCGGAATCCGGGCTTGTCCGCAGCCGAATCGCAGTGGAGGTGGAATGGCTGATCCATTTGTGCAATGTCCTCAAGTTGGAAGGAACAAGCCCCTTACAAGAAAAAGAGCGAGACGCCCTGCGAAAACTCTACACGGATTTTCAGGAATCCTTTGCGGAGGAGATCAAAGAGATTGAAAAAACAACCAATCACGATGTAAAAGCGGTGGAATATTTTTTGCAAAAAGCCGTTGGAGTGCTGGGTCGAAGTGATTTGATCCCTTTCATCCATTTCGCCTGCACTTCCGAAGACATCAATAACCTGGCTTACGCGCAAATGTTGAAGGGAGCGGTTCAAACCGTGCTCATTCCAAATCTGGAACAAGTCCTTGCGGAGATTAAAAAGCTCTCCGAAGAACACCGAAAAGTCCCCATGATGTCCCATACGCACGGTCAGCCCGCCAGCCCCACCACCGTGGGGAAGGAATTTAAGAATGTAGGGGCTCGGCTCTTCCGCCAATTCGAACAACTGCAAAAGATGGAATATTTGGGAAAAATCAACGGAGCTTCGGGAAATTTCAACGCGCACGCCGTGGCTTACCCGGAAGTGGATTGGATTGGAACCTCCAGGCTCTTTGTGGAAGGGCTCGGCCTCACCTGGCAACGCTACACCACTCAAATTGAACCGCACGACAATCTTGCGGAAATCTTTGATTGCCTCCGCCGCATCAACACCATTCAAATGGATCTTTGCCGTGATGTGTGGACTTATATTTCCATGGGCTACTTCAAACAAAAGGTGGTGGCCGGGGAAGTGGGTTCCAGCACCATGCCCCACAAAGTGAACCCCATCGATTTCGAAAATGCCGAAGGAAATCTGGGCCTCGCCAACGCTCTGCTCACCCATTTCAGCGAAAAATTACCGCTCTCTCGCATGCAACGGGATTTGACCGATTCCACCGTTCTTCGGAACATTGGAACCGCGCTGGGCCACTCGCTTTTGGCCATCAAAAGCCTCCTCAAAGGACTTGGCAAGCTTGAAGTGAACGAAGCTCGTCTCCGCGAAGACCTCAATGCAAACTGGGCGCTCCTCTCCGAGGCCATCCAAACCGTGCTCCGTCGCTACGGTGTCCAAAACGCCTACGAACAACTCAAAGAACTCACTCGCGGCGAAACCGTAGACCAAGCCAAAATCGCCGCCTTCATCGAAACTCTGGACATCCCCAAAGACGCCAAAAAACGCCTCATGGAACTTACGCCGGAAAGCTACATTGGATTGGCGGCGAGTCTTTAAGGGAATGGGCTGACATTGAACTCTGCCATCAACCTTGTGAAAAGTATCTTTATATGCTAAAATATTAAGATTTCTTAAATAATAAAAAGATATGAGAGCTCAAACAAATCCTGATCATCCTGAGTATAGTCAGTCGGAGAATTCTAAAGGCGAGCCGCCTAAAGCGGAAGAATTCCAATTTGTAGATGAAGGAGAATCCAGAGATTCAGAGGGTCCAGATCTAGATGGTGAAACAGACGATGTAATAGAGGAATCCCTCGCTTTTAATATAGATAATTATAGTGCATCAATAAAAAGCGCGCTCGGGGCAAATCCAGAAGGAGCAAGAGAAGAACTTGAAGATCTCTACATGAGATTGGCGACCGAGATAACTGAATTGAATAAAAGGGGTCACCAAGGTGCATCCATTGAGTTTGGCGATATTACGATAAGTGTTGAGTGGCCTCAGCGTTTCGAAACAATACGAAAAGGGGATTATCGAGGAGATCATACCCAGAGCACCGACAGGGTTAGAGTGAGCTTCCGAACCGCGAAAAAAGAGGGGGAAAGAGTCGTACCTACAGGTATTGAAGGGCCTCGTTATATCAGATTTACATCATTTGGGCAGGGCGGCATGAGCGCCGACCGTGTTGGCCTTACGGAGCTCGCAAGGTGGATCCAAGAAAAAGGAGGAGGAAGATGCACAGTTAAGGCGTGGGGACAAAAGGAGAAATAAACCCCATCTCCAACTAGCGGGAGCTTTGTGAGAAAAACTGCCGAAGGGCTTCAAAAATGGTACGCATCTGTGAGGCCATCATACTATTTTTGAGGATGACTCCACTCATATCTGAAGGATCGTAAGACCAAAAAGCAACCTTATCTCCATAAATAGCTGTAGTGAGGGTGAGGGGGAATTTCACAGGATCCACAAAAATAAACTCGTCATAGGCTTCAGAAGCCTTTTTTTGATATTCTCGGGCTTTCTCACCATCATTCATGATGATTTTATTTTTATTTTTATGCTTACGGACGGCTGGAAGGTACACATCGTAGGTGTATTCACGAATTTTAGGATGCATCATGTTGTGGCCGGAGATGTAAAGAACTGTTTGGTCGACTGAAGAAAAATCATCCAACATTCGTTCCAGCCCCTTTACACCCTGAAAATACTGAACCAGAGGAAGGCTGGACCACATATTCATCTGTTGTTTAAACAGAGGAACAAGATCTTTAAAGGATTCCATTTGTTTTTTCGCTTCACCAAGCTTATCCAACAAAAAAAACTCAATATGCTCGGGGTTTATTGCGGAATAGTATCGAATCTCATTTTCTTTATGACTAGCCCCAAAACCTTTCTGAACCAGCTCTTGAAAAACATAATCAACGGTCGATCGTGGCAACCCCGTTTTACCCGCTAAAAAGGATGAGGGCTGGGGGCCATACCGTAAAGCAGCCAAATACAACTGTGCCTCTTTTTCACTCAACCCTTGATCCTTGAGAAATGAAATTAAGTCCTGCATATCCGTACAGTAGCTACTAACAGATTAAAAGTCAAGATCTAGACAGCGCTTACTGTAACAAATGCCTCACAACTTCTGGAGGCATCTCAGCTTCAGGCACCTCATCTCGTCTTAACGCCCACCACGCCTGAAAGGCTGCATTTTTGACATGCTCAGAACCAATAGGATCAAGAGAGTACATCTGAGAAATGCCACGAACGGATTCAAAATGTACCCCCGTCTTCTCTGCAGGGGTCATCTGTGCATCCTCGGCTCGTCCATCCGAGTAAGCCGTAAGCAAAGGAGTCAAATAGCTGCTGTACAAGCGAAGACGAGAGAGTTCATTCGAATGTGAAGCGCTCATAAAAAGCAAGGTTTGAGCCAAGGTATCCCCTTTTTTTAATAAGTAAGGTAAAAGCACCCGTTCAAAAACAAAAAGCTGACTTTTGGGTGACATAGGGGCCAGGGAGCCCGGGATTCCTTTTAAGGCCCACCTCATGGAATGATAGGCACTTGCCCCGACGGACGAGAGAGTGGAGGCCTCTGAAGTCTTGAGAAATTCCACAGCAGTATTTTCTCTTTCAGGTTCAGTCTGATCCATCCATTCATCAGACTCAAAAGATCGGAGCAGTTGCCCCCGATTCATCCGGCAATCCATTTCCACACAGTGGAGCCACCAATCAGATCCTTCCAGTTCAGTGGGACCCCCTCCCAGCTCCAAATAGAACTCCCTCAGCATCTGTAAGAGGAGCTCAACAGTCGTTTTTTCCGGTCCATCGAGGAGCGAATCAACCACGCCACCTTGAGCGCTTAGCCCCGAAAGGTACCAAGCCATCTGCTCCAGCGGCTCTTGAGGCAATTCTTTATAAAGTGAGGGCATTAAAACCTCCACAAGTACACGAAGTTTTGGAGATAGAGAAATGCTGTCCACCCATTCGCGCAGGACCGTCCGACAGATTGAGCTTTGATCCTCAGCTTGAGAGAGTTTTGCCCGTGCTGTTACAACGGGCCAGGAAACCGTTTGGATGTAACGCGCAGCCAAGAGATACAAAGCCGCCGGATTTCCCCAATCCACTCTAGCTAAATCCTGCTGGAGAGGACTTCCTTTAAGGTTGGAATCCAGATAACTCAACAAGTCTTTCTGTTTCCCATCACGAACGAGATCTCGGAAAGCATCTCCCAAGGCAAGACTGGAAACCAAGGGGACTTGCCCACACTCGGAAATCTGGCCTTTCACCGCGGGTGAGGATGAAGCTAAAACTCGATAAGGATTAGGATATTTATCTGCTTGGATGTGGCGCTCTCTCAACTCTGGGAGTTTACAAACACTTTGTTTTTGATCGTAAGGTTCGAGAAGAGAATACCGTGGATGGGTTCTTAATTTTTGAACCAGCTGCTTGCTTCGTTCTTCACTCCGTCCATGTAAAATCTTTCGTCCAGGGGAGAGAACGATGAAAGTTAAATGTAAAATTTCGTAATCAAGCAGTGACCAAGCCTTAGCTTGTTCGCCCTCCTGAAGTTCATTCCACAATGCGTCGGGAGGAAGACCAGCTGCTTGCTTTGCACTTTTAGGAGGGATCTTCCAGATCAGTTCCTGTAGAGTCTGATCTTGAGAGAGTATCGACTTTATAATAGAAAAAGCCTCCTTGAACCGTTGAGGATCAAGCACCTCAGAAGCATTCTGAACAGGGATCCCATTAAGACCCATTCCATCTTGAACCGCCTGAAGAAAAGCCTTCATCTCTTGAGCGGACGGATCCCATGAATGATCAGTAGGATCGAGTAAAGCAGGAGCATCAAATAAGATGAGCACACCCTCCTGTTCATGCAGAACCCTCAAAAACTTAAGGATATCCAAGGGAAGGGTGTGTTCACCCTGCCTTACGATCTGTCCATTGGACAAACCAACAATGAAATACAATTGAGCATCTCGTAGGTTTTCACGAGAGGGAGGAGCATCAAGAGCAATTTCCTCAGAGATTGAATTCATTCGACCTGCAATATACAACTATTTTACAAATTCGTCAATAACCAAGTCCCTCTGCCAGCAACTACTGTTGGCAGTTTTTAACAGATCAAAACAAGAATTTTGACAACCCGCTCATTGTGGAGTCTGGTAATCTTTTTTATGATGCTGGCTTAGTTACAACATTAACACTATGCGAAGAAGTATTCCCGAAGGTGTCTCATTTTACCCCGCTAAACCGGCCAGTCAGACCAAAATCAAAATAGACAAAAACCCTACACTGGGTGGTCACTATAAGATGCTAATTGATGATGCAGTAGATTCACATCAGAAAGGAGAGACACCAATTCACTCCCCAACAAAACCTCCCACCAAAGGCCATTCTAGTTGCTCGATTACAGGAAATCTCCTAGCACCGAGAGAGAACCCAGAACTTACTGAACATTTTGGAAGGGTAGTTGGTCAAATTGGCACCATGTTTGATGGCCCTGACAAACCAGAAGTGCTTGGGTGGTCAATTGAACCTCGACCTGAAGACTTGGAGCTAATTGGAGCAGCGCTAAGACAGGGAAGAGATGTAGTGATACGGGACAGCTCAAATGATCCAAGTATTGGCCTACATCTAGACACATTCTTAAAACAATTTGATGTCCACGACTGGAGGCATGAAGGTAAAGGAAAGTTTGGAAATTACATAGCGTCATTAAGGACAATGCTTAATGAGTATATCAACGGAAGAAATAGTGGCCATACAGAAAAACCAAGAGTCTTCGGACCACTGACAAATGAGGAATTTGATCTTTTGCATGGCGACAATCAACTAATGGCTAGACTCCACACGACCCGTTCAAAAAAAGAAGCGGAAAGAGTTCTTATCTGTGAGCCAGCAGTGCCAAGTCGCGCTGAGTTCAATAGTGTAGTGACTGAACATTTGGAAAATTTAGGAGTTAGAGCACTAGAATTGGTCAGAAATTTAGGGGAGCCACGCGAAGTAAAAAAACCGGCAAATGAATGGCCTTGCGGGGGTGTGACTAAAATGTGGACAGCAGAAGGTTTACTTTGGGATCAAGCTGGGGGGAACAGACCAATTCGTCCAGAACAAGTAGCCCATGCAGCCCTAGTTATGGAAAAGCTTTTAGCGACTCCCTATTGCCCCTCATTTATATGGGTTGAAGGTCCATCACAAATCGGAAAAACCACAATGACGGCTCGCCTTGTTCATGCAGCCTCACATGACCTAAGAATGGCCGGGCATCTTGTAGATCTACTCACGGTAAACGCAGATAGTCCCACTCTAAAAAGGGAGGGGCGAGATGAAATCATAAGACAAAGAGGGAGTTATACAACTCACAATGTTCCGACTTTGGCTATTCAAGACGATGTTGATGGTGGAGGGTTAAGTAGAAAGGGGGTAGACACAACTAGAGAAACACTAGAGCGTTTACGTTCGTTACATCCTGGCGTATTTGAATGCAAGTGGACAATCATGCCACCCGTAGTCACGGTAGTAAATACAACAAACAGACCACTAGACCCTAGGCAATTTGCGGAAATACCACGAGAGTTTGCGTATAGAGACGCCTGGAACACATTCAACTGTGTGCATTCACCTGGTGGGCTTTGGCATATCAAGCTACCCGGGAAAGCATACGATTGATAAAAGCTCATTCCATTGAGCTGGAAAACAAGCCCTTGCGGCTTAAGTCAGAGAACGGTAGATTTGGCTTACATAAAGCCACATCATGATTCTATCCGACCACGACATCAAAATTGCCCTTCAAAGCGGACGCATTGCTGTTGAATCTCCAGAGGGAGATCACGAAAAGAATGTGCATGCGTCCAGCATGGATTTGCGACTGGGGAAGTGGTTTAAGGTTTACAACCACAGCAAATTTCCAGTGCTCGATCCGCTTAAGATGCAGTCCTTTCAAGGGCTCACGACTTTGGTGGAAATCACCAATCCGGAGGAGCCTTTCATCGTTCATCCTGGCGATTTTGTGTTGGGAGTGACCATGGAAAAAGTAAAACTTGGGGACGACATCGTGGCCCGTGTGGAAGGCCGAAGCTCCCTCGGGCGACTCGGAATCATCGTGCATTCCACCGCCGGCTTCATTGATGCCGGATTCGAAGGAACCATCACGCTCGAAATCACCAACATCAACCGTATGCCCGTGGCGCTCTATCCAGGAATGCGCGTCTGCCAATTGGCTTTTGAAGAAATGAGCAGCCCCGCCGACATTCCATACAACAAAAAAGCCAGCTCAAAATATCAGGGCCAAAGCCTACCCGAAGAAAGCCGCCTCACCATCGATCCGGAATTCGATAAGATTAAACTTACGGCCTGAAAGGGAAATGGACATTATCAAGGAAGGGTCTTCCCGTTTTGACGCACTCAAAAAAAATACGGAGATCAGAAATCAAAGAATCAGTAGTGGAGTTTAAATACAAAGCATGCCATTGAGCACAACTCTCCACGAGTTCTTGGGAGCTCTGTTGACGATCATAAGAATATTCCGTACTCACCAGTACGGGCAAAAAAGATCGAGAAGAAGTCCAAAATGTTGAGACATACCCTAAGAAATCGAGAGGCCCATTTTCCTGTATTCTTGCAGGCACTTCAATGAGTCCCAGTGCAAAAGCATCTGGGTCCCCTCCGAGGCTATAAGCCAAGGCATGTTCTCCAGGTTGTCGGAATTGTAAGTCCAGGAGCACATTGTCAAAACTGGATCTAATCAGATTTTCTATTGCAACAGGCTGACCATAAGGTTCTCCGCGAACGAGAGCAGCCACACGAACAGGTCCACCTTCACGGGCGCGGGCAAGACTGGTTTCAATACCCCATTTCGGAGAAATTTGAGCGGCAGATTCTGTGGCCATAGGGGTAAATATAATATAAATTATGCTCATGTTCAACCCCATCACCTCGCGCAAAATCCCGGCTCTCATGGCCACTCAGCACCCCGACAACGCCTGTGCGCCTTTTTGGACAGACTCACCTTTTATAAACACGCACAAAGAAGTGGAGGAAATTTATCAGAGTTTTTTTGGGCTCGGCTGTGATGAATACATGTGGGACTGGGAAGGCAAGTTCGCCGACGAAGGCATGATCGAGCGCCTGCTCTCCAATTATTTTGAGGATTTTAAAAAGGATCAACTGGGAAAAGATCGCTTCATCACCCTTCGCATCCCCAACATTTGGGAAGAAAAGTCTTTTAAACTCGCGCGCGCCTACATGAGCGTGCTCTCCGCCGCTGAGTTCATGAAGTCCCTGGGGCTGAACACACCACCTGTTTTTGAGCTGATTTTGCCCATGACCAAATCGGCGGATCAACTCATTCATATTCAAAAAACCTTCGAACGAACCGCTCAACTTCACGAACAGATTTTTTCAGATGAAGAAGGAGCGGATGCCAACCGTTTTGGAGGAGATTACATCCATATCATTCCTCTTTTCGAAAGCGTGGACGACCTCGCAGGCTGTGCCACAGTGCTCGCCGAATTTCTACGGCTCCACAGAGAACATTTTAAAAAAGATCCGCCCTATCTTCGCGTCTTCATCGCACGGTCTGACCCAGCTCTAAACGCGGGTTTTGTACCAGCCGTGCTCGCCTCCCGCCTCGCACTTCGCGAAATCGCTCGCCTCGAAAAAGAAACCGGCATCCCCATGTACCCCATCATCGGAAGTGGGTCCTTGCCTTTCCGCGGCGGAATCAACCCCGAGAATATAGAACAAGTGCTCCCTCAATACGAAGGAGTGCGGACCATATCCATCCAATCCGCCTTCCGTTATGACTACCCTCAAGAAGAAGTTCAAAAAGCGCTGAAATTCATCGAGTCCGAACTCCCAAAAAAGAAAGCCCCCGAATTTGACGATGCGACCTTTGCCAAACTCAAAGACCTCATTCAGCTTTTTAAAAATACTTATCACCCCACACTGGAAGGTTTTGCTCCTCTCATCAACGAAATGGCAAAGCACATTCCCGCTCGTCGTGAACGCGTGCAGCACATCGGTTTATTTGGCTACAACAGGGGAGTGGGTGAAATCAAATTGCCCAGAGCCATCACCTTCACGGGAGCCTGTTATTCCCTCGGCATCCCCCCCGAATTCATCGGCACAGGGCGGGCCCTCAAACAGGTCAAAGAACTTGGCCTCCTCCCACTTTTAGAAGAACATTTTTTCACGATCCGATCCGAACTCAAACATGCGGGCAAGTACTTGAATAGAGAAAATCTTGAAAAATTTGCTGAGACGGAAACCTGGGCGAAGGAAATCTTAGAAGATGTCGAACTCACCCAGCAAATCCTCCAAATTGAACTCGGGCCCCAAAAACCCAATCACTTCCTGCACCGCAACCTCACCTCAAACATCCTCTTCAAACGCGAAATGGGCATCGACTTTCAAGCCGACCTCGTCGAAGCCGCCGTCATGCGAAAGAGCTTGGGTTGATCCGTCTAGCAGCTCGCCAAATACCCCTCAATCGCCCTCGCCAGTTTTTCGTAGATCTCTTTGAGGCGGTCGGGGTGATAGTCCAGAGTGGTGATGCGGAAGCCCAGGTGCGGGCTAAAGAAACTGCTGGCGGGAACGCTGCAAATGCCGGTGTTCGCCAAGAGGTAATACACAAATCGTTTATCCAGCGGAAGATCCGGATTCGCCGTCTTTTCTTCTACAAATTTGCGCACGCCTTCATGCTCAATCGGCAGGGTTTGACCGGGCTTCAGCACGCCCTCTTCAAAAATCGGCATCATGTAAAAAGCTCCATTGGTGCGATTCACCGTGAGCCCCTTCACGCCAGATAAAATTTCCGCAATGATCCGGCTGTTCTCCTCCAAATGTGCATTGTAGGAGTGAAGCCAAGTTTCAAAATCCGGATGCTCATAAATTTTGGGGAGCAAAAACTGAGGCAGGGTCACGCTGCACACTTCCATCAACACGCGTTTTTTTACCGAGTCCACATAATCCTTATAATCCTTATCCAAGTGAGTGCCATGAAATTCCAGCCAACCGCAGCGGCCGCCAGGCCAAGGCACATCTTTGGAGAGGCCGCGCATCACCACCAAAGGCACCTGCTCGTGCGCCAATTCCGTGATGGAAACAAAGTTCATATCGTTGTAAACCAATCGGAAATAAATCTCATCCGAAAAAATCATCAGTCCGTGGGCTTTGGCTAAGGCAATCACTTTTTCCAAGGTCTCTTTGCTGTAAATGGCTCCGGTGGGGTTGTTGGGATTGATGAGCAAAATTCCAATCACTTCCGGATGCGCCACAATTTGAGCCTCCATATCCGCAAGATCGGGCTGCCAATTATTGAGGGGATCCAGTTTGTATAAAATGGGATCCGCACCGGCCGCAAAAGATTCCATGGACGCGTGCGTGGGGTAAGAGGGGCTCGGCTGTAGGATGCGAAGCCCTTTGGGGAGCATGTGGTACAGCGCAGAAATTCCGGCTCCAAGCCCGCTGGTGATCAGCACATTTTCGTAGTCCAAATCCACACTTGGAGAGAACCGTTTGCAGTATTGTGTGATCCATTTGCGCGTTTCAATGTGCCCGCGGGAATGGGTGTAGCCAAAAACTTTATCCCCGGGAATCTCAATTTCCGTGCGAATCAAATCTTTTAAAAAAGGTGGAATGGGCCAACCCTTGGCCACCGGATCTCCAATATTTTCGTTTTCAATGACCAGCGCCGGATTCAGCTCCTGCAATTTCTGCACAAAATCCACAATTTCACGAATTTCATATCGCAGCAGGCTGACTTGAGGATTGGAGGGATTGTGACGCATAGGTAAGGTAACTTTACAAAAGTTAACATGGCGTCAATCCACTGACAAATAAATCTTTCTTCCATTGACGAATTTTATTCTTGGGGGGAAGATGCAGTCTTCTATTCCTTCAAGCTAATTTATGACGGATGCACAGACCCCAGTTGAAGCTGAAATCAAAGAAAATCTTAGACTGCTCGGGGAAAGAGCTTGTGAAGTCGAAAAGCAGTTAGATGCAGTTCTCATGGATGGAGAGCATTGGGAAGAGGGGTCCGCTGATAACGGTACCACAACTAGCGCGCGCCATCTATTTCGGCAAAGGATATGCAATGTGAGGGGTCTTCAGGACTTGTCTCCACAGAGGGATTCAGGTAGGAGTAGAATAACCCAAAGCTTAAAAAGAACCCCAGTAGACCAAGAAGTTGCTGACGCTATTCGTGACCTCTTTGCTATTACAAGGTCGGGGTTATTCATGGGCCAACAAGGAGATAGCCCCCTTGAGGAGATCATCAAAAGCTTGGGTAAACGAGGGGTGTTTGTGAGAGACACCGGCTTCCCAGAATATACAGGCTCATTGCCCACAAGAGCACTTTTCCCCAGACAAATGGGTCCAGAGGAAATAGCCCCTAAACAAAATATTCCACTGATTTACGACCATAATGGGAGACCTCATCTGAGTCTCGCACATCATACATACTGTTTCGATGGAAAAGCAGGAATTAGGGCAAATACGAGAATAGGTAGCGGTATACCTCCAGAGGTGCCACTTCTATGTTTTGTTACGCCAAGCCACTGGAAGACAGCTTCGAGGGATAATGATTGGATGGAGGATTGTAGATTTGGAATAACGCTGGAGGATATAAGTATGGCAAGCCATACGCCCCCAGGTTCTAGGGATCTTCAGTCGCATCAAGATAAGGGTGGGCACTACCAAACTTATAAATACCCCACTAAGGCCACTATTGATTGCTTTGCCTTGGTATAAATGAAAGGGGATTCAGTGCGAGAAAAAGTATCAAATGTGACAACGCAAGGCGGTTTTTTAAAAGCCATTCAATATCCATAAGTAAACAGCTCTTGCTCAGAACACCCTTTATTCCTAGAATAGCCACACATATGTATCGTCCCGTCGATTCCAAAACGCACCTTCCTGAAATTGAGCATAAGCACATGGAGTTTTGGAAACGGAAAAATATTTTTGAACGAAGTGTGGAACAGCGCAAAGGGAAGCCAAAATTCGTGTTCTTTGATGGGCCGCCTTTTGCCAACGGACTTCCGCATTACGGCCACATCATGGCCCTTTCGCTCAAAGATGCCGTGACGCGCTACCAGACCATGCAGGGCTTTTTCGTACCGCGCGTGAACGGTTGGGATTGTCACGGTCTACCGGTAGAATATGAGATTGAAAAAGAACTCGAACTGAGCGGAAGAAAAGATATTGAAAAACTCGGTGTGGAAAAATTCAACACCAAGTGTCGTGAAAGTGTCTTCCGTTATACGGAGCAGTGGGGCGGCCTTTTCGAACGAATCGCTCGCTGGGTGGACACCGAAAACGGCTACGCCACGCTGGACGCCAATTACATGGAATCCATCTGGTGGGTCTTTAAGCAGATTTGGGAAAAGGGAATGATGTACCAGGGATTTAAGTCCATGCATGTTTGCCCTCGTTGCAGCACGCCGCTTTCAAACTTTGAAGTATCCCAGGGCTACAAAGATGTCACGGACCTCACGGTGACCGCGCAGTTTCGAAGCAAAGAAAACAGCAACCTTTACTTTTTGGCCTGGACCACAACACCCTGGACACTCCCCGGCAATGTCGCGCTCGCGGTGGGCAAGGAGATCGACTATGTACAGATCTCCAAAGAGGGGAAATCGTTTATTCTGGCCAAAGCCTTGCTTGAAAAACATTTTGACATGGACGGGCTCACCATCGAAAAAGAAATGAAAGGAGCCGATTTGGTCGGACAAAAATACGAACCGCTTTTCTCCTATTATGAAAATGCCGATCTTCCGGGGATCGAAACCGCCTGGCGCGTCATTGCAACCGATTTTGTAACGACTGAAGATGGAACGGGAATCGTTCACATCGCCCCGGGTTATGGAGAAGACGATTATCTTGCGGGGAAGGCTGAGGGGCTGCCGGTGATTCAACATGTGGGGATGAACGGCCATTTTGAAAAAGAGGTCTTACCTTGGGCCGGGAAATTTGTAAAAGGCCAAGAAAACGCCATCGCCGACTGGCTCGAGGAAAATGGCCTGCTCTTTAAAAAAGAAAACTTCCGTCACAGTTATCCGCACTGTTGGCGCTGCGACACGCCACTTTTAAACTACGCCACCAAGGCTTGGTTCATTCGCGTGACGGAAATCAAAGAGCGGCTTCAGAAAAACAATCAAAAAATTCACTGGCAGCCCGACCACATTAAAGACGGGCGCTTTGGAAAATGGCTGGAAACCGTGCGAGACTGGAACATTTCCAGAAATCGTTTTTGGGGAACTCCATTGCCCATTTGGACCTGTGATTCTTGTGAGAAACAAGTCTGCATCGGTTCCGTGGAAGAGCTCAAAAAAATGAGCGGTGGCAAGCTGCCCACTCGTGATGGAGAACTGGACTTGCACAAACCTTATATCGATGAAATCAAACTTACTTGTCCGGATTGTTCCAGCCCCATGACTCGTATTTCAGAGGTCCTGGACTGCTGGTTTGAATCCGGTGCCATGCCCTACGCGCAGCTGCATTACCCCTTTGAAAACAAGGAGGAATTTGAAAAAAACTTCCCGGCCAATTTCATCGCCGAAGGGCTCGACCAAACCCGCGGCTGGTTCTACACCCTGCATGTACTTGCCACCATTCTCTTTGATGAGCCTGCCTTTAAGAATGTGATTGTGAATGGAATTTTACTCGCAGCCGACGGAGAAAAACTTTCCAAACGCAAAAAAAATTATCCGGATCCCAATCTTCTTTTTGAGGAAAAGGGCGTCGATACTGTGCGCATGTTTCTATACACCTCCACCGCGCCGCTCGCTGAAGATGTACGATTTTCCGAACAACATGTGGATGACCTGCTTAAAAAATTCACGCTCACACTCTGGAATACCTACAGTTTCTTCGTGACCTACGCCAACATCGATCAGTTCGAAGCGCAAGACGCGCCATTTGAGCCCAAGCACAAACTCGATCAATGGATTCTCTCTTACCTCAATACGCTCACCGAAGAAGTGACCCAAAATATGGAAGACTATAATCTCACCAAAGCCACACGACCCATGGTGGAATTTGTGGATCATCTTTCAAATTGGTACATTCGTCGCAGCCGCCGCCGTTTCTGGAAATCGGAAAACGATGCCGATAAATGGGAGGCCTATCAAACCCTGCACACGGTCTTGGTGCAATTTTCTCAACTGCTTGCACCGTTCATGCCGTTCATCTCGGATGAAATATACCGCAATCTCACCAACCAAGAGTCCGTGCACCTTACGGATTGGCCAAAGGCCGATAAAAAACTCATCAATACCGCACTCAATCAGGAAGTGGCTCTGGCAAGACAAATCGTGAATTTGGGGCACGCCATTCGTGGAAAAAAGAAAATTCGTGTTCGCCAGCCGCTCTCCAAAGTGGTGGTGGGTTTGCCACATTCCATTGATCCAAAAGTGGTTCTTCTGCAAAAAGAGGTGATTCTGGAAGAATTGAATGTAAAAGAGCTCGAATTGCTCAAAGATCCGGGCGAAGTCGCGGATTTTGTGGCCATACCCAACGCAAAACTCCTGGGCCCAAAATATGGGAAGGAGGTGCAAAAAATCATTCAAGAGGCCAAGGCCGGTCACTTCACGGTCTCAAAAGACGGAAAAGTGGAAGTGGCGGGTTACTCTTTGGAGCCGGAAGAGCTTGAGCTGGCCTACAAAGGCAAGGAAGGAGTGGATATTGAGTCTGAAGATGGCATCGTGGTGAGTCTGGATACGGAAATAAGCGATGACTTGTATCTGGAAGGCTTGATGCGTGAACTCATCCGCGTCGTACAAGACATGCGGAAAGAAGCCAACTTTGAAGTGAGCGATCACATTCAGCTTTTAATCGAGACCAGTGGACAATTGGAGGAAGCGGTGACCCGTTTTGCAGATAGCATTAAAGAAGAAACGCTTGCCGAAGAGCTTTCACAAAAGGGAAATTTGGATGGGGACCTCGAAAAAAAGATCGAAATCGACGGAATTTCTGCTAAAGTAGGTATCAAAAGAATCAACCCATAAATTTATGAGAATGCTCATCACCATTTTGGCCAACGCTCTCGCCCTATTCCTGGTGAGCAAGCTTCTGGACGGATTCGTTTTTGAAGGGGGGTGGGTGGCTCCACTGATTGTGGCCATAATCCTTACCGTCCTCAACTTTATCCTCAAGCCCATTTTAAAGCTCCTGGCCTTTCCTCTGGTTTTCATAACAGGTGGGCTCTTCCTCATCGTACTGAACGCCCTGATGCTCTACCTGTCGGAAGCGATTTTGGAAGTTTTAGATTTTGAAGGGGTAAATTTGGAAGTGGATGGGGTCTTGACCTATCTGCTCGCAGCCGTTATCTTTGGCTTAGCCAATTGGCTGATTCACTGGTTCTTGAAAGACGAATAACACGGCGTAAGCCATATCCAATATAATTATGCAAACCGCACTTCTCATCGCACAGATCATCGTATCCATTCTCCTGGCCATCTTAATTCTTATTCAGGAACGCGGAAGCGGTCTTGGGGAAGGAATTGCAGGGGTTGGAGGTGGAGCAATTCAAACCAAGAAAAGGGGAGCGGAACGAGTACTTGCCCAAGCTACCGTTGGAATGATTGTTCTATTTTTAGTTCTTTCACTCTCTCTTAACTTCGTTCAATGAATCTATTTTTTAGAACACTTCGTTCCTTCACGCGTAAGGAAAAGGTGCTCAGTCTTTTCATGCTCACCGTTTTTGTCCTGAGCACGCTTTCCATCCTGTTCTGGACCGATGCCCAATTTGGAAGCACTCAAAAAAGCTATAGTGAGGGTCTAGTGGGCGAAATCACCCATCTCAACCCTGTGTTCACGGAATTCAGCGAGGCGGACACCGACATCTCCAGCCTGATCTTTTCAGGTTTGGTGCGATACAATGCCCTCACGGGGACATTTGATGAAGACATTGCCACTCACACCTTGAGTGAAGATCAACTGACATACACCTTCACCTTAAGAAACAATGTATTTTGGCACGATGGCGAAGAAGTGACGGCGGATGATATCTTCTTCACCTATGCCACAGTGATTCAAAGTCCGGAATTCGACAACCCTATCTTAAAATCAAACTTTGAGGGCGTTAAAATCGAGCAGGTCAACACCCGTACGGTCAGCTTCACCCTCAGCTCTCCCAATTCCTTCTTCTTCACCAGTTTGGCCGTTGGACTCTTGCCGGAACACCTTTTGGGCGAAGTTCCCGTCGCCGAACTCGATACTCACGATTTCAATCAACTTCCCGTAGGAACCGGCCCCTATCAAGTGCTTTCTCCTTACGAAATCAATGGGGATGGCTCCACTTCCGTTTCTTTAGAAATATTTCCCCAATACTATGGAAACCTCCCACAAATCGAAAAACTCCGTTTTGTGGCTTACCCAAGCGCACAAGAGCTGGTAAACAATCGATCAGTGTGGAATGGAGCCGCTCGAATCCGTCAGAGTCTTTTGGATGAAATGAATCTCAACAACCTGGTGACTTATCAGTATGAACTCCCTCAGTATACCGCGCTATTCTTCAACACCGATGCACCCTTTCTATCAAAAAACAAAGAACGACTTGGCATTTCAAAGGCAATCGATAAAGAGGAGATTTTGGAAGCCATCAATTATCGCGTTCGAATCGACACCCCTCTTTTGGAATTGAATCAGGAAGAATGGCTCTTTGCGGCAGATACCAATGAGGCGCAAGGTGCACTTTTTGATGCGGGATGGAAGCTGGAAGAAGGGGCAACCGTTCGTAGCAACGAAGAGGGCGAAAGCTTCTCACTGAGACTTTTAAGAAGGGACTTTGGGGTGGAAAACGCCCTGCAAGAAGAAGTGGGGCAGCTCACTGCGGACCTGATCGTAGAACAGTTGGGCGCCATTGGCGTGGAGGTGACGGTAGAGTCCTACCCATTGGAAGTCTTGGAAGAAAAAATAAAAACACGGGATTATGATATTTTGCTTTATGGGCAAAGCCTGGGATACAACCAGGATACTTTTGCATATTGGCATTCCAGCCAAGTGAGTGAAACGGGACTCAATTTATCCAACTACATCAATCCGGAAGCAGATTTCTTAATCGAAAGCATTCGCGGATCCTTTGATGAGGAAAAGAAACAGGAGCTTTTGCAGGATTTGGCAGAAACCATCGCCGCCGATGTCCCTGCCGTTTTCCTTTACACTCCCAGTTATTACTATTTGGTGGACACCAAAGTCACCGGAGTGGAATTCGATAAACTCCTGCTTCCTAAAGACCGGTTCTCCACCATCCATTTATGGACACTGAATTAATAATCCCCAAGCTATGAAAGTTGTACTTTGCACCCTCGTCAAAAATTTAGGCCAAAAAGGAGAAATCAAAGAAGTCTCCGACGGCTATTTCCAGAATTTTCTCGCTCCAAGGAAGCTGGCCGTTCCAGCCACCAGTTCACAGGTTGGACATGTGCGGGCTCAGCAAGCCAAGGCGGTAGAGAAGCTCGAAACCATCAAAGAAAGCGCACTATCCGTGAAGGCCAAATTGGAGGGGAAAACCGTCACTATTCAAGGAAAAGCCAGTGAAACAGGGAAGCTCTACGCCTCCTTGCACGAAAAAGACATTGCCAAAGCCGTGCAAGCTCAATTGCTCGTGGATATTCCGGAGAAGCAGATCAATCTGGCCGAGCCCATCAAGAGCTTGGGGGTCGTTCCCGTTTCGGCTCAACTTTTTAAAGACATTTCCACTAACTTTCTCATCCATGTTATTGCCGAGTGAAGGGAAAATTTGCGCGCTGGATTTGGGGACCGCCTACACGGGAGTTTCCATTTCAGATAAAGATCAAAAAGTCGCGTTTTTAAGAGAGGAGATCAAACACAAATCCAATATGGATCTTTTGATAAAACTCAAAAAAATACTGGAGGAAGAGAACTGTATCGGAGTGCTTTTGGGGCTTCCTCTTCGTTTGGACGGGAAACACAGCCCACAAACCAAGAAAGCCATTCGACAGATCGAACTCATTCGGGACGCTTGTGGTCTCCCCATTTGCACCATCGACGAACGGTTCTCAAGCCAAGAAGCCTTTGTGCCAAGGATGAAGCGCGTAGACAGTCGCAGCGCCCAAATCCTTTTGGAGAATTACATCGCATCTTTATCTAATCCATCAGGATTTTAAGTCCTGGCAGCTCTTTTCCCTCCAGAAACTCCAACATAGCCCCACCACCGGTGGAAATGTGGCCGAACTCTTTTCCTGTGTAGCCAAAATGGTGGATGGCATCCACGGTGTCTCCGCCACCAAGCACTGTAGAGGCACCGGACTCCGCAACTCCTTTCGCAATTGCTTTTGTTCCTTTTGCAAAGGCCTCCATCTCATAGAGCCCCAAGGGCCCGTTCCAAATAATGGTTTTTGCTTTTTCGATCACAGCCAAATAGGCTTCCACCGTTTTTTCACCCAAATCCAAGATTTTAAAAGAACCCTCCACTTCTTCTTGTGCAAAATCCGTGGGCAGCAGAACCTCTTTACCGGCAGCCTCCGCCAGGAACTTACGGGCGACCGAAAGCTTCTCTTCTTCATGGAGCGAAGCCCCAATATCAACACCCTGAGCTTTTAAAAAAGTATTGGCCAAGGCTCCTCCAATAAGAAAAGAGTCGGCAATGGTGAGAAATTTTTCCAAGATTCCAATTTTTGTGTCCACCTTGGCTCCTCCCACAATAAGGCAGACGGGGTGAGCAGGGCTTTCCAACAAAGTACCCAAAGCCTTCACCTCCTTTTCAATCAGGAGTCCGGCAATGGCGGGGAGTTGATGGCCAATTCCCTCTGTACTGGCGTGAGCACGGTGTACGGTACCAAAAGCATCACTCACAAAAACATCGGCAAGTGCCGCCAAGGCTTGAGCAAAGTGAGGATCATTCGCCTCTTCCTCAGGATGAAAGCGCAGATTTTCCAAAAGAATAATGTCTCCCGCTTGCATCGTGGCAATGGCAGCTTCAACCGCTGGGCCAACGCAGTCGTCGAGTTTTTTTACCGGCTTGCCAAGCAGAGCAGAGAGCTCGCGAGCCACAGGATCCAAACGGAATTCATCTGCAGGCTTTCCCTTGGGTCGTCCCAAATGACTCGCAATAATGATTTTAGCCCCCTGACTCTCCAAAAAACGAAGGGTGGGGAGGCTCTCTTCAATTCGAGTCCTATCCTGCACCTCACCATCTTTTACAGGGACATTGTAATCGGTTCGAAGCAGGACCCGTTTGCCGGAAAAATCAGTGGAATGAAGTGTACGAAGGGATGACATGAGCCCAGCTTAACTAAAAACATCGCAAAGGTGTAGTGACAGGTAGTCTTTTTTATGTTAAAATAAGAGGATCTATGAAAAATACAAAGAAAAAGACCATGCTACTTCTTAAGGCCCTGGGGGTGATTTTCATCCTTGGCCTTGCTTTGGGCGTAACTTATTTTCTGTACCATCAAAATGTAGAGGAGCAGATCTTCACCAATAATTACACCACTTCCGTTCTTTTTTCCGACTCTCTTGCAAGCGCAAGCGGAGCCGCACCCTGGGCGCTTCTCAGTTTGAACTGGTTTCTTTGTCGCTCTGCCGTAAAACGCTGGCTGGGCTTTATTAAGAAGCGTTTCGAATGAGTTTCGCCATCTTCACCGCGGTAAAAGCTGCTTCATAGCCTTTTGGAATCCGTGCCAAGGCCTTTTTCTCATCATCCACCATCAAAACTTCAAAAATAATAGGAACTCCGGTTTCGAGCATCGTGGCCATGATTCCATCTCCACACATTGTGCAAACCAGGTCGTAATGCTCGGTTTCTCCTTTAATGACACACCCCAGTGCAATCACGGCATCAGGCCGCTCATTTCGAATGATTTTTTGGGCGGTCAATGGAATTTCAACAGCACCCGGCACGCGGGTCACCAGGGGCTCGATACCCTGTTCCTTAAGCCCTCGCAAGCATTCGGCGAGCAAAGGCTCAGTCACTTCCGGGTTGAATTCAGAGGCCACGATGGCAATTTTCATAGAGAAGGGGCAAGAAGGCTTTCAAGATAGCGCGCCAAGACATCAATTTCAATATTAAGGGAATCCCCTTTTTTGAAAGAAGCCAAATTGGTGGACCTAAGCGTTTCAGGGATCAAGGCGACTTGAATATGATTTGTACTGCGTTTTGCAATGGTGAGACTCACGCCATGCACGGTAATAGAACCCTTTTCAGGGAAATACTTGCAGTACGGCTTTGGGATTTCCAGCTCCAGGAGAGGGGCTTCCCGTAAAACCCGTGCCGTGAAGTCAATGTGGCCCAAAACCAAATGCCCCGCCAAAGCTTTATTGAGGGTAAGGGAGGACTCAAGGTTCACTTTATCCCCAAGTTTTACACTTTTGAACGCCGTTCGTGCCAGGGACTCTTCAACCAGATGGAGGGTGAATTCCTTTTTTTTGGAATCACTCTTTTCCACCGTCAAACACACTCCATTCACCAAAACACTGGTGCCTTTTTTCAGGTATTTTTGCGGAAAATCGCTATGAATCAGGAGCTCAACCCCACCCGCATCGGGCGAAATCTTTTGAACGGTCCCTAAGTTTTCAACAATTCCGGTAAACATAATGATTTTTGTCAGGAAAGATTCAGAACTATTTAAGAATAAATTCAGGATTTTATAAAGGTCAGCTTGTTATAAAAGAAGAGCTTATCATTAACCCCCTTTCTATGAAAAGCATCAATCGTGTGAGTATTTTGGGTCATGTCGTGGCAGACCCCCAAATAAAATCCACCAAAAGTGGAAAATCCGTACTCAGTTTTGCCATCGCCACCAACAACGAATGGCTGGACCAAGAGGGGACACTCAAGAAGAGTGCCGACTTCCACCGCATCGTGGCCTGGGAAAAGCTGGCGGAAATCTGCGCCAAGCATTTGCGCAAAGGCACCCCCGTCATGGTGGAAGGCCGCTTAACCAACCGTGCCTACGAAGGCAACGACAAAGTCATGCACTATGTCACGGAAGTGGTCTTGAATGATGTGCATCTCTTTAAATACGAAAGAGACCATCAAAGCATCCAAAGCCAAGAACTGGCGGAAGAAGCCAAGGAACTTGTGGCGGCGTAGAGGATTCGAGCGCTTATTGGGGAGGCGTGGGATTCATGAGCCCACCTCTCTCCATAGGAATTTTCCAAATTAAGTATTAAAGTAAGGATAATGGCACCCTTTCTTTCCGTCATCATCCCCACTTACAATCGAGCTGAGAAGCTTGAGAAATGTCTTCACGCTTTGCGGGAACAAAGTTTGGCGAGTGAAAGTTTTGAAGTCTTGGTGGTGGACGACGGGAGCACGGACTCCACTCCAAAAGTTTTGGAGCGATGGGCAAAGGACTGGAACAATATAAAACACCTTCATCAGGAAAATGCGGGGCAGGGCAATGCTCGTAATAAAGCACTTCGGCAAGCTCAGGGGCAGGTGATCTTATTTATAGGAGATGACATTTATGGCTCTCCGGATTTTCTTTTGAAACATACGGAGTTTCATCGAGAGCACCCGGAAAAAGAATTCGCCTGCCTGGGGCTCACCGAGTGGGATCCAAGCCAAGAAATCACACCCTTCATGGAATGGCTCACGCACGGAGGCCCTCAATTTGCGTATCATCACTTGAAGCCCATGGAGGAGGTGAGTTTTTGGTATTTTTACACCTCCAACATTTCCATCAAAAAAGATCTTTTGGAAAAGGAGTCTTTCGATCCTGATTTTAAGGTTTACGGATGGGAAGACATCGAGCTCGGATATCGCTTGAGCCAAAGAGGGATGAAGCTTATGTATAAGCCCGAAGCCTTAGCACATCACGATCATTTTATGTCGGAAGATTCTCTCAAAGATCGCGCCTTTAAGATAGGGAAATCGGCAGTCCTCTTCCAAAAAAAGCAGCCCGCTGTTCCCGTCCTGCCAAGTGGGCTCAAGAAAAGTGTCCTCACGGTCTTGAGCTCCAAGCCGATTTTGGCGCTTTCTTTTCTGCTCAAAACCATTTTTCCTCCCCTCAAAAAAATGCACTGGTTTTTAATCAACAAGCACTATTTCCTTCAGGGGATTCGCAGTATATAATGCCAAGGACCACTTCTCGCCGCCATGAAAAAAACCATAAGAATCTCCATCACCGTTTTGCTGCTTGCCTCGCTCCTTCTCACTTCTTGTTTTAGGCAAAAAGGTCAGCAGGATGCGGTAAGAAAAGATCCTGTCACTCTCACATTTTATGGGCTTTTTGAGAACGAAGAGATCTACACACCCCTCATTCAAGCCTACGAAAGCAAGAATCCCCATGTCACCATTTTGTATAAAAAATTCACAAATCCGGAAGAATATTTGGACCTTGTGATCAATGAATTGGCCGAAGGGGAGGGGCCGGATATTTTTATGCTTCACAACACCTTATTCCCAAAACACTATAAAAAACTCACCCCCGCTCCTCAAGATTTCATCACTGCAGACTTGTTCCGGTCTCTATTTGTTTCCATTGCAGGAGATGAAATGATTATTCCCGATGAAGCCGGTGTGGAAAGAGTATGGGGCCTGCCGCTTTACATAGATACCTTGGCACTTTATTACAATGACGACCATATTGAGGAAGCGCTTCCTTCACAAGGCAGGCCCTCGAGCACATGGGAAGGAATCAAAAATGATGTGGTTCAGCTCAACAGACAGGACCAGAGTTTTGAGCGATTTGAACGCGCTGGAATCGCATTGGGACGGGCCGATAACATTCTTCGAGCCTTTGATATTTTGGCGCTCATGATGCTGCAATACAAAGTGAACTTTTATACCGAAGATTTAAAGGAAGTGGTGCTGGCTCAAGATCCAAATGCCTTGACCGCCCTGCAGCTCTACACCAGCTTCGCGCTGCCCACTCAAAAACATTACAGCTGGAATAAAGTTTTGGCGGACACCGAAAGTGCGGAAAAAGAATTGACCACCTTCGCGAGAGGAAAACTTTCCATGCTGTTGGGCTATTCTTACGCCTATGCCGATATTGTGAACGAGATCAATAGACTTAAGGCGGAGGGGGAGGATGCCATTGACCTGGAGAGTATAAAAATCCAAGAAGCTCCTCAAGTGTATGACCCCGAAACATCAGCAGAAACCCGTGAAGCCTATGCGAGTTATTTTGTCCCAGCTGTGAGCCGAACTTCAAAACACGCCGAGGAAGCGTGGGACTTTTTGGCGGAAATGGTCACAGAAGAAAATTTGCGTTACTACAACGAAAAAACACACAAGCCCAGCGCACTGCGCAGTTTGATCGATGAACAAATGGCAGACCCGCTTTACGGGGCCTTTGCCGCTCAAGTGGGTTATGCCGAGAGTTTCCCAATGGCCGATGCGGAGGCGTATCAAACTGCATTTTTAAATGCCATTGAGCAGGTCTTGGACACGGTTAGAATCCAAAATGTTTTGAGCGAACTGAATACTACTCTTCAAAGCCTAATCCCTGCGAATGGCATCAAACCTATTTACATTCTTGAGGAGTAAGGCCTTTTTATGGACCTTGGCCTTTTGCATCTTTGCACTACCCTTTCAAACAAAGCTTTTAACTTATGAAGCCGCTTGGGGGCATGGATTCGCCAACCCTTATCTCAGCATTTACTTCTCTATTTTTGACCTTGCGCTGCTGCTTTCGGGCTGCTTTTATCTCCTTTTTCAAAAAAAAGAACGCACTAAAGAACAGTCCAACCCTATGGTTTTGATGGGATTGATGCTCTTTATATCTTTGGCGAGTCTTTCTTTACTTTTCAGCCCACACACGGATGCCACTCTAAATGGTTTCTTGGAGGTAAAACTTTTAGAAATACTTCTTTTTGCAATCCTGCTTTCACGGGAAAAAGATAAAGAATTTTTAGTGAGGATTTTTGCATGGACAGCCGCCATCCAGGCGCTTTGGGGTATAAGCCAATTTATATTCCAAACAGATTTAGGACTTCAGGTTTTAGGAGAACCCAATCTTGCCAAAGAAATTTCGCAACTTGCAAAGTGGAGCCTTGGAAGCTTGGAGGGATTTAGAGCCTATGGATCCTTTCCACACCCCAACATTTTAGGAGCTTTTTTGGCCTTAGCTTTCTTCTTTTCCCTAGGCTCAAAGACCCTCAAGAAAAATGAGAAAATGGGCCTGTTGACGCTTCAAGGCCTGGGCTTGCTCGCCACATTTTCAAGATCAGCCCTGCTCGCTCTTGTGGTGCTTTTATTGATCTCAGGAGTCCTCAAGAATCACTTCCAAAATAAAAAATATTTTTTACTCACCACGGTATTCCTCGTACTGAGTATCGCTGGGTTCTTACTATGGAGAAGCCCAAATCTACTCAACGAAACAGCTTTTATCGAAAGGATACAAGGATTTTCCACAAGCCTGGAAATGCTAAAAGCATATCCCCTGGGCGTTGGGTTTTCACACTTCACCCTTTTCATGGACACCGTTGTAAAGACGCCGTTGATGCCGTGGGAGTATCAACCTGTTCACAATATCTTTCTCTTAATAATGAACGAGTTGGGGCTACCAAGCCTCATCATCTTAATGGTTTTTCTGGTATCTCAGATCTTCAAATCCAAAAAGAACTTTCCCTCGCTGGGAATCATCTTTTTTTTCATTCTCACAGGTTTTCTCGATCATTATTGGATTTCCTTGGATCAAGGTCGCTTCTTAGGAGTATTGGCGCTGAGCCTGCTGGTCCATTCCAAGGTGCAGCCTAAGAAGGAAGAGTCGCCGATGCAAAGTCCGGAAGCCCAAGAATAAAAGCCTCGGGATGTAGCGCTTTTTTACCTTCCATCTGCAAAAGTTTCACCTTTAAGGCGCCATCGAAAGTTCCAATGAGGAGTTCATGCCCATGGAAAGAAACTTTGCCGGGCTCCAAAACAGCATCACTGAGCTCAAGATCCAAAACCTTAATTCGTTTCCCCAAATAGCTGGTAAAAAGGCCAGGCCAAGGCTGGTAGGCACGAAAGCGATTCAGGATTTTTTGAGCGGACTCTTTGAAATCAATTCGGCCGTGATCCCTTTCAATAAGGAAACATTTCACGGCGCTCGCCTCATCCTGTTCCACAAACTTAAACGCCGGATTCTTTACAATATTCAGCAGAGCACCCGGAATTTTTTCCGCCGCCAGGCGGGCGAATTCCTCAAACATCAAAACAGAGCTGCTGTGAGCTGGGATCTCCACTTTTTCTTGAAAGGCAATGGGGCCATCATCCATTCCTTTACCCATTTTAATGAGTGTCAATCCCGTCTCGTGATCTCCATTCAAAATAGCACTTTGTATAGGGGTGGGGCCTCTGTACAAAGGCAGCAGCGAGGGATGAACATTGAGAGGGGCAATGGTGGGGAGGGACAGCCAGTCTTCGTTTAAAAGTTGGCCATAGGCAAAGGTCAAAATAAAGTCCGGCGGATCTTTTTTAAAAGATGCCAAGAGCTCAGTGTCTCGAGAAAGTTTCTCCGGTTGAAAAACCGGAATCCCATGTTTTTGAGCAATCTTTTTAATTTCCGCCTCATGCACCTCCATATCTCGCCCCTGTTCCTTATCGGGCTGACAAACCAAAGCCTTCACTTCAAACGCAGGATCTTGAAGCAGGGCCTCAAAAAGAGGAATCGAAATGGGACTTGAGGAGAAAAAAAAGAGTGTGATCCGTGACATAAATTATGCTAGTCTTCAGTCGGATTGTACTCCAAAAAAAACTCCACCACCATGTCTGAGGAAAAAGACCGAAGAAAACTACTAGAGATTCCTCATTTTAGAATCTTATCTATCATAGCTCTAGCGACGGTGCTCAGTTGGGCGGCCTGGATTCTGGTGGTGTGGAACCTTGATCCATGGACAGAAACTGGGCTTTCCTTGGCCCTTTTCTTTGTGAGCACCTTTTTGGCTTGTGCCGGATCTTTTTCTATCATTTTGTTTTTTTTAAAGCGCTGGCGAAGTGGCGACTATATTTTTGTAAAGCATGTGTTGATTTCCTTGAGGCAGGGAGTACTTTTGAGCCTATGTACCTGCATTTGTCTCACACTGCTCATGCTCGGGCTACTAAGAATATGGAACGGCCTGCTGTTGGTGGCGTTCATCATGCTTCTGGAGTTTTATCTGAGTGGGAAAGACGAACTAAACTGAATAATCAAAGTCTTTCACAAAGCGAACATGGCTCAAGGGGAAGAGCACCATCTTCACCTCTCCTTCAATAAAATCTTCTATTAAGTAAGGAGAGGTCTTGGCGGTACAGCCGGTTTGTTGAAAGCATCGTCTGGAATCGTTGCTTCGCGTTCGATTGTCTCCAAGCACAAAGTAGGCGCCATCAGGGACAGAAAAGACCTCACTGCTGGTATGGAAAGCCTGAGTGTTCCCTTGATTTTCTTCACTCAAATAGGGCTCATCCAGCTCAATATAAACACCATCTTCATCCAAGACGCTCACAAGTCCATCCTCAACTTTCACTTGATCTCCGGGAAGCCCAATCACCCGTTTAATATAGAAATCACCATCCTCGGAATAGGGCGCCTTAAAAATAATAATGTCTCCCCGTTCAATTGTGGAGGGACTCCACCCAAAAAGATTCCAAGTGGAAAGGCGTGAAGTCAAAACATACTCGCCATCTCCGGAAATACACTCTCCATCATAGTCATTAAATGTGTTGCACATAGATTGACCGTGAACCTGAAAAGGGGCGAAAAGGAAAAGACGGATAATCACCACCAAAACAGCAACAATCACGGTGTCCACCAGAATGTCCAGAAGAAATTTTGAAAGGTTGAAATCTTTATTCGGATTTTCGGACATAGTCGTGTAAAATGCAAAATGAGCCTAGCAAAGAAATCCACCTGAGGCAATGATCATAGATAAAATTCTCTTCCGGAGCTTACTCGACAAAGATGAAAAAATCTTGATGGTGGCGCATGTGCACCCCTTTATTGTGTACGCCCAATTGCTCAAAGCCATGTTTTTTGGAATGCTCATCCCGGCAGGTGGCTATTATCTATTTCCGCCCCTCTGGGCAATTTGGCTGGCTTGGGCCGTGATCGGAGCCCTACTCTTCGCGTATAGATTTTTACAATGGTACTTGGACGCATGGATCGTCACGAACCTTTCTGTAATCGATTACGAGTGGGAATCTCCATTCAGCCAATCCACAAACAGAATTGAATATGGAAATATCGATGGAATTACCAATGAGACAAAAGGATTCTGGGGGACGGTTTTCAGGTTTGGGAACATCCAAATCACCCATGTCTCCGGATCGCCGCTCATTCTGGAGTCCGTGGCTTCTCCACGAAAAGTCGAGCGATTCATTATGGAGCATCAACAAAAATTTGTACAAAATCAGAGCTTCGACGACCACGCCAAACTGAAAGATCTGCTTACAAAATTGTTGCGCTCCAGCGCTAAATAGGCTTAATTTAAAGACATGGAACTTGAAATTGTAATCGGTCTCGAAATCCACGCACAGATCTCAACCAAAACAAAAATGTTTTGCGCGTGTAAAAATAATTCTTTTGGGATGGAGGCCAACACCAATGTTTGCCCTGTTTGCATGGCCTTTCCGGGCATGCTCCCCGTCATCAATAAAGAGGCGGTTCGAAAAGGGGTCATTGCGGCACTCACGCTAAACTGTGAAATTCCCTCTTTCTCAAAATTCGACAGAAAAAATTATTTCTACCCCGATCTCCCGCCGGGTTTTCAGATTTCTCAGTACGACGAACCTGTTTCAAAAGAAGGTTTTGTGGAAATTGCGATAAATGGAGAAAAAAAGAAAATAAGAGTCCTCCGCTTGCATCTGGAGAATGACGCCGGAAAACTCACCCACACAGGAGGGGACACTCTCCTCGACTTCAATCGTGCCGGATGCCCGCTCATGGAAATTGTATCTTATCCGGACATGCACAGTGCGGAGGAAGCGCGCATTTACGCACAAACCGTTCAGCAACTTTTACGCCATTCCGGCAGCTCCGATTGCGACATGGAAAAAGGAATGATGCGTTTTGATGCTTCCGTTTCACTACGGCCCAAAGGGGAGGAGAAGCTCTACCCTCGTGCAGAAATCAAAAATTTAAATTCATTCCGATCTTTGGAAGCGGCCATCGCATATGAAGTGAAGCGACAGGGGAAGCTTTGGGAGGCGGGAACAGTGCCCACAAGCGAGCAAACGGTGGGTTGGGACGATACTCGGGGAACCACGGAACTTTTAAGAGAGAAAGAGAGTGCAGCGGATTATCGGTATTTCCCAGAACCCGATCTTCCACCCGTGGAAATTACAGAAGAACAACTTAAAGAGTGGAAAACCTTGGTGCCGGAAACTCCTATGCAGAAGTACGAGCGGTTCATGCAGACTTTTGCTTTGGGGGAGGCCGAAGCCCGATTTTTCTCGGAAGATCCTGCCTTGGCAAAGTACTTCGAAGAGGTGGCGGAAAAGTCTAAGAATCCCAAAGCTGCGGCATCTTTTGTGGGTACAATCTTAGTGAAAAGGCTCAAAGACGAAGGCCAGTGGATAGAAAATTCAGCGATTCAAGCAGATCAGCTTGCGGAGCTCATTCGCTTGGTGGATGAGGGCAAGATTTCCAACACCATTGCAAAGAGCACCATATTTGACGAAATGATGAAAACGGGAAAAGATCCCAAGCAAATCGTGGAGGAGCAGGGCCTCAGTCAAAAAAACGATTCCGCCGAAATAGAAACCTGGTGTAAGGCCGCCATCGCCCAAAATCCTCAGGCCGCCGCCGATGTAAAAGCGGGCATCCAAAAGGCCTTGGGCAGTCTTGTGGGCCTTGCCATGAAAGAGTCCAAAGGTCAGGCCAATCCAAAACTGGTGAACGAGTCGTTGATGAAACTGCTCTCTTAGTGTTACAATAGAAACAATCTAACCACCCCCGCCATGGTACCTCTAGATATTCTCTTTCTTACTCTATCGGTTTGCGTCGCTTTGGTGACCATTTTCCTCTCCATGACACTGATTTATTTAATGTTCATTCTTAGGGACACCGTAAAAGTAACAGACCAAATTAAAGAAATTGTTGATAAGGTGAATACCTATGTGACCAAGCCGCTTTTACTCACCAAGAGCATCATCGAGTTTGTGGGCCCTTTCATGCGAAATGCCGAAGAAAAGATCAACACTCGTCGCCGAAGAGACTGATGAGGGGAAATTTTACCGCTGCATTGTAAATGCGACGGGCTCTTTTAATCGGTTGAAGACAGAGACGCCAAAGCCATTCGAGCCCTAAGTTTCTAAAGAAAAATGGGGCTCGTTTTATTTCCCCACTCCAAAAATCAAAAGACCCACCCACTCCCATGGTGTGGAATAAATTGGGGATATCTTCAGCATACTCTGCAATCCAGTATTCCTGTTTAGGCGCTCCGTAAGCCACAAGAAGCACTTCAGCTTTCGCTCTTTTTACAGTTTCAGCCGCTTTACTTGACGGATCTTCACTCGAAAAACCCGCTACTTTTAAGTATGGATATTTCTTTTGAAATTTTTCAGCCGTTTTTTGAGCAACTCCCTGTTTCCCACCCAGAAAAAAAACACTTTTTTTATTTTTTTCACTCCACTCAATCACATCCTGCATGAAATCACTCCCATGTATGATTTCCGGGAAAACTTTTTTGAAAGGTTTTTTCCAAACCAGAAAAAGCAGCAATGCGGGAAGGTAGAGCAAGGCTCGCAGCAGCTTAGAGTCAACCTTGAGAAGTGTACTGACCAACAAGAGACCATGGCCATCAGGCAGCATGAGCGTGCCATTCTTTAAGGCTTTTTTAAAACGAGGGTCTTTCCTAGCCTCCAGTAAAATCTCAGGATTAGGTGTAAAAATCAGCTGAGGTTTGTCCAAAGCCGCTCGGGCTTCCGATCGCGTGAGTTCATCAATGTGAACGCCCATCAAGTCCATTTTGTGCAATCGTTAGGATGTTTTTTCCTGTGAAAAGGGTAGCAGACTTACCTTCATTCGTGTAGTCGTTGAATAAAACGGAATATCCGCTTCGCTTAAAGAGTCGTGCAAGTCGAGCCCGGGTGAAGGCAAAATAATAGCGGCGAACGCTATCTTTCCAAGGGACTAAAACTCCACGAAATCCATAGTTGGGGAAGAGCAAACTACGCAGAAACAAGGGCAAAAATCGAACTTGATGAAGGTTCCAATTGATCATAAAAAGGAAGCCGCCGGGCTTGAGATGCTCTTTCCACATCCGAAGAGTTTTCTCGTGATCTTGCGGAGGAAGGTGATGAAACGCCGCGATGACAAAAAGCGCATCGAACTTTTTTTTAGTCGGAAGGGGAGAGCTCATGTCGGCCTCTAAGAACTTCTTCCCGGGCCAGTTCTTTTTAGCCTCCTTTAAAAGCTCCACCGATTGATCGAGGCCAATATACCCTTCGACCCCGTTCTCCTTTAAAAAACCAAGGAGCCTCCCATTCCCACAGCCCAGATCTAAAACTGAAAAATCCCGCTTCAAATAAGGTGTAAAAAAATCAAAATCCTTCCAAAGCGTCTGTCTTGTTTCCGAAAATTCTTTTGCAATGGTATTATAGTCGTCCCTAACCTTCTTCTGGATTCCTTTAGGCTTCATAATATGAAAATACTCTCTTCCGAGGATATACAAAAAGCACTGATTCAACAAGCTTCAAATCTGAAGATCCAAACGGAGGACGAGCTGCACAAACTTAAAAAAGCGTACGCCAGAGATCATGAGATTGATCTGTTGAGCAACTTTAAGTTACAAAAAGCTTATGAAGAAATGTTGAAAGAGGGATGGAAGGGTGACCCGGCGCTGCAACGCTTGCTGCGCAAAAGAAAAGTTCGCACCCTTTCCGGAGTGAGCGTCATCACGGTGCTCACTAAACCGTATCCTTGCCCGGGGAAGTGCGTATTTTGCCCAACAGAACCCGGCATGCCCAAATCTTATCTTTCCAACGAGCCGGGGGCCATGCGCGCGGTTCTCGATGATTTTCACCCCCGCGACCAGGTGAAAACCCGGCTCGATAGCCTCACTCGTCAAGGTCACGAAACCGATAAAATTGAAATGATTGTATTGGGCGGAACTTTTTCAGCCTACAACCGCCGATATCAAAGCGATTTCGTTCGTGCTCTATTCAACGCCTGCAACACACAGCAAGGACGAGGCTTAAAAGAAGCTCAACACATCAATGAGTCCGCCCAGCATCGCATCATCGGTCTCAGTTTGGAGACCCGCCCGGACCACATCACCGAAGATGAAATTAAAAACATGCTGAAGCTCGGCTGCACCAAAGTACAAATTGGCATTCAGCAGATCGATGATGAAATTTTGGAACTCAATAAACGCGGCGAAACGGTGGCTCAGCAGATTGCTGCCATCAAACTCCTTAAGGATGCAGGGCTCAAAGTTGCTGTTCACCTCATGCCCAATTTACCGGGGAGCACGCCGGAAAAAGACAAATGGATGGTTCGAGAATTTTTCCAAAACCCAAACTTTAAGGCCGACCAACTTAAAATCTACCCCTGCGTGGTGACGCCTTACGCAGAGCTTGAACAGTGGTGGAAGGAAGGCCGTTATGAGAGTTATTCCGATGAAGTTTTGATGGATATTTTAATTGAGATGAAGCGACACATTCCAGAATATGTCCGTATAGAACGGCTCTTCCGCGATATTCCAGGAGAGTCCATTTTGGAGGGCAGTCAAATGACCAATATGCGCCAAATTCTTCAAGATAAAATGAAAAAAGAAGGCATTGTCTGTCACTGCATTCGCTGCCGTGAAATCAAAGGCGATGTTTTTGATCCCGACGAAACGGAACTTCGAGTTTTGGAATACGAAGCCTCCGAAGGGAAGGAGTTTTTCATCAGCTTCAATCAAGCGGACCCAAAGGGTCTGCTAGGCAGAGAAGATAAACTGTGTTCACTCTTACGGCTCCGCTTCTCTTCCTATTCTTTGCAAGGCAAACCCCACTTCATTCCCGAGCTCGAAGGAGCCGCTTTGGTGCGGGAAGTCCACACTTACGGTGCTCAAGTCCGCGTAGGCAAATCCACAAAATCCGCCTCACAACACGGCGGCCTCGGCCGTCGCATGATCGCAAAAGCCGAAGAAATTTCCAAAGCCGCCGGCTACAAAAAAATCGCCATCATCGCCGGCGTCGGCACCCGCAACTACTACCGCAAATGGGGCTACGAACTCGAAGGCGCCTACATGACGAAGCAACTTTCTTAGTACCTTGTAAAAACACAGTTTTTCAGGTATAATGAGGAGATTTCAAGTAGCTATGTCAATCACTGATCAACAAATCGAGCATAAAGAGGATGGCAAGAGCCAAACGGATGTCATGCGCCAAGACCTGGAAGAACTTCGTCAAGGAGTCGATGTCGGGCTCGATCAGATTCAAGAAACAGAGGAACCACAGGAGAAACCCAAAGACAGAATACTCCGAATGATTTTAGCCATAGATGCTGAAAAACCGCTCGACGAACAGAAAGAAGCTAAACTAGCCTTAGAGGCCGTGACAGAAGAACTGATCCTCCTAAGCCTGCAAGGCGGAGAAAAGGAGGAAGATTTGGCTCAGAATTCGATGCTACTGACGAAGGTTGCAAAAACAGAAGTTCAAATTCAATCCACTCAAAAGTTAAATGAAATTTTTAACGCCCAGTTTGAACCTACACAAGCATGGTGGAAGATGACTCTCAAATCTGCAAAGAAAAGATACAACAATATCCTTGCAGAAAAAGAAAAAGCCGAGAAACACGAAGAGTCTGATGAAACAAAATGGATGTCCCCAGCGGTTAAAGGCGGCCTCATGCTGGCAGCAGCCGCAGGAGCTGCCTATTTCTTTTGGAACTACTTCAAGGAAGAAGAAGGCAAAGAAGAAAATAAAAACCTAGTTTTTGGATCCATACTCACAACCCTAGGGCTTGGAGTTTTAGTGGGATCTGAACATATAGGGAAGTGGTCTGCAGATTATTTGGGACTAGATGTATCCCAAGACGCCATAAATGATCTTCTGGCAGGTAAGGGTGTGGACTCTCTCTCTTTTAGTTCCAGGGAACCAGGAATAAAAAAAGCCGCCAAGCAACTCGATATTTCTGAGCGAACGCTAATAGATCTCAAAGATGTGAAGTGGAGAGACTTTTCAAACTTTCGCAAAGGAGTAGGTCGTACTGGTAAAGGATATGCCCAATCCATTTTAGAGGCCGTGGGACTAGATAATATGCCGGCTGTGGGCTTCGATAATGGAGGAGAAACCATAAAGGAAGAGGTTAAACTTGAATCTTTCATAAAGCGTCATGAAGATAAAATTGGGGCTGGAATAGAGGATATGAGTATTGGAGAGATTCTAAATGCACTGGAAAAAGAAGGCGTTTTCGGAAACCCCGAGAAAGAAGATACAAAAGAAACCAGTGGAGACACACAAGAAGACCCTTTGAGCCCGGAAGCGGAAGAAGCGCTTACAAAAGCACCACATGTTAAAGCGGCTTGGGAAGGAATGAAGAGTGGAGACTTGAGCTGGGATGATGGAATCCTGGAAATGATAGGCGGAGCAGCGAAAGATGGCTGGTCAATGGGAATATATAATGGGGTGCTCTTTTTAGGAAAACTTGGAATGATCATCCCATTGAGTAGCATCGATATTGTGTGCAGCCAATTTAAGGATTTAATCGAAGCCATGTCTGGAGAAGGAGAGTGGAAAGATGTTCCCTTCGAAACAGAACAAATTTGGTGGGCCGGTTCTTATGCTGCTTTCAACGCCACCAAGACCTTAGTGAAAGGGATAAAAGCTGGAGACATCAAAGGTGGACAAATAGCAGGCACCGCGGCAAGAGGAGCCGTACGAGGAATTTTAGATTCCTATCTCTTGCTCCCAAAGTTAGGGGTAAAAAGTTTATCCGTCGGTACAGAGGCCGCACAAGATCTCAGATATTGGAAACTTACAGCGGAAGCAAATGAACCATTTCTATCCCCGCAAGAAAGAATTCATGTGCTCCATAAGAAAACAGCTTACTTCGCAGAGCGCTACGATTACTATTTTAAAAAAGAACAAACTGCAAAAAGACAAACCGGTTTCGTTAGAAAATACGCTGCCAAAGCCTACGGTAAACTTTTTGGAGAGAAGTGGGTAAACAAAATGATGATTAAATCAGGGAAACAGTATCTCGAGACCAGACAGGCCTTCTTGGAAGCTGCCGGCCTTACGGACGATATTGCACAGATCTCTCAAGAAGGAATAGAAACAGACGCAAGCGACCGAGGAACACTCAATGCCTCAGCAAAGAAATTTCTTACAGATAATCCTACGGAAAATCTTCCAAAGCTACCCAAATATCGGGTACTAAATCCAAAATATAAAACCCATGCAGAAGCCACTGCAAAAGGGTTGGGAGCAAAGGTGAGTACAAAACAACTAGAACGCCTTGAGAAACTAGGCTTAACGCACGAGAGGGTCACACTCCGTATTCGTGAATTTGAATTTTCTCCACAGCAGCTGGATCAATTTCTGGATGAGCTGGAATCCATGCCAAATCCAGAAAAAACAGCTAGGGATTTGGAAACACTTTTATTCAAAATAAAACACCCAGAATTATTTAAAAGCGCTGCAAGACTCAGTAAGGCCGCAGGAATTATTGGGACCTTATATATGCTTCATGAATTTCAAGAATCAAAAGACAAGACGAACACTTATCTTGAAAATGCAAGCATGACAAGCAGCTTTTTATTGGGAGGAAAGTTGACTGCAGCTGCTATTCCTCATCCTGTTGGGAAAGCAGTAGGTTTTGTGGTGGGCGGAACGGCAAGCTCCTTAGGTGGGCAAGCAGCATGGAATGCGTGGGGTCGCCCAAGGCTTCAGAAATATTTTCCAAATCGAAATGAGCTTTTTAAGACCACACCAGCTAAAGGTATTAGCAACTATTTAGCCAGTACAATGAGTCCACTTGGAGCCTTATTGTATACAGCAGATGCAGCAGGACTTTACGGTGATGGAATCGATATCGAAACAGACCCTTTGGACTACCTTCGACAATCCAAATACATTTGGCACCCCGATTTTGTAAAAGAAGTAGTACAAGGAAAACGATGGTGGCCCTATGGAGATCATCGGATGCATGATCTAGTAGATTTGATCAATAACGCGGGCAAAGCCGCCGAAGAGTGTACGGAGGATATTAAGGACATTGAGAAGGAAATTGCAGAAACAAAAATGGATGCCCTCGAAACAGAAGATTTTGAAAAGAAAGAGTCTCTAAAGGAGAAAGAGGAGGATTTACTGGTAAAAAAAGCAGAACTTGAAAAAGAACTCTTAGTATACCAAAGCTATTCAGATGGTTCTTGGATAGATATTAAAAAGATGGATCTTCTTTATACTCAACAAGTCTTAATCATACCTTCTTTCGAACTATTTCGACGGCTTGTGAAAGCCAAATTTGGTGAAGAGGCTGATGACCCATTCATTCGACTCATGCAAAAGTTACAAAAGGGTCAAGAACAGGTTGAGGGAGATGAAGAGATGAGAATTTGGCAATTCCTTTGTGATGAAAAAGTTGAGACCCCGGAAGGGGAGGAAGTCTCCTTTGCTGACTTTGCGACACTTACAATTGCAAATTATAAAGATGCACAATTCTTAGAAGAAATTGAGAAAAGCTTAGCCCCAAATACGCCCACACCGGGGGAGGCAAGCCCAGAGAGTCCCATGCAAGAGGTTTAAGTCTAAGAAATAGTCCCGCACAATATATCTTGTGCGAAGTTAAATGGTAGGAGACTTACCACTCAGGATAGCTTCGAATACCCCAAAGAAGTTGGGTGTCTTCCTCAAGACCCCATCTATTATTTCTTTCGTTTCAGCATCCTGGGCCGCAATTTGCGCAATTCTCAATTCATCAAAATCCATAGCTCCTTCGGGCTCTCTACTCGGCCTCAACGATTTACTTTTAAAACGATCTTCTAGCTCTTCATATGGGATGAGGACTCTTTCGCTCATAAAACTTGCGTTTATACGCGTTATTTTTTAGAAAATGACTTAGGACACGGCGGTGATTTCCATTTGAGCCTCCAATTTGGCGATTTTTTGAGCCAAGGCCGGATACGCTCTTAAATCCATATCTTCGTCCACAAGTCGTAAGGCGCAGGCTCGTGCACGGTCCAAAAGTTCTTTGTCGGCGAAGCTGGCCATGCGCAAGTCCGGTAAACCACTTTGCTTCACGCCATAAACTTCGCCAGGCCCACGCGTTTCAAGATCTTTTTCCGCCAAATCAAAGCCCGAATTAAATTTAACCATATATTGCAATCTTTGCAAGCTATCTGGTGACTGTGAATCTGAAAACAGGAAGCAATAGGACTGATGTGACCCTCGCCCAACCCTTCCCCGAAACTGATGCAGTTGCGCCAAGCCAAAACGATCCGCACCCTCAATCAACATGATGGTGGCATTGGGAACATCAATTCCAACTTCCACCACGGAAGTCGAAACCAAAATATCAACTTCACCCGCAGAAAAGGCTTTCATGGTGGAATCTTTTTCCTCCGCCTTCATCCGACCGTGCAGCAAAGCCAAACGGTGCTGTGGAAAAATGGTTTCCTTAAGTCGCTCATATTCCAAAGTTGCGGCCTTCACTTGCAAAACTTCGGACTCTTCAATGAGCGGACACACCACAAAAACTTGGCGGCCCTTCGCCACTTGATCCGAAATCCACAAATACGCATCCTTTCGTTTATCTTCGGGCACAATCCGAGTAATGATTTCCTGTCGGCCGGGTGGCAATTCGTCCAAAGTGGAAAGATCCTGATCCCCATACAGCGCCAAAGCTAGAGTGCGCGGAATAGGAGTCGCCGAAAGATTGAGCATGTGTGGCGTCCCATAATTTTTAAAGACGGCTCGTTGCTTCACTCCAAATCGATGCTGCTCATCCACTACAGCAATACCCAATTTGGAGAACTGAACACCCTCTTGAATCAGCGAATGCGTGCCCACCACCAAATCACAAGTGCCGGTGGCCAATTGCCTGAGCACGGTTTCACTCTCCGCCGCTGTGCTGGAACCCGTTAAAATTTGAACATTGAATTCAAAAGGACCCAGCAAGCGATGCAAAGTTTTGAAATGCTGCCGCGCCAAAATTTCCGTTGGCGCCATGATGGCACTCTGATAACCCGCTTGCTTCATGGCATAAATAGCGGCTGCCGCGACCACCGTTTTTCCCGCACCCACATCGCCCTGGATCAAACGCATCATGGGATACTCTTTTGCAAAGTCCTCAAAGATTTCCGCTATCACCCTAAACTGAGCCCCTGTCAACTTGAAGGGCAAAGAGTCCAAAAAGGCCTCCAAATTAATGCCCCCCACGAGCCGCTTTTCGCTCTTGGTTCCCTTTTGCCACAAAGCTTTTCGCTTCACGGCCAAAATTTGAAGCATAAAAAGCTCATCAAAAGCCAATCGTCGTCGCGCTTCGGTGAGCCGTTCATCGTCATTGGCAAAATGCACCTGGGCGATTGCTTCGGCCAAGCCCATCAACCCTTCGCTCTCCAAAATCCACTTGGGCATATACTCCTCAAAAAACTTTGCATACGGCAGCATCCCGTAGATTTTTTCCCTCAACCATTTGGAACTGACCTCATCTTTCTCAGGATACACCGGCACAATTCGTCCCGTGTGCAGCAAAGTTGCCGATGGTTTTTCATATTTGGGGCTCATCATTAAAATTTTACCCCGCTCAAACTTCAATTTGCCGGTCAAAATGATTTCCGCACCTTTAAAAAACATCCGTTTAATGTGCGGCTGATTGAACCACAAAACCGGGACTTCACCTGTTTCGTCCGCCACAATGGCTTTGGTAAGCACCTTCCCTCCCCTGCTTGGCAAATTCAGTAAAGATTTTAAAGTTCCACGAATCACATTCACCTGATCTGTTCTCATCTCATTTATCTTGGTGAATTCCTGTTCATCTCGATACGCCCTCGGAAAATACAAAAGCAAATCCCCCACCGTCTTAACGCCCATCTCCTTCAACGACGAGATATAATTATCCCGCGTCTTCAAGATCCGCGCATCCAATCGAGTATCAAGCATAAAGGTGATGTCATTCTAGCACGAGTCCGTGACAAAATGTCACGGACTCGTGGATAGCTCATCTTCAGTTGGTCACCTTTTGTGACCAACTGAACCCATGAGTTATTGACTCTATCGATCTAAAGGTGTACTATAAGGCTAGTTTAAATTAACATTTAAATATACATTATGTTTATACTCGACGATAAAACAGCTCTCATCGGAACCACCGATCTTCGCAGCAGAATGGCTGAAGTGGAAGACATGCAATACGAAAAAATGGTGGTGATGAAACGAGAAAAGCCCATCGCTGTGATCATGACTTTTGACCAATACAAAAAGAACCGTGACCGAACAGAAGAATTGGAAGATCTTATCCTCGGCTACATGGCTAAAGAAAGGGATGAAAAAAGCACCAAAAAGGATTACATTAGCCTCGAAGAGGCAGCTAAAAAACTCGGCATTACCCTTTAGGTTCAGCAGATGTATAAAATCGTTTTACACGAACAAGTGTTGAGCAAAGATTTCAAGGAACTCGATAAACCCGAAATCGAGAAAATTCTTAGAGCCATCAAAGAAAAACTCGAGACCGACCCTCTCACCTTTGGCAAACCCCTCCGCAAAGAACTTAAAGGCTACTACCGTCTCCGTGTCGATATTTACCGTGTGATCTACAAAATCATCAAGCACGAAGTCGTAGTCTCCGTCATCAAAATCGGCAAGCGCAAAGACTCGGAAGTATATGAGGATGCGAGGAAGAGGGTTTAACTGAAGAGTTTGGAGTCAACCAAAAAAGAGCCCTGAAAGTATATTAATCAAGAAAGGAAGTATTAAAACGGAAAAAAGCATAGTAATAGCATTTCTCCTTTTTTTCACAATTTTATGATGTTCGGGACCGAAATCAAATTCTATACTAGGCCACAACTTCAAAATAAAGTTTCGAACTAACCACATAGGGCTTAGACCCATAGCCCAAGTCAAAAAAATGGCAACACCCCAACGGATAAACTCATATTTATCTAAGAATAAACTCAAAGAAGTTTCTTCTGGACTCGGCACATATGGCAACCAAGTCACAGACATAATCCAAAAAAGAAATACTCCAGATATAAAAGCCCCCAGATGTAAAACCAAAACTTTGCTTCGAATAAACCAATGATCCTGTGGTGCAACAGCATTGATAAGTTCCTCCAATTCCTGGAAAGTACTTGAAACCCAATCTCTTTCTCCTCGTACAGTTATGTGATTATAGTAAAGATCTTCTGCACCACATCGCAAACTCAAATCAATATAGGCATCCGAAGAATCACGGTATTCAATATGAATCGCCTTGCATAACTTAGTGTCTAAGACTTCGCCAGGTTTTAACAGATCATTATTGTCACTTTCATAAGTAGTTCCATCTAAACAATTTATAGTGATCCTTTGGACATGGTATGTAAGACCACTTTTAGTCGTAAGACCCACAGATTTTTTTTGGATCTTATCCCATAAATGTTCTAAATTTTCTTTCTTAAAAACCCTGTTTTTAATTTCTTTGGTTCGAGTAGCTTTCATATAAAAAATTAATTCTTCACCCTCCTAAAATTCCTCTTTCCAACCTGTAAAAGTGCCCCATCGCCCGTCAGAGTCACTTCCATTTTTACATCCTCTACTTTTTCGCCTTCCCACTTCACGGCCCCACCTTCGATCAACTGGCGAGCCTTGCTCTTTGTTTCGGCCAAGCCCAACTCCGAGATCAAATCCACAATGTTCCAGGCGCCGTTTGCGCCGGAGCCGGCTCCTAAAGTCACCTCTTCAACCTCCTCCGGCACCTCCCTTTTCTGGTGCACCGTTTTAAAGTGTTCCTCGGCCATTTGGGCGGCCTTTTCGCCGTGGTAAAGCTCCACAATGGCATGAGCCAGCTCCATCTTGAGATTGCGGGGGTTTTCACCCTCCTCCAATCGCTTTTTGAATTCCGCCAATTCATCTCCATCCACACGGGCGGCGAGTTCAAAGTAGTTCAAAATGAGCTCATCCGAAATGGACATGGTTTTTCCATACATATCCTCGGGAGTTTCGGCCACGGCGATGTAATTGCCGGTGCTTTTGCCCATCTTCATACTGCCATCCGTTCCAATCAAAATGGGCACGGTCAAAATGTTTTGAGGCTCCTGGCCGTAGGCTTTTTGCAAAGTGCGCCCGGCGAGCAGGTTAAAAGTTTGATCTGTTCCACCCAGCTCCACATCCGCCTTGAGCGCCACGCTGTCGTAGCCCTGCATGAGCGGATACATGAATTCATGCACGGAAATCGGTTGATTCGCCTTGATGCGATCCTGGAACATGTCCCGTTCGAGCATCTGTGCCACCGTAAACTGCGAAGCCAGAGTCACCACATCCGCAAAGTTGAGTGGAGCGAGCCATTCGGCATTCCAACGCACTTCCACCTTGCTCACATCCAAAATTTTACCCGCTTGCTCCATATAATCCTTCGCGTTGGCTTCAAGTTCTTCCTGTGTGCGCATCGGACGAGTTTCATTCTTTCCGGAGGGATCTCCAATTCTTCCCGTAAAATTACCAAAAAGCAGAATGATTTGATGCCCCAAATCCTGAAATTCCTTGAGCTTGTGCAAGACCACCATATGCCCCAGGTGCAGATCGAAACCCGTGGGATCAATACCCAATTTAATGCGCAAAATCTTTCCACTCCGCAGCTTCTTTTTTAAATCTTCTTTAACAATAACATCAGCTACCCCCAAAGAAAGCAATTGATCGATCATCTTTTCATCTGTATTCACAGCCATGGTTTTCCTGTAAAGTAACCTAAGACCAACTTAACAAAGCCCACCTGAAAATGCAATTTCAAAGCATCATTATAAAAGACAAAGACAGCACCGCCAGACTCGACCAGTTTTTAGCTCCATTTCTAAAATTGACCCGCAATCAGGTTCAGCGCCTCATCAAAGAAGGCTGTATTTTCGTGAACCATAAGCCGGAAAAAGCAAACACCAAGCTCAAAACCGGAGACAAAATCCTCTATCGCATTCCCGAAGCGGAGGAATCCAAACTCGTGCCGGAAAAAATCCCGCTCGAAATTATTTTTGAAGATAAAGATTTTCTGGTCATCAATAAGTCCGCCGGAATGGTGGTGCACCCCGACGAAAGCGGCCACAACAGCGGAACCGTGGTTCACGCCGTTCTAGCCCATTCCAAGAATTTGAGTGGGATTGGTGGAAAAAAACGCCCGGGAATCGTCCATCGTCTCGATAAAGACACCTCCGGGGTCCTGCTCATCGCAAAAAATGATAAAACGCATCAGAAGTTCAGCAAGCTCTTTCAAGATCGAAAGGTGGAAAAAAGCTACCTCGCCCTGGTGAAAGGCACGCCCAAAAGCCAAAAAGGCCGTATTGAGGCTCCCATTGGCCGCAGCAGCAATGAACGAAAGAAGATGGCCGTAAGCACTCAAGGGAAAACCGCCATTTCAAGCTTTGAAGTCTTGGCCATTTACCGCGGTGTGAGCCTGCTTAAAGTAAAGATTGAGACGGGCCGCACTCACCAAATTCGCGTTCATTTGGCCAGCATCGGGCACCCTGTGGTGGGAGATCCCGTTTATGGAGATAAGAAGCTCAACGCGGAATTTAAAGAAAAACACGGTCTCACCCGCCAGTTCCTCCACGCCGCCGAATTGAAAATAGACGGAAAAACCTTTCAAGCACCTCTTCCGGAGGATCTAGAGAAAGTAAAACTTTAATCTATTTACTTCCCTTCAACGGTTTCAACAAGTAATCCTGGTCTGCTGGGGGAATTTCCAATGTACCCAAACGAGCCTGTAATTCATTCAAAGTGGGTGGATTGACCTCCAGCACTTCACAAACTTGAAGAAGCGCCCTTTCTCGCCATCCACCCAAGTCATGGGGACCAGTGTACCCAGCCACCACTTCCTCTACTGCATAAAGTCCGTGCAATAAATATCTGGCCTGGACTGCAGCACTCAACTGAGGAATAGTGCGAGAGTCCACGCGGATTACAGATCCTTCTAACTGTCGATGTCCTGTACACATGGGTCAAAGATATTAAGTGTCTAAATTTACCCTGAAAAGAGGAAATCAGTCAACTAGGCGGCCAACAGTCTCTCATATTCCTCAGGATCACTAGAAATGATTATGGGGCTAAGTTCTAAGAGTCGCCTATCTGTTTGCGCAATGAGGGCACGCACTTTTTGTCGTAGATCGCGCTCACGCTGCCACGCCCGTACAAAAGTACCCACCATCGATTCATGCGCATCGATGTCATCCGGAGTATCTTTATCAGCGACCCAAGGGGATCCGTACAACGCTTTTTCCAAACCTGCCTCACGCAAAATACTCAAAAAATCTCGTTCATAAAAAGTCATAAGCGGAGCCAAAGGCCCCTCGAAATCTCGATGAGCTGCCAAGGTCCCCAACAGCTGATAGCGTCCCATAGAACTGGCATCCAACTGTCCCAAAAGATCGGTTCGTCCCACGGCTGCCGGAAGATCATAAGGTAAACCCACTGCTCTTACACCCGCATCTCGTGCCATGATACGGGCTTGCGTCTGGTCTGCGGTGGATTGAAAAGCTCCCGGTGCATATACGCGTCCCACATGATTACTCAAAAGGATAGAAGCTCCAACTACAGCCGTAGTATGTGGTGCCCACCGTCCACCCATCGCCTCCTGAATGTCCGGATCATTCTTATTTAAAGTTCCAAAAGCTTCAAAAAGTCGCAGCATTTCTCTTTGTTCGTAAGCTGTGGGCAAAGGTGGAACCACTAGAGTTCTACCACCGTGAATCAATTTAAAAGGTGTGTGCCCCACCTGACCCAAACGGAAAACAGAAAGATGTGAATGAAATCGGTTAAAATCCATACCAGAGTCGGTGTGGACCTTTGTCCCTAATGACATACGACCGGGAACCGAAACACGAGCTGCCTGAACACGAGTTTCCATCTCAGGAATGGCAAGCTGCAAATCAACGACGATGTCGCGTTCGAAGCGATCAAAAGAGTCGAAGATTTCTTCCGGTGAACTGGGCCCACAGAGCAAGGCCACTTGCTGACCCAAAGCCCCCTGTTTCTGCCGTGCTGCCAAGACTTTTTCCAAGGCGCCACCCAACACAACCATACGAGTAGCTGGATTGGTGCCTTTGAGCCATGCGCTGGGCTTGAGTCGTTCGCGTCCCACTGCAGCAAAACCCAAGACTCCACTCCATAGCACCGTACCCACTTGCATTTCCAAAGCCTTTTTGAGGTCCAGCACCAACTGATCTACTCCACGATATTCTGCCTTAAAAGATTCATCAGCAATAATCGTATCTGCTTTTAACAAAAGTTCTTTGAGACGGTGCTTTATATCAGAGCTCAAATCCCCTCCTTCTTGAGAAATTTCCTTAACACTCTTAATCAAGCCCTGAGCAGAAGGTATAAATTCCAAAAAAGCCAAAAGAGGCTCAGGAACTTCTAGATGAGGATTGATATCTACGGCAAACGGTTGACGAAGTTCTGCTTGGGTAAGATGGGCAGCCACACGACGATCCAGACCACCCCGTACAAACCGTTCAAATTCCATATAGGGAAGGAGATTGTCCTTCGAAAAAAAGTGGCATAAGACAGCAGCCTTCTGATGGAAATCCTCATCTCCCAAAGAAAATGTACTCGGTTGAACCGCTTCATCGGTAGACTTCACCCAGATATAGGCATAACGCCTAGACAAATAAGCCATGATGACATCGATGAGCCTCTGTGGACCCAGTTTAGTTTCCACTGCTTGTCCAGCCTCCAAAAGATCAACGAGGTATTCAAGACCACTAAAATAGTCTGCCCATCGAGGATCACCGTAATACCGAACGGACTGATTACTGAGCATGGAGTAGATTTCCTGACGGTCTTCATCACTCAGCTTCAACCGTTCTTGTATGGCATTCGCCCATTCAAAGAACTGGTCCAATTGGTCACCAATTTTATCATCCCTCCCCTCATCTGATTCAAAGGCCACATTGATCTGCCCTGAACTTACAAGTTGAGCAGCACCATCACTCATCCAGTTCACAAGATTTTTAAGGAAACTCAAATACCGCGCGAAGGCTTCAGGATCTTTTGCCAAAGCGCAGAACTCAGCAGAGTCACCACTCGCCCATTCCACAAAAGCCCGATAAACCGGCACTTGCATATCCCCTCCTGAGATAAAATTAAGGTCCTCAATCATTTTAGGCAAGCCTCCAGGATACTTGGCCTTAATACGAGGGTACTGCTGTAGAACATCGGGCAGAGAATCTTCAAGCCAAGCCTGGCTTTTATGTAACTCCAAAAGCCTCAGAATTTCTTCGTCGGTATCACAGCTCAAAACACCCTCCAACAGAGTTGAAAGGTTAAGACTATTCTCCAATTCATTTAACTGTTTAAAGTCTCTAGACTCATACGCTGCTGCAATAGCCTCTTCCCAACTTTTAACTTTAAATCGAGGGTATTCCCGAGTATTTCCTAAAAGGTAAATCACCAATTCCTCGATCTCTTTTTGAAAACGGGGTTGCTCCTGCACTGCTTCCAGCTCAGTTATGGCCTTTTCTGCATCAAAGAAAGGAAAACACCTCTTCACATTTCTGCCCCGACGCCATGTCGCCGCACCCTCAAGATACCTGTAAAAAATAGGTAAAAGTATGGACTTACCTCGTTCACGAATCGTAGAATCGGTAGTACTCAGCTGAGTCAAAGCATCTTCGCGCTGATCCTTGTTTATTTGTTTTAGGAATTGCCGAATGGCCCCGTGGTACTCAGGAGAAAAACCTTCCAAGTTAAAATCCGGCTCAAGCTCGGCACCGTCCAAACGATCTGAAGAAAGTTGTTCCATACAAAGTAAAGTATGGACACCTTAACATAAAAAAGAGTTTTGACAAGAACTTCAGGTCCATTCACTCTTGAGGGGATCTAGAGAAAATTATTTAGCGGCCTTTTTTGCAGGAGCTTTCTTAGCGGCCGGCTTTTTAGCTACCACCTTTTCAGCAGGAGCCTCCTTCACTTCAGCCTCTTCCTTGACGGCACTCACCTTCTTTTCAACGGCAGAAATCTTGAGCACTTTGATGGTGCTGAAGAGCTGACGGTGACCTTGACGGCGGTGCGTTCGTTTCTTGGATTGGTAAGTGGCAATGTAGATTTTTTCTCCCTTTCCTTGCTCAAGAACCTGACATTCCACATGAGCTCCAGCAACAAAAGGAGTTCCAATTTTCATGGAGCTTCCATCCTCTTCCGCCATCAAGAGCACTTCATTGATCTTAAAGTTTTTACCCTCTTCGGCATCCACTTTTTCAACTTCAAGCTCGTCTTTTTCACGAACTCGGTACTGTTTCCCTCCAAGATATACAACTGCGAACATAGTTTTTTGAGTTTAAATCGGGGTTACTTTAAGGAATAATGGACTCTTTCGCAAGGTCTTTTTCTAAAATCTCTATCCCTTCTTCAATAGTTTTTTTCAAAATAGGGAGCTCATCAGGTAAAAAGGGGGCCAAAACAAAATCATGCAAAGCAATTTGAGCCGGAGCGATTTCCCCACGAGACTCGATTCCAATGCGAAGCCGTGGAAAATCCATGCTGGAAAGGTGCTCAATCACCGATTTCATCCCATTGTGAGTGCCGGCGGAACCTTTTTCACGAAACCGAAGCGTTCCCAACGGCAAATCCACATCATCATAAATCGTATAAAAATCCTTGAGCGGAACTTTGTAAAAATCCAAAACCTCCCGCACCGCCTCTCCGGATAAATTCATAAACGAAAGAGGGAGCATGAGTAAAATCTTATTTTCTCCAGTACCCTTTGTGCTCACCAAAGCCTTCCCCCTCTCTTCAAAAGGAGGAAATTCATGTTTTTTGGCGAACTCCGCAATAAAGACAAACCCAACATTGTGTCGAGTGCCATTGTATTTTTTACCGGGATTTCCTAAGCCGCAAAGTACTTTCATAAATCATGAAATTCAAGATAATGAGGCCCAATCTGGACCAAGTCGCCCGTTTTTGCCCCTAAACGGACCAAAGCATTGTGGATCTTCATTTTTTTAAGCACATCATACAGGCGATCCAAGGCGCCATCCTTGCTCACATTGGTCATTCGTGAGATTTGCTCCACTCGCCTACCCGTAACCTTAAAAAGGGTGCGAATGGGCATGAGTTCCAGTTCAATGGTCATGCCATAAATCGCCTCGGGGAATTTGGCACTCTCCACGGTTCCCAACTTTTCAACCTCAAAAGAATGGCTATCCACCAAGGCTTGGGGTTTGTAATCCGGTACCGATTCCTCTTCTTCCACAACGGGCATCTTTTCTCGATGCTTTTGAGTGAGCTCATAAAGTTCAAACATCAAAGGAGGAAGCCCTTCGCCACTCACACCGGAAATAAGACGGAAACGAGATTTGAGCTTTGGGAAAGCCTTAAGAAATTCTTTTTTGAGACGATCCCTGTCTTCCGTAGGAATGGAATCGATCTTATTCATCACCACAAAAAACTCCTTTTCAAGCAGGGAGGCATCGTATTTCTTGATCTCATCGGAAAGAATACGATACTGCTCACTGAGGCTGCGTTCTTCGTAAGGAAAGGGATCCAAGACAAAAACCAAAAGCGCCGTTCGTGAAATGTGCCTCAAAAAGGCGTCTCCAAGCCCCTTGCCTTCGGAAGCCCCTTCAATAATTCCCGGCATGTCCGCAATCACAAAGCTTTGATCCTTGCTGCCCCCAAAATCACTCAAATAAACCACCCCCAAATTGGGGATTAAAGTGGTGAACGGGTAAGCCGCAACCTTAGGTTTAGCGGAGGAAACTCTGGAAATCAGAGTGGATTTTCCGGCAGACGGGAATCCCACCAAACCAATATCCGCAACCAAACGAAGCTCAAAGCGAACTTTTTTAAGCTCACCCGTGTCCCCCAACTCCGCAAAATCCGGCGCCTGACGAGTGCTGGACATAAAATTAGAATTCCCATATCCCCCACGGCCCCCCAAGGCGATCAAAAATTTCTGACCGGCTTTCTTAAGATCAATAATCAAATCTCCGCTGTCTTGATCATAAACCAAAGTCCCCACCGGAACTTTTAAGATCAAATCCTCCCCCGCCTTGCCCGCCATATTGTTTCTAAATCCACCCTCCCCATCCTTGGCTCTAAATCGTTTTAAACCCGTAAAATGCTGCAAAGTATTGTAGTTCTCATCCGCCTCCAAAACCACATTTCCTCCATTTCCACCGTCTCCACCATCCGGAGCTCCACATTCCACAAACTTCTCACGGTGAAAGAACACCATCCCATTACCCCCCTTTCCTCCTTCGAGTTCGAGCTTAACTTCATCAAAAAACATAGGGATGGGGTGAACTTTAAATAAAACTAGAGTTCAGACTCTATCACAGCTTCAAAGACTTCGTAAGGCCAAGCGCCCACGAGTTTTTTTCCGTTGATGAAGAAAGCCGGAGTTCCCGTGACTCCATAACTACGGCCCGCCATCATATCCGCATTCACCTCATCCGCCATTTCTCCGTTCTCCAAACAAGTGCGAATATCCGCACCCAGCTCATCTTCCGCAGCCTGAATCATGATTTCCATGGCGGTCTCCTTCCCAGACCAAGTCGCCACATTTTCAAAGAGCCAATCGTGAAAAGCATAGTAGTTTTCATCCCCGGTACATTCCGCAGCCTGAGCCGCAAGATTGGCCTGAGGATGGCCGCTCAATGGGAAATCTCGATACACCAGCTTCACTTTTCCTTTTTCAATGTACTTGCTTAGAATTTGAGGCAAAGTTTGCTCATAAAAACGGCTGCAATACGGACACTGGAAATCGCTGAACTCCACAATGGTCACCGGCGCATCCGCATCTCCCAAAACAGCATCGTCATCCGTACTCACATCCACAATTTCCAAAGAATTCACATCAAAATCAGGTGGAATCGCAGATTCAGTTTCATCACGAACCAAATCATTCCCTCCAAAATTTTCGAGAATTTCACCCTTACTGGCAACTAAAAGTCCAATACCAAGACCAAGAACAAGAAAGCTGAGGGAGGCCCAAACAGCTTGAGAATTACTATTTTTAGGAAACATGCGTGGAAAGTTAAATGGCGGGAAGACAATAGCATATTGTGTCCCAATCACAAATAGTGTAATTTTTGCCCCGTGCCGAAATGGCGGAACTGGCAGACGCGCGGGACTCAAAATCCCGTTCCCTTCATCGGGAGTGTGGGTTCGACCCCCACTTTCGGCACCATACTGTACGAAGTACAGCCTACAAAATAATGAGAAGCTATGGCGTTTCAGATAGAGACCTTTTCCCCTAAGGTCTTGACTGAAATAATTTTATTGAGGAATTCACCCATATGAGTTTGCGCGGCGAGTTTTTGAAGTTTTGTCAAAAGGTGGCTTGACGCCAGCCCGTGAATATGCTAAAACTCCATAGTACACCCTAATTCCAAGTTACTTATGAATAGACCTCTCACAGACTCAGACCTAGGATTGGTATATCCTAAACCCCCTGTGCTTGCAGCATTGATACCTTCTGGAGTCACTCAACGCTTACTCGCCATAGTGGACCCTTCTTCTTTAGATCAGCTCAAAACGCTGGCTTCTTTGTATCATGCTCATTATATAGAAGGTATTGACTCTATGTATGAGGGTCTTGACGAGGTCAGGGCTGTGGCGGGCCTTTTTGGTGGTGAGTTACGACCGAGAAAATTGCCTAGAGAAAAAAGTGTTACTGTTCATAGTGGTACATATAGCCATATAGCAGATGTACAATGGAAAGCAGCTGATCTAAAGGATCAAGGAGATGGAAAGCAAAGGGTTCTTGGTATTTCAACATCTACTGCAGCTCATCCTGATTATCTGCTCGCCATTGGTAGATTTGTAGTTTCTACTTCTTCCGGTTTGTGGTACTTAGAGCTAGGTGCAAAATGCGTTGAGGATGCTGAGTCTCTCAGGGTTCTTTCTGCAGGTTGGCATAATGCTTGGCATGCGGGAGGCCTGAAAAGCGGGCTCGAACGGCCTCTTGTGCTGCCTGATGCAAGCCCTGCAACTGAGTGGAGTGTTGGTGAAAGCGTCGTGTCTGGGGGGAGCTACAATGGGGCGGAAATCGTAGGGGCTCACAAGGTCACTGGCGTAGATGACCGAGTTTGTCTAGCTCCATTTAGAGAAGATGGGCGTGGTCAAGGCCCAGTTGGTGCCTGGTTTAAAACTAAATGACTATCTTCTTGAGGTCCCTGCTCAAGTTTATGGAGCGTTTACAGCTCCTCCTCCACAATCTTCTTAATCAAGCCGCCGTCGGCTTTGCCTTTGAGTTTGCCCATGAGGGCTCCCATAAGTTTACCAACGCCACTTTTGTCGGTGATGCCGAGCGCTTCTTTGGTGGCGCGGACTTCGGCGCGGATCGCATCTTCGCTCATTTGTTCGGGTAAGTAAGCCTGAAGCAGAGCGATTTCTTTTTCCTCTTTAGCGGCAAGTTCTTCGCGACCACCCGCCTTAAATTGTTCCACAGAGTCTCTGCGCTGCTTCAGCATTTTTCCGATCAAAGTTTGAATCAGCTCTTCCGTGATTTCCGTGCCACTGCCATCGGTTTCAATCTTCATCACTTCAGCCTTAAGCATGCGCAGTACGGAAGTTTTGAGTTCGTCCTTGGCCAGCATGGCCTGCTTTAAGCTTTCGTTGAGTTCAGGGAGATTCATGTGCCCATTTTACCTGACAGTTTGTGCAAACGCAAAGAACTACTGGCCCAAAAAAGCTTCTGCATCGATTTCTGCATAGGTGGGCATATTTGGGTATACAGAAACCACCTTTATTGGCAGCTCCATGGTAGTGCCTGCTTCCAAACGAGCCTTAATCTCTGGAAGCAATCCGTGCATATAATCGCGTTTAAATTCAATATGAGTGATTGGAACTCTGTAAGTGTGAGGAGGATGAGAAGGATTATCACGGCTGATGTGTTGAAGGGCGTACTGAAATTCTGGTAATTCTGCGATCAGCAATAGATCTCCAGTGCGCGCCCCCCTCATCACTTGTACCGGAATTCGCAGTTTTGTCCCAACCCCAATCAGCTCTCGTTGTTCCAAAGCCACTATCCTTTCTTTTAACACGGCTTGCACCCTTACATAGCACTGCGCAATAGGCATCCAAAAAGCCTTCCGTTCCTCCTCGCTCAACTTGCTCTTCTCTAAGAGCATTTGAATGTACGAAAGCGTAACTAAAAGCCCTTGGTAATCCTGTCTATTTAAGCCCAGCCGTCCTAGTATACGGTCAACATCATCAGCAAAATCCAAATCCGTACTTATGAAGTCATACAAGCCATCTCGCACTTGATCCGCTGTATCTTTAATATCCTCATGGAGGTCCAGGTAGTGAGTTATCCCAAGTTCTCTACAGTCGTGAGAGTGTCCACTCTCTAAGTCTTCAGAATAACCAGGTACATTTTGAGAAGGGGGTGTCATGTTTTTGGGGGAAGAAGACATTCAAGGAATTCTCCACGCGCTTTCACTCGTGCACAAATCTCCTTCATAAGATCAGACCATTCCACAGGTCGTCTTTTCAATTCTACTTCTGCCCATTCTCCTGGCCATTGTTTTTTCTCTCTTTCTGTCCATCTTTGCCCCCACCACTGTTCTCTTCCTTTTCCTGCCTTCATTTGTGCGAGTGCAGCATCCAGAAAGTGCCTATACATAGCAAAAGTACCCTCCATCAACTGTGACTCTAAATCACTCCACTCGGCCTCAGAAAGTTGGTGACGCCATGTCCCCTCGTTTACCCCGTCGCAGGCAAGCCACAAACTAGAAAAATTGGAGTAGCTAAATCCAACCTCAAGGCCCTGAGAACGAAACCCTTGGCCAAGATCTAAAATGGGAGCGAGAGCCAGCTCACTCACACTTTGTGGTTCCAATGGGATTCCAGGCAAGAAAACAGAGGGATTTGGAGAAGAAAGTTCAACGGATTGAGACCCAGAACATACCTCCCCATCTCCAGGGTCCACTCTAGAAATCACCTCCACCCTCCGCCTGCCTGCTAGTGTGAGCTCAAGCACTGAAGTACAAGCATCTCTATCATGTCCGCGGTATTCCATGGCAGAACGCAGTTCTTGCCAAGCTTTTCTCAAATCTTCATCCGACAATCTTTCCATAAACAAAAATTTAAAATAAGAAAGAATAATAGCTTCTACTTGAGCTTTTGCAAGCTTTTGATGACGGCGTCTCCCACCACCGCAGCTAGGTCTGCTTCGGAAGCGGCTTTAAGGACTTCCACGGATCCAAAGTGTTTGAGGAGTTTCATTTTGGTGGCCTTGCCGATGCCGGGGATTGCGTCCAGAGCGGAGGCGGTGAGGTGTTTTTTGCGGGTGGATTTTTGAAAGGTGATGGCGAAGCGGTGGGCTTCGTCGCGGATCCGCTGCAAAAGATAAGAGGCTTTCGAGTCTTTGGGGATGAGGAGAGGAAAGCTTTTGCCGGGCACAAAAACATCCTCTTCCCGCTTCGCGAGACCGATCATGGGGATTTTAAGCCCCAAAGCATCACGACTTTTCACGGCCATGCCGAGTTGCCCCTTTCCCCCATCGATCACAATGAGATCCGGCTTGGTTTCAAAAGAAGCATCCATATGTTTTGTAGGATCGTAGGCCAAAATTAAATCGAGTTGGTGTTCAGAGAATTCCGTCGGGAAATTCTTGATTTCTTCAAAGCCCAATCGGTCATAAAGAGGGCCCATTTCGTGCACGCAAGAAACATAGAGTCGCTTGAGTTTGAGCTTTTCGATGGCCGTAAAAACCAGAGAGCGCCCCAATTTTTGTTCGCGAGCTTTTGGGGTGACATAGAGCGCCTTGATCAAAGCCGTCCCCTCCTTTCCGGGGAGAAGCCGCAAAAGACCAAGAACTTTCTTATCTTTTAGAACCACCTGATATTCCTCCAAATCCCCCTCCACTTCTTCAAGTCCACGCCATTCTTTTAAAAGAGCCACCATGCCGGGAATATGGGTTTTAGCGGCCTTGCGCACCTGGAAGCCCGCCGGGACTAGAGACAAATGAGAAAGCCGCCTATAAAGGATTTCCTTCATCGATTTAAAATCATCAATCTCCCCATCCGCAATGCTTTGGAGATGAAATTTTCGATAGTCTGATTTTTTTGCGGTGCCATTCTCAAAAACCACCATGGAAGCCACCGTGTCGCTGCCCCCCAAATGGGAAATGTCATAACACTCCATTCGTTTGGCAGGCTTGGGAAGCCCCAGTACTGCTGAAAGTTCTTCAAGCGCTTCCGCATCGGAAGGAGCCATGCTTTCCCACCGCGCCTTATTTTGTTTTTGGAAACTTCGCGCATTTTTTTCCGCCAATTCCAATAGTTGATGTTTTTTACCTCGTTCCGGTATGAGCAACTTAACGCTGCGGCCGGCCTGATTGCTCGCCCAATCCGTGAAGAAATCGGATTCCTCAAAAGAAAGGGGAATTAAAATTTGCGGAGGAATCGTGGTCGACTTTTCATAATATTGGTACAAAAAGCTTTCCACCACTTCTTCTGCCTCCGCCTCTTCTCCCGCTTCATATTCACCACTGTCGGTAATAAAGTTTTCCTGATCAATGAGCTTCCCGTCACGAAGCATAAAAAGCGTCAAAAAGGCCTTCCCCCCTTCAATCACAAAGCCCAAGATATCCATATCTTCGTGAGTGGGAGAAGTAACAATCTGCTTGCTCTCAAACATTCTCCGTAAAGACAAAAGTTTATCTCGTAGCAAAGCCGCCCTTTCGAATTCTTTTTGCTGAACGGCAGCACCCATCTGTTCCTGCAAAGATTGCTCAATATCACCCGTTTTCCCCTCCAAAAAGCGCTCAATCTGCTCAATGGATTTTGCATAATCCTCAGGGCTTATTTTGCCGATGCACGGTGCCGCGCACCGTTTAATGTGATAATCCAAACAGGGATAAGCCATGGTTTTTTTGGTCACCGCGGCCTTGCCTTCCGCCCACTCAATAGAAAGATCACAACTGCGATACATAAAAAGTTTTTGCAAAAGCCCAAGTGTTTTTTTTACGCTGTGCGCGGAGGTCTTTGGGCCAAAATACCGCGCCCCGTCTTTTTCTACTCGTCGCACAATTTCAATGCGCGGAAAATCTTCATTTTTAGTGATTTTGATGTACACAAAATTTTTATCGTCCTTCATGAGCACATTGTATTTGGGCCGAAACTCCTTGATGAGATTCGTCTCCAAAAGCAAAGCTTCCAGGTCACTACCCACCTCCGTCCACTCCAAATCCACCACCCGCTCCAAAAGTTTTTCGGTACGAGTCGCCTTGGTGCTTTTTCTAAAATAAGACCGCACGCGATGGCTCAAATCCTTGGCCTTCCCTATATATAAAATCCGTCCCTCTTCGTCCTTCATCTTATAAACCCCAGGGAGATGGGGAAGTTTTTTGATCAACGCTTCAATTCGCTTTTGAGCCATAGTATGCTTAGCCCCTTTATGGTAAGATAAGTCCCTCACTTAAGCAAATGAGCGAAATTTTCCCCAAGAACATGACGGTGAAGCAGGCGGTGCTTTCCACTCTGGCCTACTTCCATCTGTTTGGAGTCCCCCTCACCCGTAGCGAAATCTCGGAACATCTTTTTTGGGCCGAGCCGGACGAAAAACACATCAGCTCCTATTTAAGGGAAAGCCCCCTCATAACGGAAAGGAACGGATATTACGGCCTAAGCACGGATGCCGCCTTTCAAAGTGAATTCACTCAAAAAATTCAACGATCCCGAACACTTTGGAAAAAAGTGCGCCGCTTCCAATGGATTTTTTCCATTTGTCCTTTTGTAAAACTGGTGTGTGTGTGTAACAGCTTGCCCATTTACGCAACCACGGAGGACAGTGACATCGATCTTTTTGTGGTGACCCAAAAGAACCGACTCTTCCTCGCCAGACTCTGTCTAATTCTTTTAACCAGTGTGATGGGAGTTCGCCGGCATGGGGACAAAGTGCGGGCACGGTTTTGTCTCAGCTTTTTTATAAGCGAAGAACGGATGGATTTCAGCTCCCTTACCTTAAAACCCTACGACATCTACCTGGCCTATTGGATCAAAACTTTGGAACCCATTGCCGGAGATTTTGGAGAATACGAGAAGTTTTTAAGCATCAATACGCCTTGGTTAAGCGAATACTTTAAAACCATTCAAGCCCACCGAAGGTATTTTAGAAAACGAAGTCCACTGCAAGAAAAAATTAAAGCGAAACTCGAAGGCCTCTTGGACAAGGATGAGTGGGAAGAAAAATGGAAGCAAAACCAACTGCGCCGAGCTAAAGATAAATTTTACTCCCTCAAAAACCGGAGCGGCACGGTGATCAGCGAGACGATGCTCAAATTCCACGACGAAGATCGCCGGGAAGATATTCGAAAAGAGTGGATCAGCGCTCTCCAGGCTTTCTAAAGATCATTCGTATGCTGGTTCCATTGAGGCCAAACTGCGCACGCAGTTCATTTTCCAAATAACGACCGTAAGAAAAGTGCATGATCTCAGGCCATTGGCAGTAAAAGACAAAGGTGGGAGGAATGGCATCCACTTGTTCCACGGAAAGCACCGCAAAGCGAGCCTTCCCTCGGGATCCTTTGGGCGGATGTTTTTTGAGCGCTTGATTGAGCCAAACACGAAGATCCTGTTCCGGAATCACCCGTTTTCGTTCTTCCGCGATTTGCATGGCCAACTCAAGGATTTGAAAAATATTTCTTCGTTCAAGCCCCGAAGCAAAAATAACCGGAGCCCACGGCAAATACGCCATGGAGTGTTGAAGTTCGTGGACCAGCATGTGTTCCCGATCTTCTCGTTCTTTATCTTTAAAGAGATCGATTTTATTCACCACCAAGATCAAGCCCTTTCGCTCTTCAAGAACCCGCTCACTAATATGGCAGTCCTGTTTGGTGACCCCTTCCACCGCATCCAAAAGCAGCACACAAATGTCCGCTTGCGAAACCGATTGCATGGACCTCAAAATACTGTACTGCTCAATACCCCGTTCAATCTTTCCCCGTCGACGAATCCCGGCGGTATCAATGAGAGTAAAGGCAGTGTCCTTGTATTCAAAGGGAATTTCTGTGGAATCTCGAGTGGTGCCAGGGACATCGGAAACCACCACCATTTTTTTACCAAAAAGTGCGTTCACCAAAGTGGATTTGCCCACATTGGGACGGCCCAAAAAGGCAATGTGAATACGGTCTTCATCGCTTCGCTCAGGCACTCCTTTCTCAGCCCCGATCGCTTTAAGTTCATCCCCAATGCGGCTTTCGAGTTCATCGATTCCAAAAGAATGCAGCGCCGTGAGGGCGATGGGTTCCCCAAATCCAAGTTCAAATAAATTGAATCGCAGCTCTTCAAACTTAGGGTTGTCACATTTGTTTGCCACCAAAACAACGGGCTTCTTGGATTTTCGAAGAAGCGTTGCCGCATGAAAATCTTCACCGGTGAGCTCCTCTCGGACATCCACCATAAACAAAATCATATCCGCACCCTCGATGGCGGTTTTGGATTGTTCCTGCACATTGGCCTCAATATCGGTTCCGGCTTTGGTCTCAATTCCACCGGTATCCACCAACAAAACACGGTAGCCCTCAATGTCCACGGTATCGTACAGTCGATCACGCGTGGTTCCGGGAACATCCGATTCAATCGCCCGCCGTCTTCCGACGAGTCGGTTAAAAAGCGTAGATTTACCTACATTTGGACGGCCAACGATAGCAATAATTGCAGACATATTTCTTAAGCAGTACTCCCCATACTAGCAAATTCAGATGGGAATCTCAAGATGGACTTGCAGGGAGACCAAAGCCTGGCGTAGGCTGAGCACAGCCACGAACCTCAATCCATGCCTTCGCTCAAAAAAATATTCATAGGATTCCTGACGGTACTCGCGCTTTTAATCGTGCCCGCCGGCTCCGCCCTTGCAAACAATGGGCTTTTACCATCACCCGATGGAACTTACGCAAACTGTGATCCAAGCTCCGCCGACTGGGGGGAGTACTGGGGAGATTTGTTTGAGCAAGATCCAAACACCATCAAAGCGGAACTAGATACGACCACAAAAGCCGGAATCCAAGCGATACTCGGCTGTGCGCTCAAATCCGGCGAAATTCAGTTTTGGATGGTGCCGTATTATGTGATCTTTATCATCGAGTTTTTGATTGAACTGATGGGGCTTTTGGTGGTGGGTATGATTGTGGTGGGCGCGTATTTTTATGTGATAGGAGGAGTGACGGAGGATAAAGAAAAGGGAAAAACCATCATCTCCTATGCCCTCGGTGGATTTGTTCTTGTTCTTTCTTCTTGGATCATCACCAACATTATTTTACTTGCTTTAACCAGTTGATATGGCCGATCGCCTCAATAAATTCATCCAAAGCACCACGGACAATTTAAAGCATTTGAGGAAAACACTTCAACAGCTGAAGGAAGAGCGAAAAGAAAGCCAAAAAATCGAACTCCCCGTTCGTTCGGAAAGAACGGAAAAGAAGGAGGAACTGCTCATTCACTTTTCCTTACTCAGCGTCGCCAAAGCCACCATTGTGATCATCGCCTTGATTGCGCTCAGTCAATTTTTGGGAGACATCGCCCCTATTCTGCTCACTTTCTTTATTGCCATTTTGTTCTCCGCGGCCCTCACCCCAACCGTAAATTCTCTACAAAAATATAAAATCCCAAGGGCCGTCAGCGTGCTCGGAATTTTTCTGATTTTACTTGTAATCCTTGGGTTTTTCGTTTCTCAGCTCATACCGCTTGTGGCCACTCAGCTCATTGAATTGGCCAAAAGCTTATCCAGCTTGATCAACAAAGTCGCGGCCGGCGAAATCGATATTCCTTTTGGAGACCGATTGGAACCCATGTTGCAAGATTTAATGGAACAAGTGGATCGGGAGACCTTGGTGAATCAGCTCAAGGCTTCCTTGGAGGGCTTTGCCGGGCAACTGCAGGTGCTCGCCGGAGACACTTTTGGAGTTATTAAAACCATCTTCAACGGAATCTTCAACTTTGTATTGGTGCTCATTTTGACCTTCTTCTTGGTGGTGAATGGAAAAAATGTAAACGCCTTTTTCATCTCCCTTTTTCCCTCCAAACACGGGGCCTACATTGTGGGAAAAATCGAAGCTATTCAAGAAAAAATTGGATACTGGCTCCGCGGCCAAATCATTTTGATGTTCCTCATGTTTACACTCAGCCTCATTGGTCTGCTCATTTTGGGCATCGACAACGCCCTGACCCTGGCCATGATGACGGGAATTGCGGAACTTCTCCCCGTGGTGGGTCCGATTGGAGCGGGAATCCCTGCCGTTTTAGTGGGTTTCAACGAATCCCCTTGGCTGGCCCTTTGGGTCTTGGGACTCATTATTTTTCTACAACAAATTGAAGGCAACATTTTGGTGCCGGCCGTCATGCGAAAAGCCGTGGGACTCAGCCCCATCATCATCATTTTAGCCATGATGATCGGCTTGGAAAAACTAGGAATCGTGGGGATGATCATGGCGATTCCGGTGGCCACCACGCTTTCGATTTTCGTTAAGGAGTACGCGGAGAAAAAAAAGTAAGCTGCGCTCCGCCGCCTTCTCCCACGAATAAGTCCCTCGCGGCTGCGGCACGGGAACATTTCCTTGCAGCGCTCTAAAGAGCCCGAGATCCAGATCTTCAGGGGTTTTGACGAAGCATGCGTTTTTATAAAGTTCCCGATGCACGGAAATATCACTCAGGATCACAGGGCATTTGGCGCGAACGGCTTCGAGCACAGGGAGGTCAAAGCCCTCATAACGACTCAAGGCCAAAAGCGCGGTCGCGTGGCGTAAAAACCAAGCCTTTTCTTCTTCACTAACCTCCCCCAAAAGAAAGAGATTGGGGCGCGCTTGAATCTTGAGTTTTGCGAAACGGGCCTCTCCTGCTTTCAAACCCAACACAACGAAAGAAATCTTTGGGAAGCGCACCGCCGCTCGAGCACACCATTCAAGCCGTTTGCGGGGATCCGAGGGACTGATCATCAGAAAAAAAGGCCCCTTGTGAAGTTTTTTCACCCCCGCCGCGGCCAAAGAAGCCCCCTCGTACGAAACGGCTTTGGGGATTTTGAGCTTAAGCGACTGAGCAACCGTAAGGGAAGGGGTCAAAACGCCATCGCACAAAGTGAGGAGTCGTTTCAACGGGAAAAGAAAATGCCACAAACGGCTTTTAAAAGAGAGCGTGTTTGAAAAAAGCTCCGGCACACGATCATGAATCGTCATGACCACCGGAGTTGAAGACCTGTAAAACGGTCGCCGATCCGGAATCCAAATAAGATCCGGCTTCTCTTCAAAAAAATCCGCCGGCAATGGGGGAAAGCCCAAAAGGCAGCGCAAGTGAAAACGGGTATTGGAAAGCGGCAGGTGCCGAACTTCTGGGAAAAGAGCATGAATGGATTCTTTTCTTTGGCGGGCTTGATAGAAAAGATCCAAACTCAAATCCTCCGGCCGCTTCAAAAACTCACGAACCAAGGCTTTGGTGTATTGGGTCACTCCGCTTTCAAAAGGTTCAAGCAGCGGACGAAGATCTACGGCGAGTCGAAGCATATTCAAAAGCAAACAAACAAAGTGCGGTCAAACCGAACCAAAAGAGCACGGATCCCACAATAGGAAACTTGGATTGCACCCCATCAATATAAGAAAGATGTTCCACCGCCAAAACAAAACCTTGATGCGTCTCGGCGTTGTATCCATTGAGCTGTTCATGCAAAACTCTCAAAAAAGCATCACCGGCGCTCAAATCGTTTTCAGCGATATTCTCACCGGATCGTGTGATTTCAAAAAGAAGATTTTGTTTTTCTTGCCGCTGCCCCATTAGATTGTAGCCTTCCCCGGCGACGGCCAAAAATTCAGCTCTAAAATGAGGCTCTAGCGTCCATCCCAGTAAAGTATCCGAAAAGTGTTCCGCGGCTCGTTGAAGTTCATAAGAAGAAGTTTCATTGGGCCGCTGCGTTTGATCGATGCCCACCGTCACAAAAGCCAAAACTTTATTGGGAGCCTCTTGATTTTGGAAATACAAAGCGGACCCGGCCAAAGAAAGCACAAAGACCAAGCCCAAAATCCAAAAATAAATCCTGCGAAATTTCATAAATCTACCTTAACATAGCTTCATACTCTTTCCAAGCACTCTCCAAAAAGTGCAGGAGCTCCGTGCGAAAACGGGAAGAGGAAAAGTCTTGAACACTCTTCGCAACCGTGGATGGATCCCACTCCTTTTTCTCAAACTTTCGAATAGCCTTAACCAGGGATTCCGAAGTCTGTTCTTCAAAAAAGAGTCCGGAAACCCCTTCCTGAACCGTCTCCAAGGCTCCCCCGGCCTTGTAGGCAAGCACCGGTGTTCCACAAGCCATGGATTCCAGCGGAACAATTCCAAAATCTTCTTGTTGCGGAAAAATAAGCGCCTTGGCGTTTTGGTAAACCCTTCGTAGTTCACTATCGGAAATTTTTCCAAGAAACTCAATGTCGGCACCCTTGGCCCGCCGTTTCAATTTCGCCAGCTCCGGCCCCTCTCCCACAATCTGAAGACGAATCCCCGTTTTTTTCGCGGCATCAATCACCAAATCAAAGCGCTTATAAGGAATCAGGCGGCCCACCGCCAAGTAAGCTTCTCCATGCTCCTTTCCAAGGGAAAAAGTTCCCAAATCCACCGGAGGGTGAATCACCGTACTCTCTCGCTTATAGTATTTTTGAATGCGCGCCGCGATGTATGCGGAATTGCTGATGAAGCGATCCACCCGATCCGCCGCAACCCTGTCCCACAACCGAATGCGATGTAAAATCGGTTGAGTTAAAAATCGGAGACTCGAAAAAGATCGAAATTGATTTTGGTAGCGATGAGACTGATCCCACACATAACGCATCGGAGAATGGCAGTAGCACACATGCAAAGTTTCGGGCTTGGTGACAATACCCTTGGCCGCGGAATGGCTCGAAGAAATCACCAAATCAAACCCGCTCAAATCCATGCGCTCAAAAACCAAAGGCATCCACGGGAGGAAAAGGCGATGAAAGTGGCGCGCAAACGGAATCAAACGCAAAATCGATTCCCGCACCTCCGCATTCGCCAAGCCGGGAAAAGCCTTCTTATTGTACAGAGAGGTAAAGATCACGGCGTTGGGGAAAAGCTGATGCATTTCCAAAACCACGCGCTCCGCACCGGCAAAGACCGTGAGCCAATCACAAACAATTGCAATCTTCAATTTATCCACGGTCTCATTGCATCACAGCCGCTTTCGCTTCGTCAAGAGAAGCATAAGCATTCACCAATTGAGTGAGCCCGACAACTTGCAAGATATCGAGGATATTTTCTCGAGGTGCTGCCAAAACCAGCTTTCCTCCATTGGTGGAAATTTTGCTGTACCAGTCGGTCAAATATCCAATGGATTTACTGTTCATGTACTCCAAACCAGAGAATTCAAAAATCAAACTGAGGCCCTGAGGATTTTCCTCAATAACCTTATAGATCTTCTTTGCCTCTTCATCCACATTGCTTTCGTCCAACTGACCGCTGATGCGGATAAGCTTGAGCACTTTACCCTGAGGAGCGCCGCTAAGGTCTTCGATGGTGATTTGTACAGGAGTCATAAATCATTTTAGGGTAATAGGCTCGGAGCTTTTGGCCGGAGAAGACAATACCGCGTCCTCTTCCTTTCGTAAATATTTTTTTACTTTAACTCTCAAGCCCCCGGTCGGAATATTTTCAAATATAAGTTCATCCGTCCACTCCCCCACAATTTTAGGCAGTCCACGGCCACGGAAGCCGAGATATTGGGCATTCACCACTTGTCTCCGTTCTTGGTACAAAGCGGTGAGCTGCTCCGCCGTCATTCTTTCTTTACCTGTTCCGGTGTCTTCCACCACCACTTCCAAAGATTTGTTCTTTGTGCTGACGAGCGTAACGGTGATCCGTTGCCCGGCCGCGCTTCCATGCTCGATGGCATTGTTGCACAGCTCATCCACAACCGCTTGAAAGCGAAAAGCCCATTGGGTGGAAAAACCCGTTAAGTTTTTAGTGAGATTCACCACAAAATCCCGAATTCCGGAAAGAAAATAGGCTTGAGTCGGAATAATAATAGTGATTTCCGTGGGGCGCTCATCCAGGGGCATCAGTTTCACCTCTGCGGGTGAAAGTTCCGCCTGAGCCTGTTCCACGGTTTCTTCGAGCTGTTGAGTCTTAGGATCCATTGAGCTGAATTACATCTGTATATTCTATCACAAAAAGATAAAAAAGAAAAGGTCTTGCAGGTTCGCCTTTTAAAGGTATAATCGCTGCGTCTTTAATTCAAGTTTTTCATCTGATTTTGCCATCCTGCTCCTTTTTAAGGGGGTTCACGGTAAAAAAAGACGATGAAAGGCATTAACCCCAAGGATCATGTCTGATCAAAAGACCCTCATGCGAGAGATGCTCGCAAATGCCGTACACTTTGGGCATAAAACAGCAAAGTGGAACCCTAAAATGGCACCTTACCTCTTTGAAAAAAGAAACGGTGTGCATATTTTTGACCTCAATAAGACCTACCAGGGTCTTATGTCCGCAACCGAATTCTTGGAAGCCGCAGCTTCTCAGGGGAAAACGGTGCTTTTTGTGAGCACCAAGCCTCAATCCACTGTTCTCATCCAACAGGTGGCGGAGAAGTGTGGAATGCCCTTTGTAACATCCAAATGGATTCCTGGACTGCTCACCAACTTCAAGACCATTCGATCTCGTGTGAAGTACCTTTTAACGCTCAAGGAGCAAAAGGAAACCGGTGAATTTGAAAAATACACCAAAAAAGAAGCGTCTCAACTCAACAAAGAGATTGAGAAACTCGAAAAAGCGCTGGGAGGAGTCGTTTCCTTGGAAAAACTCCCGGACATTGTGTTTGTACTCGACTGTGTTCGTGACCATATTGCCGTACAAGAAGCACGAAAAATGAAATCCACAGTGGTTGCTGTGGTGGATTCCAATGCGGATCCCGATGGAATCGCTTATGTGATTCCGGGGAATGACGATGCCATCAAATCCATCCGTTTCTTAGTGGACTTTGTTGGGAACGCAACCTTCAGCGGAGTGCAGAAGCTCAGAAAATAATATCTCCTAATCCACGCCTTTTATGACCGACTCAATGCCTTCAAATGCCGCAATGCCAAGCCAAGAAAAAGACTGGCTCGCCGCACTCACCTACATCATTCCAATCCTGTTCATCTACATGATGATGAAGAAAGGAAAAGAAACCATGGCCGTGTGGCACTCCAAGAATGCCGCCGGAATCATCGTGGTGGCCCTTGCCCTCAACATCGTGGTCCAGATCCTTTTCAGTATCCTGCCTTTCACTTGGTCTTTGACCATGACCCTCGTGAATCTCATCAACCTTGCCTTCTTCGTCCTTGTGCTCTACGGAGCATGGCAAGCTTTTGAGGGAAAACAAGTACACTTGCCGATCATCACTCAAGTGGGACAAAAAATCCCTCTCGAGAAATGGTTCAAAGCCGAAGGGCACACTGCTCCGGCAGCAAATCCAGCTCCAGAAGCACCCGCACCAGTAGTAGAAACGCCTGCTCCGGTAGTGGAAACGGCTACTCCAGTGATGGAAGCCCCAGCTCCTACCCCAGCTCCAGAAACACCAGCTCCGGTAGTAGAAGCTCCAGCTCCAGCACCCGTCGAAGAGAAGCCCGAAGCAACGCCCCCAACACCTCCAACACCTCCGGCAGCTCCTTCCATTCAATAAATTTTACACATTCTCTAATTTCAAAAAACATGTCTGTTTCTATCGATCAAATCAAAAAATTGCGTGACCGAACCGGTATTTCCATGACCGCTTGCAAAAGCGCTCTCGAAGAAGCCAATGGTGATGAAGAAAAAGCCATAGAGGTACTGCGAAAAAAAGGAGAAACCAAGGCGGCGGAACGAGCCGACCGTGCCACTTCAAATGGAGTGGTGGCGATTGTGCAAGAAGACAATAAGGCAGCCATGATTTCCCTGGCCTGCGAAACCGACTTTGTGGCCAAGAACGAAGACTTCATTAAAAAAGCACAGGCCTTGGCTCAAAAGCTTCTTAAAGAAGGAGAAAATGCCGATTTGAGCAACGAAATTGCTGATCTCAACATTCAGCTTGGGGAAAAAATTGAAGTGAAAGAAAGAAAAGTGATAAGCGGTCCAAAACTGGATTCTTACACTCACCTCAACAATCGAATTGGAGTGCTCGTTTCCATGTCCGATGGTGAAAGCGAACTCATGAAAGACATTGCCATGCACATTGCCGCCATGAATCCAAAGACCCTTTCTCCGGAAGACATCAGCGCGGACTTGGTCAGCAAAGAAAAAGAAATTTGGCAGGAACTTCTCAAACAAGAAGGGAAACCTGAACAAATCTGGGAAAAGATTATGGAAGGAAAGGAAAAGAAATTCCGTGAAGAGTTTGCCTTGCTCACTCAACCTTTCGTGAAAAACCCGGACCAATTGATCAAAGATCTGATCGGATCCAACACCATCAATGAGTTCTGGCGTTTCGAGGTATAAATAATGTAAGCTGGAGCCATGTGGACCCCCATTGAAGAAGCCATCGATGCATTCCGAAAGGGTAAAATGCTCATTGTGGTGGATGATGAAGATCGTGAAAACGAGGGGGATTTAGTGATGGCCGCCGAAAAAGTGACCCCGGAAGACATCAACTTTATGATGAAAGAGGGCCGTGGGCTGATTTGTGTGCCGATCACGCAAGAACACGCGCAAAGACTCGACCTCTTTCCTATGACCGGAGAAGAAGCCGACATCAGTCGTTGCAACTTCACCATATCGGTGGATTCCAAACAAGGCATCAGCACGGGGATTTCAGCAAAAGATCGTGCGAAAACGATTCAATCCCTGGTGGACCCCAAAAGCGCGGCAAGTGATTTCAATCGACCGGGACATATTTTTCCACTGCTCGCTCGACACGGAGGAGTTTTGGTCCGAGCCGGTCACACGGAAGCAGCCATTGATTTGGCGCGGCTGGCCGGAATGGCTTCGGCGGGGGTGATTTGTGAAATTGCAAAAGACGATGGCGAAATGGCGAGGAGAGACGACCTAAAGCTTTTTGCAGAAAAACACGGCTTGGCCATGATCACCATAAAGGATCTCATCGCCTACCGACGACTCAAAGAAAAATTGATTCAAAAAGAAGTGGAGACCGATTTGGAAACGGAATACGGCCCCTTTAAGATCATGGTCTACAGCAATTCCATCGACAACAGTGAGAGTCTGCTTTTGGTCAAAGGAAGCGTTGAGGGTAAAGAAAATGTACTGGTGCGCGCTCACTCCGAATGCATGACAGGAGATGTTTTCCATTCTCTACACTGCGATTGTGGCAAACAACTTGCCGCCGCCATGAAAATGATCGCCGACCGTGGAGAGGGTGTGATTTTATACATGCGCCAAGAAGGCCGAGGGATTGGGCTGGTCAACAAACTCAAGGCCTACCGTTTACAAAAAGAAGGGCTCGACACCGTGGAAGCCAATGCAGAACTCGGTTTTAAGGCAGACTTGAGAGACTATGGAATTGGAGCCCAAATGCTCAAAGATGCGGGACTCAATACCTTGGAATTGCTCACCAACAATCCTCAAAAAATTGTGGGACTGGAAGGACACGGACTCAAAGTCACCAAAAGAATTCCGCTGGAATGCGAAAGCGGACCACTCTCCAAAAAATACCTCAAAACAAAAAAAGATAAACTGGGACACCTCCTTAAACATGTCTAATCCCGCTTGGCAGATGCGAAGAGCCCTCAGGCTTGCCGAAAAAGGGCGAGGCTGGGTTTTACCGAACCCCATGGTGGGAGCCGTCATTCTCAAGGGTGAAGAACGGATCGGTGAAGGGTATCATCAAAAATGGGGCGGCCCTCACGCGGAAATTGAAGCCTTGAACAGTTGCACCGAATCACCCGAAGGCGCAACACTATTCGTAACGCTGGAGCCCTGCTGTCACCACGGAAAAACTCCTCCTTGCACGGAAGCCATCATCAAAAGTGGAATTAAAAAGGTGGTGGTGGCCTGCAAAGACCCCTCAAAGAAAGTGAATGGGAAAGGCGTGCTTGAACTTGAAGCCGCCGGAATCACGGTAGAGGTAGGCGTTTTGGAAGAGGCAGCTCGATCCCTCAATGAAGCGTTTTTTACTTTTCATGAAAAAAACCGCCCATTCATCACCCTAAAAATGGCCATCAGCTTGGATGGAAAAATCGCCGCCAAAAAAGGAGAAGAGTCCCCCATCACCGGGGAAAAAACCCGAAGACAAGTGCATATTCTAAGAAAGAACCATCAAGCCATTTTGGTGGGAGCGGGAACCGTGCTGAGCGATGACCCCCACTTGGGCGTTCGTTTGGTGGAAGGAAACGACCCACTGCGAATCATTTTAAAGGGAAAGCGCGCCCTCCCAAAAACTGCAAAGATTTTCCGCGATGACAATGTCCTCATTTTAGAGAATCAAAATATTGAGGATTTACTGGATACACTCTATGAAAAGGGAATCGTCTCGATTTTGGTGGAGGGAGGCAGTGAAGTGTTCACGGCTTTTTTGGAAAGCAAAAAGGTGGATAGAGTGGAAGTCTTCCAAGCTCCACTGGTGCTGGGTGAAAAGGCGCTCCCTTTTGCAGCACTCACAGAACCCTTGGCTTTTGAGAGGCTAAACACCACTCAAGTGGGTCAAGATTTTTGGATCACAATGAACTTGAAGGGCAAAAGATAAACCAAAGCCCCAATGGCCGAGAGCAGGAGCAGTCGTGCAAAAGCGGGAATCATCGGGAGCTCGGGGAAAAAGAGAATGGAAAGAGTCATGAAGAACGCGGCCAACACACTATAAAAAAAGGTTTTTAAGGAAAGCAGTTTGAGTAGAGAGGTTTTGAGTGTCTTGGAAAGAAAAATGAGCAGCAGCAAGGCGTTAAAAGAAGAAGCAATAAGGTTTGCAGCCGCCAAGCCCGCGGTGGACCAATCTAAAACTTGTGTGAAAACAAGGCTCAAAACAACATTGAGTGCCATGGTGAGCACGGCCAACAAGACCGGAGTTTTTGTATTGGAGAGCGCATAGAAAGCCCGAGACCAAAGAGGAATCAAACTCTGAGCCAAAGCTCCCCATATTAAAATGGAAAAGGTTTGTTCGGTGCGACTCGCCGCAGCGGTATCAAAAGCTCCCCCTTTTAAAATGACCGCGATCAAAGGTTCACGGAGCAGAAAAAGCCCAAGTACGGCGGGAAAAGCCCAAAACCAAATGGAATGAAAAGAATACCTAAGAAGCTCTATAAATTCCTTCTTGTCTTTGAGCAAAGCTTTCTCCGAAAGCGTGGCAAAAACCGCCACCGAAAAAGAAACCGCTAAAACCCCGTAAGGGAAACTTTGAAGATTCAAGGCATAACTATAAATGGACAAACTTCCCAGCCCTAAAGTGGAGGCCAAGGCAAAATCCACCAAGAGCGTCACTTGAGAGGCCGACATTCCAAGAACACGCGGCAGAGCCAAAGAGAAAAATTCTTTAAGGTCTTGAGTGAGTTTCGGCCACAAAATTTGAAAGCGAAATTTTGTCCTCAAGACTCCGGGGATTTGAATCAAAAGATGAAGAAAGGCTCCAAAACTGGCACCAAAAGCCAAAGCATAAACCCCATACCGAGGCGCAAAGAAAATAGCCGCAAAAATAATGCTGACATTGTAAAGAATGGGAGCCAAGGCCAAACCCAAGAATTTTTTATGAACGCTTTCAATCCCCTGAAGAATCCCACTCAAACCCATAAACAAAGGCGAGAACAAAAGGATGCGGCTCAAATCAACAACCAGATCCAAGAGCTCCGCGTCAAAACCGGGGGCAAAAATCGGGATAAGCCACGGTGCCACAATGTAAAAAATCAACCCAAGAAAAAATAAGGAAAAGAAAACCGCACTGAGCACTCGGTTGGCAAACTCCAATGCCCGCGCCTCTCCTTGTGTTTTGAGACGAACAAAAAGTGGAATAAAAGCAGCGGAAAGCGCACCCAAAATAAGCAGTGAATAAATCAGGTCAGGAATACGAAAAGCCATGTAGTAAGCATCCAATGCAAACACGCCTCCTTCCGTTCCAATACCAAAGACCTTGGCAAACACAAAATCTCTCAAAATCCCCAAACCCCTACTGGCAACCGAAGACAGGGCCAAGAGCAAGGCCCCCAATCCAACCTGAGATAGCTTTGGAATCTTCATCTCAAGCAGTTTAGCAAAAAAAATGGGTGTCCAGATTAGAGACGCTTGCGCATACGGCTAAAACATGTTATAATAACAAGATTCTTCACCCAAACCATGTTCGGAGAAAAGCTCACCAAACTGCTCAATGTATCCAGCACGGAACTCCCGCGAATTCTTGTGGCGTGGCTGCTGGTTTTCCTCATAAGAACGAGCTTTATTATTGGAGGAAGTGTTTTGTTGGCGGTCTTTTTGAGCAAAGTGGGAATCGACTTACTCCCGGGACTTTTCCTGATCAATGCCCTTTTTATGATGGTGGGAGCCTTTGGTTTTAGAAAAATCATTCATAAAATTCGCCGAGAACTGCTGGTGGTCAGTATTGTATTTTTGGCCGCCATAAGCCTTTTGGGTTCGCTCTTCTTCTTGGAACGAGACACGCTTCTCTTTTTCGTCTTTTTCCTCATCGCCGAATCGGTGTTTTTATCCCAACTCAATATCCTGATTTCCTTATTCAATGAAGAGCTTTTCAGCCCATTGGAAAGCCAACGGTGCTTCCCCATCATCGAATCCGCAGAAACCGTGGGAGGTATTATTGGAGGTTTGAGTTTGACCGTGTTTGCCGAAGTGCTCCCCACTTATAAATTCATCCTTATTTGTGTTCTTTTGGCGCTCGCTATTTTACCGGTGGTTCTACTCTTCAATCCAAAGACCATGCCCGTTCCCCATATTGAAGCACACGAAGAAAAAACACATAAAAAACTAAAAGACAGCTTTAAAGAGTTTAGGAAAATTCCTTTTTTAAAAACATTGATGTTGGTCATCCTTTTCCATTGGGCCATCATCAATATGCTTGAATTCCAATACACAAAAGCCATTCAACAGGATGTGTATTCCACCCAAGAAGAGACCTTGGTCATGGAGTCCGGAGATGAGGTGCATTTGGCGGCAGAACCCAGCAGCGAGGATTACCAGCACGACATCACACAAAAACTAGGGACACTGCATCTCATCTTCAATAGCGCCGCTCTTTTTATGCAATTGATTGTAGCGGGCCGCATTCTTTCCTTCCTTGGAATCACCGCCAGCATGTTGCTGCACCCTTTGGTGACCTTCCTCAATATGATTTGGATGCTGCTTCGTTTCAACTTTTTTAGCGCTTCCATGGCGAGAGGAGGATACGAGCTCACGGGAATCCTTTTCAAAAACGCCTACGACTCTTCGTACTACGCCATCCCTCATTCCATGAGAATGGATGTAAAAGAATGGATGCAAGGAGTTATGAAACCACTGGGAGCCATCTTGGGAACCTTGCTGATGATTGGACTCGCCTTTGGCTTGAACGGAGCCACAGAGTCCCTGGCCATCAATCTCACTTTGGTGCTTTTGAGTGGAGGCATGGCCGTACTGTGCTGGAGTTTAGGGAAAAAATACACACACATGTCCGAGGAAAATTTGAGCCACAAACTGGATCTCCCCACTCGGCTCAACGCGATAGAAATCTTGGCACAAAAAGGCCATGAGAAAACCACAAACGCTTTACAAAAAATTCTAAAAAGAAGCAGCGAACCGGAAATCATTAAAGAAGATATTTTGAACACACTCGGGCTTCAAGAAGACCCTGATTCCATCGCCAGTATTTTGGAGATGCTGGATCACAAGAACGAACGATTGCGACTCGCCGCCGCTGAGGCCCTAAGCCATTTCCACAAACTCAAAGAACACCTCATTGACCAATCTTTTACAAGATACCGCGTCATCGAAGCTCTTAAAAATCGACTCAATGAGGAAGAAGTGGAGGCCATTCGAGAAGAATTGGTACTGGTTTTTCATGACTTGGCCCCAGACGCCTTAACGGAATTCCTTGTGGAACGCGTTAAAAAAGAGGGAAGACAAAAGGCAAGTTTCATAAGAATGCTCAGTCTTTTCCACGACCCCAACCTTAAGTTTTACCTGGAAGGACAGCTCAGCAGCAGAGATCCAGGGGTAAAAGCCGCTTCCATCATCGCCTTATGGCAATTCAAAACACTCGGGAACGAACTCCGACATCACCTCAAGCAAATGTTGGAAAGTCCAAAAGAAGAGGTCTTAAAAAAAGGCATCGAAGCCTGTGGCTTTGTAAAAGAAAAGAGTTTTAAAGAAGAGCTTAAAAAACATCTCAATCATGGTTCTCCGGAAATTAAAAAAGCTGTGCTTTTGGCGCTTGGACAAATGGAAGAAGAAAGCACCATCCCCCATCTCGTGGAAGCCTTGAGTGACCCGAGCCACGAATGGTTTCATAAATCCTTCAGTCTTTTGGCTAAATTTCCAAAACAGTTCAGAGCCCTACTCCAAAACGCATTGGACTTGAGGATCAGTGAAAAAATCAACCAAATACTTTCAAAAGAAAAGGACCTCAACTGGACTTCCCTACCGGAGGAGTCTTTACATTTACTCCACGAGCTCTACCAAAAAATAAACGCCCACCACGAGGTACATAAGATCAAAGAGGTGCTGACCAGCAGACAAATGAAGCAGTAGAAGATTTAAAAAACTTTAGCTATAATGCCAGAGATGTCTCAACTCCGCCGCTCCATTTTCATGTCTATACTCCTGCCGAGCTTGATAAGCGGAATTTTAGCATTCGGCCTCTTCTTCCTCCTGGAAAGAACAATCCATCTCGCCACGCAGTTCGCGGCCCCCGCGGCGCTCCTCTTCTTAGTATTGAGTTTTTTAGCAATTTTTGTCATCAAAATCCAAAGACCTCTCACAAAAATCATTCATGAGATGAAGGCGCTGCTCACAGGGAAGCCTTACCGAAAAATATACACCTCAAAAACGAACGAACTTGGTGTTTTAGCTCATTTCTTTAATGAGGTGACGCGCAACCTTGAGAACATTTCCCAAGACATCAAAACGCATGTGCGTATTCAAAAAGAACTCAGTTCGGCACAAGACATACAACGAATGTTGATTCCAAAAACCGCCCCACAGTTTCCCGGACTTAAAATCACCGCAAAGACCAGGCCCGCCTCTGAAATTGGCGGCGACACTTTCGATTTTTTCCTCAAAGAAGATCGAAACCTTCTTTATATTGGAGATTCCACCGGCCACGGAATCCCAGCGGGAATTGTGATGGTGATGGTGGATGTGCTTTTAGAAACTTTCATTGAGCTGGAGAGCACACTCAAGTCTACACTGATTCGCCTCAATCAATATTTAAAGCCCCATCTAAAGCCCAGCATGTTCATGACCATGGTGCTCCTGGAATGGGTGCCTCAAGAACATGCCTTGCACTGGGTTGGAGCCGGGCACGAGCATTTGATCCACATTAAAACAAGCACCGGAGAGGTGGACGCTATTCGTGCCGGAGGACTTGCCGTGGGCATGCTCCCGGACATCAGTCCATTTATTCAAGAAAAGAAAATCATACTGGAAAGCGATGACTTTGTGGTGCTCTATTCAGATGGAATCATCGAGGCTCAAAACATAAATGGAGAGCAGTACACTTTGAGCCGTTTACAGAAATTCCTCAAAGAACAGGTGAATAAAGAAATCAGCACCGAAGATCTTTTTGAAAAAATTGCTATTGATGTGGGACGATTTATGGAAGGCCAAGCGCAACTCGATGACATGACGCTCATTGTAATGAAGTACAGCCAAAAGAGCGAAGCGGGAGACCTGAGCACCGAATGGGCGGCCGGCGCTTAAGAGCTCCTAAAGAAAGTGGGGCAAGATTCGAGGCGCCTTGAGACCGGGAATTTTTTTAATAAGCGCCAGATCTCTGAGATTGTATTTTCCATAATAAAGATCCTTAAGATCTCCTCCATTTTTAACAAAATCTTCAACTTGCAGGTAACCGGAAAAATACAATAAATCTTTTGTAAAAGCTCCCGGCTGGGAACTATCCCCGAGCCCCCGTTTCACTTTAAGAGAAGTTTGCAAGGCGCGGTCTTCACTCATACCAAGCTTGAGACAATAATCATAAGTTTCTGCAAAAGAATGTTTAAGGGCATAGTCCACAATAAAAATGAGTGTAGCGCTGCGATATTTCTTTTCAGTTTCATGCAAACACACCTGCTCTTGATTCCAAATGGCCAAACCTTCCTGAGTCTCCAAAAAGTTGCCAAAACCCCTGTTGAACAAACGGTAATTCTGCGCCTTTCCATTCTCCGCCGTGAGCACATGGGTCTCAATTTCATGAGCCAAAAGCATCCTCAAATTTTCCTCAGAAAAAAGTGCACCCTCCCGTATGAAAAGTGTGGATTCCTTCCCTGCAGAACACGCGCTCACCATGTGCCGATTCACCTTGATCCGCCAATGTGAAAGCCCGTATTCACGGAATACCCTTTCAAATTCAATACTGGCCTCCGCAACTGAAAACCATTTTTTGGGCTCCTCAAATTGCTCAGGCTTGAACTTCAGTTTCTCCCTGGCTCTATCCAAAAGATCTGGCGTGGGCTTGCCATACAAATCGATACTCCGTTCCGTGAGCAAATCTCCCCCACGAGCCTCCAAAAGCAATATTTTCTTGTGCAGCTCTTCAGCCTTTCTCAAAAAGAGTTCTCCAAGTTCCCCGCCGGCACAAGTGAGCTCAATTTTCTTGAGCTGCAGCTTGAATGCAAGCGCATCAAAAGAGAGGTCACGGTACTCAAACTGCGGCTCATAAGAAGTATCCTTTAAGAATTTTTCTTTCTCTTCTTTGAGATTGGTGGGCTTGAGTTGAGACAAAAGCTTAAGTTTAGAATCCATCTCGGCCAATTCAAGGTCCACTTGAGCAAAAGGAGTGGAACTCAGCTCAGGCAAGAGGGGCCGTTGAAGCAGTTTGGTTTTTCCTTTCATGGGGTCAATCAAAAACCCGCTGAGATCTCGCCGTCCAATGAGCATTCCATAATTTTTCTTGGAAAAATCGTCCGTATACGCCAGCGTTTGGATGCGTTTTTTACCCAAAGAGATCTTCATTTTCAACTGCCCCAGTTCAGTTTTTTCCACAAGCCCCAAGTCTTTTGCAAGCTCCTCATCCACTACACTGCTTTCCAAAAGAGGATTGATGGAAGCCCAAACATGGCGCACTTCCTGCGGAGCAATGATTTTAATCTCCTCTTCATTCCCAATCACTTCTCGGCTCTCTTTCACCTCCTTTGTCACCTTGTGTCCAAAAATTTCTTGAGCGATACGCACTCCTTTTTCAGGACTGCTCACTTGAATGCCATGCACTTTTTCCAGGCGTTTACGCAAAGGAGCCAAGTTGGCAATTTGAAGACCCAAGCCGGCGTGAGCATTGATTTCAAGCAGCATCGGTCCGGCATTCCGGTCCAAAGAAAGATCCACGGCACAGTACCCCAAATTGGTGGCCAACTGAATGCGGGAGGCAATAAGCAAAAGCTCATCCCAATACGGAATAACAAAGCCACGAATAGACCCCGCACCCGGAATTTCATCCACAATTTTTCCTTTATATACCGTGTGCGTAGCGGTTCCCTTGGCAATATCAACGCCCACCCCAACCGCACCTTGGTGCAAATTAGCCTTCCCGTCAGACTCCCGCGTGGGCAAGCGAAGCATCGCCATCACGGGGACCAAATTGTGAACCAAAATCCGAATATCCGGAATTCCTTTATAACAAAATTGCGCGAGCCGAGGATCACAAATAATAAGTTGCTCAAAAAAAGCAGTATCCTGAAGCTCAGAAATACTGAACCGTCCCTCTAAAATATCACTAATGTGCTCCCGCAGTTCATCTTCCTCTATCAAGCTTCCACTGCTCTTCACAAAGGAAGAGCCCTTGTTGTCCACAATAGGAATAATCCCTTCCCCACCAAACCCAAGATTGGGCTTGAGCACAAAACTTTTGGGGAGCGTGGAGAAATTAAATTCCTCAAGCTCCGATACCGATCGAATCACTCCGTAAAGTCTTGGAACGGGGATGCCTCTGGCAGAAAGAAAATGCTTGGTCTTCAACTTATCATCCGCCAAACGAATGGCCTTTTTTTTGTTGAATGGACGGACATAGAGGAGGTTCCGGGCATTCATGCCCAAGATCCCATGATTTTTGAAAAGCATTATTCTTCAATGTGATGAATAATTTCCCTAAAACGAATGTACTCAACCAAACGAAGACCCGCCCATCGCGCCAAGAAAAGGTTGAAAGGCAGACAAAGCAGCACCAATTCGGGATGACCCAAAACCCAGATTTCCAAGATATTCCACTGCGCCACCAAAGAACAAAGCATGGCCACAAGCAGAACTTCACCCCCGATGCGCATGGCATTTTTCATACCCTTATCACTTTGAATAGTGACAAATTTTTCCACCATGGTCGCCATAATAAGAATGGGGAAAATGGCCAGTTGATCTATTTTTTGATCGAACAAAGATCCAAGGAAAAGCACCAAAAGAATGGCAAAACTGGAGATGGAGAGAATAATCGCCATTCTGGGAATATACAAAAGGCGATACCGATGCAAAAGAGAACGAGCCAAACTGGCCACCAAAAACAAAATCACAAAAACCAAAAGGCCGTACCATAAATTGAGGGCAATGAAGGAAAGAGAAAGAATAGACGGCGTATAAATTCCAAGAGTATTGAGCCCCACCACTTGCTTCATAAAAGCAATCACCGTGGCAATAATGGGCAGCATCAAAACCAAAAGGATGGTGTTCGTGGGAACTCCGTGGCTCAACATATTGTTCACCAAAACCGATAGGAAATTCCACGGGCGAATTTCCAGGTGTTTATCCACCACTGTGTATTCAATGCCCCGTTCCTCCAAAATTTGCGTCAACTCAAGCACATTTTCCGCTTCCAAAAGAACCCACAAGGCCTCTGGCCGTGTGAGCACAATTTGTTGAGATTGAATGGTGCTGTAGACCCCCCTCGCAATGTTTTCCATGGCACCAAGACTGTGCTCCGAGATAAAAATAACATTCTTGCCCTTAAAAGGTGCCTCATCCCCCAAACTTTCCTGGAGCTGGGAGAGTACCGTGAGTCCTGAAGTCCCGGAGGTGTAAATCAATAAGTCTTCCGTATTTTCCAAAGAAGAGATTTTCTCTAAAAGTTGGCGACGAAGTTCCTCTTCTTCCAAAAATCCGGAGTGCGTACTGGCACTGAGCAGATCGATATAAATACCTTGTTCTCGAGCAGTGGTCACCAAGCCCAATAGTTTTTCGTCTTCATCGGTCACCGTGCTCACCAAAACAAAAGACTTACTAAAAGCAAAAATCGTTTTAGAAACCGAAGCTTCTCGCCCCTCAGGATCTCGAACCGTAAGCGTTACCGCGTACTCACCGGCTTGAGCATAAGAATGCACCACTTCACTTCCCTCTTGCCGATTTCCATCCCCAAAGTGCCATTCAAAACGCAAAGCCCCATCCGAGATAGACTCGGAAGAAGCCCCGCTAAAAATAATGTTGCGATCCACCCCAATACTGTCCACCGAATCAATTTCGGCATAAATTTCAGATTCAACTTGAGCGGCAGCCTCCTCCGGAAGCTCCACGGCGAGCACAGAATTCCCCCACAAAAAAGCGGAGAAAAGGGCAAGAAAAAAAACTTTAAACATAAAGGTGGATTGGGATGCTGTCAGTCTAGCAGACGGGCATCTTGTTCTCCACCCCAAAATCTGCTATAATGACAAGATAAAAATAAAAACAAACCACGGTATGGCTACCCTGTTCTTAAAAGGATTACAGAAAACACGCTTTCTTTTGGTCGCGGCACTGGTGCTGACGCTTCTTTCGAGTCCATTTTTGACCAACGCGGGTTCAAAAGGGAACAGCGACATCACTATTTCATCAATAACAGACACCCTGGCGGGTTTTTCTCAAGAGATCCATTTGAAAGGAACCGGCTATGAAACCATGGAACTCGCCCTCAAGAAACCGGATGGAACCGTACTCCTTTTGGAAGAAACCGCAGATGCAAGCGGAGCCGCCACCCTGATGATTTCAGAGTACCACCTTCGAAGAGCAGGAATCTATCAAGTTGCCGCACGAGAAGCACTCTCCGGAGAAACTTATGGAACCGCCGTGGATTTTGAAGTCTTCCCCTCCACCGTTTCAGATACAAAAACAAGCGTGGCGTGGAACAAGCAGTCCGCTTCCTTGGGAGAATCTTTGGAGATGACCGTAAGCCTAAAAGATGACTATGGAAACGCTATTGATGGGCATGTGCTCAAAGTGATTCCAAAACAAGCCGGCGTTACGGCTTACAGCCCAAACTTTGTGAGTGATGAAAGAGGAGAAATGAAATTCTTTGTCTCAAGCACCGCACAGGGAATTTATGAGTTCACTCTCTTCGACTCCAGCATCAACAAGACTATTTTTGTAGACGAGAAAGTGGCCTTCTCAGGAAGCGAAATAAGTGACTATACGGCCGTCGGAGGACACGAAGACAGTGTCTTTCTTGCGGCTGAAAGCGGTGAAGTGGATGCATTTTTAATCGAAGGATTGGGCGCAAGCACCACCGTGGGTGATGCGGAGACGGTAACGGTTTCCGCCATAGACGGAAATGGGGACACCGTGCAAGACTACACCGGAACCATTCGATTTTCCTCCACCGATGACAGCGCAACGCTTCCGGGGGATTACACCTTCCTGGCGGAAGATCAGGGCGCACATTCCTTCAGCCTTGCTGTAAAATTTGTGACTCCGGGGGATCAAGCCCTCAGTGTCACGGATTTGGATGAATTCAGTCTGAGAGGAGAGACTCAAACCACGGTGGTGACCACCGAAGCCAGCGGAACCGACTATGAAGGAGATTTTGAAAGCACCGATTTTGAGCGAGAAGGATCTTTTACCCTCATTAGCCCCGCTGCCGGATCCTACTCCAGTGATTCCATAGAAGTACAAGGAGAGGCGGAATATGGGCTCACCGCAGTGGTGTACTTGAGTGGAGAAGAAATGGTTCGCAGTCCGGTTGAATTCGACAACAGCTTTACCGTTACCGTCGAAGACATTGAAGATGGCACCTACGATTTGTTTGTGGACATCGTGGAATTGGGAGAAGGAGAAGAAGGTGAAGAAGAAATTTTGGAAGTGATTGAAACTTCCGACAGTGAAAAAATCACCATCGACACCACGGCACCCAAAATTGTGAGCATCAGCACCGACCCCGAAGAAGATTTGAAGCCGGGAGACACTGTTAAAGTCACGGTGCTCAGTGAAAAAAACTTAGAAGAAGCTTCCATCATTCTTGAGGAGGAAATTTTTGAGCTCAAAGAAAGCAGCACCGCCGGTAAATATGAAGCCGACTTGGTTTTGCCAAGCACCGAAGGCGAGTTCAGTGTGGATCTCATTCTTATGGATGTTCTTGGGAATGAGGTGGAATACCGCGACGAACTCACCCTTTCAACACTAAGCACAAGCGGAACCCCCTCCGGTCAAAGCGGCATCGCAGCCGTAACCGGCCTCAGCGTCACCGGTGCAATAGAAACCGCTCTACTCAGCTGGGAAGCCGCCGAAAGTGGCAATCCCATCGCTTTTTACCGAGTCTACTACGGCCCGGATAGCAACTCTCTTTATGCGATTTCCGAGACCTACGATGCCTCCACCAATTGGTCCATTTTGAACCTGGCTGGAGGGGAAGAATACTATTTTGCCGTAAGTGCCGTGGATTCCGAGGGGCTTGAAGGTCCACGAAGTGAGGTGGTGAAAGCCATTCCTTCTCTATCCAAAGTGGTGGATGATAAAGATCTCGTCGATGACACAAACACTCAACCTCTTCTAACAGGACAAGAAGGCAATATTAAAGAGAATCCGGAAACAGGACCCGTACAAAGCGGCCTCATCCTCATCAGCCTTTTGGGTGCAAGCATCGCCGTTGTGATACGAAAGCGTGCAGTTCAAAAAGCTTTCTGATACAATCCACCGCAGAATAACTTCTACTCGTGGATCCTTTGGCTTTCCTTCAACAAACCATCAATATCCTTGCAGATTTGCTCACCGTGCTCATCGTCTTGAGGGTGATTTTGAGTTGGTTCCACCACGAAGCCTACGGCCTCACCGAACTCCTCTTTAAAACCACTGAGCCTATTTTGGGACCCATCCGCAGAATCCTGCCAAGCTTGGGGGTCTTGGACCTCTCCCCATTGGTGGCCCTCATTTTACTTGAACTCTTGCGCAATCTTCTCAACTCCACACTATGATTCAAATTTACGACAGCCTCAAAGGGCAAAAAGTCCCTTTCAATAAAAAGCCGGGGGAAGAAATTAAAATGTATGTCTGTGGCCCAACCGTTTACGATTTTGCACATTTGGGGCATGGTCGCAGCGCCGTGGCCTTTGATCTGGTGCGCCGTTTCTTGGAATTCTCAGGATTTGAAGTGGTTTTCACCTTCAACACCACCGATATTGAGGACAAAATGATCACCAGGGCCGCCAAAGAGGGAATCACGGTGGACCAGCTCGCCGAAAAAATCATCCCCGAGTACAAGGCCGATTACGCCGCGCTTGGGGTCAAAGCCCCCACCCACAATCCCAGAGCCACCGAATTTGTGGAGCCCATGATCAACTTGATTAAAAAACTCGAAGAAAAAGGCCACTCGTACGAGCTTTCGGATGGCATTTATTTCGACATCAAAACTTTTCCGGAATATGGAAAGCTCTCCCACCAAAACCTCGATGAATTGAATGCCGGCGCGCGAGTGGAAGAACGAACCGATAAAAGAAATCATCAAGACTTTGTGCTGTGGAAATTCAAAAAAGAGGGCGAGCCCTTTTGGGCGAGCCCTTGGGGAGACGGCCGCCCCGGATGGCACATCGAGTGCAGCGCCATGAGTTCAGAGCTCCTCGGGGAATCTTTTGATATCCATGGGGGCGGCCTGGACCTCAAATTTCCTCACCATGAATGTGAAATTGCTCAAAGTGAAGCGGCCTCCGGAAAACCCTTGGCCGATATTTGGATGCACAACGGCTACATCACCGTGAACGAAGAGAAAATGAGCAAATCCCTTGGAAATTTTTTCACCCTCAAAGAAATCTTTAAAGAAGTGCACCCTCGTGTGGTTCGTTTCTTCTTGCTTGGAACGCACTACCGCTCCCCCATCGAATACAGCCTCGAAAGCCTGGAGCAAGCCAAAAACACACTCAAACGGTTGGATGAATTCACCCTCCGCCACCTAGATGGGACGCACGAAAAAGACAATGAAGTGGATACCGAACTCCTCACCGCCTTCACAGAAAAATTGGAAAACGATTTCGACAGCGCCGGCGCCCTCGCGATGCTTTTTGAGTGGATGCCCACCGCCACCAAAAACATCCAAGGCACCCTCGAACGGATCAACCAAGTCCTCAACATTTTCCCCCTCGATTTCACGCTCACCGCTGAGCAAAACGCTCTCATCCAGAGCCGCGAAGAAGCCCGCCAATCCAAAGACTGGCCCCGCTCCGACTCCCTCCGTGAAGAACTTGCTGCCCAAAACATTGAAGTGGAAGACACCCCCACCGGCCCTTTTGCCAAACCGCTTTTATAAAAGCAAGTCCTCCGCAATCTTTCCGATGTCGCCCGCTCCCATCAGAATCACCAAGTCCCCGTCACCAACAGTGTCGTTCAAGTATTCAGCGGTGGCCACAATGCCCTCACCATCTTTTACATTATCATGATGGTGAGAAATTTCTTCCACCAATCGTTCGACGGAAACCGCGTGTTTGTCCGCATCGGTATCCCGGGCCTCATAGATATTCGGAATAATCACCTCATCCGCATCCTCAAAACTTTCCGCAAAAGCCTCCAGTAAAGCAGCGGTACGGCTGTATTGATGGGGCTGAAAAACCGCCACAATCCGGGCTTCGGGATACTTTTCGCGTGCTCCGGCCAAAGTGGCCTGCACCTCACTGGGATGGTGCGCGTAATCATCATAAAGAGTGGCCCCTTCCACGGTAATACCCTTGTACTCAAAGCGTCTCCAAGCCCCTTTGTACTCTTTCAAGGCTTCGGCAATAGCTCCCTCCGAAACGCCCAATCTTCGCGCCATCTGCGCCGCAAGACCGGCGTCCAAAGCATTATGCGCGCCCGGAAGGCCCAGCTCTCCTTCATATTCCGCACTGTCTTCCGGCCAAATCACCTCCCCGCTTTGAGCCGCCAAGTCCTTAAACGCCGCTTCATAATCCGCCTGATTTTTAAAATAATCCAAATGATCCAATTCAATATTCGTAATCCCCAAAAGTTCCGGATGCAAACTCATAAAATTCCGCCTATATTCACAGGCCTCTAGAACAAAAAGGTCACTCTCCCCCACCTTCACATTACGATTTCCAAACTCTTTCAACTTACTGCCCAAAAGCACCGTGGGATCCAAACCGGCCGTTTCCAAAATGAGTCCCAACATGGCCGTGGTGGTGGTTTTTCCGTGCGTACCGGCAATGGCAATCAAACGATAATTCTTAGTCACTTCCCCCAAAGCCTCAAAATAAGTCATCGTGGGAATCCCCAGTGCTCGCGCGTGCACAAGCTCCGGATTCCCCTCCGGGATCGCCTCGCTGTAAACCACAAGTTCCGTGCTTTCAGGCAAGTTTTCGGGCAAGTGCCCCAAAAGCACCGGAATTCCATCCGCCTCCAGCTCCGCCGTGGTGGAAGAAGCCGAAATATCGCTTCCCAAAACCGTCTTCCCAAAAGCTTTTAAGAGCCGTGCCAAGCCACTCATTCCAATTCCACCAATTCCAATGCAATACACTTCGTTCTGGTCTTCAAAAAAAGACATAAGGGGAGTAAGATAGGTCGGCCTAAGTCTAACAAAAATGATCCAAGAAAGCTACGAGAAGCAATTCAACACCATGCGACTACTCTTAATTGTAGGATTTTTGGTGGTGGCCTACATGCTCTACAAGCTCACGGTCTCCATCTACGAAAACTACCAAATCGAGAAGCATATTCAAGAATTTGAGGCAAAAAATGCCGAGCTCCAAGCCGAAAATGAGGCAAAACTGGCCGATTTTCAGTACTACACCTCCGAAGAATATGTAGAAAAAGTCGCCAAACAAAACCTTGGGCTCATCAACCCCGGAGAGCAAGTTTTGGTCATCCCCGATGAAGACCTCATCGTCCTTTCCCAAAACGAAGAAGAACAACGCGTCGCAGAAGAAATCCGCGCCTCCTGGAGCAGTCCCAAGAAATGGTGGAAGTTTTTCTTCAGTAGCAACCCGTTCAAAGCCTAACTTGCCAAAGCAGAGCTTTTTCCCTAGAATTCACCCCGCATTCAACGGCTGGATAGCTCAGTTGGTTAGAGCACGGGACTCATAAGCCCGGGGTCGGTGGTTCAAATCCACTTCCAGCCACCATTTTAAAAACAAAAAGCGCCTCCGAAGAAGCGCTTTTCTTTGAATTCCATTGAATCTATTCAACAGGAGTCTCCACCGCTTCATCATCCTCAAGATCCATCATTTCATCGCGCCATTCTTCCATGGATTCCACTCGATCATTCAGTTCGCTTCCGCCCTCGTCATCTCCAAACTCTCCCCAATTTCCCCAATCTCCCATCATTTCACGCATGTTGTTGGTGGCAGCGGCGCAAGTCGCCCAAGAACCGATGAGACCAAGAATAATTCCAACCCAAAACCAAACTTTAAGTTGTTTTTTTGTGGCAAACCGTGCCATCCAAACGATGCCGGCAACAAGACCTAAAAGGGCAAGAAACATGAACAGCCCGTGGAGCATAAGCCCAAGGCCAAGTGAAGAAGAGGAACCGTACATCATAGGGTGTGGGTTAAGATGTAATTTAAGCCTACCTTACCCTCATCCTTCAGGCAAGAGTAGCCCTTGCCACCTCCCCCCTTTTTCCGTATAGTCCCTCTGCGGGGTAGAGCAGTGGCAGCTCGTCGGGCTCATAACCCGGAGGTCGTTGGTTCGAATCCAACCCCCGCAACCAATTTGACATGCCATAGTAAATATGCAATGATATAGCAGAAGATAACCCAAACACCTATGGCAGAAGATAGATTGGATGAACCCAAATATAGCGACGACATGTTAGTAAGTGATGATCGCTTCACCGCTACTCTTGCAACCGATGTAGCTATAGTGGAACGAGGTGGAGTACGCACTACTACAACCGGCGAAATTAACGACCCTGCAATCGAGGCAAGAGCTGCTCAATTGATGCAAGATCCTGCTGAACTTATGCGAGCTATCCAGCATTTAGTTGGCATGACTTCATCAGAAACCGAAGAAGAGCAGGGTTAATAACGCTACGAGATATAAAAAGTTCAAAGATCGTCCAATTGAGGTCAACCACTATGCTCCCATTCAAAACCCTCCCCGCCGGTGAAGCACTCGAATTCCTGAAAAATAATCAAGAAAAAGTGTTCTTGATGGATGTGCGAACCCCGGGAGAATTTGAAGACAGACACCTGGAGGGAGCACTAAATATTTCAGTGGAGACCATTCCCGGACGGCTCCAAGAAATTCCTCAAGATAAAACGGTGGTGGTGTATTGTGAACACGGAAGCCGCAGCAAACTGGCGGCGGCGTATTTGGCAAACCACGGCTACCCCGAAGTGATGCACATTGAAGGCGGGCTTGCGGGCCTTCCCTACTAGTTCATTAAAACAAACTCACCTGCCCTTGAACGGACTTTGCCACTTCCTTGGGGAGATTTTGAATGTGCGGAATGTCTTTGAGTTCTTTTAAGCCACCATTTTGTAAAACCCTGAGGAATTTGATCAAAAGGTGTGCAGTGGCTCGTGCATCGTGCAAAGCGCGGTGAGCCTGAGGCAAGTCCACGCCAAACGCCATGCATAAACTGCCAAGCCCGTACTTGGAAAGGTTGGGATGCACCAGCTTCGCCAATTTAAAAGTACAAAGGTAAGGATTGTTCAACGGAGCTCGCTGCATACTCAAAAGCTGCTTGTTTAAAAAGGTCCAATCAAAGTCCACATTGTGCGCCACAAAAACAGACTCCTCACCCATAAAGCGCAAATAGTCATCCACAATATCGGCAAACAAAGGAGCGTCCGCCACCATTTCGGTGGTGATCCCCGTGATTTGAGTGCATTCCTGCGGGAGGAAAACTCCGGGATTCACAGTGGTGTCCCATTCATCCACCACTTCCCCATTCACCACGCGCACCGCCGCAATTTCCACAATACTATCCAAGCCGGCGTGCAGGCCGGTCGTTTCTAAATCGACAACGACAAATGAGGTTTTGGAAATCATGACAAAAGGCACTGTAACATGTGAGCACCGTATAAAAAAGACCTTTTCATGTCTTTGTGAGGCACATAAAGGCCCCCGTGCCGAGCACCGTAAAGAAAGACCCTTTCATGTCTTTGTGAGGCACATAAAGGCCCCCGTGCTGAGCACCGTAAAGAAAGACCCTTTCATGTCTTTGTGAGGCACATAAAGGCTCCCGTGCTGAGCGAAGATATGAAAGGGTCTTTTCCTAATGCACGAGTTCAGAAATCACTTGATGAATTTCCGAAAAATCTGCGACATCCGGGAGCAAAATATAAGCTCCACTTTCATTAATCAGGGAGTACAAATAATTCCCGCTGCTCAAGACCAAACCGGTGTTGAGTTCAAAGTCCTGATAATCATAATAATAACCCACAAGATCCAAGACATTCATATCCGTGGTGGTGGATTCGATCGCCGTCTGGAAAATGGAAGTGAGCTCCTTCATTTCCATAACACTGTCGAGTTGAACCACCTTGGTTCGCAGCGCCGCCAAAATTTCTTGCTGACGGGCGGCACGGTCAAAATCGGAAGAAGATTTACGACTTCGTGCATACCGAAGCGCCTCCTCTCCCGTCATGTGATGCTGACCTTCTTCAATAGAATAAGCGCTGTAGCCTCCGTTTCCGTTGGGATACAAACCATCATAAATGGCCTCAGCAACAAAGACATCCAAGCCACCCAAAATATCCACAATATCCACAAAGCCCTCCAAATCCACTTGAACGAAATGATCCATCTCCAAGCCCGTCACTTCCGAGACCATGCGGCCCAATTGTTCCACTCCATAGTAAGTGTAGTATTCGTTGATGCGGCGCCCGTTGATGTACAAATCCCGCGGGATGGAAAAGAGAGAAATTTTTCGATCGTCTTCATTGATGCTGGCCACAATAATTGTGTCCGTGTGAGCTCCATTGGTACCCAAAACCAAAACATCAAAAGTAGTATCTTCCACCGTGCTTGCAGCCGCCCCAGCCAAGTCTACACTCTGATTGCGCGTGGGAACCCGCGACAAAATGTTTGAGAAAAGCTCCTGCATCTTTCCTGCATCTCCGGATGCCGCAGCAGACCCCAAACTGGAAAAATCCACCACAATGGATTGCAAGATTTGCTCCTGAGAACTCACCTGCTGTGAAAGCAAAAAATTAGCCTGCTTGAGCTCCCCGATCTCATCGATCATCGAAGTCATTTGAGATTCCTGGTCGTGCAAAGAAGATTTAAAAATCGCCGTCACCGCAATAAAGCTGATGAAGACGACTCCCATCGATAAAAAAATAGGAAGACTTTGAAAACGAGGCCGTGGTGCCACAGGAGGAACTTCGGGGTCCAAGTGCAAAACATTATAATCTTTAAACGGGTCCATTGGATGGCGTGGTGGGTGGCGTAACGGGTGGATTCACTTCCGCAGTGTAATCGGGTTTAACTTCATCGCCAAGAGTATTGATATCAATTCCGATGCGCGCTCCAATTTCTTGCTCCACAAAACTCTTCTTGCGGCCGTACTTCATACGAGAATATTGCTTCACAATATCCCGCACTTTTGGATTGGCCTTGCTCTGATCCCAAATGGTTTCGAGCGAGAAAGGTCGTGAAGCGGCACTGTTGATGTTGAGCTTCATGTACGCCTTGTAATTGGCGATTCCAATCACATCTTGTTCGGTGAGCACCGGCGCATATTCTTTCGCCAAATATTCCGCATCCTCGGCACCAATTTTAAAGGATTGGAGCGTACCCACATTCCCGAATACGGCGTCACGAATCTGCGTGCTGGTTTGTCCAAATTTAGAAACCGTGAGCTGCCCAATGTATTGATGCGCCATGATCAAACACAAACGGTACTTTCGGGCTTCGGAAAGAATCGAACAAAAAGTATCGGTGGCAAAGTTTTGGAATTCATCCACATAAAGGTAAAAATCTTTTCGTTGCTCCTCCGGCAAATCCACGCGGCTCATGGCCGCCTGCTGAATTTGTGCCACAAGCACCAGACCCAAAAGCTGAGTATTGAGCCCTCCAAGCTTACCCTTAGAAAGGTTCACCAAAAGAATTTTTTGATTGTCCATCACCTCACGAATATTGAATCCGCTCTTGGCCTGCCCAATCGTATTACGCATAATGGAGTTCGTAATAAAAGGACCAAACTTCGCAGAAAAGTAAGGAATCATTTCCTGTCGTTCGCGGTCTCCGGTGCTGGCATATTCATGCTCCCAAAACGATTTCACCACCGGGTTTTTAACCTTAGAAACCTTGTAGCGCATAAACGCGTCATCCACAAAGATTCGCGGCACATCAATCAAAGTGGCGCCCTCATCCGGATCTTCCATCAAAGTGAGACAGGCGTTTCGGAAATAGTGCTGAATACGGGGTCCAAAAATTTCATCTCCAAATATTTTAATAAAGATTTCCGTGGCCTGGCTGGAAGCCATGTCTTGCTGCTCGGGTGTTTTGGCCTCAAGCATATTGAGTCCCATCGGCCGTTCCGTATCCGAAGGATCAAAAATAATCACATCCTTGGCCCGTTCTTTAGGAATAAATTGAAGGATTTCTTCAATCAAATCTCCATGAGGATCCACCACACAAACCCCATCTCCATTGGCAATATCTTGCCTGGCCATGTAGCTGATGAAGGCAGATTTACCTGTACCGGTTTGCCCAATAATGTAGTGATGCCGTGTGCGGTCTTTTCTTTTAAAATGGACTTCTCGTTTCACCCCACGGTACACATTGTGACCGAGTAAAATACCTTCGGTTGGGAGATCCGTGGGTGCAGGGAGAACCTTGTAAGAAAGCCATTTAATAACCGGCGTGTAATTGTAACGACTGCTGGGAAAGTGGAAAATGGAAGCCAGTTCCTCGGGAGTCAAAATGGACATTTTTTCTCCAAACTGAAAGGATCGAGTCTCCAAAGAATCATTAAGAATAGGACTGTTGATGGAGTCAAAAGGCAAGAATCGTCGAGCTTGGAACCAGTTTGAAGCCGCATCTTTGGTCACATTAAAGGCCACAAAGAGCCCGTTCAAAATACCGTCACATTGCGCCTCTCCTTTATCGGAGGACGCCATAATACGAACGATGGAATCAAAACCCACTTGATTGGATTTTTCTCCAATCCGTTTGGCCACCTCTTCATCCGTTTGCAGCATACGCACATAGGAGTCCCCGGAGCTGCTTCCGGGAGGATGGCTGTTTTTTTCCGCAGAATCGTAGCCAAAAACAGTGGCTCTAAAAATCCATCCCAAGGCTCCCACTATTTTCCCAAAGAAACCACTATTCCCGGGTTTTTTATTTTTAAACAACATCGTAGCAAAGGCTCTGGCTTCCTTCTGCCATTTTTCGTGACGGGGCTGAATCATAATTTGAATCACCGCTCGATCGTTCTCGTCCAGCTTGGAAAGCACATTCGTAAAATCATTCAAAGAGTCGTTTTCAATCGTTTTATAAGTTTTAAGCGGATACCAGTTGAGCTTCTTAAGATACAAATAATAGCCCTTCATCGTGATTTTTCCCTTAAAATCCTTAGCCTTTAAACCCTCAGGTCGAATGAAATCAATGGAAGCGCTGGGGTAAAACGCCGTAATCTGCTTCTCCAAAATCCCGGCATAATAAGGATGCATCGAAATATAAAAAGTGATGTCCTTATGCCTGGCATGGATTTCAAAAGAAACGGTATCCCGTTTAAACATCCAAACCATAAACCGATTCCCCAAATCCAGTTCACGAATCTCATGTACGGCACGGTAAAGCTGCTCCATAATTCCAATCCTTTCCTTAAAATCCTTCTCCGTGGCATTTTCTTTATCTTTTTGAGACTCCTCGCGCGGCATGGTCACTTGAATGAAAACCCGTTTGCGAGCGGTCCAATGCTCGTAAAATTGTCGAAGGGCCCAAGGCAAAAGCCGGTTGAAGAGCAAGGCCAAAACAAGCCAAAAGATAATCCAATCCCAATGCGCGGAAACGGCTTCCAGAGCCACTTTAAGCGACCCCAACACCATTTCCAGAATTTCTTTTAATTTTGCCATACGCCTTTTTTCTGTTTTTTATCTTATAAGTATAACAGAAAAGAGGGTTTTTTACAACAGCCGCTTGCTCAAATAAGCTTCCAAATCCTCCATCTTCACGCGCTCCTGTTTCATACTGTCCCGTTCGCGAACGGTCACCGCAGCATCGTCATCGGACTGAAAGTCGTAAGTCACACAGAAAGGGGTCCCAATTTCATCCTGACGGCGATAGCGTTTACCAATGGCACCGCTTTCATCGTATTCGGAGCGGAAAGATTTTTTGAGCGATTTGTAGAGCTTGCTTGCGGCTTCACTCTGTTGTTTTTGCAGGGGGAAAACGGCCACCTGCACCGGAGCCAAAGCCGGGGCAAAATGCATCACGGTTCGTTTTTCACCACCCTCCAATTCCTGTTCTTCGTAAGCACTCAAAAGCACAATCAAGACGCTTCGAGTCAGACCAAGGGCGGGTTCCACGGTATGAGGTACAAAAACCTCATTACTGACGGGGTCTCGATACTGCAATTTTTCACCGGAGAATTTGCTGTGTTGATCCAGGTCAAACGAGCCACGATGCGCAATACCCATCAATTCACCCCATCCAAAGGGGTACTCGTACTCAAAATCCACGGTTTTGGAGGAATAATGCGAAAGTTCATCCTTTTCATGATAACGAAGTCTCAATTTGTTTTCGGGAATCCCCAAAGCCACAAAAAACTGTTTAAAATCCTCCACCCATTGGTCAAAAGCTCGTTCCGAATCCTCCGGTCTCACAAAATATTCAATCTCCATTTGCTCAAATTCACGCGTGCGGAAAATAAAATTCCCGGGAGTGATTTCATTACGGAAAGACTTCCCAACCTGTCCCACTCCAAACGGCAACCGAACCCGCATCGAATCCAAAATGTTTTTGAAATTCACAAAAATCCCCTGCGCGGTCTCCGGTCTCAAATAAATTTGCTCCGCCGTATCCTCCACCACCCCTTGGTAAGTCTTGAACATCAGGTTAAAAGCACGCGGCTCCGTCCAATTCACCTTGCCACATTTGGGGCACGGAATTTTAGCATCCATAATCCGTGCATAGATCTCTTGGTTGCTGAGCCCCGCAATCGTCTCTTTTAAATGCTCTTCCAGGATTTTATCTCCTCGCACTCGTTCTTTACAGTTTTTACAATCCATCAAAGGGTCCGCAAAGTTGGCAATATGCCCGCTGGCTTCCCACACACGGGGATTCATCAAAATCGCACTGTCGAGCGCGAGCATATCGTCCCGATCTTCAATAAACGACTTCCACCACAAATTCACGATGTTGCGCTTGAGCACGGCCCCGTACGGTCCATAATCCCAAGTATTCGCAAGACCCCCATAAATTTCACTGCCCGGGTACACAAAGCCCCGTCGCTTGCACAAAGAGATGACTTCATCCATGGTCGACATAGAACAGGGTTAAGGAACCCCGCAATCTTAGGGGAACTTCCCCATAGAATCAAGTCAGGCCACTGTAAAACTAGGCGTTAGTGGGATATGGAGGCATAGGTGCTTCCGGCATCGGTCCCATTGGAGCAGGTCCCATCGGTGCTGGACCCATTGGAGCAGGAGCTTCCATAACAGGAGCAGCAGGAGCCATCGGCGCAGGAGCGGCAGCAGCTTGTTGAGCTTGCTTCTTTTTAAAGTCCTCCATGGCACCCGCAAGCACATTGAGGAAAGATTCCGCCGTGCGTTGGTTCATGTTGACCCGACTCACCACTTCAATAATAGGAGCAGGAGTATTGGGCAGTAAATATCCAAAATCCAGAACCACTTCATTGGAGTTCACATTAACGGAAACGGCATTGGAGTAAGTTCCTTTTTGGACTTCATCAGGCACTTTGACCTGAAGTTGTTGCTGGCCTTGAGCGCCTTGAGCGCCGGCATTTTGGTTTTGGTTTGCGTCGGACATGGGCTGAATGGGGTTAAAAAAATATTAAACTTAGTAATAGTATATCACAAAATCTTGGCAAGGTCACGCACTTGCAAAAACTTTTTTTAAGCGGAGAATGAGATTACTTATAATTCTAACCACGCCTCTATGTGTTTCTCCCACTCTCGTGACAGCCAAGTATGGCTCGGCCTCGTTGCCTTTGTCGTCGGTGCTGTTCTCCTTTTGCAACGCTTCGACTTGGTCCCACCCGAAACTTGGGATTACCTCTTGCCCAGCATTTTGGTGGTGAGTGGACTCAAATGGATGATTCGTAGCAATAGAGAGGCTTCATGTTGCGATGGCTCTGATGCCTGCGGCGCGTGTGGAGATGATGCTTGTGGCGGTTGTGGTTCTTGCGAAATGCCCATGATGATGCCGGAAATGCCAAAAGCTGCAAAAAAGAACGGAAAGAAGAAATCTAAAAAATAACATTCGGCGGTGCCGAAAATACCCCTCTCCTATGAAAAAATATCTCCTTATTGCCGGACTCCTTCTCTTGAGCGCTTGTCAAAGCGAAGAGATTGATGAAACCCCTATTGAAGACCCCATTACAGAAGAACCCGCTGTGGAGGAACCCATCGTGCTTACTTATATTAAGTTGGAAGACGATGGCGCCACCGGCATGCCCGTAGGCTGCGGAGATTCTTCCATTGCTGTGGAAATGGACCCCCAACCCATCCTGACCTTGGAAGGTGAAGAAAAAGTGGAGTGGGTTTTGGAGGAATTGTTCAGCAACGAAGATTGGGAAGAAACCGGTTTATACAATGCCTTGGATGAATCCGCCCTCACCGTAGATAGCGTCAGCATCGAAGGAGACATCCTCACGGTTGCGCTCTCCGGAGAGTTGCTGCTTGGCGGTACCTGTGACGACCCAAGAGCCCATGCTCAAATCACAAAAACGATTGAAGCCAATAGTGGAGACCTGGATTACAGCACACTCTTGGTGACGCTCAATGGCCAGGATCTCAGTATTTACCTCAGTGGAAAGGGTGAATAAAATAGAAATTCCCGTTATCTACGAAGACGAGTTCCTGCTGGCGGTGAATAAGCCCGCGGGACTCGTTTCGGTGCCGGCCCCCCACATTCCGGAATACAGAACACTCCAAGGTCAGCTGCGAGAACAGGCGATTCGAGAGGGAAAAGACTACAAGCCCTACCTCCTCAACCGCTTGGATCAAGACACTTCCGGCGTGCTGCTTTTGGGCAAACACCCCCGAGACCGTGAAGCTTTGGAGTCCATTTTTGAGGATTCAAGAACTCAAAAAACCTACCTTGCGTGGGTCAAATGGGTGCCCAAACAAGCCGAAGGAACCATCAGCTTCCCCCTCGAAGCCCGCAGCATCAAAAAGAAGGTGCCCGCCGTGACGCATTATAAAATTCTTAAAAAAATCGCAAACTCTTCGCTTTTAGAAGTCCGCATTGAAACCGGTCGCAAACACCAAATCCGCAAACACTTGGCCATGATCGGCCATCCCTTGATTCTGGACCGTGAATACGGCGACAAAACCTTCAACAACTTGATCCAACGCCAAAAAAAAGGCAAAGGAAAATTCTATCTCCACTCCTGGAAAACCCGCTTCCACCACCCCCGCCTCAACATCGAAGTGGAAATTGAGGCTCCGGCACCCGTTCTTTCCTAAACTTTTTGCCAAACAGAAAACTCATGAAGTTGGAGGATGCAGCTTTTTGCCAAATCCATCCGATGGATCAGCTCCGCCCTTTCTTCTTCCAAAAAATCCAGCAAACACTCCGGATCATGGGGAAGATATTTTCGGCCAAACTTTGTTTGTTCAAAAGAGATCAAACCCCGCTCAAGAAGGGCCGACAAAACCGGATACAAGGAAACCCGTTTGATTCCAAGCCGTTTGGCCAAGAGTGTGGCGGGCGCAGGCCCATTTCTAAGAAGCAGCAAATAGAGCATCGCTTCCTTCTCCGAAAGACCCAGACAAGTAAGATTTTCATTGAACATATGGCAGTGCGGCAATGTGGCACAAGCATAAGCGCCCCCCTTAAGTTTTGTAAAGAAAGTACTGTCGTCAGCATTGGATGACAGTTCAGCAAAAACCAGTGTTGTCAACGCTACAACAACGCGATTTAGATCTGGAAACCCTCAGTCGCTATTTCACAAAACACAGCACAGAGCAGTACCATGAATTTTCCTAGCCCCTTCCCCATGCACATCCTCATTGTCACTCCACATTTGCTCCAAGGCTCCACGCTCAGCGCGGCCCTCAAACGAAACAATTTTTCGAGTCTCGTGGTTTCGCCACTCAGCCTCTCGCATCATTCTCACTTTGAAACCGATGGCATCGTATTCCCCCACACGCTCATCAAAGAACAATGGGCCTTCATCGAAGTATTCTTAAAATCCATTTCCAGCCGCACCCCCATTATTTTTTTCGATTCAAGTGAACGAAAGCATTTTCAGGGGAAAACTTCCAGCTCCTTGCTCAAACAATGTATTTTTATGAACGAATCCATCGCCCTATCACAATTGCCATTTTTTATACACGAAATCGTCCAAAAATCCTCTCCACAAAAAGCAATGCAGGTGGGGCAAATCAGTCTGGACCGGATTTCCAGAAGTGTTTCATTTAAAGAAAAAACCATTGAACTTTCTCGTAAAGAATTTTTTCTCCTCGAGCTCTTCCTCCTCAACTCCGGCCGCACCATCAGTCGGGAATATATTATTGATTATGTCTGGGACAAGCGGGATTTTGTGGCCCAAAACACCATCGATGTTTACATCAGCCGTCTCCGCAAAAAATTTGCTCCGGTCAGCCAAACTCCCATCATCCGTACTATTCCTTGTCTGGGCTATCAAATGGATCTACAATGATCTCTAAGTAAACCCATGGATAAAGAGGACCTCCTCAGAACCCTGCAAACAATGGGCTTTAAAGAGAAAGAAGCCCGTGTGTATTTGGCGCTTTTAGAGTTGAATGAAGCTCTCCCCGGCACCCTTTCCCGAAAAACCGGCGTCAAACGCTCCACCACTTACTTGATTTTGGAGCAGCTGGAACGAAAAGGCTTGGCCAGCCACATCAAAAAAATGGGCCATTTGTATTTCCAAGCCTGCAAACCCGAACTCCTCATCGAAGCCCAAACCAAAAAATACGCCAAAGCCAAAACCGAACTCGAATCCCTCAAAACCATCCTCCCCGCCCTCAGCCACCTCCACCAAGACCTCACCGCCACCCCCCAAATGTCCGTCTTCCGCGGCAAAGAAGGCCTCATCCAAATCATGGAAGACACCCTCACCGTAAAAGACAAAATGCTACTGTGTTGGGCGAATACAGATCTTGCCGTAAACACACTGTTGAGTGACTACCACCCAAGTTATCTCAAGAAAAAGATAAAAAGAAAAATCTGGAGCAAATGTTTGTTTTTAAACGACGAGACCGGGATAAAACTCCAAAATAGAAGTCAAAAAGAATTACGCGAAGTCCGTTTCATCCCGAAAGACCTCTATTATTTTGAGAATGAAATCAACATTTATGACGATAAAATGAGCATCATCTCGCACAAAGATATGCTGGGAGTGATTATTCAAAACGAAGCCATTGCGAATACACAACGCACTATTTTCAGATTTGCATTTGAGTACGCAAAAAGTCTAGGAAAAGGCTAAATCAAACTTGAGACTCTCTCAAGCTACTTGATGTCATCAATACGGCCATCCCTCAAAATATATATTCGCTCGGGTGCAACAGCTCCCAAGGCAGGAATCGGCGTGTAAAAATAAACTCGAATCTCAGAACCAACATCTAAATGAGTTTGTGCGAACTGAGCTCCATCTAAAATAACCTGTAGATTTACTCTCCGATCATTTTGACCATCTTTCTGAAAAAACCCTTTGATAACACCAACCTGTTTCCCTTTAGCCGTACTTGCAAGCTTAAAAAGAGCAGCTGAAACACCCCTGCATTTGACTAAAAATGGACATGAATCCTCATCAGTTTGTTTCTTCTCATCATGAACATCCTCCGCTCCCGAATCTGGATCAGCAACTATTAACTTCTCTTTAAAAAGAGTAGTTTTAGCTGGTTCGGACTCAAGTGCCCTTCTAATTTCTTCTCTCAACCTAGCTTCTGGAATGGCTTCAACAATGTAAGGATCTACTCCAAGTTGATGCGCTGTAGACATTAAAGTTAAAGCGTAAGATCTATCTAAATGAGGAAGTTTTGGAAATTTTGCTGGCTTACCAGTAACCTCAGGAGACAAATACCGACCCCAGCCCTCACCATTGTGATCAAACATCATCAAGACTCGTCCGAGTGTACGGCTAGGATCAGCCATATTTTTACGAACAGCTCTCATAGCCTGTTCAAAAGCCTGCTGCTGAAGATCCACAACCCCAGGCCGTCGATCGTCACTAAAAAGCATATCTCCCGCAATAACCGATTCGATAGCTATACTGGATCGTGCAGCTGAAGTTTTTGGCTTAGACATATGGAACTTAAAGGCAACAGATTAAACTCTAAGATTGAGCATCAGTCAAGATATGATTGAACAATCATAAAAAATATAGTAGTATTATCTAGGAATTATTCAATCATGTCAACCCAGCTCAATCTTATTCTCAACGACATCGGATTAAATGAAAAGGAGGTAAAAATTTACCTCGCATTACTTGAGCTTCATGAAGCCCTACCTGGAGTCGTTTCTAAGAAGGCTGGGGTAAAACGCCCAACCACCTATGTCATTCTAGAACAATTACAAAAGAAAGGCCTAGTCAGTCACTTTAAAAGAAAAAACATCACCTATTTTAGAGCAGTTAATCCTAAACAAATTCTCGAAGAGCAAAAACGGAAATTGAGTAGACTTGAATCCGCTTTACCAGAGCTCACAAATCTACACGAAAAGTACACGGTTACTCCACAATTATCTCTATTCGAGGGAAGGGATGGTTTGATTCAAATCATGGAAGACACCCTTACAACCTCAACCGAATTACTTTGTTGGGCGAACCCTCAAATTGTAATGGGATTACTGGAAGACTATTACCCATCATATATTAAAAAGAAGGTTGAAAAGCAAATTTTCCTTAAAGGCATATTTTGCTACGATGAAATCGGGATGAAATTTAAGGGGAAAGGGGAAGAGGAATTGAGGGAAGTCTACTTAATACCAAAAGAAAAGTTCCCATTCAAAAATGAAATCAATATTTACGATGATAAAGTAGCAATAATTTCCCACCAAGACGGTGTAGGAGTTATTATCCAAAATAAGAACATTGCGGACACTCAAAGAGCAATTTTTAATTTAGGATTCGAATATGCAAGGCTTCTAGAGAGAGACTTGCTTTCACCTGAGGACAAGAGATATCTAGGCTTATAGAGGGTTTTGTCAACATTTTTGACAACAGCAAATTTGGTGTGAGCTATTTACATTCATGGGGATTTGTTTGATACTCCTGGTTGGCCGATTTGAGTAAAACACGGATTCAGAGGTCAACCCCCTAACAACTGTCAAAATGGTTAACACCAACTTTACCTTCGATAGCAAGCTGAGTCCGCAACAGATTAAGCTGCGAGAGTTGGTGAGAAGTCTGCTGATTGTACTTTCCGATAAGGAAAAGTACATCATTAAAAGTCGTTTTGCGCTGGACACCAAGAAGAAACAGACGCTGGAAGAGATTGGGGATCACTTTGGAGTAACAAGAGAACGGGTGCGACAAATCGAGAAAACGGCACTCCGAAAGCTGGAGAGAAACGCGCAAAACACCAACATCAAAATTCTAACCGAGTTCAGCAAAGCTCTTCTGGACAAAGAAGGGGGCATCGCGAGAGACAGTTACTTTAAAGAACTGCTCATGCGCATCCTCCCCAATGTGGGCGAACAAGAAATTCAAGATCTGCATTTGGCCCTCAATCTCGACTCGGACATCTCTTTTGAACCCAACACGCTCAAATTCCATCCCTACTGGCGTTTAAGCACCTTCAGCGATGAAAAAGTAAGAAAAGTAACAAGCTCCGCGGTCAAGACTCTGCAAAAAACCAAGCATGTGCTCTCCATCGACAAACTTGCGGAGAAAATAAACGAATCCCTAAAGCTCAACTTACCGGAAAACACCATTGCAAACATCCTTCGCGCCTCCAAAGACTGCAAGTTTACGGAAAACGGGATTGGACTGTTCACATGGAGACACATCCACCCTCGAACCTTGAAGGACAAAATTTTCTTCATTTTGCATCACGAAAAGAAGCCGCTACATTTCGAGAAAATTGCCGAGCTCATTCAAACCGGAAAGTTCGATAGCAAACGCGTGAATGTTCAGGCCGTGCACAATGAACTCATTCGAAACGACAACTTCATCCTCATCGGCCGTGGAATTTATGCTCTCAAAGATTGGGGATATAAAACAGGAACGGTTGCCGATGTAGTGAGTGAAATTTTATTGGATGGCGTGCCACGAAGCCGAGAAGAAATCACCAAAGCGGTACTCGACCAACGACATGTGAAGACCATCACCATCTACTTGAACCTCAAGAACAAGAACCAATTCTCCCGTGTGGGTCGCGACAAATACACCCTCGCCAAGTTCACACAAGCCTAAGCCCACTTAATAGAACACCCCATGGAATGAGTCTGCGCCGCTGCAGGCTCTTTTCCTTTAAGAAGATCCTGAACAGCCGCCTCCAAACCAGAAAAAGCCCCGTGATACGCCAATTGTTGAGCAGCATTGTACACAAAAATATCAGGGGTGCATTGCGCATCATAAAGTTTGGCCACCCCCTGATTCTCATCATAAAGGTAAGGAAACTCTTGAGCCTTGGCCCGGGCATATTCTTTCATTTTTTCGAAAGAATCTTCGGGATAATTGGGATTTGCATTGGAGTTGATTCCCAAAAACTGCACCTCCTCCGGCATCCGTTTCTCAAGCGCCACCAAGTCCTCCCAAATCTCCTGGACGAAAGGGCAATGGTTGCACATAAAAATAATGACCAAAACTTTTTTATCTCGATAGCCTTCCAAGGAGTGCTCGGCACCATCAATCCCCATTAAATGAAAAGATGGAGCAGCGGAGCCCAAAGGAATGGCATTAGAATGCAATAAGACCATAGAATTCAGGAACGAAAAAAAGTAAAGTGGCGAAGCCAAAAATGGAAACCAACACTAAAGAAGTGAGCACCCGCCATCCCACTTGTTTGGATCCAAAAAACAAGACAATACCAGCCTTGGAAAGCGTGTTGGTGACCACCGCCAAAAGAATGGCCGTAGTGGCCGTGAGATCCGTAAGCGCTCCGGTTTTATGCAAATTCACCATGGAAACCGTAATGGCATCCACATCAAAAATTCCAGATAGAAAAGCGGTGAGGTAAACCCCTTGTGTGCCCAAAACGCCCGCCGCGAATTTAGAGATAAAAAGAAGTCCGGCAAAAAGCAGTCCAAATTGAACCGCAGGCCAGAGTCGAAAAGGACTTTCTAAATGGAGTGCCTCAATAGAGACCTCCTTGACCGCTCCGGAGTCCTTTTTGCTCCAAAAATAAGCGGCAAACAGGAGTCCCAAAATTCCCATGAGCCCCAATGGGACCGCCAAACCCTCCAAAAGAGCCCTGTGCAGCACCCCAACGGTAATGAGCACACGGAAAAACATGGCGGAAGACGCCAAAACAATGGCGAAGACAAAAGGATTCACGATTTTGCTGCTCTTTTTACTCAAAACCGAAAGGCTCATAGAAACCGCCGTGGAAGAGATGAGTCCTCCCAAAAAGCCACTGATCCCAATCCCCCGCTTTGGCCCCACAATCTTAATGGCGATATAGCTGACAAAGGAAATGGTGGAGATCAGAACCACCATGAGCCAAATTTGATAAGGATTCAGCACTTCCAAAGGTCCATACGCCATATTGGGGAGCAAGGGCAGCACCACAAAAGCAATGGCCACGAACTTAAGTGCATCATAAAGCTCCTCTTTTGCAATCTTATGAGCAAATGCATGGAGGGTCTGCTTAAAGTACAAAAGAGTAACCACCACCAAACAAATAACAGTGGCAATCAAGGTCTCCCCCATTGCCATCAAAACTCCAATAAAATAAGTGAAAAGCCCCGCAATTTCCGTGGTGGCCCCGGTATCTCTAGCAATATAAGAAGACATCACATAGGAAGCCACGAGCAAAAGCAAAAATCCGGCCGTGACCACCGGAAAAATAATGGAATCGGAAAAAAACATAAACACCAAATACCCAAAGACACTGATGAGGGAAAGGGTTCGAATCCCTCCAAACTGATGCCCATCCACTTCATTGTGATTGCGCTCCCGCTCAATTCCAATAAGACTGCCCAAAAGAAGCGCGAGGCCCAGGTTCTGCAGGAATAGAATCTTTTCAGACATGATTTTTAAGGTGCGGAATAAACCCATCATACAAAAAAACTTGTACTCTGCGCAAGATCCGCTAAAATGCGTTGGCAAGTTTGCACAAGTGGCGGAATGGTAGACGCGCCAGCTTGAGGTGCTGGTCCTGAGTTTAATCGGGGTGGAGGTTCAAGTCCTCTCTTGTGCACCAGACTCGCCGCAGGCGAGCCTACCAAAAACCGTCGCGTAAGCGACACCACTATCGTCGGGCGCTTAGCTCAGTTGGTTAGAGCATCTCGTTTACACCGAGAGGGTCGGGGGTTCGAATCCCTCAGCGCCCACCATTCAAGTCTTCTATCAAACTCCTGAATCTACAGTTTGTTCTATTGAATCCCAAGTACTTGATCGTAGTGCTTTCGATTTTCAGCGATGACATCTTCAGGAACCTCAATCTCTTCACCAAGTTCTTCAACTAAGCGGGCGACAGTTTCACTTACAGTGGCTGGACTTTTTAGAGCTTGAATCGTTTTGAGATCTAGATCAAGGCCAGGGATTTGTTTTCGCAATCGACGCTGTAGTAAAGCTGCATCCATTTGTACACGGAAGCCCAGTTCCATTCCTACCTCCCAAACAGGAGATGTTGATACACCTGGTATTCTCGTATGACCAGCTAGCACTGCTAAGGCATCGGGGGTACTCAATCTATTAGTAGCCATGATTTGTGAATTATGAGACAAAAGGCATATTAACATGACTTTTAGTATTTTGTCAATGCTTCACTCGACTCAGTCGAGTTTTTTCTTCCGCCCCTTCTTCAGCTCCTTGTGGTAGCCTTCCGCGGCCTCCCAGGCGAGCTCGAAGGTTTGCTTGAAGGCCGTGGCGATTTCTTTGCTTTCAATAATGATGCCGATTTTTCCCTTCCAGTCGGCGATCATGATTTTGTCATCAAAAAAGTTGATTTCAGGAGTGAAATCGAGCTTACTTTTAGGCACCACCAAACTGCGGCGAAGCTCCTCTTTATCCAGCGCATGGCGTTCCCAGTTCTTGGGTTCGTCCGGAAAAATACCTCGGATCGGAATCTTTTTTGCAGCACGGCGTTTGTAGTATTTTGGAAAGTACCACGGAATGGCTTCCTGATTGGCTTGATCGCTGGCGTAGGCCAAAATCTCTTCACTGGAGGTAAGCGTTTCTTCATACACGCGAATCAGCCCCTCATCTCCTTCATAAAAATACACCCGAGGACGGTTTGAAAGCGCATGATAGTGCGTATTGAGCTCCGGCAAAACCTCCTTTGCTTCTTCGGCCAGCCTGGCGTAGCGCTCGCTTTCTTCTTTTAAATGTGCCACCAACTTTTCCGGTGCCTGCGCCCGGTAATAACGATATTTTTTATGATTCGAGCCAATGATCAGCCCCCGTTTCACCAAAGATTCCAAAAGATCGTAAGCCGTGGTCCGGTTGACATTGGCCCTCTTGGCGATGGTGGAAACCGGCGAGGCCTCCCCCAGCTCCAGCGTGGCCATATAAAGGGTCGCTTCCTTCACCGTGAGCCCGAGTTTTTGCAGCTGTTCAATCATGTTTGAATTGTGTGGGAAAATTCCGTCAGAATCAAGTATAGCATATATTCACAGATTTAAAAGGTCAAGTATAGTGTGGAAGATTTAGCACGATTAGTTGACAGGCCCTTGAGGTCTTGTATGATACAGGCAGTTTTTAATTTTTGTACTCATGAATGATGTAATGATTTCATTTTGGAACAGGAGAGCACGAACCGGTCTGACCGAAAAAGAAACCAAAGAGATTTATGACGCGGAAAGGCACCATTACAGTACGGATGAGACATTTCACTACGATGAACAGGATGGTCAGAACGATAAACATGAGAACCCCGACTTCAAGGGCGCTAACGATGAACAGGCAATGGCAAGAAAATATACGAGGCATCAGGAGGTTTTTGACGAAATGGAATCTAGGATTGAAGAAGCAATTGATAAACTTCATGACGAACTCCTAGCTTTGATCAATGGAGTTTTGGGTCGAAATTTGGAGATTTCTACCGATTTAGATCGTATGGATAAGTGCTTCGATATAAGCTACACAATTATTCTTGACGACCCAATTTCTACATTCAGACTTTATCATGCAATTATGGAGCAATTTCCGGAAGAAAGCGGATGGACAGTAGCCTTCCTTCCAACTATGGAGGAAATACATACAGACCTTGCTGCACTTAAAGGGCAAGTTGTACCATTTGACCAACAAAGAACTAACCGAAGGAGAGCTAGAAAACTTCCCTCCTTTATTGGTGAAGAGGAATAATCCGAAGTCGAACTTGATTATAATCGCAATACTACTCATGTTAAAAACCCTACCACTACTTCTCACATTCACTGCCTGCCAACCTCAAGTCCTAGACTTGGTGGAGGAGGCAGACCAGTTACCGGGAGTGGAAGTAGCGAGCAAAGAAGTGATTCCCCATCGGCTTGAACCGGTAGGTACTGAAGTGGTAGCGAGGCTTACAAATGTCAGAGAAGAAACCAGGCAATCCTTAAACGGATTCTCAGAAGAAACCGAGCGGACTACAGCCTGTACTGTAGAGCTAATGCTAGAAGACCCCAAACCCAAATTCGCTGTCACTTGCTGGGAATAAAATTAATACCATCTTATGCCCTATTTTACGCCCATCGATGGGCCAAAGAGAGAAGAAATAATAAAAGAAGTTGAGACTGCACAGAGGCACCGTGGGATCTATCGAGGCGTTGATAGTATAAATCAAGCAGACTTCTCTGTTGAAGATGGGCAAGTCTATAGAGTAGTAGACGGCAATAAGATCTTGGAGGGAAGAGTTTACAACATATCAAAAATAAGAGACCGGGTGAAGGACTTAATCTTCATGCAACAGGGAGATTGCGTCGCATTCACAATCAACATGGAAAATGGGGAGAGCATATCGGGGTGGGTAATGGCGATGCTACCCGGCCTCACTCTCACCTCCTGGTGAATAATATTAACTTTAATAATTTAAAATTCTTATGCCCACCCTCACCTGTCCTCGTTGCTCACAAACTTTTGAAATCGATGAGAGAGATCAAGCGTACTACACCAAGCGAGGCGTGCCGGCGCCAAAGTTGTGTCCAAAAGATCGGTTGAAGCGACGGCTTTCCTTTCGAAATGAACGCAAGCTCTACGCGCGCACATGTGACGCCAGCGGGAAGCAAATTGTATCCAATATTCGGCCCGATGCGCCCTTCCCTGTTTTTCACACGGACGAATGGCAAAAACAGGCGCACGAAGTGCCAAAATTGGAGGCATTTGATTTCAATCGCTCGTTCCTTGAACAGTTTAAGGAGCTGTGGCTCAAAGCCCCGCGCATGCACAAGGCCACGGCGGGGAACGAAGAAAATTCTGAGTACAGCAACCACTGCGGAAACTGTCGCAATTGCTACTTTATTTTCAACTCCGAAGAAGACCAAGATTGCATGTACCTGAAATTTGGGGACAAATGCCAGGATTGCGTGGACTGCCACAATATCATCCTTTCCCAGCTTTGCTACGAATGCGTAAATGTAAAAAACTGCTACAACCTCAAATTTTCCGATGACTGCGAAAGTTGCAGTGATGGTGCTTTCCTCCGCAACTGTCGAAGCACCAAAAATTCCATGTTTTGTTACGGACTGGATCATCAGGAATTCTGCCTCTTCAATCAAAAATACAGCAAAGAAGAGTATCAGGAAAAAATCAAAGAGTACCGTTTGGATTCCTACGCGGGGCTGCAAGCGGCAAAAAAAGTGTGGGAAGATTTTTCGGCGCAATGGCCCAAGATGCGTCACATCATTTTGAACTCCGAGAACTGCAGTGGCGAGTCCATTTACAACAGCAAAAACTGCACCGACTGCTATACCGTTTCCAACTGTGAGGATTGCCGCTTCGTGCTCAACAGCGTGGATACAAAAGATTCCTACGACTTCTTTGCTTATGGGATGAAAACAGCACTCATGTATGAAGCCATCACCATCGCGGGCTGTTATGACCTCAAATTCTGCACCTACTGCATGTACAGCAGCAACTTGGAATATTGTGAAAGTTGTTGGGCCTGTGAAGACTGCTTTGGCTGCGTGGGCCTGAAAAAAGCCAAGTTCTGCATCTTCAACAAGCAGTACACCGAAGAGGAATACAAGGCCCTGATCCCCAAAATCAAAGACCACATGATGAAAACCGGCGAATACGGTGAATTCTTTCCGGAAGAATTCTCACACTTCCCTTATGAAGACAGCCTGGCTCAGGATTATTTCCCTGAGGCGGAAGCCCAAAAAACAACGAAGCTGCCCGAAGGGATTTTATCGGTGGAACAAATTCCGGACCTGGTGAGCCAAGTTCAGGGCGACATCACCAGCTTCACCTTCCTCTGCCCCGTTACTCAAAAGGCTTTCAAATTTCAGGGGAACGAAATCAAATTCTACAAAAAGATAAATGTAGCCCTCCCCCGCATGAGCTTTGAAGCCAGGTATAAAAACCGCAATCAGCTGATTCCCTTCCCTTACTGAGGGGATGCTTAACTGAGCTGGGAAACAGATTGGGCGAAAGAAAAGAGTTTGATCATCCCGAGGTGCAGAAAACACGAGCTTTCTATCTACTGAGTGCTCAACGCTCCATTTGACTTTATAGATCAAATATATTATAATGATACTATCTTTGACAGATTAATCTATAACTTAGAATATATGGAAGCTACAAGTCATGACGACTTAGACACTAAAATGAAAGCTGATATGCAAACCACCCGTGAAGCGTTGGATCAGGCAGAGCATGATCTGGCAGTAGCAGGAGACAAGCAGAGACCTGTAGAAGAACGAACAGCATTAGTAGAAAGATATATCCGGTTAATGAAAACGCGCCCTATACATTTGGCGGGTTTCTCAATGGAAGGACCTACCCACCTAATGAGTGCAGGAGTGGATGTAAAGTATCCGACTGAATGGGGAGATATTTTGCGAAGATCAAAGGATATTTCGAGAAAATGGCTCGAATTATTTCAGACTCATGAGACTCCATTAAGTCCTGATCTTGGCGAGCTTCAAGGCTGGGTAGGTCTAAAGCTTGCCAGGCTAAACTTGCCAGCCGTAGACATGTCAAATGGAGCACCAGGAAGGGATACTAATTTCATTGCTCCAGATGGTAGCCTTCGACCTGAAAGACCCTCTGCTGAAGAGGTGCTTGGCAAACGAAAGTATGCTATCTTACTCACTGTTAAACGATACGGGACATGGGCTGCAGTACAGCAATACAATTCAGGGTCAGATTTATTGGCTGTAACCCAAGAGATGATAGACCAGGGCTATCTTAGCTCTAGTGAGGATGGAGAACTCCTTCAAGTAACAGAGAAAACATTCAGCGAGATGGCACTATAGTCTCATTGATCTACCCTCTACTGAGCGCTCTCTTCCAGCTTCACTTGGATGGAAAGGATTTCGCCATCACGCCAGACTTTGAGTGTGATGGTTTCGCCCACCAAATAGCCGGCAATGGCATTGGCGAGGGAGTAAGTGGTGGTGAGCGCCTTGCCCTCCACCTCCAAAATCACATCTTTTTCTTTTAATCCCGCGTCATCGGCAGGGCTGTCTTCCACAACGCCCGGAGCTCCGGCTTTTAGATCTCCAATAATAAGCATCCCACTCTCCGCTTCAATCTGGAACCGTTCTTGAACGGCGGGCGTTACGGGAATGTAACGAACCCCAACAAAAGGCCGTACGATGCGACCAAATTCCTGATACGACTTCACCACCGTGGCAATATCATTGGCAGGAATGGCAAATCCAATCCCGCTGGCCGTAGTATCGATGGCCGTGTTCATGCCCACCACCTCGGCATTCATATTAAGAAGAGGCCCACCGCTATTGCCGGGGTTGATGGCCGCATCCGTTTGAATCAAATTCACCAAATTTTCGCTGCTGCCAAAACCACTGGAAGCAATGATTTCTCGCCCTGTAGCTGAAATAATGCCCACTGTTGTGGTGTTGGAATATTCACCCAAAGCGTTCCCGATGGCCACCACAGGATCTCCAACACTGATTTGATCGGAATCGGCAAAATCCAAAGCAGGGAGGGAACCCAAGCGCTCATCTTCCCCGGTGATCTGAACCAAAGCAATATCATTGAGACTGTCTCTGTCCAAAACCTCGGCATCCAACTGAGTCCCGTCTTCCAAAATCACAATATAAGTGGCCCCATCATCCGCAACCACATGTTTGTTGGTCACCAAGAAACCATCCGGAGTGATGATGAATCCCGTTCCGCTGCTCATCTCCACAAGCTCTCCCTTCACATCCTTAAAAGCCACCACGGAGACAACGGCGGGAGATGCCGCCTCCCACACAGATTTATAAGAACCATTTTCAAAATTAATGACGGTCTCCGCAGGTTCAGGCTCAAATTGCGAAAGAATAAGAAAACTCGTGAGTCCACCGCCAACCGCACCAAAAATAAGGCTAAATAAAGAGGCCAGAATAATGGTGAAATTTTTCATTGAAGTTGCCATAGGTTTTGATTAAAAAGCTCCGGGATTTTAGCACATTTTTTTGCTTTACAAAATAGGTCTATAAAGGCACACTGAAACCGGTTTTCCTTACCTATGAAAAACGCCATCCGCAACCAAATGCGTGAGAAGCGCCAAGCGCTCTCGCCGGCTTTGCATGCGGAAAAAAGTAAAAAGATTCGCGAAATGGTGGAGCAATTGCCGGAGTTCAAAAACGCCAAAAAAATCCTGATTTATGTTTCAATCGGAGAGGAAGTGGATACCCACGAACTCATTAAAGACGCTTTGACCCAAGGCCGAGCCCTTTTCGTGCCCAAAACCAAGCCCGATGGAATTGCGGTCACGCCTCTTAAAGATTGGGCAGACTTGAAGCCGGGGACCTTTGGTGTCCTCGAACCCGAGACTCAAGAAGAAGCGGACCCTCAAGAAATGGACCTCATCATCGTCCCCGGCCTGGCCTTTGATGCTCATGGCCACCGAATCGGCTACGGCAAGGGCTATTATGATCGATTGCTCAAACTCTCGTTGGGCTATACAGTAGGCCTTGCATTCACCGAGCAAATGGTAGAAAAAATTCCCCACGAAGCTCACGATGTTCCCCTCAACCTTGTCCTCACCTCTTAACCCCCCTGCCCCATGACCCATCAGATCAACCCCGCCGTTCTAAAGAACTGGGAAATGCTCGCCATGAACGACCCTGATATTTTTAATGCGATCACCGGGGAAGAAAAACGGGAAATGGAAGGGATCGAACTCATCCCATCCGAGAACTACACTTATCCCGAAGTTTTTGCCGCCAACGGATCCGTGCTCACAAACAAATACGCCGAAGGATATCCCGGCCGCCGCTATTACGGAGGACAAGAATTCACCGATATTGTGGAAAGCCTCGCCATCGACCGTGCTAAAAAAGTATTCCGTTGTGACCATGCCAATGTTCAACCGCTCTCCGGTTCTCCAATGAACCAAGCGGTCTACCTCGCTTTCCTCAAACCCGGCGACACCGTGCTCGGGATGGATCTTTCTCATGGAGGTCACCTCACTCACGGACACCCCGTTTCTCACATGGGAAAAATCTTCAACTTTGTGCGTTACAAAACTCACCCTGAAAAGCAGGGTTGGATTGATCCGGATGAAATCATGCGTCTCGCGCTTGAGCACAAACCTAAAATCATTTTGTGTGGATATACTTCTTATCCTCGTGATATTGATTACAGCATTTTCCGCAAGGCCGCCGATGCGGTGGGAGCCATCACCATGGCCGATGTAGCTCACATTGGGGGACTCATTGCCGGAGGCGTGATGCGAAATCCTTTTGACTACGGTTTTGACATCGTGACCACCACCACGCACAAATCGCTCCGCGGACCGAGAGGAGGAATGATTCTGTGTAAGGAACAATTCGCCAAAGACATCGATAAATCCGTGTTCCCGGGTCTCCAAGGAGGTCCCCACATGCAAACCATCGCGTCCATTGCCGTGACACTAGGGAAAGCGCTGCAACCCGAGTTCAAAGAATACGCCGCTCAAGTGCTTAAAAACGCAAAAGCTTTGGCCGAAACTTTGATGGCCGGAGGCGCCAAACTCATCACCGATGGGACCGACAACCACATGATGGTGGTGGACACCACCGTGAGCTTTGGAGTGGGTGGAACGGAAGCCGAAATCGCTCTCGATAAAGCGGGAATCACCTGCAACAAACAAGTGATCCCAGATGACCCCAATCCACCTCTAAGACCCAGCGGAATTCGTTTGGGAACTCCTTGCGCCACCACCCGTGGCATGAAGGAAGCGGAACTCAAACAAATCGGCGAATGGATGCTCGATGCCCTCAAGCACGCGAATGACGACGCTTACTTGGCCGGCATCAAAACCAAAGTCGTTGAATTCTGCCTCAAATACCCCGTACCGGGGGTGAGCGCATAGCAAAACGGCTTACTTAAGCCACAAATTGAGGCAAAATCTGTGCGCGGGCACAAGTGTTAATTTTCTATGTTTGATTTACACGACAAATCTTTCCTCACAGAAAGCGAAAAAGCTCTCCGCCAAGTTGTGGCTTATAAACCACGGCCGAAAGCTTTAACAAAACGATTTTAGCAAAAGACAAATCGAAAATGCAAGAGTTTGAGAAATTTAGTTCTGCTTAAAGCCTCTCAACAGAGTCGCGACTCTACTTCTCACCTCCCCAAGGAATTTATTCACCGCCCCCGGATCATTATAAGCATGCTCCATATTAACATAAGGCTTATACCCCCATTTTTCCAGATAAGCTGTTTTTGAATCGGGAGATCCTGTCATTTGCACCCATTTAGAGCTTGATTGTGGCCTATAATTTGCTTTAGTGGCCTGATGTTCAACAATAGGATTAGCTGTTATCAAGGAGAAAATAATTCCACGATCAAGAGGATTTCTTGCCAAAGCTTCTTCCTGTAATTTAGCCAAAATTTCTTCAGAGATTCCATTGCCACGAAAAGCGTGCGTCACAATCAGCGTTCCCAGCTCAACAATGGAATTTTTTGGATAACTAGGGTTATCCTGATAATACCGGATTCCACCCATCCCAATAGGCTCCCCCTCAGAGAAAAGGACCACCGTCTCAGGCTGAGCTAGGACATAATGAAGATAGTCAAGAATTTCAGAATCCTTAAGCCCATTCCCTCCTTCCCCCTGCTGAGCCAGAAACTGTTCTTTATAAGAGACAAACAGTGCCTGTGTCTGCCGCTCTTCCAGATGGAGTTCAGCCCCACCATGGCGAATTTCAAATTTTAGTTTTTCGATTCCCATATTTATTTCTTCTTCATTACCACCACCGTGATGTCATCCAAATGCTCACGCGTCCCGATGAACTGCATGACGGCGGCTAAAATGGCATCCTTGATGTGTTCGGCGCTGCCCTCTTTAGCGGATTCCATGGCCGCTTTGAGACGAGCGACTCCATAGCTTTCGCCGTTCTCGTTTTGGGCATCGGGAATACCGTCGCTGTACAGCACAATGAGATCATCTTTTTTGAGAGGAATGTCTCGTTGTTCAAGGTGTGCGGTCACTTCATCCACCATACCAAAGGCCATACCCTGAAGTTTGATTTCATTGAGGCTTTGGGCCTCGGCATCAAAATGAAGCATCGGCAAATGGCCGGCGTTGAGGTAACGAAGCGTGCTACTTTGTTCATCCCAAACCGTGAGACCCATGGTGATGAACATGGTGTTGGAAGATTTTTTTTGAATCACGGCATTCAAACGATCCGCAATCACCATAAGATCAGGCTCCGCGCGGAGCGAATACAAAAGCGCGTTGGAAATGGACGCCATGATTCCGGCCGGAACTCCATGTCCCGTTCCATCCCCAATGTAAATCAGAGTATTTCCATCTTCCATGGGAATAAAGTCATAAGCATCTCCTCCCACTTCCGTGGCAGGAACCAAACCTCCCACCACCTCCAACGAAGGCAATTCCAATTGAGTTTTGGGCAAAAGGTCCACTTGAATTTTGGCGGCCAATTCGAGCTCTTTCGCCACTCGTTCTTTATAAATTTTAGCTTCCAAACTCGCCGCGAGATCCTCCGCCATCTGATTAAAAGTTCCCGCAAGCACTCCGACTTCATCTCGAGTACGAACAAGCACACGAGCAGAAAAATCACCCGCGGCAATCTTTAAAGCCCCGGCCTTAAGTTCCTTAAGCGGCCTAGTGATGCTGACGGAAAGCATAAAGGAAATCATGAGGGTGAGGATGAAGCCCAAGCCCGCAATCACCCCAATTTGGATTTTTGCAGCGAATAAACTCGCTTCCATCGCCTCGTAAGAAACCTGATAAATCACCGCGAAGGCATTATTGGTGGGCACCACAATATTTGTGATTCGCGCTGTGCTGCTGGGCGGTTCCACCGAATCTTCATTGAAGTCGACAAAGGAAATATGCTTATCGGAATCCACTTTCAAATAAACGACTTGCCCATCTTCCAGCAAAAGAGAAGTTTTACCCCCCTGTACCCGTTCCAGCGTTTTTTCATCCAAAACCCGTGGTTCTCCCGAGTATCTTTCTTGATGCTCACCTTTAGAGTCATACAGCAAAGAGCCACTGTAACCGGCAATAGAAATATCGGAAATTTCTTCCGCATGACGAAGCGTATAGTCCACTTGCCGTGTGAATTGGATGAAATTCCCGGGTTGAAGTAAGTCACGATAGGCGGAAACCAAAGGCTCCGCCGTGAACACTGCAAAGGACTGGCTGTTGTCCGAAATACCCTCCGCCAATTCTCGTGTTTTGGCCTCAACCAAAAAGAGACCCAACGCGGTAAACAGAACCACAATCAGGGATCCAAACGCGAGTACGAATTTTGCCTTCAGGCTTCGAAACATGTGCAAACCATAAAATATCTCCTTATTCTACCACATTTTCGATAATTTCTGAAGCCCAAATCTGTCCGTCCAATCTGAAGTCATAATACAAGTCCGGAGAAAGCGCGTAGAGCACCTCAGACTCAAAAAGGGGAAGTACCGTTTGAGTTTCCAGTAAACGCGAAGAGAGCAGTGTCAAAGCCTCCCTTCTTTCCATGGGGTCAAAGAGAGATGCAAGGGCCTCAATATCGCGATCCATCGAAGCATCGGCATAGCCAAAAGCATTGAAGGTTCCATAAGTGCCAACCGGCGAGTGCACAACACCAGTGAAAAAATCCTCTCCATCCGCCAAATCATATTTCCACCCAAAGAAGTAAAAGTCCGAAAGCCCCGTCATGATGAGGTCCTCATATTCTTGAGTCGCTGTGCTTCTCACCGTAACGGCGATATCAATGACGGCGAGATCTTCTTGCACCATTTCACCCAAACTCTCCAAACCCTCAGGAATATCCAAGGTCAGGCTCATTTCCTCAGGAAGTTTATGACGATACTCCCAGGCAAGATCCAAATTTTGGCTTCGCTCAGGAACTTCCGGATCATAACCCGTGATTCCCGTGGCCGCAAACTGCGAACTGGCTCGCAAGTGCCCACCTCCCAATTTTTCCGCGAAATCGCTACCCAACGCATGCCAAACCGCGGCTCGCACATTGGGATCCGCAAAACGGGTATTTTGATTCAAAAACAAAAAACTATTTTCCAGCCCGGGAGCCTCTTCCAAAAGAATTCCATGCTCTGCAAGCTGCGCAGCCCCTTGCGGAGGGACATTGGCCAAAAGTCCGATTTCACCCGAAAGCATGCCTTCAAGCCGATCCTTAAAATCAGGAATATATTGAAGCCGCGCTTCCTTAAAATAAGCCAGAGGACCCCAATAACCCTCAAACCGCTCCAAAACCAAAGTGTCTGAAATAAGTTGTGAAGCACGATAAGGCCCCGTACCCACAGGAAGATCAAAATTCTCATAATCCACCGGCACCATGTTCACAAATGAAAGTTCATTGAGCAAAAGTGGATCCGGCTGATCGGTACGAATTTGAACCCTAAATTCATCTATTTTCTCAACGGAAGCCACGCTGCTCAGCAAAGATTCAAGCTCCGAGCCTTCGTACTCCCGAGCAAGTTGCAAAGAGTAGAGCACCGAATCGGCATTGAAGGCTTGTCCATCATGAAAAACGACACCTTTCCGTAAACGAAAATCCCAAGTTTTCTCATCCAAGCGCCCCCAAGAAACCGCCAAAGCGGACTCCGTATTGAAGGACGCATCAAAACGCACCAGCGGCTCATAAAGATTCACCAAATACTTACGATTTTTAGCTTCATAAGTCAGCGGAGAATAGCTGGAAATCGGCTCCGCATAAGCAATCGTAACACTCTCTCCCGTTCCTCCAGTCAAAAGTTCCTGCGGAGTGCAGGAAGCAAGCAGAAGCGCAAGGATGGGGAGCAGGCGTGAAAGCTTCATCAACAATGATTCTAGTCGTTCTTCTTGAGCACCGCAAGAAATGCCTCTTGAGGAACCTCAACTTTCCCAAACATTTTCATCCGTTTTTTTCCTTTTTTCTGTTTATCGAGCAATTTGTTTTTTCGTGAAACATCGCCTCCATACAAATATCCCGTCACATCCTTGCGGAACGATCCGATGGTTTCTCGTGCAATGATTTTAGCTCCAATGGCCGCTTGAATAGGAATCTCAAATTGAGCTTTGGGAATGATTTCTTTGAGCCGTTTGCAGACCAATCCTCCATGATATTGCGCCGAACTCCGGTGAATAATCACCGAAAGGGCATCCATTTTTTCTCCGTGAACCAAAACATCCAGCCTCACCAAATCCCCCGGCCTAAATTCAATAAATTCATAGCTCATGGAGGCGTATCCGGAGGAAACACTTTTGAGCTCATCATAAAAATCCACCACAATGGAGGCCAGTGGGATTTCATAAATCAAATTCACTCGTTGCTCGTCCAAATACTGCATGTTTTTAGAAAGTCCACGGCGCTCTTGCACCAACTGCATAATGGCCCCCACGAAATCCTTGGGAATCAAAATTTCCACCTTCATCCAAGGCTCACGAATTTCATCAATTTGAGAAGGATCCGGGAGTTCGCCGGGGTTGGAAATCCGCTTCACAATGCCTTTGGAATCTTTCACTTCGTAAGACACGCTGGGGGCCGTAACAATAAGATCCAAATTATATTCGCGTTCGAGTCGTTCTTGCACAATATCCAAGTGCAACAAGCCCAAAAATCCACAACGGAACCCATGCCCAAGAGCACCGGAATGCTCCGGCTCAAAGGTCAAAGCACTGTCGTTCAAACTCAGTTTTTCAAGCGCGTCACGAAGCAAGGGATATCCCTCTCCTTCAATACAAAAAATTCCGGCATACACAAAAGGAACCACTCGTTTGTACCCGGGCAAAGCCTCCGCATCCGTCTCCTCTTTCACATTCACCCCATCTTTTCTCCAAATCGTGTCTCCCACTCGTGCGTCCGCAACCGATTTCATCCCCGTAACAATGTAACCCACTTCCCCACCATCCAGAGCATCCAAAGCCTTGTATTTTGGCTTAAAACAACCCACTTCAATGATGTCACTCACCGCTTTGGTGTTCAAAAATTTAATCTTCTGCCCTCGCTCCAAATGCCCCTCCATCACCCGCACAAAAGCCACAATTCCTTTATAAGGATCATAAACCGAATCAAAGATCAGAGCCTTGGTTTCGGCGGAAGGCCCCACCGATTTTGGAGCGGGCACTCGTTCAATCACGCGTTCCAAAACTTTTTCTACATTGGTCCCCTCTTTGGCAGAAATACAAATGATTTCATCCCGAGAAAGTCCCAAAGCATTTTCAAGCTCAATGGCCCTTCTTTCCGGTTCAGCAGCGGGCAAATCAATCTTATTCAGTACCGGAATGATGGTCAAATTGTGCTCAAGCGCCATGTAGCAATTCGCCAAAGTTTGCGCTTGAATCCCTTGGCTCGCGTCCACCACCAAAATGGCTCCCTCACACGCCGCCAAACTGCGGGAAACTTCATAGCTGAAATCCACATGGCCCGGAGTATCGATCAAATTCATTTGGTACTCTTGCCCCTTATACTTCCAATCCATTCGCACCGGCTGCAACTTGATGGTGATTCCTCGCTCTTGCTCAATATCCATGGTGTCGAGCATCTGCCCATGCTTCATCTCTCTGCGCGTCATGGTCCCCGTGACCTCCAAAAAACGGTCCGCCAGGGTGGATTTTCCATGATCGATGTGCGCAATGATGCAAAAATTTCGTATGTTTTTCATGCCGTGAGAGTCTACCAGGTTTAGCTCCTTGAAAAAAGGCCTGATTTCTGATATACTTAGGAGATTAAAAAACGCATGCAATACAAAATTCCACAAAATGTACAAATCGAAGATAAAATAGTGGGCCCGCTAACCCTCAAGCAGCTCATCATGCTTGGAGTGGGCGGAGGGCTTACCTATGCCATTTATACGATTCTTGCAAGCAAGTATTACATCGAGGTTTGGCTGGTTCCCACCGTCATTCCGGGTCTCATCACCCTGGCCGTCACCTTTCTAAAAATCAGCGGAATCCCTTTTGGAAAATGGTGTCTTTTGATGGTGGAGTACTTTGTGAATCCCAAAAAACGCTCCTTTGTGATGGGGGCCGCTGACAATTACGCCGCCACGCTGTTTGCAGATAAAAGTAAAAAGGTGCAAACTAAAGAAGTCAACTCAGACAAGTTGCTTCGTGACCGTGAACGGCTTCAAAAGATCGGAGAAATCACAAAAACATTGGACGCCTACGGCAAACCCCATCCATCGCTATGAATAAAGTAAAATCCAAAAAAGAGAGCACTCAAATGCATCTCAAAATCGCCGAAATCCACGACAGCACCGTGATTTTAAAGAATGGGGGGCTCCGGAGCGTACTCAAAACCTCCAGCATCAACCTCAGTTTGAAGTCTGAACAAGAGCAAAATGCCGTTATTTACTCCTACCAAAACTTTCTCAACACGCTTGAATTCCCCATTCAAATTGTGGTGCGAAGCAAAAAGTTGGATTTGGACGACTACATCATCAAACTCAAGAAAATTGGCGTCAAACAAGCCAATCCTCTCCTGCAAAAACAAACTTTTGAATACACCGAATACATCAGTCGTTTAGTGGAATACGCCAACATCATGGAGAAACAATTCTTTGTGGTGGTGCCTCAAGAAGCTTTCGGCCAAGAACGCCGTGGATTCTTAAAATCTTTCTTGGAAAATATTTTTCCACAAGACAGCGTGGTTAAAATTCAACAAAGACAAAGACAATTTGAAGAACTCAAAAAGCGCCTCAGCCAACGCACCAACACGGTTCGAGCCGGACTGGAAGGCTGCGGGCTTAAAGTGGAAGAGCTGAATACCGAAGAGCTGATTGAACTTTTTTACGAAACCTACAATCCTCTCACCTCTCGCAGTCAAAAAATAAACCCGGGCGATGAGCTGGCCTTAGAGAAGGATGAAGAGTCTAAAAAGGCTGCCGACACCGTGAAAGCACCCAAGTAGCCCCCTTCTCGATGCCTGACACCCAATCTCCAAACAGAGAAATAGACCCAGGGACAGATGAGGGAATAAAAGAATCCTACGGTGATTTTGATTATCAAAGACCTCCCTTTCCCATCCCGGAAGAAAGGTGGCATGCGGAGCCCGCCTATGCGGAAATCGACGAACGCCCCATGTGGAGAATAGAAGAACGGATTTTTCAGTTTGCCGTTGATCAGATCCAGCTCCCGCCACATTTGGACGAAGATCATCCCCTCAAAGAAAGCGCCATCGCTCTAAAAAATGCCAAAAGAGAGTTGGATCAATCCATGGATACCATGTGGGAAAAATCCGGGAAAGGCGTCCTGAAAAGGATAAGAGACGCTCGAATACAAATGCAAGCCACGGAACTTCTAAGTGTTTCTCCCGAAACCATCATTTCCATCCCTCAAGAGACCCAAGGGTATTCAAAAGAAGAGGAAGATAAAGATAGAGGACATCATTACACAAAAAAAGCGCTGTATTTTCAAAACTTGAGCTGTTTTTTACAACTGCTTTCCGCTTACAAAAAAGAAGAAGATCCCTCTTTTGAAACCGGTATAGAAGACCTCGACGAGTTCATCGAGTGGACGGAAGTGATTCAACTGGGACACCTCTACTATGCGGCCGTGCGCAGTGCGGTACACACCGGAGGCCATAAGCACAACAAGGCGAAGCGCCGAAGAAAGGATGGTCAGCTCACCATGAACCATATTTATTCCGTTTGCGTGGATGTCATCAATGGATACAGTCTGGAATTGGAGATGGAGCCCGATCCGGAAAAGAGAAAGGCCATTTTCAGAAACATGAAGCTTGGAGTAACCGAAGCCGAAGGTCACGATTATGCGGAAGATCATCGGAATCTTGGGATCGGATTCTTAAAACAAAAACTGGCAGAAAAACCGACCTGGGACACCGGAATCCAAGATCGACTGACACGAAAAAGATATCCATCCATATCTGGGGAAACCAATATCATGTATCGAAGAAAAGAAGAAGAAGGGGCTCTGATTTTAAGAGGAATCCAAGCTCTCACCAAACCGGAAGATGAAAAGGACCATCCCGGCTACTTAAAAAGACAAATGCTCCCGCTCCCGGAAGAAGAACGAGAAGTTACGCTAAGAGTTAAGGCTGCAGATCGACTCAATAATCTTCATACATTAAAAATCCAAAAACTCCAAACGCAGATACGAACGGTTTTAGAAACGCCGGACATCATTGAAATGATGGAGGAGATAGAAGAGGGGAAACCCATCTTCATTCAGCGCAAAAATCGATTAATAGAGGAGAATCTTCACTGGTGCAAGGAATTACTAAAAGAAGACAGCTTGGAGTCAGGTGACCGCGAAAGTTTAGAGGGTGTGAGGGCACTCATGCTGCAAAAAGCAGCATAAAAAAAGAGGGCGGTTGTCCACCCTCCTTTTTAAATATCAGAAACTATCGAGTCACTGAAATGGTTTCAGCAAGTTCAGCATCTGGAGCCGCAACCGTTACTCGACCATCCGCATCCACGGCAATCGTGTAGCCGGAAGAATAAGTGGTGCAGTCCGTGTATCCGGCACCGGTGGTGCTGGGATCAAAAGGAATGGCTGTGAGGTAAGTGGGAACAAGGTCCGTACAAATATCGATCTCTGTAGCTCCGCTGCCCACCACCGTTGCGGTAGCAGTGATAGCAGCCGGAAGAGTACCTCGATTCTCAATACCATACTGGTGTACGGCATCTAAAATCGCCAACACATCACTGCTGCGTTGAGAATTGTTGGCCTGAGAAATCTGACGGCCGGGATTAACGGCAATGATCACGATTCCTGCCAAAATGGCAATAATCACGATCACAAGGAGGACTTCAATCAGAGTGAAGGCCTTTTTATGAAGACGGTTCATAGGGCGTGGTTATGAATAATTACTATAAATAAAATTACTCTACCTCAAGCTTTTTGACAAATTTAAATAATCGTCCAGTTGAATCACCGGTAAATTGATCTCCACGGAAGCGTCGTGAGAGAGTTCCCCATTCGGCTCATAAAAATAAACCGTGCTCAAGTAAATCAACATGGCAATAAAAAGAGCCAGAATAATGTAAAATGGTAGAAAAATTTTATCGAACATACAGCTGAAGGGTTAGAACGACATTCTGAGCCAATTGCCCCTGGGGCCCTACCGCAAACTCCAAAGACTTGTATTGAAGGGTTTCAACCCGAACATAGTAAGGAAGGGCCTCCAGCTCTTTTAGAAAAGCGATCAAGTCATTGCGGCTTCCAAAAAATTCCACGCGATAGCGCAGTACGCTCCCCAAATTGTCAGGCTTGGGTGTATCGAGCGACTCCAGGTTCACATCCAAAGCCAAGTTTTGGCCAATGCCCTCAACACTGGAAATAAAATCGATGTATTCTCCTTCAGAATCCGGACGAAGCGTTTGAACATAATCAATGGCATCTTGAGCTCCTTCCGTATAAAAATTCAAACTTTCTTCAAAGTTGGGCTTCACCTCCGCAGCACTCAACAAAAAGATCTCCAAAACCTCAATATCCAAAGCTAATTTTTTGTTGGAAATTCCCAAAATGATGCTCGCCGCAAAAAAGAACAGCATTAAAACCATGCAAACATGGAATAATTTTGGCAACCGATCAATTGTTTTCTGAGCTTGCATAAAAAGGAAGATGAGGAAAATCTAAGAGAATGGAAACCGTGAAAGAAGTGTCGGTTTTTTGGTCGTAAGAAGAAAGAGGAATATCAAAGTCCTTCACAAACTCAGCCGCCTCCAAATTGTCCTGCAAGGCAAGAAGCGCCTCTCGACTGGTGGAAATCCCTGTGATCTCCACAGAAAGACTCTCGTCTATAAAATCAATCGCCAAAACTTGAACCTGGCTCGGGATCAGTTCCAGGACATCTTCCAAAACGAGAGGCAAAGAGATAAGGGTTTGATCGATTTTCTTTAAAGCCGTAACCTCCTTGTTGAACTCGGTAAGCTCTTCTTTGACACCAATGTACCGGGTTCCAAACAATGTTTTTTCAATACCGGATTTCTGAATTTCAAGATTCAAGCGAGAAAAAGAGAGCTGGCGATTTTGATAAAAAACCGAAGAAGTAAAAAAGGCGGCACAAAGCGTCATGAGAAGAGAGCTCGCACCCATAATGAGCGCCAACCTTTGTTGAGAAAAATGTGCTTTGAGGGTGTCCGGAATGAGATTGAGCGCTCGCCCCGACCCATAAAGAGCCCTGAGCGCCACTCCAATGGCATCCGTAAAATAAATGGAATAAGGCACCTTCCCTCCATATTTCTCGGGGTCGGATGCAAACTTTTTATCATCAATAATCAACCTGGATTTAGGATCTCCAATAAGCACGGTCTTCCCTACAAAAGTCTCCTTAGCCCGCTCATAAAATAAAGGGAGGTTCGAGAACTCTCCGGTAAAGAGCAGGCCCTTTAAGTTTTTTTCTTCAAGCCCGAGGGTTTCTTTAAGTATGGTCTGCACTTGCTTGTAAGCCTCCTCAATAAAGGCATTCAGATCGGGTTGAAAGCGCTCCTCTGTTTTATGCTGCTCCCAGTTGGCCCACAGTTCATCGGAAGACAGAGAAAAATTGCGACTCAAAGTTTGGATAAGATCCTCAATACCCCCGTTGATGCTCACGAATTTCTGAATGACAGATCCATTTAAGAACAAATAATTGGTGGCCAAAGCTCCGAGTTCAACCACCATGGTGGTTTCCTCAGGAACCAATTTATAAGCCAAAGCGTTTTGCAAGGCCTCCGGCTGTATGCCAAAAAGAACAGATTTAAAGCCAAGCTCATTAAAAAGTTTCAAGTATTGATCCGCGGAAACTTTTGGGGTGGCGGCAAACAAAACACTCTGCCCGTCATCCTTATGTTTTTCAAGAATAGTGAAGTCCCAATACACCTCCGCCGCCGCGTATGGCAAAATATTTTCAACCTCCACGGGAATGAGTTTCCTCAAATCCGAGATCGATAAATTTGCGGGAAAGTGAAAAATGTGAATAAAAGTGACTTGAGTCGGTAAAATAAGCGCAATTTCTTTAGATCGTGCCGGGTTGGGGTTGGCCTCCTTCAAAAGCTTCTTAAGGAGTTCTTTAAGCTCTTCTTCTTTTTTTATTTCTCCATCTTGAATATAACCCTCCGGAATCGTTAAACGATTGTACGCCTCTAAAGAAAACTTTTTGCCTCTTTTCTTCAATTCAACAAACTGCACAAGGTGATCATGCAGGTCGATGCCCAGAATATTTTTGGAGAATAGGAACATGAGGCGAGGTGAATCAATACTACACTAAATTTCTTCCCAAGTTAAAAGTTCATTGTTGTAAATTTGTCCGTTTTGAGTGATGGAAACGGTGGCTTGAAAGCTCTGACTGTACTCCAGAAAATCCACCGTCACCAAAACCGTCTTGGGATTGGCGCCGCTAACGGTCACCGAACAAGTGGTGTCTTCATCCAAAGAAAGAGTAGTGGTGGTAAAAGCCGCGTCCTGCTCCGTACGAAGCAAGGCTTCCTCCAAACAAGCTTCCGCACCATAATAGCTGATCTTTGAGGAATCAAAGTTGAAAGATTGATCCGCATTGGAGAGGCCCGATATCGAAGTTGCCACCAAAAGGAGCAGCGTGAAAGCTGAAATAATCAGAATACTAATGAGCGCAACGGAAGCTTGTGGATTTTTCATGGACGAAGGGAAATGGTAAAGTGAAGAGAAAGGTCTGCATCAATATTTGCGAGGTCGGAGGGCACCGTGAAGATGGCGTCCACCTGAATTTGATCCGGAGTTTTATCATAAGTGATCCGATGGAACCGTAAAGAAGTAACCTGAAGCAAGGAGGAATGTAAAGCCTCCGCGGCTCCCGCCCCCTCTTGCATAAAAATCTGCCCGTTCGAGACGGAGAACACCGTAGGGTTCGATTCCACCTCACTCATGGTGAGAGTCAAAATTCCGGCATCCGCATCAAAAACACTGTTTGCCCCATCCACCTCCTCCGCCGTCAAAAGAGCGGTTTTCATATTCTCTTCCACAAAGGAAGATTGTGCCTCAAGTTCATATAAACGAGAAGTCAGTTCACTGAGATTAACAATCTGAATCGCAAAAGAAAACGCTGCCGTTAAAAACACTCCAAAAATAGTGAAGTAAACAAGGATTTCAATGAGAGTAGTGGCGGAGCGATTCTTCATGGGTTGTAATTAACAGAAAAACTTTCCAAAGCGGGCGTCGAAACTCCATCAGAAGTCATGGTGATTTTTACTTGGATAAATCGATTTCCGCTGCGAGCAGGATCCAAAACAATCACGGTGGGAGAAGTGGTATAAGAAGTGGCAGAGGTTCCGTCGCTCCCAACCCAAGTGGCGGAAGAGAGTGCGGCGGAGGAATTGGCGGTACGCAGTTGAAAACTGATAGAGCCCGTCATCGGCACCGTGGCCTCCCATTCAATAAAATTAAACCGCGTATCCACACTTCCGGTGTCCAAAGCCTCTGAAGTAAAGGTACCGGGGCTGGCCAATTCAACATTCACGGTGTCTCGAATCACCAAGCCCTCATTGGCGGTATCGATGCTCAAGAAAACCCTGTCCGCATTGGTATCCACCCCCGTCCCCTTCCCGGAAAGATCCGCATAATAGGTGATCTCCGGCCCCAGCGGGGTACTCACATTCAAGACCGCCAAAGCATTGTTTGTGACATCCGTGGGCGCATACAAATACCCCCCTTCGACTTTAAGATCTTGTACACTGCCACCCACATTCATTGAAGAACTTAAAGTGGGACTCAAGGGATTGCTCAAATTAATAACTTTTAAAGAACTGGTGGCACTGTCCGTACCCGCATAAAGAACCGACGAATAGTATTCCAAGGCGTACGCTCTTCCAGATAAATTGAGTGAGGCAACAGAACTCATGGAAGATGGATTGGAAATATCCACCACCCGAAGCGTCGAGGAAGCGTTATCGATTCCAATGTAAGCATAATTGCCATTGATCTCCACTGTCCTTGTCGCGGCACTCGGGTTGTATGCTCCCAAAAAGACGGGGTTGGAGGGACTGCTGATATCGTAAGCCACAAAACTGTTGCTGCTTTTTTCGACCCCCATGAAAAGGGTATTCCCGCTCACAAAAGGCTGATTCCCATAACCTCCAAGGTTGATTTGCCTCACCAAATCCGGATCATCCGGATCCGAAACATCCACCACCGCCAAGCCCTTGCTCGAGCTTTGAACTCCAATATAAAGGTAATTTCCACTCTTCACTAAAAACCGTCCCTTCCCTCCTATGTCGACTTCCTTCTCATCAAATTCATCGTCACAATTCTCACTTTCCGCTTCACCCAAGGCGGACATGTCCGCCGTAATAAGCCCACTCCCTGAGTTCCCGGTAGTGAAATACGCATAATCATCCGCCATCACAATATCGGTTCCGTGAGACCCCGCCTCCACCGAACAAAAAAAGTCACTTTGCCCTTCCACCAGGGTGAGTTCAACGGTGCAGTTGTCCGCTGGAGGAGCAATACTGGCCAAAGCACTGGTGTCCGTAAAGGTCCCACCGGCAAATTCGGTACAAGTGGTTTGCATCCATTCATCTCCGGTCCAATTTGTAAGATAAGTGACCAAAGAAATAGATTTTGGGAACAAAGCTTTCCAATTCCAATCCACCGTAACTGTCACTTTTTTGGTCTCCGGATCCAAAGCTCCCATAGGAACAATATCTCCGTTTCCATCCCTATACACATCTTCAACCAAAACGGTTCGTTGATAGTAGCCATCGATGGTTTCCGGAGCTGCTCCCAAAGACCAAGTATCCGAAGAGAAGCTCAAGCCATAAGAGCCAGCGACAAGATCCAAATAGTTGCGATCTCGAATATTTCGAGCGGCTTCAATCCCCTCCTCCGCATACAGCAGGGCTTCATTCTTGAGTTCCACCTGCACCGCACGGGAAGCGGTATCCAAAGAGAGGTAAACCATCCCCGTTGAAAACAAAGAAAATACAAAAATAGCGAGCAAGATCTCAATGAGAGAAAATGCTTTTATAGAAGTCAAAAATCTGCGCTTTTTAGTAATCAAGGATGCCATTGGCGTAAATCGTTATTAAAACCGTTTCACCGGTGGAAAGAGAAGTAAAGTTAAGTGATCCATAAGTATCGGTCTCCCCATATGGAATCGTAAAAATAAGGTCTGAACCTCCCCCATTGAGTGCAATATTTTGGATCTCAATCGTGGGAGGAAGCTCCACCAGAATATTCAGCGGATCCAGTGGATCATAAACGGCTCCGGAAAAAAGCGTGTAAGAATCCGATTCCACACGAACCCCGTGAGCAAGCCCATGCTTACCACTCGCGGCATCACTTTGTGCAAGCCGCACATAAGAAACAAACGAATCGGCCTGACCATGAAGATCAGCCCTCAGCTGAGACACTTGAGCATAAAGAACAGCAAGTCCAAACGACAATCCCATGATGGTAAAGACCAAAAGCATCTCGAGTAAGGTGAAGGCTTTTTTCATCGAGAAAGAAGATTAGGCAACTGGTAAATCGGTAAAATAATCGAAATCGCCACGCCTCCAACCATGAGGCCCATGAAAACCAACAGAATGGGTTCGAGCAAAACCGTTAAATTACGAGTAAGGCCATCCACATTCCGTTCATACAAAAGGGCCAATTGCTTCATGGTGGTCTCCAAACTTCCGGTTTTCTCTCCCACATACAGCATTTTAACCGTTAAAATGGGGAAAAGTTTTTCCTCTCCTTCAAAGGCCTCCCCCAACTGCCCACCTTGTTCCACTTTAGCCGCGGAATTCTGAACGGCCTCTTGATACAAACTGTTGGTCATCATTTTTGCAATGACATTCAAGGCCTTTGTAATCGGCATCCCCGCTTGTAAAAGAGAAGTGAGGGTGCGCGCAAATCGTGCCAAACTGGCATAGCGCAAAACCTTACCAAAAACAGGCAAATGCAAGGCGATCCAATCGCGAGAATGCTTAAGGGCCTTCCACTTGAGCAGAAACACCACAAAACCCGTAAAAAGGATGGCCGCCAGTAAGGTGAGAAGCGGCTGAGCCGTAAGCAAAGAGCTGAACCCAATGAGGAACCGGGTTGGCAGCGGAAGCGTGATGTCAAAAGAAGTAAAAATATCCGTAATTTTAGGCATGATGAAAAACACGATTCCAAGCGTTAGAAGCAAAGTGATGCCCATGATCACAGCGGGATAAATAAACGCTGAAATCACCTTTTTCCGGAGTTCATATTCTTTGTCGAGCTGTTCGTCCAAATAATCCAAAATTTGGTCGAGGGTTCCACTTTTTTCCCCCGTCTCAATCATATTGATGAACAAATCAGAAAAAATAGTGTCGTAAGGTTTCAGACTTTCCGAAAGAGATTGTCCCGCCCTCACGCTCCGTTGAATACTTTCATACATTTGGCGATTTTTGGCCTGAACCGTTTGAGACGCCAAAATTTGAAGCGCCTCCGTAATGGTGATGCCCGCACGAAGCATGGTGGCAAAGTGCTTTGTAAAAAGAAGTTTTTCCTCAAAACTCAAGTGAGGCCTATCCCAAAATGGCTGTGACCCTCGTTTAAGTTCTCGAATAGAAATGACCGTATGCCCCAGCTCCGTAAGCTTTTTAATGGCATCGTGCTCCGTTTCAGCCTCAAGAACCCCTTTGGCCTCGGGCCCCAATTTATCTCCAAGCTTGTATTTAAAAGATTTGGCCATAATTAAAGTTAAGAGCGCATCACTCGAAGCACTTCTTCAATAGTCGTGATTCCTTGCAAGACTTTGATCATTCCATCCACAAACATCGGCACCATCCCCTCTTTAACGGCCACGGCTTGAATGGCGGTGGGCGATTCATTATCCAAAATCTTCTTTCGAATCTCATCAGAAATTTCCATCACTTCACAAATAGAGGTTCGTCCCTTAAATCCACCCGTACAAGCCTCACAACCGGTGCCCTTGTAGAGGGTAAAGGTTCCATCTTTAGCTTCCTGAATCCCCGAGAAGATTTGTTCCAGATTCTCCTTAACATTGGATTTTTTCTCGAGTTCCTTGAGCTGATCGATGCGAAGCGTATAGGGCGTCTTACATTTCTCACAAATTTTACGGATCAATCGCTGAGCAATCACCATTTTGGCAGTCGCCGAGACCAAAAAGCTCTCCACATTCATTTCGAGCAATCGTGGCAATGTAGAGGCGGCATCATTGGTGTGCAGCGTAGCCAAAACCAAATGTCCGGTGAGCGCCGCATTGATGGCGGTGCTGGCGGTTTCTTCATCACGAATTTCCCCCACCATCACAATATCTGGATCCTGACGAAGCAAAGACCTCAGCCCATTGGCAAAAGTAAGGTTGGTCTTGGGATTAACCTGCGTTTGGTTGATCCGATCGAGATGGTATTCAATAGGATCTTCAATCGTAGAAATATTGACCTCGGGAGTGTTGAGGATTTTTAAGATAGAATACAAGGTCGTGGTTTTACCGGATCCCGTAGGCCCCGTCATAAGCACAATCCCATTCGTTTTACGGATATTATTTTTAATGATTTCCAAGTTTTTGGGCGTATAGCCAAACCCGGCCAAATCCAATTCCTGCCGTGAAGAAGTAAGCAAACGAAGCACGGCCTTTTCCCCATCGTAAGTAGGCAAAATAGAAACACGCAAAGTGATCTCATTCCCTTCAAGAGTAATCTTAAATCGCCCATCCTGCGCCGCACGGTGTTCATCAATTCGAAGTTTCGCAAGCACCTTAATGCGAGTGATGATGAGATCGGAAATAACAATAGGAAGTTCCGCAATGGTGTGTAAAATGCCATCAATACGGTAGCGCACCACAAAAAGATTTTTATGGCTCTCCAGATGAATGTCCGAAGCCTCACTTTGATAAGCAAGCAAAATCACCGTATCCACAATCTGGGAAGCATCCTTTAAGGATTCCAATTTCTTGGTGTCCGTCAACGCCCCCTGAAGCAAGGTATCCAGCTTATCGTTCACATTTCGGTTATAGACCTTCAAAGAAGCTTGCAGATCTTTTTTAGTGGCGTAATGGGGCAGAACCTTTAAGCCCGTTTTGTTTTCCAAAAAATTAATGAGCTCATAATCATGAGGATTGTTGAAAGCCACCAAAAGCTCACCCTCTTTGCGTTCAAAGGGCAAAACAAACTGATGGGAAGCCACCAGATAAGGTACCATCAAGAGCAAATCATCAGAAACTGGCTTGTCCTTCAAAGAAATGAAGGGGACTTCATAGATTTCTGCAATCACTTTTCCCAAAACCTCCTCCGAAAGCACTTCCCGCTCAAAAAGAAGATTCTCCAAAGACCCTCCTTGTGTTTTGAGGGAAGATTGAAGTTTTTCCAAAACTTTGGCATCAACAAGCCCTTTTTCGATGAGCTTACCGGCAAGCAAATCATCACGAACGGCCATTTGTTTTGTTTTTATCTTATTTAAATCTGCTAATTATAGCACAAAAAAGAGGATTTTGGAACCTCCTTTATCAAATCAAAGGAACTTCCCTCACAAAAAAAAGCGGCTTAGTTCAGGTATCGCCCTACTCTCCCATCACTAATTGTGACAGTACGATCGGCGAAGAGGAGCTTAACTGCCGTGTTCGGAATGGGAACGGGTGTGACCTCCTCTCTATAGATACCTGAACAAAACCGCTTTTTAACTTGGCGAGGCCAAGACTTTATTCTCTCAAATTGCCACAAAAAAGACGAAAGAAAACATTAAAACATCATTCATCTGTTAGTACCGATCGGCTGAACCCATCACTGGGCGTACACCTTCGGCCTATCAACCTCGTAGTCTACAAGGAGATTAATTGGGAAAATTTTCTTAGGACTGGCTTCCCGCTTAGATGCTTTCAGCGGTTATCCAGACCAAACATAGCTACCCTGCTATGCCGTTGACACGACAACAGGTACACTAGAGGTTTGTTCACCCCGGTCCTCTCGTACTAGGGGCAACTTCCTTCAATTTTCCTTCAGACATGGCGGATAGAGGCCAAACTGTCTCACGACGTTTTGAACCCAGCTCGCGTGCCGCTTTAATTGGCGAACAGCCAAACCCTTGGGAGCTTCTCCACCCCCAGGATGCGACGAGCCGACATCGAGGTGCCGAACCTGGTCGTCGATATGGACTCTTGGACCAGACTAGCCTGTTATCCCCGGCGTAACTTTTATCCGTTGAGCGATACCCCACCCACATGGTGGTACCGGATCATTTTCACCGACTTTCGTCCCTGCTCGGCTTGTAGGCCTTGCAGTCAAGCCGCCTTGTGCGAATACACTATGCGTCCGATTTCCATCCGGACTTAGGCGACCAATTGCGCGCCTCCGTTACTCTTTAGGAGGCAACCGCCCCAGTTAAACTACCCATCAAACACTGTTCCCCTTTTGTGAGGGGTTAGACTCTAAGCAAAATCAGGGTGGTATCTCACTGTTGGCTCCACCAAGGCTTGCGCCTCGGCTTCACTGCCTCCCACCTATTCTGCACAGATAGTACTCAGAGTCAATGTTAGACTATAGTAAAGCTGCACGGGGTCTTTTCGTCCTGCCACGTCTAATCGGCATTTTTACCGATATTGTAATTTCACCGGGTCTAAGCTCGAGACAGTATACCCATCATTACTCCATTCGTGCGGGTCGGAACTTACCCGACAAGGAATTTCGCTACCTTAGGACCGTTATAGTTACGGCCGCCGTTCACCAGGGCTTAGTTTTGGAGCATACACCCCTCCACTTGACCTTCTGGCACTGGGCAGGAGTCAGCCCGTATACATCGTCTTACGACTTTGCACGGACCTGTGTTTTTGATAAACAGTTGCAGGTATTCGTTCGCTGCGACCTACATCCAGTTGATATAATCGCAAGATGCAGGTAAGGCTTATCCCGAAGTTACGCCTGCTGTTTTGCCGAGTTCCTTAAGCTTAGTTATCCCGATCACCTTGGTATACTCTACCAGTCCACCAGCGTTGGTTTGCGGTACGGTATTTTGAAACTCTCGAAGCGAGGATTTTCTCGTCCGCGGAAGCGTTTTGAATCTAGTCTTACGACCATTTGCATCGTGCCTTACGAACCCTAACGGATTTACCTGAAAGGGCATAAGCTCAACACTTGCACGCAAATTCATTGATGCGCTCAAAGACTCCTACGGCGTCCCCCCGAATCTAGCGCCACTTTCAATTGATGATATTCCCCTCGCAATCCCGAAGGACCTTGAGTGGAACGATATCGCTTTCCAGTTTTGCTTGGGCGATTTTCAAAATGTACAGGAATATTAACCTGTTGTCCATCAGCTTATGGCTTTCGCCTGGGCCTTAGGACCGACTAACCCCAAGTCGATTAACGTGGCTTGGGAAACCTTGGACATTCGGTGTTTACGTTTTTCACGTAAATGACGTTACTTATGCCAACATTTGCACTTCTCAACGCTCCACCAGACTTTACAATCTGGCTTCAGTGCCGATGAGAACGCTCTTCTACCGTATAATAAATATACCCGCATCTTCGGTTAGAGATTTGAGCCCCGTTGTATTTTCGGCGCAAAATCGCATAGACCAGTGAGCTATTACGCACTCTTTAAAGGAATGGCTGCTTCTAAGCCAACCTCCTGGTTGTATACGCAATTTCACATCCTTTACCACTAAATCTCTATTAGGGACCTTAAATGGCGGTCTGGGCTGTTACCCTCTCGACGATGGCACTTAGCTGTCACCGTCTGACTCCCGTATCATACAATTGGTATTCGAAGTTTGTCTAAGTTTGGTAGACATATTTTGCCCCCTAGCCTAAACAGTGCTCTACCCCCAATTGGTTTAAAATACGAGGCTAGCCCGAAAGCTATTTCGAAGAGAACCAGCTATCTCCGGGTTCGATTAGAATTTCTCTCCTACCCACAGGTCATCCACTTGTCTTACAATACAAGTTGGTTCGGTCCTCCAATAGGTTTTAACCCATCTTCAACCTGCCCATGGGTAGCTCACCCGGTTTCGGGTCTAGTGCATGGTACTTGGCGCCGGTTAAGACTCGCTTTCGCTACGCCTCCGGGTTTAACTCCCTTAGGCTTGCACCATACAGCTAACTCGTTGGCCCATTCTACAAAAGGTAGGCCGTCACCCCGAAGGGCTCCGACTTATTTCAAGCAAAGAATTTCAGGATCTATTTCACTCCCCTTCCTGGGGTGCTTTTCACCTTTCCCTCATGGTACTTGTTCACTATCGATCTCAAAACTTATTTAGCCTTGGAAAGTGGTCTTCCCAGATTCAGGCCGGATTTCTCGTGTCCGACCCTACTCAGGAACACTCTGGAAATCGTATCTATTTTCGCCGACGGGGCTATCACCCTCTATGGCCGCCCTTTCCAGGGTCGTTTGGCTAATAGAAAACGCTTTCGTGTTGAGGTCCTACAACCCCCTATCCCGAAGGATAAGGTTTGGGCTGTTCCCGGTTCGCTCGCCGCTACTACGGGAATCTCTATGTGATTTCTTTTATCCAGGGTACTAAGATGTTTCAATTCCCCTAGTTTCCGCCTCTTTCGAGGCTACAGAACATTACTTCTGTAAGGTTTCCCCATTCGGAGATCTTCGGGTCAAAGCTTGCTTAGCAGCTCGCCGAAGCTTATCGCAGCTGGCCGCGTCCTTCATCGGAGTTTTGAGTCAAGGCATCCATTCTTTGCATTTTTTTCAATGATTTAACGTCATCTTCCGTGCTTTTTTATGGCAATTAGAAAGAATAATTACTCATCAACAGGCTCTTCCTGTTGTGAGTCTTAAAATTGTTTTGTTCGTTCGAACTGAAGTAGTCGTTCAGTTCAAACCCGAATTTTCAAGGAACAAAAAGGTGTATGTTTCCATACACCCTAGAAGCTCAAACGGTCCGAAGGACCTGTGTGGTTTGAAACTCTAGGGTAAATGGATCAGTATCATTAAGGAGGATAAAGGACCGCGCTTACTGATTAAGCTGGGGCATTATAGGAAGCCGACAAGGTGAAGTCAATAGGAATTTTATTCGGATTTTTCTGGCTCATATCCGAGTGGAGTGGCGTGCCAGATTATGTGACAGGTATCATCTTGAGCCACAGAGATGGTCAACTGCACATCACCATCCGAAAAAGTCCACCCAGACAGGGAGAGGTTAAGATCTGAATCCTCATCCTCTGGCTCATAGGTTGGATGCTCAACCGCCTTTTCTAAACAATCAATCTGATCCTTATTCGCCGAAGTGGTATCGATACGCAACCTCAACTGGGCACACATATCATCAGAATCAGGCCTAGGCGTAAAAGATCTTGGACCAATAGGATCTTGCAAAGCAAGATGGCAGTCCATCCCAATCTGAGCGAGCAGGGGGTCGGCTACCTCAAGTGCAACTGCTTGTCCAGTTTGAGAAGTTACATAATCATAAACCGCACCGCCCATCCCGAGTACCACGGCACCCGCAAATGCAGATTTAAAGTGTCTCATAAAAACAAGTTAAAATGACAAGACCAGGAGTCTAACAATAAAAGTTAGAATAGTCAATAGTCGTCTTGACATATACCCATATTGGCTCTTTAATTTCCGGGAAGTACCATTTTATAAAAAATATGTCTGAAGTATCTGAAGCCATCGACGCGCCTCAACCCACCACGGAATCCCCTGAACGCCTCCAAGAACTCTTGAATCGTTTGAATGCAATGAGGCCTCGTTTAATAAGGACTATGGTGGAAGGGGGCCTGTGCAATAAAGAAGAAGCGGAAGACATATTTGGAGAAGTAGTATTGAAAATCCTTAAAAATCCAACCAGATTCAGCGGTGGAGAGTATGCAAACAACTATTTCTATAGAGCTGTTTCAAACCACGCCCTCAACCTTATTCGTAACAGGAAGAATCGCTCGAAACTTCTTGCCAAACATTCAGAGACAACCCCCACTTCAAGTGAAGGATTACGGGAATTGGAGTTGAGAAGTCAACAACAAAAAATACGAGCTCTTTTGAGACCCCACTTAGAAGGGTTATCCCAAATCCACCGTGAAATTTTGGCCCTGAGGTACGAACAGGATATGCAGTACGACGAGATTGCAGCTGAACTGACGATTGAAATGGGCACGGTCATGTCTCGTTTATCTCGAGCAAAAAAGGCTCTACGCGAAAGATTGGACCCCGAAACAGAAGAAGCCCTTAAAAAGCTTCTTTAAGAAGCACCCAGACTAAGACACAAATCGTCCAAAGGTGTTCAATAAGAAATCTTGCAAGGTTCCCATCGCCCACATGAGGGAGAGGATGAAGATGAAAACACCTAAAAACAAAAGGAAGGTCCAGGTCCCCCCCGCGCCGAGAGTCCGTTCTGCAAAACCAATATCTCCGGTGAAATTTTTGATTTGAGGTCTAAAAATAAGAATCAAGAACCCGAGCACCATTCCTATAAGTCCCTGTAAAAGCATAAGTATAAAATGAAAGCCCCCTCAGTTTGCCATGTCTGCTTGATTTTTTGAACCCCAAAGTGATATAAGTTCTTCGCTCTCGTTTTTTTAGCGTTGAGCACTAGTGGGGCCTTAGCTCAGTTGGCTAGAGCGCCTCGTTTGCACCGAGGAGGTCAAGGGTTCGACTCCCTTAGGCTCCACCACCACGCACTTTAGTGCGTACCAAAAGAGTCCCGGCAGGGACTCAATGCTATTCGGGCGATTAGCTCAGTTGGTTAGAGCGCGACACTGATAATGTCGAGGTCGGAAGTTCAAATCTTCCATCGCCCACCATTTTTCTTATTGAGCGTGCACGGTACTTCCATCCGGCAATAGGTACGCAACACGGTGTTTTTCAAGAGAGTATGGGGGCCTGAACAGTACACAATCCTCCAGTGCTTTTTGCAAATACGCCCTCTCCATCGAGGCAAGAAGCTGATTCATGTAATAACTCTTGAAATCCGTATGTTTAAGAACAACAAGAGCAGGATTATATAAATCAAAAGACTCATGGAAACCCGCCGCGTGCTGCAAAACGCACGCATCAAAAATTTCCCCATACGCCCTGCATTGGGTCTCCGGAGCAACAGAAAAACCTAAAGAACGAATCCATCTCTGAAAAACAAACCTTTTGAAAAGAGTGGTATTGCCATACACATGATTAGGAACAGACATAGCGCGCTCAGCCAATTGTTCCTTCAAGACATCGAATAGTTCAAAGGGGCTGAACCCAGAAACTTCCTTGGAAGGATTGGACTCACCAGCAAAAAAAAGCAGTAAATCTTCAGGGCCCACACTCTCCACAATTTTAATCAAGTTACGGAAATACTCAGTATAAGCAGGAAGTTTTGTCCGGGATGGCGGATCTACCTCTCCTCCCATTACAAATCCGGGATGAACAAGGAGATGAACAGTATCTAATTGTTGAGGAGCTTTAGATCGAGCCATAATTTATAGTGCAGCCCAGTTTTCTATATTAGTTCTTCTCTGAATCCTCTGGCCACTCCATCCACTTCCCCGCCGGGGTGCCGCAAACCAAAAACTTGGGCAGAAACCTTCTGCTCACCAGTCTCTGGCCAGTCGTGAAGAGAAACTTTGACAACGATGTGATCAACTCCTCTTTCAGCAGCAACTCTTTTTAAATCTGCCACAAAAGCATTTTGATCAATATCTCCATAGTCGAGATACCTTCCATCTATTCCAAGGACAACCGCATCCTTAAATTCCTGTTCCGATAAAGTATCCTCTCCAAAATGCGACGAAAGCTCAACGCTCACGGGAAGATCCCCATCCAAATTCGCGCGAGCCACTAATTTTTGGGTAAGAGTTAGTGCTTGAGTCTGGAACTCGGGGCTGAATGTGGGTACTGCCTCACTCGTACCATTTAAAGCTTCATGCACTCGATTCCGAAGAGTTTCGACGGCCACCGGGTCAGCCCCCTCATGCGCCAGACCAAAGACCTCAGCACCATACGATTCGCCATCAGGATAGTTGAAAAGAGTAATGAGAATCTGTATCAGATCGACAGGAAGAGCACTCACGAACTTTATGTCCTCAATAAAAGCTTCTTGGACCGTATCACCTGAACCGGGCTTATCATACCAAAAGTATTTCGGCCCTCGTCCAACGACGAGAGCTCTAGTGACTTCTTCGCGAGTTAAATCCGGGCTTTCAATGGGATGATCATTAGCAATCTTAAACCGCAATCGAGGATCATCTAAAGAAAGTCCCGCTTTTTCCACGCAAGTTTGAACAAAGTTCAGAGCCTCTTCCCTAAAGCCCTCTGTGAATTCGGGCACTACAGGGTCTGGAGACGGGAGATCAGTGGGCATGGTATAAAAATTTAATGCTAAAATGGAGCCCACTATATAGTGGAAACGGCTTCCACTCAAGCAAAAAAGCCCCTTTCGGGGCTTCTAGGTTTCTTCAATTGATACGCTGCGGAAGTAAATCTGCAGTCTGATAATCCAGATCTAAAAGAGAGGCAAACTCTAGGGTGAATGCATCTCGCGGTGCACTCGCTCTCCCAGTAAAGGGAGAGGCGACCTAGGAATGGTTACACGACTTCTTTCGAAGTCCTTCGTAACTCCTTAATAGGAGGTAGTCCATCCGCACGTTCTCGTACGGATACCTTGTTACGACTTAGTCCCAATCGTTAGTTTTACCTTAGGCCCCACTGAGTGGGAACTTCGGGCACCCCTAACTTTCATGACTTGACGGGCGGTGAGTACAAGACCCAGGAACATATTCAATGCGCCGTGGCTGATACACATTTACTAGCGATTCCAGCTTCATGAAGGCGAGTTGCAGCCTTCAATCCGAACTTGGACCGGTTTTGGGGATTGGCTCCGGATCACTCCTTGGCTGCCCGTTGTACCGGCCATTGTAGCGCGTGTGTCGCCCAGAGTATAAGGGCCATGCTGATTTGGCGTCATCCTTACCTTCCTCCTAGTTATGCTAGGCAGTCTCCTTAGAAAAATACAACTAAGGACAAGGGTTGCGCTCGTTTACGGACTTAACCGAACACCTCAAGGCACGAGCTGACGACAACCATGCAGCACCTGTCTTCCCGTTCCTTACGGCACTTCTCTGTTTCCAGAAAATTCGGGAGATGTCAAACCCTGGTAAGGTTCCTCGCTTATTATCGAATTAAACCACACGCTCCACCGCTTGTGTGGGTCCCCGTCTATTCCTTTGAGTTTTAATCTTGCGATCGTACTTCTCAGGCGGATCACTTATCGCGTTTGCTTAGACACCGAGAGGGTCGAACTCCCGACATCGAGTGATCATCGTTTACAGCGTAGACTACCGGGGTATCTAATCCCGTTTGCTACCTACGCTTTCGTCCATGAGTGTCAGAGAATGGCCAGTGAGCTGCCTTCGCTTTTGGTGTTCCTCTGCATATCTACGGATTTTACCCCTACATGCAGAATTCCACTCACCTCTCCACCTCTCTAGCATAGTAGTTTCAAGCACAGTCTTGAAGTTGAGCCTCAAGATTTAACACCTGACTTGCTACGCCACCTGCGGACGCTTTACGCCCAATAATTCCGGGTAATGTTTGCACCTCACGTATTACCGCGGCTGCTGGCACGTGATTTGCCGGTGCTTATTCTTAGGGTACATTCAGAATTATTCCCCCAAAAAAGCAGTTTACGACCCAAGGGCCTTCATCCTGCACGCGGTGTCGCTCCATCAGACTTTCGTCCATTGTGGAAGATTCTTTACTGCTGCCTTCCGTAGAAGTGGGAACCGTGTCTCAGTTTCCCTCTGACTGGCCATCCTCTCAGACCAGTTACCCGTCATAGGCTTGGTGAGCCGTTACCTCACCAACTACCTGATAGGACGCAGGCACCTCTCAAACCGCAAAAGCTTTACCCTTACGGGACCATCCGGTATTAGCTATGATTTCTCATAGTTATCCCTGAGTTTGAGGTAGCTACCAACGCGTTACTCAGCCGTCCGCCGCTCGGCTCGAAGCCTCGCTCGACTTGCATGTATTAGACGCACCGCCAACATTCACCCTGAGCCAGGATCAAACTCTCCAATAAAGTACCCGAGGGTACTTTTGAGAAAGATCGAAGCTGATGCCCCCTGTTGGCCAGGGGGCTAGCCTAAATTTAAATTTATTTATACTCGGAAAACCGAGATTAAAACCTAGAATTTGGGACTCTCTATTAGATCTGAATTGTCAAAGGTCAATTGAAGAACGAACACAAGTCTTGAAAGAAATGTGCCAGACGATTCTAGCGTGCATCCAGGTAAAGTCAATACTATTTTTAGTCTAAACGAAAATAGATTTGGCTGGGGGTATTCAACTGCTATAATGCAGCCACATTAACTCCACGCACCCAATGAACGATTTTCACCATTATACAAAAAGCAGTCTTCTTAAAGCTCAGGCCAAATATCTTCGCGACAATCGAGGGCTTTCCCGTGAGCTCACCAGCATGCTGGTTCCCACCGTACTCGAGAAAACACACGAAGGGGAACGGGCCTACGACATTTATTCCCGTTTGCTCAAGGACCGCGTGATTTTCATGTTCACGGAAGTGGAATCCGGCATGGCGAGCTTGCTCATCGCCCAAATGCTCTTTTTGGAAAATGAGGATGCCAAGCGAGACATCACCATGTACATCAACTCTCCGGGCGGCCATGTGACCGCAGGTTTGGCCATTTACGACACGATGCAGTACTTGAAGCCGGATGTTTCCACCGTCGTGATGGGCATGGCCGCCTCCATGGGCGCCGTACTCCTCTGTGGCGGAGCCAAGGGAAAACGATTTGCACTCCCCAATGCCGAAGTGATGATTCATCAACCTTTGGGAGGAACCGAAGGTCAGGCTTCCGATATTCGCATTCACGCCGACCACATCATCAAAACCAAGAACCTGCTCAATGGAATCATCGCACACCACACGGGTCAAAAACTCAGCAAAGTGGAAGTGGATACCGACCGGGATAATTTCATGAGTGCCGAAGAGGCAAAGAAGTATGGTTTGGTGGATGCCATTGTAACTCGCCGCTAAGCACTTTTATGCCTTTTGGTAAAAAGAAATATCGCAACCTGAATGTGGTGCATGTTTTTAAGGATGCCTTAAAGCACAACCTGCACCTCTACCAAAAATGGTGCCCCCACCAAGCCATTTGTCCGGTTTTAAAATCCAACGCCTACGGGCACGGGCTCACCCTGGTGGCCAAGGCACTCGACGACGAAAACCTCCCCTTTTTTGTGGTGGATTCCCTGTACGAAGCCTACGAACTCAAAAAAGCCCGCATCAAAACCCCTATTCTTATTATAGGAGCCTCTCACCCGGAGAGTTTGCACACCGGAATCATCGGCCGCGTCCGCCGTCTTCCCTTTCATTTTTCAGTCTATAATAAAGAAAGCGCCGAGCTTTTTGCCAAACTGGGCTACCCCGTGCACCTCAAAATCGAGACCGGGTTTTCTCGTCTGGGCTTTTCTTTGGAAGCATTGACCGAGCAGCTTCCCTTCTTCAAAAAAATCGGTCTGAATATTGAAGGCGTTTACACTCATTTTGCCGATGCGGACAACCCTCACAACGATGCGAAAACCACGGAACAAGTGCAGCGCTTTGAGACCGCTCTGACCTTGATCGAAAAAACGGGCTTCAGCCCCAAGTGGATTCACTGTGCAAACAGTGCCGGAGCGCTCAAAGTCAAAAATCCAAAATTCAATATGGCACGCCTGGGCATCAGCCTCTACGGCATCCCCGTCATTGAAGGATTCGAGGGCCTAAAACCCGCCATGGAACTGGAATCCACCCTCATCGCCATCAACGAAGTCAAAAAAGGTGAAACCGTGGGCTACGGCGGAACATTTACCGCCCCCCACCCCATGCGAATCGGCATCATCCCCGTGGGTTATTACGAGGCCCTGCCCCGTAGTCTCAGCAATGCCGGTTGTGTGGAAGTGAATGGAACCCTCTGCCCCATTGTGGGCCGCGTGTGCATGAATCTCTGCATGGTGGATTTAAGCCATGCGGAAGCCAAACTCTACGATCCCGTGATCGTGTACTCTCGCCATCCCGAACAAAAAAACTCCGTGCTGGAACAAAGCAAGGCCGCCCAGCTGATCCCTTACGAACTCCTTGTTCACATCAGCGAGAGCGTCGCACGACGCCTGGAGTAAGCAAACCCTGCACACATCAGTCCTTTTCAATTTCCATGGTAGGCTCATCCGGACCAAGATCCTCTTCCCCAGTTGAAGTACCTAAAAATGCATTAAGAGTTCCTTTCCTATGAAGATCTTGTAAAACCGCGACTTGATCTGCATTGTGCCTCTCCGCCCACACCCCCTCAGCACCTCTTGTTGCAGACAAGGGAGCATAAGGAAAATTATCCCCGCCCCGACGCAGTTCAAAGTCAGCCCCAACAAGAGATGTACAATTTTTATCTAAACTCATAAAATTTGAAATTAATAATAAACAGCCTGAGCAATAAAATATTTACCGTTTTAGTAAAATAAAGTCAACAGATTTCAATGGCCCGTATACAAGAATTCAAGTAAACTGCGGCCAATGAAGAAAATCCTAATCAGTTTATTCCTCACCTCTCTACTCCTAACGGCGTGCGGCGGTTCGGACTCCACAACGGATGGAACTACAGAGGATTCCGAGGAAGCTTTTTATTTCACATACAAAACTTCTGAGTTTGAAATGGAAGTTCCGGACGACTGGGAAATTGAAGATGCCTTCACTCCAGAATATCCGGACAATTTGGAAGTGGCGTTTAAAAATGCCATTCAGGACAGTGTCTTCACTTCCAATGTGACCGTGCTGAAAGAAAACAATACTCGCGGAGACACCAGTTACGATTTTGGTCAAAGAAAACTCGCAGATCACGAAGGGACACTGGTCAATTTTGCGCTCATCTCACAGGAAACTGTCACCCTGACCGTGGGTGGAGCTGAAAGCAAAACCATGCTCAGCATTTTTGAGGGGAAAAACGACAATTCCGGGCCCAAACTTCGCTTCATGCAGATCACCCTCACCAAGGGCACCGAAGCCTGGACCGTGACCGGGACCGCTCGAAGTGGCGAAGATGAGCTGATTCTTGAGACCATCGACACCATGCTCCGTTCCTTCACCCTCAAATAATGATTTGGAATATCGATCCTGTTCTGGTGGATTTGGGTCCGCTGGAAATCCGCTACTATGGCGTATTTTTTGCCCTCGGTTTGTTTCTGGCCTACAGCCTGATTCGCTTCATGGCAAAGAAGAAAGGGCTTTCTCTGGATATCGTGGAAAACCTCACCGTGGTTTTACTGGTGGGGCTCATCGTGGGAGCTCGTTTGGGGCACATCGTGTTTTATGAACTGGATTACTACCTCGCCAACCCCATACAGATCCTAAAAGTATGGGAAGGAGGCCTTGCCAGCCACGGAGCCGCCATCGGACTTTTGGTGGCCTTTGGATTCTTTTTGTGGAGACACCCCAAAGTGCGATTCTTGGACTATGCCGATGTGCTGGTGGTGGGCGCCACTATTCCGGTAAGCCTCATCCGCTTGGGAAATTTTTTCAATAGTGAACTGGTGGGACGAGTGACCGAAGTGCCTTGGGCCGTTGTCTTTGAACGAGTCGATGCCCTCTCCCGACATCCCTCACAGCTCTACGAGTTTGGCATGGGCATGTTGCTCTTTGCCATCCTCTTCCCTCTTTGGTTGAAGAAATACAAAACCCTCAAACCCGGTTTCTTCTTCGGCCTCTTTTTTATGCTTTATTTTGCCATGCGCTTCTCGGTGGAATTCTTCAAAGATTTTCCTCTCCATCAAGGGTTTTTGGACCTCACCACCGGCCAAATCTTGAGTATTCCCTTCTTTACACTGGGCTTTGCGGTATTTCTCTATTCTCATGCAAAAAAACACAGCTAAAGAAGTTGCTGACGCGCTCAAAAATTTAGCCACTCCTGACCGTGCAAAAAACTCCGCTCGATTTTTTAAAACAGATCCCGGTCAATATGGCCACGGCGATCGCTTTATAGGAGTCACTGTTCCAGAGATACGACTGGTCGTGAGCAAATACAACGCATTGTCACTCAAGGAAATTGAAAAGTTACTCCACTCCCCCATTCATGAAGACCGTCTGGCAGCGTTGCTCATCCTGGTAAGCCAATATAAAAAAGCGAAAAACAATGAAGTATTACAGGAGGAGCTGGTGGATTTTTATTTGGCCAATATCGCGTTCATCAATAACTGGGATCTGGTGGATGGTTCCGCACCGTATATTTTAGGTCATTATTTGTGGGAAAAACCAAAGACTCTGCTCGAAAACTTAGCAAACTCAAACAACTTGTGGGAAAGGCGCATCGCCATGATCAGTTGTTTCTACTTCATAAGACAAGGGGAATCAAAAGAAGCACTTCAAATTGCTCAAATGCTCCTCAAAGATCCGCATGATTTGATGCACAAAGCGGTGGGATGGATGCTACGGGAAATTGGGAAAAATTGCGGAGAAAAAACATTGAAAGATTTCTTGGAGAAGAACTATTCAAAACTACCACGCACGGCGTTTCGTTACGCCATAGAACGCTTTCCGGAAAAAGAAAGAAAAGCTTGGCTGAAACGCTAGAAGCCGTTCACATAAAATGGTGCCTGGGGTGGGGATCGAACCCACACGGTCTTGCGACCACAAGATTTTAAGTCTCGCGTGTATACCATTTCACCACCCAGGCGAGGGACAGACAGGAACGCTCGTCTTCGACGAGTGGAGGCAAGGACGGGATTCGAACCCGTGTGGTACGGTTTTGCAAACCGCTGCGTAACCGCTCCGCCACCTTGCCATAAATGAAGCCCTCCATTTGTAACACAGCTCGTCCCCTTATTCCAGATCAAGTTTCATGCAAAAAACAGACCCCCCCGATTTTAAGTATTCAGAAGTATCCACGCCGTAAACCTCAAAACCTCGCTCTTTCAAGATCCCTTCAAGTCGTGGACAGCCTTCCGGAATCACCACAAATTTTTGATCCAGACAATGCAGATTGCATGCAAACCGATACGCTTCTTCTTCCGTCACCTCAATCGAACGAGGGTGGTTGCGCAAGATTTCTAAAGCGCCCTCCTCCGTAAAAGCCGGCCGATAAAAAACCGCCGTTTCTGCATCCACAATCGCAAGACAGGTATCCAAATGATAAAAGTCCGGATGAGCCAACTCCAGGGACCGCACCGGTTTCCCAATGATGTGCTCGATGGCCCGATGCGCCACCTCTGTAGTTCGGGGCCCGATTCCTGCCCATAAAAAAGCCCGATCCGCGGAATAAATAAAATCTCCCATCCCTTCAAAAGTGAGATCCGGAGGTAGTTTCACCAGCTCATATCCATGAGCCAAAAACCACTGCTCAAAAAAAACAACTTCTCCCGATCGTTCCGGATTGGCCATGTTGGAAAGAATCACCGCCTTTGACCCATCCGCTCGCTCAAAAGGTAGACTTTGGTTGGCACAAAAAACCATGTCCGGATAACCCGGCTGCCCCGGCAAAACAAAAAGTTCAGCACCTATTTTTTCATAAACACCTCCCAAAGCCTCCCACTGTTCCGCCGCTTTGGCGCCGTCCACACTCCCCACTTTCATGTGAGGGTTGATGGCGTAAAGAATGGCAAAATAATCGGGCGAAACGCGGAGGATTTTCATAAAAGAGAATCAGTTGGCTCGTTCCACATACTCACCGGTCTCCGTATTGATACGGATCAGGTCTCCTTCATTCACAAACAGAGGAACCTGGACATTGATTCCGGTTTCCATTTTGGCGGGCTTGGTTCCGGATTGCGCACGATCTCCCTTCACTCCAGGGCTCGTTTCCACAACCTTCAAAACCACTTTAGGTGGAATTTGGATGGTGATGGGACGACCCTCATACAAAACCGCGACCACATTTTCTCCGTCCTTGAGGTATCCCATAAGATCTCCAAGGTTTTCCACGGTAAAGCTGAACTGCTCATAAGTTTCCATATCCATAAAATTGGCATCGGTGGCATCTTTGTAGAGATATTGGCAGGTCTTTCGTGCCACATCCGCCACCTCAAACGCCTCTCCAGACACAAAAGTTTTCTCCATCACACTTCCATTCATAAGATTACGAAGCTTGGTCCTCATCACCGGCTTGCGTTGTGCGGTGCGCATAAAAGAATTGGAAATGATTTGCCAGGGCGCGCCCGCATGATTGAGAACCACTCCAACTCGCAGATCGGTGAGAGATTGTGCCATAAACTGGGGTTAATGAGAAGGAGTCGCTTACGCGACAAGCTATTGATACGCACTAAAGTGCGTGGTGGACCGGGCGGGATTCGAACCCGCGACCAAAAGATTAAGAGTCTTCTGCTCTACCAACTGAGCTACCGATCCGGGGGGATTTTAGCAAAAGCTCCCTGAGCTGCCAAGCAGAATCGCAGGGGATTGATTTTCGTCTTGCCAAAAGGGTGAGTGTATACTACCCTTGTGATATGAAACTCAAAACCATCTTCGTCTGCCAAAACTGTTCCTTCCAAAGTGGGAAATGGCTGGGCAAATGCCCCAGTTGTGACCAGTGGAACACCTTGCTGGAAGACATCATCAATGTGGGCAAACCCGACTCCGTCAACACCGGCCGAAGACCTGTTCCCCGCAATCCGGGGAAGCCACAAGCCATTTCCGCCTCTCACACTCCAAGAACCAGAATCCTCACCGGCATCGGCGAATTCGACCAAGTGATTGGGGGCGGTTTTGTGGAAGGCAGCCTGATTCTGCTGTCGGGCGAACCGGGCATAGGGAAATCAACGCTCACCCTGCAAATCACCAATCAAATGGCTGCTCAAAAAAGCCGCGTCCTTTACATCACCGGAGAAGAATCCATCGAACAAGTGGCAGACCGCGCCAAACGGTTAAAATCGAAACAAGAAAATATTGAGTTGCTCTACGAAAACAATTTGGAAAACATTCTGGCCGTCATCGAAGGGCAAAAACCGGACTTTTTAGTCGTCGATTCCATTCAAGTGATGAGCTCTGCGGAAATTCCCGGCGCTTCCGGCAGCCTCAGCCAAGTGCGATTCGTCACCGAAATGCTGATGAATGCCATCAAAACGCACAATATTCCAACCCTGCTCATCGGTCATGTGAACAAAGAGGGCAATATCGCCGGCCCCAAAGTGCTCGAACATTTAGTAGATACTGTGCTTATTTTGGAAGGAGAACGCGATCATGAACTCCGCATGCTCCGCGCCATGAAAAATCGTTTTGGCCCCGTAAACGAAGTGGGTATTTTCGAAATGACGGAAGAGGGCCTTCACGAACTCAAAAATCCGGGCCAGCGCATCTTGGAGAACCGAAAAGAAAGCTGCTTGGGCACCTGTCTCACCATGAGCATGGAGGGCAATCGACCCTTGCTTGTTGAGATCCAAGCCTTGGTAAATCACACCGATTTTGGCTACCCCAAACGATCCGCCAACGGGTTTGATCGAAACCGGCTGGAGCTCCTTATCGCCGTTCTGCAAAAACACGGCGGATATTCTCTTTCGGATCAAGATGTGTACATCAATGTCACCGGGGGCATCCATGTGAGCGACCCAGCCTGCGACAGCGCAGTTTGCATGGCCATTATTTCCAGCTTACTTAAAAAGCCTATTCCGGAGATGAATGTCATTGTAGGCGAAGTAGGACTATCCGGTGAAATTCGCAAAAGCTACAAAGATAAAGATCGAGAGAAAAGTACCAAAAAAATGGGTCTGGAACTCCTCCTCCCTCATTCAATAGCCACCTTAAGGACTATTTTTATAGCTTGATAAGGGTGAAAAACAATGAAATGATGCTAAAACTACATTCGCTCCACTTTCTCTATTCCAAGCAATTCCAAAGATTTCGATAACAAGGAATGGGAATACTGAACAAGTGCAAGTCGGGTATTTTTAAGTTCAGGAGCAATGGGGTCTTGACCCGCCAGTGCCGGCTTAAAAATCGGACACTTCTCGTAGAAAACCGCAAACGCTTTAGCCAACTTGTACACATAATCAGATAAAAGCGTTTGATCAAGAGTCCTCTGAATAGTTTTCATACAATCTGTAAATTCAACCAATGTCATCAAAAGGTCATGCTCAGCTGGGTCAGCCAGAGTAGAAAAATCCGGAGCTGCGCCAGGCGTTGAAACTCCCCCACCATTGTCTTCAGCAGTTTGGAGAATCTTTCCACTGCGGACATATTGATAAAGAATATAAGGACCTGTCTTCCCTTCAAGCTTTACCGATTGTTCCGGATCAAATTTTATTCTACTGTCAGGGCGACTCGACAGAAGGTAATAGCGCATAGCTGCAATACCAATTTTGTCAGCGACTTCATCCTCAAGCACCTCCCGTCGAGGCACCCTTCCGGCATCTGCAAGATCCGAAGATTGAGCACTCACTGCTTTTACATTGTCACGCAGCGCATCAAGGATATCGTCCGCATCCACCACCGTTCCTTCACGAGATTTCATTCGTCCCGAGGGAAGGTCCACCATACCATAAGGAATGTGTTTGAGTTTATCAGCCCAGCCGTAGCCCAAAGCCTTAAGAATTCCAAAAAGGACTTCGAAGTGACGAAGTTGTTCATCAGCCACTACATACATACTGTTATCCGGGTGATAGTCCTTCGCTTTGAGTTCCGCCATAGCCAAATCCTGAGTGATGTATACACTCGTTCCATCAGAGCGCAGCAAAACTTTCTTACCACTCAAGGGATTCCCCTTTCTATCCCGCACCCCAAGTTTTTCTAAATCAGCAACTACAGCACCGCTTGGATCCCTTTCAAAGGTACCACTGTCCAAACCTTTCTGAATCATGTCCATCGCAAGCTTATAAGTCTGTGATTCGAAATAGATAATGTCAAAATGCGTGTCGAGACGATCCAGCGTTTGTTCCATACCTCCAATAGCCCAGCCGTTCATCTTTTCCCATAGCGCCCGCACCTCCGGATCTCCATCTTCCCATTTTTGAAGCATTTCATTCACTTCAAGAACGAGGGGAGCTTCAGCTTTAGCCTGACTTACAACACGTTCTTCCAAGTTTGCGTGTTTTTTCTTGGCTTTTTCAAAAGCAAGCTTGAGTGTTTTATCAGTAGGCTGATCTTTCATTGCCGATTCAAGTTTTGCGAGTTCTTCGCTGGATGCCAACAGCTCTGCTGCCATCTCAGGCTCACTCTTGATGCGCTCAATAATGGGTTTTAGCTGTGCCTGCAAATCTTTCTCGTAACGAACATAGTAATCCCCAACAAAATGATCGCCTTTAACGCCGGTGGACTCAGGCGTGGCTTCACCGCCATACAATTGGTAGGCAAGCATAGATTTACAAATATGAGCACCACGATCATTGAACAGATTCACTTTGGTGACATCGTGTCCGAAAAACTGGAGCAATCGGGCCAAACTTTCTCCCAATGCAATATTTCTAAGATGCCCCAAGTGCATGGGCTTATTGGTGTTGGGACTAAAAAACTCCAACATAGTACGATCACCGACAGGCTCTATTCCTCCGTTAGGCTGATCAACAATATTTGCAACAACCCGTCCCAACGCTTCGTTCGAAACTTGAAAATTAATAAAACCTTTTTCAGCAGAAATCGTAATACCAGCAGGGATCAATCCTATAATAAGGTCCCTGATTCTCACAACAACATCATCTATACTTTCTGTAGCCTCACGCAAAGCATGGAGGTTCAAACCATAGTCCGCTCCCTCAACTCTCGCCCTCGTAACAGGTTGCCCCAGTTTCTTTCCAAGAGTACCTTCAACAACAGAGGTCAGCTCATCACAAAGGCTATAAACATGAGATTCTGCAGTTGACATAATAATGAATGACTGTAATTGCTTCAGAAGGTCAGCTTACAGCCTTTCTGGCATCAAATCAAGATACTCTCTTCCAATACAAGATGGGCCTGAAAGTGGTTGCATCATCAATCTTTGCGGTAGTCTGCGTCAAATCAGTCAAAAATTTTCGACATTAAGGTACTGGAAAACCCTGCCCAGTATGACGCAAAAAGACCGATAAACTACGCTTACTTGGCAATAAATATAATGAGTAATGAGATCCAGATCCACGACTGGTTTGTTCAAAACTTGAAACAACCTTAGCGAATACATCATCCATGAATCCCATATGTTCACGGCCTCTTCTCACCTGCTCATAAGACATCCATCCTTCTAGGTACTTGTCATAGAGACTAAATCCAATAACCTCCAAATCCTGAGCGGAAAAAACAACAAGTGGATTCCTATCATCACTGTGCCGTGATACGAGTTGATCAGCAGGAATATCGGTAAAATCCCTTACTATCCTTTCAACTAACCGTCCAGCAATCTCTTCTTTTCTGACTGTAAGGTTCTCGGAAGTCGAAGAAGTAGAGTCCCCGTCATCTTTACACGCCAGAAAGCCACCATCAAAAATCGCCTCTTCAACACCAGCAGAATTCATCACTTTAAGGAGTATACCAGTAATCTCGGCAGACCGAGCTTCGACTTCCCGTAACTGCTCGAACATTTGTGGACTTACGCGAACATCACCAGCCCTAACCTTTGGCTGATCAACGGTTAAATTATTTATTCTTGCATTCATCTCTTTAGGGATTACAAACAAAGATTCAAGATACTGAATAAACTTATCAATGATTCACTCTTTTCACCATCATAATGTGATCAATACCCGCATCATCAAAAATCTCACCCTCCTCAACAAAACCAAGCTTTTGATAGAATGGCACGACCTCCAGTTGAGCACCCAGAACTATAGTTGTATAGCCACTATTCTGAATATAATTCATGGCGGTCTCCATTATTTTTCGTCCAATTCCAAGTTTTCTATGATCCTTTTTCACAGCTACACGCCCAATTTTGACATGATCATCCTCAGCAAGAATACGAAGTGTGCCAACTATCTGATCGCCCTGTAATGCAAAAAAATGCATGGCCTCTTGATCAAATTCATCAATTTCAAGCTCAATCGGAACATGCTGCTCAACTACAAAAACCTCATGACGCAAATCAAAAATAGCAGACATGAAGTCGGATTTTCCATCAGTCATTTGAATTTCAATTGGCATCATACTTCCGTAAGAGTTGTGAAATAATATCCAAACCCTCATCCATCTGCGATAATGATATATATTCATTATCCGCATGAGCCATAAGAATATCCCCTGGACCAAACATCATAATCTTTTTAAATTTCTTAGCGTACAAGGGACTATCCGAAGAAAAAAGTACACGAATAGCATTCTCCCTATACTGAGGTGGAACATAAAAGACAAATGGCTTCAGGGCAGGATCCAGCATCTTTACAGACGCGTTCAAGCATATCTTTTTTATCTTCCGCAAAATCAGAGCGGGGTCCTCCTGTATACGAACAGATATATGTGCAGTAGCAGTTCCCGTACTAACATTCAGCGCTTCACCCCCTTGAATGTAACCAACATTTATCGAACTACCATATTTCCCGTTCAATAATAGATGTATGTCGAGGACTAAGTCATGAATAGCCGAACGAAAGCCTGGAATAGAAGTATGCTGCTTTTTTGCCGTCGTCGAGAGGCTAAAATCCAAAATTCCAGCTGATGCATGTATGAATTTATTCCCCGTTGGCTCTCCATTAAGAAGATATTCGGAACCAATACTCGAATGGTTAATAAGATGTCTCGCCCCAATACTATCCACTTCCTCTCCAATCACATAAAAACAGGCATATTCACTAAGACCACTCTTGATCATTCGCTTCAAAGCGGAAAGCTGAGCAACAATTTGGCCCTTTGCATCACATGATCCACGACCATATACTCTGCCGGAGGCCATTCTGACATGAGGACCACCAGGCACAGTATCAAGATGTGATGTTAGTGTGAGTGAAGGATTTCCTCTTCTCAATACAATATTTGATCTCCCGTTTATAACATTCTGCAATTCCAAAACATCATGGGGTAAGTTTCGTTTCATCCACTGGAACAAAAACATGGCGGACGCATGCTCGCTTCCTGTTACAGACGGAACATTCAAGAAATCCACAAGGAAAGAAATTTCATCAGGAAGCATGGTTCAAAGAGTTTTGAATAACATCATACAAAAACACACCTATATTGATAGGTGCGAGAAGGGAAAACATGGAGAGCAATGGCTTCAAGATATGTTTTTGGTTATGTGATAATTATCAATAAATAAGTGTTCCACAGGGGAACTCAAAAAGCTCTTGAGAGCATCTTCGGGAGTCTCCACAATTGGCTCATCCTTACCATTGAAAGAAGTATTGAGGATAATAGGCACCTGAGTTTGATCAAAAAATTTATGAATCAAGGAATACAGTTTTGCATTTTGTTTGCGATTGATCGTCTGCAACCTTGAAGTGCCATCCACATGAACAATGCCAGGAGCCATTTCCTTAGTCTTCTCTCTAACACGAGGAGAAAAAAGCATAAATGGCGATGGACAGCTGATATCAAAAAAATCTCGCATGTATTCTTCCAAAACAATCGGCGCCAAAGGCCTGAATGTCTCTCTGAACTTCACTTTCGCATTGATATAGTCTTTCGTCTCTACACGCATAGGGTTCCCTAAACAGCTTCGGTGGCCCAAAGCTCTTGGGCCAAATTCACATCCCTCCTGAAACCACATGATCACATTGTCTTTCACCAATAAATCAGCAGCAAGAGTCGTGAGCTCATCTTCATTCAGCTCTTCAAACTCTACTTGGTCGCTATACTTCTCTAAGACTTCCAACTCCTGACTCTGAGTATAGGCCTTGCCAAAATAAGCAATGTCCAACGGCTCAGTACGCGGAAGGCCCAAAAGCTGATGAGCAACAAAATAGGCTGCTCCAAAAGAAATTCCATTGTCTCCAGGGCCTGGGAAAACAAAAACATTCTTAAATTTCGATTGCATTAAAGCCTTGGCATTCATCACGCAGTTGAGTCCAATCCCACCAGAGATACACAAATTCTCACTCTCTGCTATTTCATAAAGATGATGGATGTAGAAGAAAACAATTTCCTCAAAAACACGTTGAAACGAAGCGGCTATATTTGCTCTCAGTTCAAAAGCACTTCTATCTTGCACAGCATCGGAAAAAGCATTGAAAAGCTCACCATTTTTAATCGAAACACAATCCGGCTGAAAAATAAGAAAATCCTTTATAAAATCATAATATTTTGGTTCGCCATACGCCGCCAAACCCATCATTTTCCCCTCATCAAACATTCCAAAACCGGACAAAAGAGTTCCTATCCGATAGAAAACTCCTAAAGAATTTTCCATATCGTAATAGCTCGTCACATGGCCCGTGACCAACTTAAGCTTCTTAATAGATTGATCTCTACCTTTGGCCAACATCAAGGTCTCGTAGCACTGACTGTTGCAAAGATCGCCGTAACCATCCGCCACAAAAATAGCAGCCTCTCGAAATCCAGAAGCATAAAAAGCCGCAGAGGCATGCGCCAAATGATGATTAATATGAATGGAGTTACCATGAAACGGAAAAGCCAAATGCAGTGAATTCCCCGCAATCACATCAATGTCATCCATAGTGATGCCCAAAGCGTTTAAGCAGTAATCAATGGAGGGTTGCAACCGAGCTTCGTTTTCTTCAGAAGAGGATTTTTCCAACTCCATTTGGGAAAAGATCGAAGGATTTTTCCTGGACTCTCCATAGAGTGCAAGTCCATGTTTGACACGAGAAAGTCTCTCTTCCTCAATAGCAATGAGGGGAACAGCATCTCTGAAAATACACACCGATCTATCATGCAAGGAATCTGAGAAACCGAGGATATAACGTTGCCCAGCTTTATTCATAGAAATCTTATACTTTATAAAAAGTTTTTTGAGTATCGCTCAAATGAATATTCACTCTCTGAAGCCAACGATCCGAACCGTCGTATTTTGCTTCAAACGGTTCTCGCCCATGAGCAACTCTTGTATTATTAATAACAAGCAAATCGCCCGGATCAATAACAACATTATGGAAAAGTGGCCCGTGAACGGCTACTATTTTCTGAACAACGGCCTGACTCTCGGGAGTAATACCTCGGGTATACTCTACATCATAGCGCCAAACACGAATCCCATCCACGAGGGAAAGAATTCGGAAAGGTTCAGTAAAAACCGTACTGTTTAAATCTTTACGCAGTGATTCATCTATTTCTGTAATAAAAAGAGGCTCATACAAAAGAGCAATTTCTGACTCCGTTAAGAAGTCGAGAAGCTCGTCCAATTTCAAAATAGGCGTATTCACCTTATAGTCGGCCGTGCGTAAACCCAAAAGAACAAGGAAATCGGGAGGATCCGTCATACAAGACAATTCCGTATGAAGAGTCAGCATAACGCCCGAAGATTTGGAAGATTGGTTTTGTGAAAGTTTTTTGACAGGATAAATGTTATGGATCAAAAACCCGGCGTTTTCGGCATCAATAGCAAAAGGCGTACCCAGCAAAGTACTGGCCATGAGCAGTAGATGCTCCGACAAGAAAGTACTTTTAAAAAAAGATGGAGATTCATCAAGAGGAGTGGATGGCAAATCCAAATCCAGTGGACAGTTCTTGATAACAAGTGCATCAGCAAAAGATCCCGCATCGAGATAGGATAAGAATATATCTTTTAAAAAAGGGGGCGCCAGGCGAAAAAAATCCGTGCGCTGATGGAGATATCCAGAAATAGAATAGCTCTGTGCGTAAACATCTTCGGAACTAAAAGACTCCAACAGATCACTCAAAATCGTCCGCTGAGAACTCGTAAGAATGACTTGGCGGAGATGAAACATAGAAGGGATAGCAATGAAATAGAGACTCGTTAACCTGCAATAGCAGAGTATAACACCATCTTCATCCTCCGATCTACCTCAACTTCACCGACTCTATCATAAGCACTGACACAAAACGGTCTTTTTTTAAATAGGCTCAGAATCTTGCGAAAAGTCGGAAGTAGTCATAGTGAAATCAGTAAACTTTCATAGTAACTCAAAGCATCATTACCAGGTGCACCCAGAGTAGCACGACCTTGTAACACTTTTTGGGGATCTTCACCAAGGGCTCGAAAGCCATCTTTAAACTTCGTCATAACCTCCTGGTAGGCATCACGAAAGGGTATTCCTTTTTCGAAGCTCAGCTGAGTAGCTAAATCTGCGGAATAAATGTCATCCTGTGTTTTAGTTAAAATCTCATCAGATTTAGGCTTGATACCGCCAATAAAAACAGAAATCAGCTGCAAACTATCCTGAACAATGGAAGTGCTTTGAATAACGGCTTTTTTGATAAGTTGATAATCTCTGTTATAACCGGAAGGCAAGCCCTTTGAAATCCCTTGCACCATTTCTTTGTTTGCGAAACAAACGGAAAGATTAGCGCGTAAAACTTCCAATAAATCCAGATTTTTTTTCTGGGGCATAATGGAAGATCCCGTCGTGAGATCCGCAGCGACTTCAAAGAAAGAAAATTCCCTGGTAGTAAACATTAGAAAATCAGCGGCCAATCGTCCAAGAGTCATCATGATCTGATTAACTCCCTCCAAGTAAACGCTCTCAAATTTACCCCGGCTACTCTGACAATAAATAGAGTTAATTTGAGTCGACGCGAATCCAAGTTCCTTTGTAGTCAACTCACGATCTAGAGGAACATTACTGCCAAAACCAGCTGCCGATCCCAGTGGATTTTTATCGATATGTTTAAGCACACTATCCAGGAAAGAAAAGTCATCCAACAAACTCTCTACAAACGAAAGCATGTGGTGGCCGACACTCGTGAGCATAGCTTGTTGTGTGTGAGTGTAACCAGGCATAGCCACAGAACGGTACTTTTTGGCATACACCAGTATCTCCTCAGCAAGTTTTTTAACAAGTTGCTGTGTAACCAGGAGGTTCTCTTTCATGAACAACCTAAGCGCTACCAACGATTGATCATTTCGACTACGACCCGTATGAATCTTTTTACCAAGATCTCCCAGCTCTGAGACGAGGTAGTTTTCCATAACGGTATGGCAATCCTCATCTTCAATAGAAATCGTCACATCACCGCTCTTCACCAATTCCGCTAAAGCTTTGAGAGTTTTTTGAATGCTAGAAAGCTCTTCCAAAGAAATAACTTTCGCTTGGGCCAAAGCCTTAGCATGAGCAAGCGTCCCAATAATGTCGTAGGGGAAAAGAACCCTATCTAGGAGATAGTCCTCCCCAACCGTATAGCGTTCCACCACACTGTTGAGTTTAACAGCACCTTCCTTTTGCCAAAGTTTAGACATAGTTATTTGGAGTGATTTTCTTGTTCTACTTGGTAGTGAGTTTTCATCGCCAAGGAGTAAATTTCTATGAAACCAGCAGACGCATTTTGGTTGAAAGCCACATTTTTATTGAAAGTTGCCAAATTTTCGTTGAAAAGAGAATAAGGGGAATTTACCGTGAGTACATCTATTTTACCCTTATAAAGGGAAAATCTCACCTTACCCGTAACTTTTTCATTCATACTGGCGATGAAACTGTTTACATGCTTCATTGTAGGGTCCATCCACTTTGCACTGTAGCACATATAAGCCCACTTGCTGTCCATGAATTCCTTGAGTTCATTTTCAGTTTGAGTAGAAACAATTTTCTCTAAATTCTTATGAGTGGTAACAATAATATGCGCTCCGGGGTTTTCATAAACTCCACGAACTTTCAAGCCAACCAAACGATCTTCAATAAGAATCACATATCCAATGGCATGTTTTGCCCCCATGGCATTACAATCCTTAATAATATCTTGCAAGGCTTTCTTCTCTCCATTGATTGCAACCGGGACGCCGGCAGCAAACTCAATCTCAAATTCTTCCTTTTGGTCTGAGGCCTCTTCCTGAGTCTTACAAACCTGCAAAATAAGCTCCAACTTAGGTTTGAGACTTGGGTTTTCAATTTCCCCACCCTCTCCGGTAAGGCCCCACATATTGTCATCCCAGGAATAAGGAAGATTTTTCTTAGTTTGAGGAGTTTCTATCCCATGTTTTTTTGCATATTCAATTTCTTCCTCTCGGCCCATTCCCCATTCGCGAACAGGAGCAATAATTTTCATTTTTGGAGCATAACAAAGAACCGTTGCCTCAATACGCACCTGATCATTCCCTTTGCCTGTACATCCATGAGCAATGGCATCAGCCCCCTCTTGAAGTGCAATTTCGACAGCCTTTTTAGCAATCAAAGGTCTACCGATGGGTGTACTTAAATGGTAATCCCCCTGATAAGAAGCATTTGCCTTGATGGCCTTAGAGATATAGTCATTGGCAAACTCTTCCTTACAATCTAAAACATAAGCCTTAGAAGCCCCCAACCGAAGCGCCTTGGCCTTCACCTCTTCAAGATCATCGGCCTGTTGACCAAGATCAAGAGTCAAAGCAATAATTTCACACCCATAGGTATCCTTAATCCACTTCAACATTACAGAAGTGTCCAGACCTCCCGAGTAAAGCAGTACACATTTCTTAACCTGCCCTATCTGAGCCTCGTAAGAAGCGGCTTTTTGATAAGTAGTATTAGAGTCCATAAGAAGAAAAAGTTTTAAATGATAGAAAAACACCCCTTAAGGTCAGGGGCGAATCTTATGATCCGCGGTACCACCCTGTTCACTTCCAGGTTACCCTGGAAAGTCTTATTCGATACATCTCTAGTTAGCTAGGAAATATATCGTGAGCTTGATAACGGACTCTGCCGGCGACACCTACTTGCCACAAGGGCTTTCTTCGGCTGCTGTCTTAATTTGAAGGGCGTTCAGTGGGACGAGTTGCCGGGCTTTCACCACCCCCAGCTCTCTACAAACATCGTGGGTCCACTTACTTTTCTTCAGACATTTCAAAGGAACTCTACCTCAAAAAAATTGGATTGCAAGTAAAAATTTAACTTATTGAAAAGTGAGTTCATCCCCACCGTTCACCTCCAAGTGATCTCTCAAGGGAAATGTGAAGCGAAGAGGAATAGGACTGCCCCCAAGCATAGAGCGGATTCTGCCTCCTATTGTAAGCTGCCCACCAGCAATCGTGATCTGATCCAGGATATAGCCCAAATGAGGGGGGATACCTTCTCCTCTCAAAGCATCCAAATCATGAAGTTCTTCAAAACCTTCCTCCAAGGCACGCGCCAAAGAAGTTCGCACAGAAAAAGTTAATGGATCCTCTTTCATCAATTCTGGCCTACAAAGATCAAGTATTCGGTCTTCAGCATTTTCTCCACGGAAAGTAACAAATTGAGCAGATCCAGCGTCTGAAAGATAAACCCTAAGTTCATGGACATCACATCCAAATTTTTCAGCCTGAGATAAAAGGTGCTCCATCATTGCGTCTTGAGTAAGAGACGACGCCCCAAATAAAGCGCTTACTTGTTCGGCAGAAAGTTGCTGAATAATCTCTCGCAGCAAAGGATGGGAAAGACTCACTGGAGCATCATACAAGCAGGTAGCCGATGAAGGAGTGTCAGAAGGTCCCATAAATCTTCGAGTTGTAGTCACGAGCATAACACTAAAAATTAATTCTGTAAAGACGCGAAGAAGCGGCCTATTAAAGCCAAAATTTGACTTTAATAAAGCGTGAACCTATGATGGCACTGTTTCCTATCAACGCTTATTATTCACAAGGAAAAAGACTCACAAAAGTAATAGATATGACCAACGAACAAAAATATGTCTACGGAAGAATTTTTCAAAGTGTCCAAACTGTACTTAAAAAAGGATTCCACATGCTAAGCATGGAAATTCCTAAAAAAATGTAATCTTTGTAATCTTTAACACTTTTTAAAATGTCCACGAAACGACCTGACCCAACACGCCTTAAAATCGATCATGTTATGTACGATGGCTACAAAGGCAATTGTAGAGATTTGGAAGATCTAAGGGATCTCCACAGCTCTATGCAATACATAGCCGATCAATTAGGAATAGCACTGGTCAACCCTCCTCACCTTTTCCCCTACTTCGATGGAAAGAAACCTGAAGATAAAGGAATTTCCGGAATGGGGGTCTTCCCCGGAGGCCATATGACCGTCCATAGCTTCAGTGACCCAACAAGGGCTTGCGTATTTGCAGATCTTGCCCTCGCAAGAGGAGCCAGACCTACTAACGGAACTTCCACAAGACGAAGTGGGAAAAGACCAGATCTAAAAAACCTTTTAAAGGGTGAAATGATTGAGCAATTCCGTACGAAGAAACACGATCTTTTTGAACGCGGGAAAACCAAACCCACCGATACCGCTGAAATCGATCACTCCTTTGGCCCTCACCTTATGATGGAAGGGGTCTTGCCTGAAGATCAAAGAGATCTCGATTGGCTCTATGACTTCATGAAAAGGTTGCCTCCATCAATAGGGATGACCCCGGTAACGACCCCTTATGTTACAAAAGAAGGAGGATGGACAGATGGCGTGCTTCTCATTGCAGAATCACACATTGCCCTGCATGTTGACGCAGAAGGAAGATACTTTTTTGATCTCTTCAGCTGTAGGAGCTTTGATGTCCAGCCAGTGCTAGAGGAAATCCGAGCAAGAGGACTTGCCTTTGATCCTGCGACAGTGAGCCTCACTGCACGAGGAAAGGAATTCCCAAGATAATATCCTTAAGAAATTCTTTTTATGACTAGCTTGATGGAGGGAGAGAAATGTGATTACCTCATGATCATGGAGAGTCCACCTGCAGAGGTGGGCTATTGGCCAAATGGAATCCCAGAGGCAGCCCCCGGGAATGGCCATATGCAAGAAGCTCAAGAGAAAAAATGGTTGGGGGATGTAACAAGACTAAGACAAGAACATCAAGCTTTGATCGCCCGACTTGCACGAAGTGGCGTGCCATTGATTGTGGTCCCCTATCCAAAAGAGGATGTCTTTAAAGAAAATGGGTTAACTCAAGATATAGAATTTTTACGAGATCCTTCCCTTACAAGGCCGGACGGCACAATGCTCCTCTTAAATATGGGTGCACCCACTCGTAGAAACGAGCCTGAACTCAACAAAGTATTTTTCGATGCTCTTGGAGTTCCGACTCAAACAATGCCAAAGGGATATCACGAAGGAGGTAATACACGATTTTTCAAATTGGACGGAAAAACTTGGTACATTTCAGGCACCTCCACTCGTTCAGATGCAGAGGGTCTACAAGTCGTCACAGAGTTCCTAACAGAAAAAGATCCAACCATCAGACATGAATGCTTCGATCTTGTCGACGGATTACATCTAGACTGTGTCTTCACACATCTTGTGACTCAAGATGGCGTTAAATTCTTTGCATGGATGGATGCTTTTACAGCTCCATCAAGAAGAAAAATGGAAAAGCTTGCCAAAGACCTTTCAGCACCACTCTACCCCATCACCAAGGCAGATGCAGATGCGCTCACCCCCAATCAAGTACAATGGGGGGATGAAGTATTTGCGAGCGGGAAATATACAAGCAAGCAAGTTCAACAGGAGGCAGAAACAGGCGTCACCCGACACACGCTTGATCTCAGTCAAAATCGTTTTTTGGGGGGGGCGGCCCACTGTTTGACTAGGGAAGTTACCACTCAAGCTCCAATCGATCCAAAAAGGGCAACCGCTCACCTCCAAAACAGTGGTTTATTCCAGTACGATGCAAGGTTGAGAGTCTTCAATAATTATTGAACCGAAAAAGGTTAAGACTATTCTCCAAAATGAGGGCTTGCATCTCTGCTTTTGAGATAGTTCTTAACTCCGCCAACTTCTCCCCAACTTCCCGCACATAGGCCATTTCATTGCGCTGCCCTCGTATGGATTGGGGGGCGAGCCAAGGACAATCGGTTTCGGTAAGAATCAAGTGAGCCGGAGCAATGCGCGCCGCTTCTTGAATTTCCTTGGCATTGGGGTACGACACCACTCCGCTGAAACTGGTGAAATAACCCGCCTCCCAGACCTTGCGAGCAAAGTCCGGGCCATAACTGAAGCAATGAAAAACAACTTTTGTGGCTTTTTCTTCAAGCAAAATGCTCAAGGTGTCTTCGGCCGCGTCGCGAGAATGCACAATGCAAGGCAAGTCCAGCTCTTTGGCTAAAGCAATTTGCCTTCTGAATGCTATTTCTTGTTCTTCACGAGTCGTCTCTTTGTGGTAGTAATCAAGCCCCATCTCCCCAATCGCCACAATTTTAGGGTGAGCTGCTTGGGTTTCGATCAAGGCCAAGACCTCCTCACTAAAAAGATTCGCCTCACACGGATGAATGCCCACCGCTCCCCAAGCATCCGGCTCCTCACCAATAATCCTCAACACATCTCGATTCGCCTCCAAGTCATACCCCACCACAATAAATTTCGAAACTCCGGCCGCCCGCGCCCGCTCAAAAGCCGCACCTTCCTCCTGACGGAGCGAGGCCGCAAACGGATGACAATGCGTATCAATCCACATCGCAGCCATTCTAAGTTAAAAGATCAGTCGTGACAACTAGGCATCTTCGCACGGTTACCTTTCCTAAAATACCACACAAGTTCTCTATTCTTTGGACACCTCAAGAAAGCCATTTGATCCTCTAGCGTCCACCCAGTGCCTCTCATTTCATAAGCGAAATTGCACATAGCCTGTTCAAGAAGGGCTTGAGAAGCTGCATCCACATGCTCCGCCTCCCTGTGAGCTTGTGCAAGTATTTCCTCTAAGAGATGCTCACCACCACTATCCTCCCCAGCAATATTTTCCTCACCTGGCATGAGAATAAAAATAAATAAGCCAGCCTATTAAAGCATAGTCTATTAATAAGTCAACCCCTCACTCCGCAGCGGCGGCCAGTCTCTTGGTTTGATCTTCCAGGATCAAGGCTTCGATGATGGGGTCGATTTCGCCTTCCATGATGGCGGGGAGGTTGCTGAAGTTTTGGCCGATGCGGTGGTCGGTGACGCGGTCTTGGGGGAAGTTGTAGGTGCGAATTTTGTCGCCCCGTTCGCCGGTGGCTGCCAAAGATTCGCGAGCCTCGCCCAGCTCCCGATCTCGTTTTTCCTTTTCCAGGGCATACAAGCGAGAGCGAAGCACGCCCATGGCCTTGATCTTGTTTTTGAGTTGAGATTTTTCATCCTGACACACCACCACAAGTCCCGAAGGAATGTGAGTGATGCGCACGGCGGAATCGGTGGTGTTCACGCTTTGCCCCCCATGACCGCCGGATCGGTACACATCAATGCGCAAATCTTGATCTCGAATTTCCAATTCCACTTCATCCACTTCGGGCAGCACCACCACCGAAGCAGCGGAAGTATGCACTCGCCCCTTGGCTTCGGTTTCAGGGATTCTTTGCACGCGATGCACGCCACTTTCATACTTCATTCGGCCGTAAGCCCCGGGACCAATAACCTTAAAAATAAACTCTTTCATTCCCTTTTCTCCCAAACTCTCGCTGATGGCCTCCACCTGGTAGCCCTTCTCTTTCACATAGCGAAGATACATTCGTGACATCTCTTCACAAAACAAAGCCGCCTCATCTCCCCCGGTTCCGGCCCGCAGTTCCATAATGCAGTTTTTTCCATCCTTAGGATCCCTGGGCACCAACTCCAATTTGAGTTTTTCCGTGAGCTCTTCGAACGCTTCTTTGGCTTGCTTAAGCTCTTCTTTAGCCATTTCACGGATTTCCTCATCCTTGTCCTCCAAAAGCACCTGGCTGTCCTCTATTCTTTTCTCTTGAATTTGAAGTTCTCGAAACAAAGACACAGCTCCTTCCAACTCCCGCCTTCGCGCCAAAAGTTTTTGAAAAGCCTCTTGATCCGAAAAAATAGCCGGATCCGCCATACGCAGCTCCACCTGGGTGTATTCTTCCTCAAGTTTTTGTAATTTATCTTTCATCGCGGCTCATTCTACCTAAAAATCACATTCTTTCCAGGACAAAATGCCGATCAAGCCCCTGCAAATCCTGCAAAAGCATGAATGTGGCTTCCGGAAACATCGCCGTACAAAGCTCTCGAATAGCTTCTCCCTGACTGAAACCCACTTCACCCAAGATAAACTTAAACGACCGTTCCTGAGATAAGACCTCCTCAAAAAGTCGCCTGTACAGCTCCAAGCCATCCTTGCCTCCAAAAAGAGCCAAATGAGGTTCATGTTTTTCCACTTCTTCGGACACAAAGGCGTGAAGTTCCGTGCCGATATAGGGGAGATTTGCCACCAAAACATCAAAATCTTCCTGAGGCACTTTTTCTAAAAGATCAGATTGAAGCAGCTCCAATTCCACCCCAAGTTGAACACAATTTTTGTTCGCAACCTCCAAGGCAGCCTCACTGATGTCCGTGGCCACCACCCGAAGCTCGGGCCGGTTCTTTTTGATGCTGCAGGCCACCGCCCCACTCCCGGTACCCAGCTCCAAAACACTCTTTTTGGCGTAGTGCAGGGCCAAATCCACCAACTGTTCCGTCTCCGGCCTCGGGATCAAAACCCGTTCATCCACAAAAAAAGGCAGGCCATAAAACTCTTTCTGCTGTGTTAAATAGGCCACGGGCACTCCATCCTGAAGAGCGATCCAGCCTTTTTGAAGCGGAGCGAGCGACTCAACCGGAATTTCTTCTTCACTTCGTGCAATCAGATCCAAACGAGAACAATCGAGTAAAAAGGCTAAAAAAACCTCCATCTCTGTGCGAAGTCCCGCCTTTTGAGCAAGGGCAAGCACCCTTCCGATCGTCATTTATTGATAGAACTTATTCTTCTCTCGAGCCGCACGGTACTCTTCTCGTTTGAGAGCCTTTTTGCGAATCAAGCGAGGAGTGAGATCCTTTTGGTTGTAACGACGACCCTTAACCAGTTCTCCGATTCGAGATCGATTGAACCACTGTTTGAAGCGGGCAACCCTCTTTTCAGAAGACTCGTTGGCATCTGCCGAAACCCAGAAATTTGTTGGATGAGCCATTTAAAAATTCTAAAGCGAGGGGAGTATACGAGAACTAGAGTGAGGAAGTCAACAAGAATTACCTTCCCGTTGTTTCCAGATAGCGTTGATACGCCCCAAAAATCATCTGATGCACCGCTTCCGAGTAGGCATAAGCCTTTTTTCCAATTTTTTGAATCATTCCACACTCATATTCGTCCTCCGCTAAAGGATCTTCAATAAAAAGGTAGGTTTGCTTTTGATCTTGCACCTTTTCCAAACGATAGCTCGTGCCTTCAAACGCTTGATTGAGCAGTCCAACAAGGTGCTCAAGGTCTTCGAAGTTTCCAATCTCAAGCATCGTGGCTTCGGTCTTCATAAAAGGTGAGTGAACAAATCTTTATATTATATCAAAAAACAGATCAAAGAACAAGACTACTTGAGGTGGTCGAGAAGACTGCCATCCTCATCCAAACTATAGTACCAAACAAAGTTCTGGGACTGATCCGGAATGGGCGATTCAGCAAGAATATTCAATTCTTGATCGAAAAAAACCAAGACAATGACATCAGGGCGATCAGAAAAAGCCGCATGAACAAGAATTTCAGCACCATCTTCCCTCAACACCTCCGTGCGATCCACGGCCTGAGAATCTTCATTATAAACACAAGCGTAGACGGGGGCCTCCGCATCGGAGCCACCCACTTCATAAGTATCCCGAAAAGTCTCCGTGCCCAGATCATAGCTCGCGGCCACCTCGGCCGTATCCACAAATTGAACCGATGAATGAGGAGTAGAAGAGACTTCTCCTCGCAGATCATTGCACAAATCCGCCTCCATCACCGTGGTTCCCGTCTCAGTCTCGGAACCCCCATCCGTAGACCCGCCATCCCCGGAGCTTTCGCCCCCATCTTCCGAGGCTTCTCCACCATCGCCTTGTGCCGAGCCACCCCCATCCCCTTCGTCATCATCGTCGTCCTCATCCACATCCGAGCCTCCATCCCAGCTCTCCTCATCATCATCCTCATCCTCTTCCTCCTCCGCTTCACTACCCCCATCCAAACTGATGTTCGCGTACGGATCAGCCTCCGGATCCTGAGCCCACCGTTTATCGCATGCTCCAAGCAGGAGCAGATTTCCCAGCACGGCCGCGCGGAAACTGGGAAGAGCGGCTCGAGTCCGCCTTTTCAGCGAACTCGGTGAAGCGCCGGAAACGCTCAATTCCGTTAAAGAATCGAACTCAAAACCATGCAATGCATCCATAGGTAAAAGTTAAGGATACACCTGTTATAACAGCCCAACCTTGATGAAATCCTGAATTTTTTCTGAATTTTTCCTTAAACTTTCCTGACAAATTCTCAAAAACCACGGCAAAAAAGGTGTGCAAATGTGCAAAACCCCCGCCCAAAACTAAATATCCAAATTCTTCACTCGCTTAGCGTGCGTTTGAATGAATTTTTTACGAGGAGCCACTTCGCTACCCATCAGAGTTTCAAAAATGTAATCGGAGCGCTCGGCATCCTCCACCGTCACGCGAAGCATGGTACGAGTTTCAGGATCCATGGTGGTTTCCCACAACTGTTCGGCATCCATTTCTCCAAGACCCTTGTATCGTGCGATTTTGGGCTTCTTATCACCAAATTCCTTGAGTCGGAGATCTCGCTCCTCATCGGTAAAGGCGTATTTAACCGTCTTCCCAAATTCCAATTTATACAGAGGAGGTTGCGCAATATAAAGGAAGCCCTGTTCGATGATTCCACGGAAATACCGGTAAAACAAAGTGAGCAGCAAGGTACGAATGTGCGCGCCATCCACATCGGCATCGGTCATGATCACAATACGATGGTAACGGAGTCGACTCAAATCTGTGGTTTCCCCAATTCCAGCCCCCATGGCAATAACCAGATTTTTGATTTCATTATTGGCAATCATTCGGTCGAGACGCGCTTGCTCCACATTTAAAATTTTCCCACGAAGAGGCAAAATGGCCTGGAATTCTCGATTTCTTCCCTGTTTGGCGGATCCACCGGCGCTGTCTCCCTCCACGATGTAGAGTTCAGAGGAGCTGGGGTCTTTTGAGCTGCAATCCGCAAGCTTTCCGGGAAGGGTCATTCCTTCCAAGGCACCCTTTCGAATCACGGTGTCACGGGCAGCGCGAGCCGCGAGGCGAGCGCGTTGAGCCAAAGCACATTTTCCAACAATGGCCCTCGCATCCGATGGATTTTCATCCATGTACTGTTCCAAATGATCTCCAAATACCGTCTCAACCGCAGTCCTCATTTCCGCATTTCCAAGTTTACTCTTGGTCTGTCCCTCAAATTGAGGATCAGCCAATTTCACCGAAATAACAGCGGTGAGACCTTCGCGGACATCTTCCGCGGAAAAGTTTTGGTCTTTTTCCTTAATAAGCTCATTCTTGCGAGCATAATTGTTCAAAACTCGAGTCAAAGCGCTGCGGAAACCCGTAAGATGCATGCCTCCTTCCACCGTATGAATATTGTTGGCAAAGGTGAAAACGGTCTCCTGGAAAGCCTCCGTATACTGCAAAGAAACTTCAATGAGCCCTTCGGGGACCTCATTTTCCAAATAAATCACATCTCCAATTTTCTCACGGTCTCGATTGAGATGCTGTACATAAGATTTTATTCCTCCTTCAAAGTGGAACATGATTTTCCGTCCGTCACGATGATCTTGAATACGGATGGTGACTCCCTTTGTGAGATAAGCCTGCTGGCGCGCTCGATTTACAATGGTTTCAAAAATAAAGTTTCGATCCGGGAAAATTTCCGGATCCGGAGTAAAGGTGATGGCGGTACCTGTTCCTTCCGCTTCTCCAACAGCTTTCACATCTCCCATAGAGTTCCCTTGTTCAAATTCCTGCACAAACAGCTTCCCGTCTCGTCGAACTTCGGCCTTCAAGTGGCTCGAAAGCGCATTCACCACCGAACTTCCCACTCCATGCAAACCTCCGGACACCTTGTATCCGCCTCCTCCAAATTTTCCTCCGGCATGCAAAACCGTAAGCACCGTTTCCAGGGCGGATTTTCCGGTGGTCTTGTGTTTATCCACGGGAATTCCACGGCCATCATCCGTCACTCTTAGAGAGCCATCTGCATTGATATCAACAGAAATGTCCTTACAAAATCCGGCCATGGCTTCATCAATCGCATTGTCCAAAATCTCCCAGACCATATGATGGAGTCCGGCGATATCCGTGGTTCCAATATACATTCCAGGGCGTTTGCGAACCGCCGCCAAGCCCTCCAAAACCTGAATCTGGTCTGCAGAATATTGTTGATCAGCCATACTTAAATTAAATCGGCGGAATTCTAACAAAGAAAACCCCCGCTGTCACACCAATTTTATTGATCTGAAAGAGCCGAAAAAGTGGCGAAAAGGGCCGCTTCCAACTGACCCAGCGCAATATCCGGGAACGACTGTGGACTTCCATTAAAATCCCAAACCACTTCAGAAACCAAGCCGGTATCCAGATCAAAATTCCCGGAGACCAAAAGACTTTCCTGAGTCAAAACCCCTTCAAAAAGGAATAAGTTGTCTTCCAAATCCAGCACTTCAAAATGGAAAGCGCCCAACTTAAGTCCGGCCTCGTCAAAGGCTTTTTCCACCAAGGAAAGCGCCACCGCTTCAGTGAGTGAAGATTCCTCTGCCGGAGCCTGAGTTTCTTCTTCAGAAACGGGGACTTCCTCGGATTCCTTCATCGCCAAAGCAATAACCCCACTGGCATTTTCAAGGGTAAGCCCGGTGGAAAATCGCAACTGCCCTTCCACCACCGTATCATAGAGAATCTCCGTGATGCGATCGTAGTTGGCCTCAAAGGCATAACCCGCGGTGTGCGCGCCCACAACTGCAAACAAGCGATTGGCGCTGTCTCCCAAAGACTCCACCTCCTTAAATTGAATACCGGCCTCCGTTAAATCCATTTTCACCGAAGCAATAGCCTCCTCCAAACCGAGCTCCGCGGGCACTTCTTCTCCCGATCGAAGGCTCTGCAAATAAGCGTTCAAATCCTCAAGATCCTCCGCTTTGGCCTCAAAAGCACGGAGCCCTTCATTAAAATCATCATAAGAGAAGAATTCCGGCGAATCGATGAATTGCACCGAGAGCTTGTAATCCTCAATCTTTTCTGCAAAGTAAGACCGAACCGCCGTATCGGAATGGATGGAGCTTAAAAGAGCTTCGGCATCCGCCAAAAGTTCATTGGCCAAAGGCACCGCATCGGAGACGGAAACCTTCTTTTCCACCACAAATTCAAAGAGATGCGCCAAATAGCGCAATTTGCTTTGTACAAAAGCTTGGCGCTCTTCATCCAAATCGGTATCCGAACCCGCAAGAAAGAGAATTTTGTCCTCCAAGTCCGATAAAAGCTCTATGGAATCCGTGCTATAAAAAACAGAATAACTACGAAGCAAAAGTTCCAATAAATAGTATTCTCGCGTGATTTCATCCAAACGAGAAACATCATCCAAGTGAGCTCCATCCAAAACTTGTTCAAATTGAGTTTTATAGCTTATATACGCGGTTTGCGCTTGCACCAAAGACCCTTCTTGCAAAAGAGATTCAATCTCCTGAAATTGCCTTCGAAGCACCGTTAAAGGATCTTCTTGAGAATAAAGAAGCGTGCCCGCGCTCGCCTTGGCGGGATACAACGGGTCCCCGGGCAGAGCAAAAAACAAAGAGGAATACACCTCTTGAACTTTTGCCGTGTCCGGCTGAGCATTGTGCCACTCCAAAAGCCATTCCTCGCCCACCGCCGTTTCCCCAAACAAAAGATTGCTGAGCCCATACTGCAAAGATTCCTCTTTTTGTACTTCTTCCAAGCGGTTTTCCGCAGTGGGCAGAAAGGTCAAAGAAGCCCGTAAAAAGGCATATGTTCGGCTCACAAAAGAGCCCAAGCCCACGCGCGCAGGCCCAAAGTGACTGTTTTTCTGCAAATCCTCCGTAAACGCCAACTCGCTGGCCTTATACAAGGCTCCGCTCTGTGCAAGCACCGCTTGTTCAGCCTCCATAAGTTCTTCTTCTTTAATATCAAAAACCGGAAATTCTTTGCTCAATTTGGTGAGACGAAGTCGTGCCAAAGAAGGCCCCACCTTACTGGCAGGAATCTTCATAAAGGAACCGGACGGCACCAAAAGCGCGTTCAAATCCTCTCCACCCGAAACAAAAGTCACCAGGGTGGCATGCTCCAAGGCATAAACCGTCAGATTTTGCCCCTCGGCATCCAAGCGCAAGAGGGCCGAACTGTTTTGAGATTCCACTCGAGCAAAAGCCGTGTGAACCTCTACCTTAAAATCATCCGCAAGGGTAGAAAAGACCAGGCCACCGGCCTGAAGCTCTCCTTGCAACCGTTTTTCTGAATCTTCCCAAGCCCATTCCACCATCCCCCCATCAAGAACACTCACCAAATCCCGGCCCCAAGGCGAAAGGCTGCTTCCCTCTTCGAGCTGAATCCAAGGATCTTCACCGGAAATCACCGTAGATTCCGAGCTCGGGAAAGCCCCAAAAGAGGCTAAGGCAAGCCCTGCGGCAAAGAGTCCGGTGAGCAGCGAATTGAGGAGAGAAGAAAACTTCATTCGTAAACCTGTTTTAAATCTATTAATTATAGCAAATTTTCAGCTTTTTTAAAAGAGGATTGGCACAAGCACGGCCCCTATGTTAATTTGACCGCATGAAAAAAATAATACCCGCCATTCTATTCAGTCTTTTGCTCGCCGTTCAAACTTCCTTTGCCGCCTTTGAAGATGTCCCCACCACTCACCCCTATTACGATGGGATCAGTTATTTAGAGCTGGTTGGAGCCGTGGACCCGGCCGCGGAATTTCGTCCCGACGATAAAGTCACCCGCGCCGAATTTTTTAAGATTCTATTCAAAATTTTAGGCGAAGACCTGGAAATTCCAGAAAAATCCTCCTTCACGGATGTGAGCCCGGAAGCCTGGTTCGCCCCTTATGCGGAATTTGCCGCTCAAAGCAAATTGATTGAAGATGAAGTTTTTGAAGGAGAAAAAACCCTGGAACGAGTGAAGTCCCTAGCCACCGCCATGAAAGCCTATGGTCTGAGTGCGCCCATCATTCCATCTTCCCAACGGCAAACACTTTTTGATGACATTGGAGTCAAACACCCCTTTTACTCCATTTTGGTTCAAGCGAGCCGAATCGGAATCGTGAACACCAGTCTTGAGGAAAATTTTCGCCCCTATAAAAGCATCACCCGCGGTGAATTGGCGGATCAACTTTACCGGCTGGAAAGCTGGGAAAATGACACTTTAGCACAAGAAGTGAGCAGTGATTTCTATAAATCCGACATTTTTGCAGACATTTGGAATCGTATTTTAGAAGAATTCTATCTTCCGGACGGCTTCATCATTGATAAAGAAATTCTCTTCCAAGCGGCCGTGAACGGAGTTTTAGAAAGTCTCAACGACCCGTACAGCATGTACTTCAGCGCATCGGAAGCCAGCGAATTCAGCAATGCTCTTGAAGGAGAATTCGAAGGCATCGGAGTTATTTTGATGCAAGATGAGGAAAACCTGGAGATTTTCATTGCAGAAATTTTGGAAAACAGTCCCGCCTCAGCCTCCGGCCTGAAATCCGAAGATCAGTTGATGGCAGTGGATGGAGTCTCTATTGAGGGCATGGCCATGGAAGAAGTCCTGGCTCGCATCAAAGGAAACGCCGGAACCGAAGTGGAAATCACCATAGAAAGAGATGGGAAGTCGTATTCCTATGTCCTCGTGCGCGCCCAAATCGCACTGAATCTGGTGAAAGGAAAAATCTACAATGGAGATGCGTGGTTTATCGACATCGATTCTTTTGGCAGCAACATTTACGCGGAAATGATGGAAACCCTTCAAGAGTTGGAGGCTGAAGAGCCCAATCCCTCTGCCGTCATTTTGGATCTGCGCAACAATCCCGGCGGATACATCAACATGAGCAATTTCGTGGCGGGCCTTTTTGTACCTCAACTCACCCCCCTCGTCTCCTTGGACTACGGAGGATTTGAAGAAAGCATTGTGAACGGAGACACGGGGCCTTACCAAGATATTCCCGTTTACATTTTAGTGAATGGCTACAGCGCCTCCGCATCAGAGATCTTGGCCCTCACCCTACAGGAAGTCGCCGGAGCCACCGTGATCGGAACTCAAACTTTTGGGAAAGGTTCCGCACAGGAAATCATCACTTACTGGGATGGCTCCCTGCTCAAACTCACCATTGCCCATTGGCTTTCCTCTCAAGGAAACTCCGTGCAAGGCGTTGGCGTGACCCCGGACATTGTGCTCAGCGAAACAGTCGTCGAAGAAGACGAATGGCTGAAGGCTTTGAACGACGCCTTATAGTCCGCTGCGCCCTCGCCCCAAACTCATTCGCAAGGATTTTAGGCCAATGCGCCTTTGTCCACTCTTTTTCGAAGCGATGAAACAGTTCCAAATCTCTTTTTCGAAGTTCCCGTTCAATCACCTGCCCCGCGTGCGGACTTTTATATTTCTGCTCCAAGGGTGAACAAAACCCATGCGCATAGTGGCAAAGCTCATGCGCAATCGTGGCCCGCACCACCTCCTCTGGCACCTCCAACTGTCGAAAAATCCCATTGATAATAATGCTGCTTCTCTTTTTATCCCGACTCATTCGAATAGACCCCAGCCTCCGCTGCGCCTTCCGCCCAAACTGAATCGTAATCCTATTCGGCCTCTCCATATCCGAAAAATGCTTCTCCAGAAGAAAATCCAACTGCCCCTGTAACCACACTTGATCGCGCATGCCCCGACTTTCTCACAATGCCCCGGGGCTTGGCAAGGCGGAGAAGCCGCACCAGGCACCATCCCACGCACTATTGACAATACATAAAAGGTATTTTACCTTGTGTCCTTATACACTTCTCTAAAGCTATGTTAGATTTAGATACGACAAGCTCATTGACTGATCAAGGTCGACTTCCTCAGGAGCTAGTGGATGAGATGGCCCAGCGATTTAAGGAGGGGGGTTTTGATTTGCTTGCCCTTCGTGTGGCTTTAGATGTTCGTGAAGAAATTTCCCATGTATATAGGTATATGGATTTATTCTCCTGTCCAAGTTTTGGAATTTGTGATGAACCTGAGATTTTGCAGGGGAAAATGGAGGGCCTAGCGCAGGTTCTCGGTGAGCCCAGAATGATAGAGGGCTGTACAGCAAACTATAGGGGGCTCCTTCGTTATAGCCGTTGGGATGAAACTAGAACAGATAGGGTAGTGGTGCAAGTTTTCTCTGATCCTGAAGAGGCCTTGGGTATTGCAAAAAAACTACAGGGAGATGAATACTCACCTTATAATTATTCCCCGATTCAACTCGTCGATGAAAGGCTTCGTCGTATTTTTGAGGCCCTAGATCCAGAAGATTATAGCACCTTTGATCCACCCAGTTCTCGCCGCAATAGAGAAGTTGGTCATCAGTTTTTTTATCTGGATGGGCGAGTTTTAACGCTTGTTTCGCCAAGATCTCCAACCGATAGAGGTTATGATCCTCAGTGGCACACTTCTAGTAGCCCCTCCACAAGTGAGAGTCAATTCGCACTAGCTTGCGTCGACAGGAAAAAAGGTGAAAAAGATGCGTAAATGGAGATGGCTTGCTTAAGCCACAAATCGAGGGAAAATCTGTGCGTGCGCACATGTGTTTTTACGAACCATTGATATTTTTGCGGAGGAGTCTAGACAAAAAAAAGAACAACCTATATTGTAAAAAACCTTCTTTAATATTTATAAAATCAACATGAGATTGGATCAAAATACAGAACGCACAGGCCTTCCCCAAGGCACATTCCCCCCCAGGATAGAAAATAATCCTATATTTGAAACTTTTTCTCCGGTAGAAGGTACTCTTTTTGTAAGGGGAAAAGGCGGAGGCGTAGGTCGTATTGATGGGGATCTGTTTGTGGCACACCCCGCTCAAGTGGATGCCATCCTCGATGCGGTAGAAAACGGCGGAATTTATCTACCGAGCTATGTCCTTGTAATAGATGATGGAATAAGCCTTATCCAACACCGTGTTGAAAGAGGAACTCGTTTAGGAGTAAGAGTCATACCCCTAGACCCAAACAAAAATGATTTTGGAGATCCTAAGTTTATAAAAGAGTGGGGACCTCTAAGAGAAAATCCAAAAGATCTCATGGAAACAATGAGAAGAAGAGTTCTGGCGGTACGCACTTAAACTTTTCGAGATTTTGAGGTATTGGCCCAAATCAAAGCTCCATTGGAATAAGAATAGCTAACACCTGAGTGTGTGCCTAATTTTTGCGGCTCACCAAATTCAACAATCCTCAATGCGCCCTTTGCATCTCTTAAGCGTGAAGCCTTTATCAAATCTGGGAAATCTCCTCCTCGGTTTGTACATGCCCCCAAAATTTGTCCATCCTCTGGAGGCACCACAACTCCGTCATAGCCGTTTTCAGCAGCAAAGTTCGTTATAGTGTCGTACATATATCTATAACACTGATCCGATGAAACTTGCCCTAAAAATCCTTCAAATGGATTCGGCCCAAACCATAAATATTTCTTCCCGTCTTTCGCCTTAATGTTCATTAGCATACAGACTCCAATACACTTCCCACTTTCTTCATCTTTCATTACGAGTTCAAAATAATTCGGATTTTTCCACATGGTTTCATCACCGGAAATACATAAATACGCACCCATTCTGGCGTTTGCCGATTCCTTGGTTTTCGTAATATATCCGCGGATTTTGCGTTTTTTTGCACTCTTCCCAACCGCTTTATGTTTTGCTCCGCCCATTTGTGTTTGCTTCATCTCAACCTCCAAAATTTCATCATATTTAGAAACCTCAGCACCAATTAAGTTGATATCGGCATTAAAGAGTTCTTCCAATTTTCCATTTAGATTTTGTAAATAGCGCTGCCTCAATCTCAAAAGTTGCGGAATCGCTTCAGAAAAAAACTTTTCAGCGTTCACAAGCTCGCCCTCCTTACAGTTCTCAACAATCATTTTCACCTGTTCTGTAAATTTTGCTTTTTCTTCGTCATCCTTAAATTTAATATTCGAAGAAAAAATACCATAAACTTGCTTGTACAACTCTTCAGCTTTCCCTGGTTTATATTTTTCCTCTTCCATTCCCGTTTCTTTGTTTTTTACTTTTATGATATGGCCTTTCTCTGGGATATGTGGATTTTCTAAAGTAGTTTTAAATCGCTCTTTTTGTTTATCGTTTAAGGCAAATTTTTCCTTTCCAGGCATCAACGAATCAAAGATATTCTCAATATCGGCTTTGTGCTTACTATCTCTCTCAAATTCCTCAAAAAGATCATGCCTCAAAACATGCTTCAAATTCTCTCCATAAATCACAGAAAGCTCTCTCCACAGATTAAAATTCTTACTAACAGGATCTTTAAACCTGCTAGTTTCATCCGAAGTTCTTTGGATGTAAGCCTCCAGATTTTCATGAAAAGCGTATTTATATTCAACGATCAAATCTCCAACATCGTATTCGTAAGGTTCCTGCCTCGCCCTTTTGATAATAATATTCAAGGCCAAAATCAATAATTTTTCCTTGAGTGTCAGCTTTTTAAGTTGCTTGAACTCCTCAGCAACATTTTTCTCAAAAATCGAATCGATTTTTTCTTCAAAGGCTTTTTGCAATGCCTTATTATCTGGCCCTCTGCTGGCCACAAAGTCTCTTATTCCAGCCAGCCTCTTCTTATAATTATTGAGCAAGTCCTCGTTCTCCACCTGCCCCTCCTTTAATTGATAACCCAGCAAACCAGTCATCTCGGCCGGATAACCCTCTTTATTAAATTTATAAGCCTTTAAGTGCTCCAACCTATCCCCACAAGCCAAATTCCTCTCATGATTGGAATAATTCCCACTTGGGTAAACGCGTGTCACATAAAAGAGATATTCATCATCTTTTCTCAAATCCATAGGGATCTTCTCACCGATCAATCCTTTGGATTTCCGGACCAGTCCTTCTATGTATTTTTTGGCATTTTCCTCCCCATCCCTTTGATAAATTTTATAAAAGTTTTTTAATGTTTTCAGGTCTATCTGGTCGCTGATTTCCAGGAATTTTACTGAAATTTCCAATTTATTCAAATCATTTTTCCTATCCCTTTGAAAAAACGCCCTAATTTCCAGTAATCCATCACAAATATCTTTTCTGTCAGCCTTAAGCAGATCAAATACAAAACGAGACACCTTCAAGTCACCCAGGACTAAATCACCGTACTGACCTAACACCCTCGCAGCCTTTTTATCTTCTTTACACAAGTCAAAGTAGTACCTTGCCTTCTCTCTGTTTCCCTCAATGCTCCTTTCCCAAACATCAGCCAAGATCCTCCCCGCTTCTTTGTCCTCCTTTATCAGGTCAAAGTAGAACCTTGCAGCCTCCCTATCAATTCCAATTAAACGCTGATAACCATTTATCAAAACCTTCCCCGCTTCCTGGTTCTCCCTTATTAAATCAAAGTAAAATTTAACGAGGTCTTTATCAAAGGAGGCTTTTTCAGCAAGTGCATAGAATCCCATTAAAATCAAAGCTGCGTCGGGATCAGTTTTTACTAAGTCAAAACAAAATTTTATCCAATTTTTATCAGTGTTTTTACCAATTAAGTTTTCCCCATAATTGCTCGCAATAATTCCTGCAGCATTTTTATCCTCACACACTAAATCATAACAAAACTTGATATCATCAGGGTTTTTTGTATACATCTCTCTAAAACAAGCAAGCGCTTTAGCATCGTCGCCATGACCTGAAGCAATCAGTGAGATATAAAACTTTACTATTTCAGGGGTGGATAAAAAAGCACGCAGGCATTCCTCCAAAACCCTAATTTGATCGGGATCATTCAGGAAAAAATTAAATTCTTTACTATCCTTGCCAAAAAAATTCTCCACCTCGATAAAAGATTGTATTTCGCTTCTCACATAACCATATGTATTGGGCCTACCAAAGGTGTGGTTCAAATAAAAATCAAGTCTCGCATCATCTGAAACAATTTCTGTTGGAAGTGAATTATAAAAATCAACAAAAAAATCAATTCGTATGTCAGCTTTCAAACAATATTCAAAAAATTTTATAAGATTTTCTTTTCTGTGAGTATCATTTGAAAACTTTTTTGACACATCAATAAATAATCTTAAAAATGTTTCAAATGAATAAGTCCCATTCACCCCATTTAAACCCTTATAGTCCTGTGTCGTATTTTTTTCATAAAAATCAAACATATAATCCAAGGTTTCCGGATCCTCTTTAAAGAAGCTGATAAAGTCCACCAGGGCAACTAGGTTGGTTCCCGATTTTTCAGAATGGCCATGACCATTAAGTCCATTTGCCATAATTTTCTCGTAGAACTTAAAAAAGTATGAAAATAAATCCTTTCTAGCTACAAATAGATTCTTATTCTCTAAGATTTTACCTAAAAGATTGGTTTCACAGAGACGCGTAGATCGGAAAGGACTCAAGATTCTCAAACATTGCTCAAGTATTAGCTCATCTTCCTTGTAAACATCAGCGAATTCGATCAAAAAATTCAATCCTTTTCTGCCGGAAGACTGAAATGCGCTTACAAATTTTCCAAACCGATCCAGATGACCCTCACACAATGCTTTTACATCTTCACCAAAGAGCAAAGCAAAATCTTCATCGGAATTACTATGAACATAGAATCCTAAGAATGGATCCATTAAAGTTTTTAACTTCTCGGGATCGTCCCCGTAGAGGTCTTTATAATGAGCTAGCCCTTCAATAAATGTACTGGTTCGAGGTAGAGAGTGTTGACCATTCCCAGTCTTTTGCAAATAGGAGTGTATGAGAACGAATAAATCAAAGTTGTCACCATAAATTTCAGAACATTCTAGCAAAGTCTCAAACATGTGCTCCCGATTCTCATAGGAATACACTATATCCCAAAACTCCGGGTTCTCACCGAAGGTATTTTTCAGTTTTTTAAAAACAGGAGATACAACTCTATGACCCCAAATTCGATTGTATTTCCCCGTGTACTTTTTAATCTGGTCCAAAACTACTTTATCCTTTTTCTCTCTTTCACTTATTCTTGTCATCAGTTTTTTCTGATCAGGATCACCGAATAACAACTTGAGAATTCGCCCCTTTGTATACCCCCCCATCGCCCTAATTTCGTCATCGGTAAATTCATCAGGATTGAATTTGGCTTCTTCTTCGTCAGGTTGAAATCCTAGATCTTCATTATCTGGCATGGAAATAATTTTTATTTTTACTTCTTTTCCTCAAACACCACCGGAACCTCTTGCACGGGAGCTGGAGCCCCAGTGGCATTGGCGGGGTCGGTGAGGACGGCGGAAGTGGGTGCTTCCACCGCTTGGTCCAAAACAGTGGCAACATTTTCAGTGAATCCGGCCTCCATTTTGGCTTCTTCAGGGGGGAGGACGGGAGCCGCTTCAGCCACAGGCGCAGCCTCAGCCAACGCAGCCGTTGCTCGTTCCGTAGCCTTCGCCACCACAGTAGCCTGCTCCGTCTCAAAAGCGGCGGCGGCGTTGCTTTGGGCTAAGAGTTCTTCAGGATTGGTGGTCACAATTTTATCTTCGCTGAAGGAGGCGATCACTTGAATGGCCACATGCTTGAGACCGGCAAAAAAGAGCCCTTGCCCCACTCCGGAGTTCAGCAGCATATATTTTTCCCCTTCCGTGAGGTTGAAAACCTTGGCCAAAGGCTCAATGGCCGATGGAGACTGCTTCAACAAAAGCTGCATGGAGGAGTTGGTGACAATCGGTTTGCCCATCGGACTGTTGATGAAATCTTCCACATCTTGAGTGATGGTGGTCACGCCGAGGTAGTACTTTCGAGCGCGCTTCACGAGTCCAAACAAAAACTTCGCGCTGTCTTCGTGCTGCATCAAAGTCCAGGCCTCATCAATCACCAAAATGCGCTTTTTGAGGGTGGAACGAACCCGGTTCCAAATGTAATTCAAAATAATATACATGGCCACGGGCCGGAGCTCATCCTCCAAATCCCGTACAGAAAAGACCATGAGCCCGGTATCGAGGGTCACATTGGTTTCTTTATTAAAGACTCCGGCATAAGTCCCCGTCACAAACTTGGCGATCCGTTGCGCCATATCGGCGGCCCCTTCCATCGCGGAGAGCACATTGTAAAAATCCACCATTGTGGGCACAGGGTAGGGAGAAGGATCCACCATATCCATGGTGATTCCCTTGGTGGAATAGGTGTCGATGAGCGCTTTGTCCAAAAGTCCCTCTTCCTGAGCCGTGATCTTCCCCAACATCAATTTCATAAGACCCGTAAGATTAATGACACTGCTGCGCAGCAAATCTCCAGGCTTGAGCTCCTCACCCTCCATGGGGCTGGGCAAATCAAAAGGATTAATGCGGCGATCCGAGTTCAAAGAAACCGTAAGATAAGTCCCACCCACCGTGTCACACAGCGCGCGGTATTCATTCTCCGGATCAATCACAATCACATCGGTACCAAACATCAAAGATCGCAAGATTTCCAGTTTCACGGCATACGACTTTCCGGCTCCCGACTTGGCAAAAACCGTGGAGTTGGCATTTTCCAAAGAGAAACGATCAAAAATAATCAGCGATTCATTGTGACGATTGAGTCCGTACAAAATTCCATCATTGGAAGTGAGTTCGGAAGAAATGAAAGGGAAAGTGGTGGAAAGCGGTGAGGTGTTCATGTTGCGTTGCACCGCAATGTCGTCCAAACACAAAGGAATCGTGGAAGTGAAGCCTCGCTCCATCTGCAAATCGGCGCGTTTGCTGAGCACCAATTTTCCGGCAAGCAAGCTTTGCAATTCCTTGGTCGCCTTGCGGAGTTCATCCTCATTGGCGGAGTAAACCGTAAAATAAAGTCCAAATTGAAAGAATTTCTCCTGACCTCGTTGCAATTCGGTTCGAAGTTGCTCCGCATCCTCCAAAGCGGTTTCCAGTGCAGGATCGCGCACAATGCCCTTATCCGCCGCAATGCGAATGGAAGATTGAAGTTGCGCCACCTTGGTTCTCAAGGTTTTCATGATGTCTTCCGAAGAAATCGGATAAACAAACTGCGAAATATCCATGGTCACATCATAATTCACAACAGGAGAGAGCCAGTTGCTGTCGATGTAGCGCGGGTAAGTGTAAACAAAAAAGGTTTGAGAATAGAGCCCGTCGATTTTCACAAGATCATAAGCCACTTCAAATGAAGAAGGCGCAATCAAGTCCCGAATGGAGGCAATTCCTTCCTGAAAAAGCTTCTCCGCTTCAAGAATCTGTTTCTTCTCAATCAGATTTTTTTGCGCCGCCGTATTCACTTTGGCCGCCGCAGCACTGGCTTGTGGCGCCACAACCGAAGGAGTTACCGGAGGGGTAACCGAAGCAGCCGCAGGCTTTGCGGGGCTTACTGTAGCGCTTTGTACGATCGGCGTGTTGTCAGCCATGCGTGGTGGTTCTTTTTAATCTTATCATTGTATCATAAAAGCACCAGTTTTCCTAGACCTTTGAGGTGAAAATGCCTAACATGGGACCCATGGCCCTCACAATCATCTTTTTTCTCATCTACATTGCAATAGTTGTGACGATCGGCATTGTTTCAGCACGCAAAGAGAGTGAAGACGGTTTTATGATTGCGGAACGAAAGCTTGAGGGCGTACAAGTTGCTGCCACCATGAGCGCAGGTTTTTTTGATGGCGCCACTCTCTCAATTTACATTGCATTTCTTTACCTTTATGGATTTTCCGCAATCTGGCTTTTTGTGGGCATTGCGCTCGGATTTTTATTCGTAAGAAGGCTTGCACCTAAAATCAAACAAAAAGCCGACGAACTGAAGGTGTACACCATGCCGGAATATTTTTCCAAAATTCTAGGGAAGAAAAACGGCCTCATGTTTTCATTTTTCCTCGTTTTGCAATTTTTCCTGCTGCTCATCGTTAATTTAGTGATCAGCGGAAAAGTGTTATCAGCCATTTTCCCCATTCCCTATTTTCTTGCGGTCATCATCGGCGGCGCGATTGTGCTGATCTATCTTCTGCTTGCAGGATTCAAGGCAGTGGTCAGAACCGATTTTTTCCAAATGATAATCATGTTTGTCATGAGTTTATCCGTGGGCGTTTTTCTTTTTGGCAAAACCGCCATTCCTGTTTCCGAATTTAATCTCGGTACAATGGGAATCGGTAACATCATCGGCTTTTTAGTGCTTATGGGGTTTGGCATCATGGTTGCGCCGGATTTGTGGCAAAGAATTTTTGCAACAAAAGATGAACGAAATTTGAAACGGGGGCTCAGTTATGCCGCCGTTATCCTACTGATACTCGGCATCGTCATCAGCATCCTTGGACTTGCGACAAAACAGTCTTTCCCACATATCGCTCCCGAAGACGCCTTGGTGACTGGCTTTTCTCAATTGCTTCCGTTTGGACTCAAAGAGTTTGGCATGGTTTTGCTTTACGCCGTGGCACTTTCATCTTCGGATACTGTGACCTTCGTGGTTTCCTCAATCTTTACTCGCGACCTCAAGAACTATTCAAAAAAATACAGTGAGGAATCCATGAAAAAACTCACTCGCTTTTTCATCGTTTTCTTCATAGCGCTTGCGGTAGCCATCGGCATTTTCTACCAGAATATTTTGGCTCTTGGATTTTCGCTCGCAAGTTTAAATCTCGCTCTTTTCCCCGTAGTTTTTGGCTCACTCTACTGGAAACTTAAAGAAAACGCTGTTTTTTGGAGTTTGATTTTAGGATTTATGAGCATTGCAGTTTTATTCGCCACAAATCAGCTCAACCCACAAAATGCAGTCATCTCTTTGCCAGTGGTTTTCCTTTCCCTACTGATTTTCCAAAAACTGTTCAAACATAACTTCAACTAAGACGCATAAAAATAGCTACCCCGCTCCTTACGCGACTTGCCATATTTGTAAATTATGATACCATTCAAGTATGACACTCTCTAATCAACCCATTTTATCCGAAGATCCACTTGAAGAACGAAGGCACCTTCTTGCAGAAAGGGGCGGTTTCGAGAGTTCACACTCTTTGAGAGTACTCAGGGAGAGTGGCGCACCTATAAAGGTCGCATTCAATGCAGTATTTGACTATGGGGAGGAAAAATGGCGAATGCTCAGAATGGCAGGTTACACTCTTAGAGAACTGGTGGATTTTATGCGCAACGGATATTGGTTGAACCCCACAAAAGATGAGATTGGCGATCCGTACTTTCACTTAATGAGCCCATGGACTAGACTCTTTTTCTACTGTGGATTTGATGTCAGTGAGCTTAAAACGGTAGGGTTTAAGGGTAAGATTTCACCAGAAGAAGAGAGTGAATTAAAACAAAAAAGAGCCCGAATGACATGGCGTTTCCCTTGACCCTACCAAGGCTGTAAAGGCTCTATCGTGCTATCAACATAAATTTTGTAGTCCCCTGAGTGTCACAGATCCCATCCCAAATGGAGGGGTTTTTAAGCACTTTGAGTGAGTAAATGGGAAAGACCGAAAAAAAGAAAGTTCGCAAAAACACCAGTGCGCACGCACAGATTTTCATTCGATTTGTGGCTTAAACAAGCCATTTTATTTTTAAAATGGGCTCAACGGGCGCTGTTTAGGCGAACCCTGAAAACTCTAGCGCTTATCCAAAGGAGTACAACGGATAGAAACAGGATTCGAAGGAAGGCTTTCAGTAACCATCAAGTTCGCTGTGGAACACTGCAAATCGTATGTCGAGGTCAGACATCCCACAGACGCACCATCGGAGTCATCATGGCAAGGTCTTGGTGCTACCATACATCCAGCTGATTCAAGCTGGGCCAAACTGGTAAATTCTCGCCAAACATCACAGACACCCTTTTTGGAATGACTTTCCTGAGTTGAAATTTGAGTATGTGCACTCTCAGGTACCAGTGCCGGCTCAGTAGACGCAGCGGCCATTTCCTGAGAAAGATCAATAGTCGGCGTTTCTTCCACTCCATTCGTTCGAGAGGCAAAGGACAACAAAGCTGTAATAGATGCCAAGGCGGCTACAACAGCGAACCTATCTCTTTGTTTTTCAAGTCTATTCCGATCATGGCTCATTCTCTCGTGTCGTTCAGTCAAATTGGCCAACATGGAAGCACGCAATTCTATTTCCTCAGTAAGTGTAGCAAAACTTGCAGTTTCTGCCGGAAGCCTAGATAAGTAACCATATGAACCAAAAAATCGCTGAACTCCAGCTATAGCTTGTCTCAACTCCTGCCGCTCTGTTTCTGTGAAAACAGCTTGCTTAATGGCAAGTGAAACGGGGCCTTCAGTCTTCCATTTTTCCAAAAACAACTGAAACAAATCTTCCGCCTGCCTATCCAAAGCACCTTTAAACAAACTGAGGATTGAAGAGGTTCTATGCGTCAGCTCGCGACCAACTCGAAGCCCCGTTGGTTTTTCATGAATCAAAGCAATTGAACCCTCAAGCTCATTTGCAAAGGCATCATATTTTCGAGTAAAAAAGTTGGTAATATTAGCTTTCATTTCCTCAATTTGCTGAGCTTCAACATCGGCACCGTTTTCGGGGCGATAAACAGGATGTGCCAGAGAAGTAGCAGATCCAGGCTGATCCGGTAAAAACAAGCCATGAAGTAGACTCATTAACTTGTTTTTTGCCATTGAAACGCGAAGCGTATCCACTTCATTTAAAGCACGCTCGTCAACCTCCATTCTTGCATGATCCATGTGATCGGAACCCATAGATTTTAGAATATAGAAATAAATACACCGGACAAAATCAAGTCCAAATAATAAACAAAAAGCACGAGATGTCAAGTCCTTATAGTCCACCTTCCAAAGAGCTGTGATAAACTACGCGCGATTCCTTTTTAAATTTCTATGGCTAAAAAGAAAATTGAAGAAAACCTAAACCCCGAGGACGAAGACCCCAAAGAGCAGCCCGAAGAATCCGAAGAAGTGGAAAGTGAAGAAGATGCTAAAGAAACGGCGGCACATTTGGCGGCGGAACCCGAGCCTTCCACTGAGCTTTTTGCGCAAGGAAAAATCACGGCTCGCAATGTGGTGGATGAAATGGAGGAAAGCTACCTGGATTACGCCATGAGCGTCATTGTTTCTCGTGCGCTTCCCGATGTTCGAGACGGTATGAAACCGGTGCACCGCCGTATTTTGTTTGCGATGCAAGAAATCGGATTACGGTCCAGTGCCGGATTCCGAAAATCAGCCGCTGTGGTGGGAGAAGTTTTGGCCAAATACCATCCTCATGGAGATCAAGCGGTTTACGATTCCATGGTCCGTATGGCCCAAGATTTTTCACTGCGCTATCCATTGATTCGAGGTCAGGGAAACTTTGGATCCATCGACGGAGACAATGCCGCGGCCATGCGTTACACCGAGTCCAAGATGGAGAAGATTTCAGATGAAATGTTGGCCGACATCGAAAAAGAGACCGTGGACTTTATTCCAAACTACGATGGACGACACAGTGAACCCCGCGTGCTCCCGACTCGAATTCCTCAATTGCTGCTCAACGGAACCATGGGTATTGCCGTGGGTATGGCCACCAATATTCCTCCTCACAACCTCACGGAAGTGATGGAAGCCCTCATTGCGCTCGCTAAAAATCCAGAAATCGACATCGACGGGCTCATGGAATTCATCAAAGGACCCGACTTCCCCACCGGAGCCACGGCTTACGGCCGCGAAGCAATCAAAGAAATGTACACCACCGGTCGCGGCGGAATCACCGTTCGCGCAAAAGCTGAAATTCAAGAGGAGAAAAATGGCCGTCATCGCATCATCGTGACCGAAATCCCCTATCAAATCAACAAGGCCACCTTGGTTGAAAAAATAGCCGAATTGGTGACCGATAAAAAGATCGTGGGTATTTCCGACCTTCGGGATGAATCCAATCGAGAGGGAATGAGAATCGTCATCGAACTCAAAAAGGATTCCTACCCAAGCAAAATCCTCAATCAGCTCTACAAGTACACAACCATGCAGTCGAATTTCAATATGAATATGATTGCCTTGGTGGATGGACTCCTCCCTCGTCTACTCAATCTAAAGGAAGTGCTGGAATACTTCATCAAGCACCGCAAGGAAGTCATCACGAGACGAACCGTTTACGAACTCAAAATCGCCAAAGCCCGCGCTCACATTCTGGAAGGTCTCAAAATCGCGCTCGACAATATTGATGCCGTCATCGACACCATTCGTAAGAGTGAAACCAAAGAAGAAGCGCACGACGCCCTCATGAAGAAATTCAATTTGAGCGATCTCCAATCTCAAGCCATTTTGGAAATGCGTCTCCAAACGCTCGCCGGACTGGAACGCAGCAAAATTGAAGACGAACTCAAGGAGAAAATGGCCCTCATCGAAGAACTGGAAGGCATTTTGGCCGACACCAAGAAAGTGGAGAAGATTATGGTCAAAGAGTTCGAGGAAATCAAAGAAGCTTACGGCGACGCACGGCGTACAGAGATTGTGCCCCATGCTTTGGGCGATTTCTCTGTAAAAGACACCATCCCCAACGAGGAAATGGTGGTCACGCTCACCAAGGAAAATTATGTAAAACGCGTTCCCCCCACCGCTTTCCGCCGCCAAGAACGCGGAGGTCAGGGCAAAGTGGCCATGAGCACCAAAGAAGAAGATGAAATCGAAATCATGCGTTTTGCCAAGAATCACGATAAATTGCTTTTCTTCACAAATACCGGTCGCGTATTCCAACTCCCCGTGTACGAATTGCCTCAGGCCAGCCGACAGGCCAAAGGGATTCCTCTCATCAACCTAATCCAACTCACCAAAGAAGAGTTCGTAACGGCCATGCTCGTGGTGACCAACGAAGAATTCGGGGGTGACTATCTCTTTATGGCGACCAAAAAAGGAACCGTTAAGAAAACAGCCGTCGCTGAGTTTAAGGCAGTACGAAAATCCGGACTCATTGCCATCAAACTGCGAGAAGATGATTCCCTCTCTTGGGTGAAACAAACCAGCACGGGGGATCACATCATGATTGTGACTTACGAAGGAAAATGCATTCAATTCGATCAAGAAGATGTAAGACCAATGGGTCGAGCTTCCATGGGAGTTCGCGGAATCAAACTGCGCGCCGAAGATGAAGTGGTGGAAATGGATACCGTAAAATCCGCCAATGCCGATCTCTTTGTGGTGATGGAAAACGGACTTGGAAAACGCACTCCAATCGAGGAGTACCGCTTCCAAACGCGTGGAGGAAGTGGAGTGAAAACCGCAAACCTCACCAGTAAGACCGGAAAACTCGTGGGAGCCAAGGTTTTGGAACCCGAGACCGTGGGCGACATCATGATTGTTTCCAAAAAAGGCGTGATGATTCGAACCAATTTGGACAGCGTCCCCAGCCGAGGCCGTGCCACACAAGGGGTTTACCTAATGCGTGTGAAGGGGGATGATAAAGTTGCCTCCATGTCTTTCATTGCTCAAAGCGAGATCCCGGAAAATCAGGGAGACGCAGAGGAAGTGGAAACAGAGGAACAAGCCACGCTTATCTCATAAACCGCCATTTATGAAAAACCTCCTCTCCTGGACGAAATCAGGTCTAACCCTGCTCGTCCTCTCGCTTTCTGTGCTGATCCTTTTCCCCATTCATCCGGCGCTTGCCGTGAGTGGAGATTTGGTGATTTCAGAAGCCAGCGTGTGGTTTGGCAATTCCTATTTTTTTGAAGGAGTTCCCACCCGTATTTGGGCCTCGGTACAAAATGCCAGCCCCAATGATCTGTTGGGAACCGTTCGTTTCACGAGCAAAGATGGCATCATTGGAAGCGATCAACCCATTTCCGCCCTTGCCGGAAAAACCGATGAGGTTTTTGTGGATTGGATTCCTCCCAGTTACGGGGACTACACGGTCACGGTCACGGTGATTCCATGGGATGGCACTTCCGACAACCCCGGCAACAACACCATTCAAAAGACAGTCACCGTTCAACAAGACACCGATCACGATGGAATCCCCAATGCCACCGATCCCGATAAAGACGGAGATGGCGTAAACAATGAAGAAGATGCCTTCCCAATCAGTTCCTCGGAGTCCAAAGACACGGATGGGGACGGCCAGGGCAACAACAAGGATACCGATGACGACAATGACGGGACTCCCGATCTACAAGATCAAATGCCGGAAGATTCCAGGTACACCAAAGACCAAGACGGGGACGGCCTTCCTGATGAAACCGATGAAGACCTAGATGGAGATGGCGTGCTCAACAATCAAGAGCCCAATCAAAATACGAATCCAGTCAATCCAGATACAGATGGCGATGGTAAAAATGACGGAGAAGATCCCTTCCCCACGGATGCAAGCGAATGGTTTGATGCCGATGGTGACGGCACGGGAGACAACACGGACTCAGATATTGATGGAGATGAAATGAGCAACGAAGAAGATCCAGACCCCTCCGACCCCTCCCCAATCGCGCAAGTGAATCAATCCGTGATCATTGCCAGTTTGGGAGAAGAAATCAACTTTGACGCCTCTGCTTCACAAGATGATGGACAGATAGTGAAATTCGTATGGCAATTTGGCGAAGAACAAGTGGAAGGGGCTCAAGTAACACGAAGTTTCGACACCACCGGTTTACAAATTGCAACGCTCACGGTCACCGATGATAAAGGCCAATCTGATTCCATGGAAATACGCGTACGAGTTTTTGATTACGGTTTCCTTGTTAAGGCTTTGGGATTCAGCTTATTCCTCGTTTTGCTTGCGTTCTATATCATCTATCGCTATAATCGGCGGGCTTTATCAGCCAAGAGCAGAAGCAAACCTGTTAAAACTAAGAAAAAACCATGAAAACAGACATTCACCCTCAGTACTTCCCAGGAGCCACCGTCAAGTGCGCAAACTGTGGGCACGATTTCAATATTGGATCCACCAAAGAAGGAATCCGCGTGGAAATCTGCAGCCAGTGTCACCCTTTTTACACCGGTAAGAAGGTGCTCATCGACACCGAAGGTCGCGTAGATAAATTCCGTCAAAAAATGGCAGGTGCTTCAACCGTAGCTCGCGATAAAAAAGTACGAAAGAAGAAAACTTTGGAAGATAAGGTGAATGAAGAGCTTTCCGCTCAAATCTTGAAAGAGAAGGCTAAGGAAGAAAAAGCCAAGGAAGCGAAAGAAGCAAAAAAAGCGGCCTCTGCTGAAGTCTCCCTCGAAGCGTAAATTGTTATGGCTTTTGAATTCACTCTGGAGCAGAAGTCCGGCGAGTGCCAAGCTCGTTTGGGTGTTTTGAGTACACCGCACGGAGCCATTCAAACCCCTGTTTTCATGCCGGTGGGCACCAAAGCCACGGTGAAGTCTTTGGATACCAAAGATTTGGAGAATTTGGGAAGTGAAATCATTTTGGCCAACACCTACCATCTGGCCATGCGCCCGGGTTCCGAGCTCGTCAAAAAGATGGGCGGCCTCCACAAGTGGATGAATTGGAACAAGCCGATCCTCACCGATTCGGGAGGCTTTCAGGTCTTTTCTTTGCGGGACAGCAGCAAAATCACGGATGACGGCGTGGAATTCCAGTCCCATTTGGACGGAACCAAACATTTCTTTTCTCCGGAACGGGCCATTCAAATTCAAGAAGAACTGGGCGCCGACATCATCATGGCTTTTGACGAATGTGCGCCGGGCACCGCTACCGAAGCCTACGCCCGCACAGCCATGGAACGCACTCATGCTTGGGCAGTGCGCTGTTTGGCGGCCAAAACCCGTGAGGATCAAGCCCTTTTTCCCATTGTGCAGGGGAGTCATTATAAAAACTTACGGGAGGAGTCCGCAAAATTCATCGCCAATCTGGGTACGCCTGGTATCGCCATCGGCGGTGTGAGCGTGGGAGAGAGCTTTGAACAAAAATTTAGTGCAATAGACTGGGCCATCCCTCACCTGCCAGAGAACAAGCCCCGTTACCTTATGGGCGTGGGTACACCGGATGATATCTTGGAAGCCGTGAGCCGTGGAATCGATATGTTTGACTGTGTGCTCGCCACCCGGCTCGCCCGCCACGGAGCTTTTTGGGATTTCACCGGCCGACACAGCATTTTTAACGAAAAATACAAGTTTGAGGAAAGCCCACTCTGCCCGGAAATACCGTGCCACGCCAGCCAAGAATTTTCCAAAAGCTACCTCCGCCATCTGATGGTGGAGAATGAACTCTTGGGCATGCGTCTGCTCTCTATGCACAACATTGCATTTCTGTTTCACCTTATGAAACAAATTCGCTATCATATCGCTGCAGGAGACTTTTTACACTTTAAAAAAAGCTTCCTCGCCTCTTTCCTCTCCACCCATGATCCGTTACCTGAAGGGACAAGTCTTTGATCACGATGAACGAACAATTATTTTGCTCGTAAATGGCGTGGGCTACCACATTTGGGTGCCCAAAAGCGTTTTGGACGAAGGAAAAGATGAAGTCGAACTCTTCATCCACAGCCACATTCGTGAAGACGCCTTCACCCTTTATGGATTTCGAACAAAAAATGAGCTCAGCTTTTTTGAATTACTACTAACCATAAACGGAATCGGCCCCAAAAGTGCCATGGATATTTGTTGCGAACCCGTGGAAAAAATCCAAAACGCCATCTTCAGCGGCAATCTGGCCGCCCTCACCGGCATCCCGGGCATCGGAAAAAAGATCGCGGAACGCATGGTGCTGGAACTCAAAGGCAAAATTACTCCCACCGATTTAAACGCCGCCGTGAACAGCACTCCAAGCACCGAAGTCCATCCCGATGTGATCTCCGCCCTCGAAAACCTGGGCTACAAGCGCCACCACATCCAAAAAGTCCTCTCCGAAATCAAAGAGGACCTCGATACCGAGGCCCTCATTCGTGTCTTTTTACAGAGGGCTTAGCCCACCTATTAGAGTAAGCATAAAGTTTACGAACTCAGCCCTCACCTCTTTCACCTCTTGATCCAACAGATGTTGTTTTCTATCGAAGTGAAAAGTCGAAAGTGTCCGCATAGTTCCATTATTGCCTTTCGAAAAGGCCACGATTGGAAGATCCGTGCGAACAGCCAGTATCCGCTTACAAACCTCAAAGCCACGGATGTTTCCAGGATTCATCGATCCGGATTGAAGCTCTTGATAACCATGACTACTCAAAGTGTGATCCACCAATGCCAAAACTATCTGAGGCTGTATCACAACCTCCAAAGCTTCTTTCAAAGTTTCCGGAGCCAAGAAGAACCACGGCGAGGGTAGCACCGGGCTTAAAAGTTCAGCTACTCCATCACGAAACCTCGGCTCATCATCAATCAAAAGAACACCTTTACTAAGTTCCATTTTTAGTGGTTAGGACGAATCATAACATTTCACAAGGAATATGGGAAGTAATATCTCTATCTTCTCACACCAGAACTGAACTAAAATGGTGGAGTAAAATCAATACAATCATGTCAAAACTCATCACCCATCTCACCAATCTTCAGTACCTCATCAGCTTCACGGGGACCTACGGGTTCATGCTGCTCGGCCCACGGAAGAATGTTTTCTTCACGGATTTTCGTTATCGCGGCTTTGCGGAAGCCCTGGAAAAATCCAAAACCAGGATTCCCTTCCAGTTCATAGAGCTGAATAAAGACTTTGAAAAAACTCTCAAAAAACTGGCCGGTAAAACCCTGGAATTTGAAGCCAATCATCTCACGGTGCAAGAGCTGCAAAACTGGAAAAAACGCCTCAAAGGAGTGAAGTTTACCCCCATCAAAACTCCCATCGAAACGCTCCGTCTCATCAAAAACAAGGAGGAAATTAAAAACCTCAAAAAGTCGCAAGAGATAAACGAGGAAACACTTAAGCGAATAATAAAGTTATTCAAAAATGGTGTGACGGAACAAGAACTCGCCTGGCGCATCAAAACCATTGGCCATGATCTGGGCGCAGACGACATTTCCTTTGAACCCATCATTGCCTTTGGGCCCAACAGCGCCACCCCTCATCATCAAAACACCAACAAGAAACTCAAAATGGGCGACATGGTGCTGGTGGATATGGGAATGAAGTACAAGGGTTACTGCAGCGACATGACTCGAACATTTTTCACCAAAACGCCCACGCTTGAGCAGGAAACCGTTTATTTTAAGGTGCTCGACGCGCAAATGGAGGCCATCAAGGCTCTAAAAGCCGGCGTGAAATGCGCCGATCTCGACAAAATCGCCCGCACATCCATGGGCTCCGACGCGGAATTTTTCGGCCACTCCCTAGGCCACGGCATTGGCCTAGATGTGCACGAATCCCCCGGCCTCAGCTCCCGCAGCAAAGACATCCTAAAGGAGAATGAGATCGTCACCGTGGAACCCGGCATCTACCTCCCCGGCCGCTTCGGCGTCCGCATCGAAGACATGGGAAGAGTTACCAAAACAGGATATGAGAACTTCACCAAGTTCGAAAAGTTAGCTGGATGGCAATGATAATTGCAAAGCCGCTAAACGCTCTGCATCAAAAGGAGCGGTCACGGTCTGCTCACCTGGGAAGGAAACGACAAGATTCATAAATGTCCGGGGACTAACAGAAGGAGCACCCTCTTCTCCTGTATCGGTCACTTGCAAAACTTTGAGGTTTACGATCGCCAAAGTTCGTGGCAATCCCTCTTCCACTGCAGGCCCAAAACAAGCGACCAAACGACTCAAGTCCTCAGCAGACGCACCACTAGTGTCGACAGTCAGAAGATCTTTAGTTTCAATCCCCATAAGAAAAATTTAAAAGATTTAAACAGCAACGAGCTGGAACTTATCAACTTTATTCAATCGTGTCAATAGGGACACGGGGTGGCTCAAGACAGTAAAATGTAGTGATATCCTGCGAAGTCCATCGCGATAAGCCTTCCCTTTTTATACAATTGGCTTAGAATGAGCGGGTCTTTTAAGTTTTTACTTTATGTGTGGAATCTTTGCCTATCTCGGACCATCGGAAAAAGCGGCGGAAATTGTGCTGAAGGGTTTGAAGAAGCTGGAATACCGCGGGTATGACTCGTGGGGGATTGCGGCGCAGCAAGCGGACGGGGAATTTGAGATTGAAAAGCATGTGGGAAAGATTTCGGAGGTGATTCATTTGGGTGAATCGATGAGTGGACCCACGCACATGGCCATGGGGCATTCCCGTTGGGCCACGCACGGAGGGGTGACGCAGTACAACGCACATCCGCACACCACGGAAAATCAGGATATTGTGATCATTCACAACGGAATTTTTGAAAACTATTTGGAACTCAAGGAAAAGTTGATCGCCGAGGGGCATCAGTTCCGGTCGGAAACGGACAGTGAGGTGTTTGCACACCTCATCGAACAGGGTATGGACGAAGGTTTTGAAGCGGCGTTCAGACGGGCGAGCAAACAAGTCACCGGGCGCTACGCCGTGGTGGCCATGCATATAAAAGAAAAGAAAGTCATTGCGGCTCGCCGCGGCTCGCCGCTCATCATCGGCAAGGCCGCAGACGGCGCCCTGTTTTTGGCTTCCGATGTGCCCGCCTTCCTGGAATACACCAAGGAAATCATGTATCTGGACGACAATCAGATGGTGATTTTGGCGGACGAACAAGCCCGTTTCTTCGACCTCAGCAACTTCCAACCCATCGAAAAGCGCCTGATCTCCATCGATTGGGAAGAAGAAGAGGCCGAAAAGGGCGACTACCCCCACTTCATGATCAAAGAAATCATGGAGCAAAAGGAAACCCTCACCCGCGCCATCAATTCCAACGAAGAGACCCTGCTCAAAGTAGCGGCGGCTATAAAGAATGCGTACGGAACCTACATCGTGGGCTGTGGAACCGCCGGAAAAGTGGCCATGACCGCGGAGTATTTGTTTGCCAATGTGGCCAAAAAACATATCAATACGAAATTTGGTTCGGAGTTTAAAAGCGTCAAACACTTCCTGACGGATCGCTCCCTAGTGATTGCTATTTCACAATCCGGAGAAACGGCGGACACGCTGGAAGCCTTGGAGCTGGCACGAGCAAAAGGAGCCACCATTGTGGCCATTGTAAATGTGGAAACTTCCACCATGGCTCGCCTGGCGGACATTGTTTTGCCGCTTAAAGCCGGGCCGGAAAAAGCCGTGGCCTCCACCAAAGCCACCACCTCCCAACTCGCCATCCTCACCCTTTTGGCCTACGCTACCGCCGGCCGCCTCGACGAAGGAAAAACCATGCTGATTGAAGCCGCCGGGAAATTGAATGATATGCTCAACCCCAGGTACGAGGAACACATCGAAGCCCTGGCCGATCAAATTAAAACCGCCGCCGATATCATGGTGATTGGCCGTGATGTGAACTACCCCATCGCACTGGAAACCGCCATCAAACTGCAGGAAGTTTCCTATATTCACGCGGAGGGTTTTGCCGGAGGCGAGCTGAAGCACGGGCCCATTGCCCTGATTTCAGAAGGGACTCCCTGCATCGTCTTTGCGTCCGACGATGAATACCGCCAAGAGATTCTGTCCAACGCCATGGAGCTCAAAGCCCGCGGCGCCTTCCTGATTGGAGTCTCACCTCAAAACGCCGAGCTTTTCGACGCCTGGATCAAGGTGCCCAGTGCCGGCGCCGCCGCGCCCATCATGAACCTCATCCCCATTCAGATTTTGTCCTACAAGTTGGCCGTGGCGCGCCAAAACAATCCGGACATGCCGCGCAATCTGGCAAAATCCGTAACGGTGAAATAAGCAGCCCTCAAGATTTATTCCGCCATGCACGCCACCGTCCACGAACTCTGTCCGGGACCGGCATAGGCTTCTTCCAAGTTCATCCCCAAAGGATAATACTGTGGATCTTCTTCAGTGAGATCAATAATAAACAAGCGAGAAAAACTCACCGAACCTCCTTGATTGCAGGAAGTGCTCACCAGAAGATGCTCGTCGTCTCCACAAAACGAAGGATAGTTGAAACTGGTTCCCCGGCAGTCCCCCAAAGCGGGATCCGTATCCTTGAGAACGGAGGGTTTTTGATCCGCCACAAAGAGCTCCATGTCCCCAAAAAGACCATCTTCATACAAGCGGCTCAAAAGACCTCCGGCGGAAACATTGTCACAAACCGTGAGGAAACTCAATGCTCCAAAAGTACAATGACCTGATCGAGATTCATAAAACACCGTTTCTTCCGTCTCCATATTGTAAACCGCTCCTTCCCCCTCTCCGGCACTGGTGTCATGAAAAACCACAAGGCTGCCATCCGAAGAAAAATCAGGGTCCTGTTGATTCGCAACACCCGTGAGCTCAGCAGCACCGCTCAAAGACCGTCCATCTGCACTCAAAGTGGCTTGCATGATTTTTTTTGTTTGATTAGCCACATACAGCAAGACATCCCCATCCGGACTCACTTCCGGCCAAGTGGCCCCGGCCAATAAAACCCCGGTCTCACCACTCTCAAGGTCCACAAAGCCCATATCCTTTTCCCTGGCCGTTTTAAAAATGCTGTAGTAAGCCATTGCTCCATTGGGCGCCAAGGCCGGGTACGATTCACTCACCGGGGTATCCGTAATCTGACGAACCGAGAAAACCTCCCCGGAGTCCAAATCAATCTCCGCCTCAAAAAGATCACATTTATCGTCCGCTCCATGATCCGCGCACCCTTCCCCATTCGCCAAATCTCCCGCAAAAACAATCCGAGCCAAAAAGGGCTCTGTAGCAGAAGGCGGTTCTTCAACAGAAGAGACCTCTTCAACAACGGGCTGCCCCTCCAAAGAGGAAGTCCCTCCATTCACCTCCAAATCCGGCGTCGCACACGCACCCAAAAAGACGCAAGCACTCAAAAGCATAAATTGAGGAGAAAAGTGAGCCATAAGGAGGGGGGGATGAAGGACCTCAATACTACACCCACAAGTCCTTTCCAACAAGAATCCATTCCGAAACATAAACTTGACTCTAGCAAGCCCTTCGCACATAATGAGGATGATAAACGAATTACCCCTGAAAGATGAAGCCTCGTAATATGATTTCGGCAGCAATAGTTATGGGCGCGATTTCCGCCTGTACTCCGGAACAAGCGTCTCCTTTTGCGACCAGTGGAGGGGGTGATACTGAATGCAGTTTGGGGGACCTTAGCAGCCATATCCCGGTGGTAGATCTCATCGAAGATACCTTGGGAAGCGACATTCAAGAAAAGGATGGCAGCACCGTAGAGTTTGGGCGTCAAATCCAAATTGCCTCCCTGAACTCCTCCGTATTGGCAAATTTACCGGAAGGTACCACTGCACAAATATGCAATGAAGATGCGTACTGCACTCCTACCTTCCCTGCGGGAGATTTAGACTTAACCAGAGGAGGCCACTTTGTCCCTTTTTCCGGCAATATTCAGATTAGATTTCAACAAGAAGGCTCCTCCTGCGTCGCCTACACAGGTTTTTCAGATTCACAAGAGGAACCTATTTTAGACCCGGATCGTTTTCAAACCAATGAAGGAGGTGCCCCAGAAGCCGCCAGCGATACCATTAAAACCGGAGTTATTTTTACCCAACCTCTCAGCCTTCCCGACGCAACAATATTCACCGTCAATGAATTCAACTCAAACACCGGAGGCTTTGAAACAACGGGATTAATAGAAATGAAAGGAAGGCCAAGTATGAATAAACTCGTATTGGATCAAGAGTGGGAAAACGCTTGCTTCATACTACCGGACGAGAATGGAATGGCATGCATTCCTCTCAATGGAGATGAAAACGCCATGGTAACGACCCTGTTTACACTTCCCCCAGAACTGAAAATTCACCATGAAATAGCTATTCGATTTCAAGAAAATTCTAAATCGTTTTTAGTTGTGGCCGCCGGTGCCGAAGTAACAGAAAGAGAAGATGATATTCCCTTAGAGGACGGCGGAATCATTACCGTAAGCTGCCAAGAAGATGGAGTCTGTGAAGAAGCCGTTGTGGTTCTCAGTGGAGCGAACAGCGGACTTCCCGAAAGCAATTTTAATGCAGACGGAGCCCTTAAAGTAAGGTACAACAACTCAGTCGCAGTCTCCGAAGAAGGTGACGTGGCTTGCGCCACTTATATCTTTCCACAGGAAGAGGGTGGAACAAGTGCCATTGCCTGCGTCAACCTGGATGGAACCAGTATAAGCTCTATGTTCTTGGAGAGTGTCTATCGCGCACATGACGGACATTTCAGAAAGGTCGGTGGAGACTCACTCCCAGGAATATACGATTCAGCGGGATACGAAGAAGGAGACGGTTGCGACAACGGCTGGGTCACAGCCAACATTCAAACAGGAGCGGAAACGATGGAGACAACTGGATTAGCCCCCTACTCAGACTGTGACCATCCATCGGGGAATTCCGTGTTGGCTACCGACACGGAAGGAAGACCGTTCTCACTCACAACGGCTCAAGAGGGAGGCCATTACCTCGACGCATTGGATCCGAATGGAAGTGCCTCATTGTTGTTTGAACGAATGACCCTACTTGTAGATCAACAAGAGTCAATGGATGTGGGTGCGACCGGCTTTTACTTACTTGAAGCTCCGTCTGACTTGGATGGGTACTTCACTTTTGGAGAGGATGTGGCTGCAGTTGGCGTAGTTGCAGCAGCAGAATCATAATTCAATCATAGAGCGACCCTTGTAAGCTGGGCTTTTTTGTGGTAAAATGAAAAGATTTAAAAAATAAAAACCCACGCTATGGCAAACTTCGTCCCTCAACCCAAATTGTTTAAGGATTATTTACGGTTGAGACCCCTCTTGATTGCGGGGTTTGCGCTCCTTGTGGGAGCATGGATGCAAGTGCCGGGCGCGGATGCCGCCACCTACACCGTGACCAACACGGATGATGCAGGTGCGGGATCGTTCCGTCAGGCCATTACGGATGCCAATGGAAGTGTGGGTGCCGACACCATTGACTTCACCGTGACCGGAACCGTGACCTTGGCCAGTTTATTGCCTACCATCACGGAAGACCTCACCATCAGTGGACAAACCGCTCCCAACTTCACCATCGACGCTTCCGGCTTCACCACTTGTCTCGACTTCACCGATGGAGGTGCCCTCAACACTGTTTCAGTAAAGGGAATCACTTGTATTGGAGGAAGCACTCAAGGAATTTACTTCTCCTCTGTGACCTCAATCACCGTGGGAGGAACCGGTGCGGGAGAAGGCGTGACCGTTCATGATGCAGGGGTTGGTCTCAACATCAGCGCCTCCGGCGGAAACATTGTGAACTCTTCTTTTTACTCCAACACTTCAACAGGAATTCGTGTGACCAACTCCACGGCGCTCAACATTGGAAACGCCGCCTCTTCCGGACTCAACAAAATCTACTCCAACGGAGCGGACGGAATCCAAGTATTGGGAGCCTCCAGTGGAATCGTCATTAATTACAATTACATTGGAACTGCCACCGGAACCACCGCAGCCGGGAACACCGGAGACGGAATTGAAATTGGAGGAACCTCCACCACGCTGACCATCAAAAACAACACCATCGTGAGCAACACGGTTTACGGTATCAATGTGGGCACGGGTTCCAGCGTCATCCAAACCAACGACATCGGACTCGGAACCGATGACAGTGACCTCGGGAATGGAAGCCACGGAATGTATGTCACCTCTTCCAGCAACACCATTGGAGGCGCCACCAGCGACAAAAGAAATGTGATTTCAGGTAACACACAAGCAGGAATTTTGGTGGATGGAGCGGTCCTCACGGCAAACACCAATCTCATTCAAATGAATGTCATCGGGCTCAATTCCGCAGGGACTGCAGCCTTGGCCAACGGAGGAACCGGGGTGACCATCACGGGACCCAACGCCACGGGAAATGATATTTTTGACAACAAAATTTCCGGGAATACTAATTATGGAGTTTATGTTTGGGACAGCGCAGACAGCACCGAAGTTCATGGGAACACCATTGGACTCAACAGTGCGGGGACCGCCATTCTAGGAAATGGATCCATTGGAGTTTATATTAAAGATTCCGACACCTGTGAGATTGGAGATTCCGCCGTTCCCAGCACACGAAACATCATCAGCGGAAATGCGGAGGGAATTCAAATAGACAATGGCAGTGGAACCATCATTGCCGGAAACATCATTGGTAAGATGGCGGATGAAACTACTGATGCCATGAATACCACGGGAAACGCCATTGAGCTCGGGGCATCCACGGTGAACACCACCATTGGAGGCACCGTGGACGACGCCATCAACATCATTAAAGCAGTGGACGGACAATCCGGAGTTTTGCTGGTGGCCACCGCCTCAAACGGGAACAGCATTCGAAGAAACACCTTTAAGTCCGGATCTTATACTTATATCACCCGAAGCGGAACTTCCAATGACAGCATTGCGATTCCCGTGATCACCACCGCCAACGAAACAACTGTTTCCGGAACCTCAGGCGCCAGTGCGACCATCGATATTTATATGGATGGAGTGTGGAACACCTCCACCACCGCAGATGGAGCGGGAGCTTGGACCATTGCAGGAACCTATTCCGGAACCACCATCGACGCCACTCAAACCAACGCAGGGGGGAGCACCAGTGCCTTCGATACAGAAACGATTGATCAAACTCCAGCCACCCCCACTCTCAGTTATGATGCAAATGGGATTGGAGATATTTCTCGCATCACCGTCACAGGAACAGACTCCACCGCCAGTATTTTCGTAGATGGGGCGGACAGCGGACAAGATACGGATGGGGCCGGAGCAGGCTTTGTGGATGTGAACACGGTAGTGGGAAGCAATTCCTTCAGCATCACCATTGTGGACAGCGCGGCCCAGGTCTCCACCGCAGCGGTAGCCAGTATCTATAAAGAAGGATCGTCCTCTCCAGATGAAGAGGAAACCCCTCCTGCAGAAGAAACCGTACCTGAGGAAGAGACCACACCCGAAGAGGAAGTCGAACCAACTACTCCCCCATTGATTGAAACCGAAACAGAAGGGGAAGAAGAAAGCATGGCCGGAGAAGAGGAAGAAGGAGAAGCCGTTGTTGAAGAAGAAACCGGTGAATCCACAAGTTCGGAAGACAGCACCAGCGGTTCTTCTTCCAGCGACAGTTCTTCTTCCAGCGGTAGCTCATCTTCCAGCAGCTCATCTTCCAGCAGCAGCACCAGCACAAGTACGAAGCCCATCAAAGAGGATGCTACCGTACGAAGTTTCTTCAGTGGAATCTATGAATTCGTGGAACCGATCACCATTAAAAGCATTCGAGACGGTCTCCCTGAAAAACCTGTTCGAGAAGGGAAGTACAACTTCAAGCTTTTTGAAACCAAGTTCTTTGGAAACAAAAATCCTCAAGGTGTTCCTCAAATCCTCATCAATCTCTTTATTAAAGACAAGGTGCTCAACGGCACCCGAGATACGGATGGAGATGGAACCCTCGACTGGGAGGAGCTCATCGGTGGAGGAAATATTTATGAAGAGGATACCGATGGAGATGGAATCAGCGATACTCTCGAACTGTTTGAGACAGGAACCGATCCTGAATCCTCCGACAGTGATGGAGATGGAATCAGCGATACCGTAGATGAGACCCCCCTCGCCTACACCGCACAGGAAGTAGATCCACAAATCCTCATCGACTACATTGAAGACGAAGAAATCACGGATTCTCTGGGGTCCATCGATTCCGACGAAGACGGTCTATCAGACTTGCATGAACTCACTATTGATGCCGATCCTCAAGATGAAGACAGTGATGGCGACGGGCTCAGTGATGGAGATGAAGTGCTCCACTATGGAACAGACCCCCTTGTCACCACCCCCGCCTCCGCCGCTGAAATGCTCAATGTGGTGAATGTGAAGGATGGAGATACTGTGGAGGAAGGCCAAGTGCTGTTCATCGGTCACGCCGCCGCAGAAGAAGAAACCGTTCAAGCCTACGAAGTGGATGCTGAGAACGAATTGGTTCTCATTGGAGAAACAAAGTCCGATGAAGAAGGTCGTTTCGTCCTCTTAAGCTCAAGCGAACTTGCCGAAGGAGAACACACCGTGATCCTCACCACCGGTAAAAATCTGAACTCTGTAAACGGACTCTCACGATCATTGGCCCTCAATGTGGTCAGTTATGTGAAGAAACCTCAATACATCAGTTTGGGATTACAAGATGGATCGGTAGTGAATGAACGCCGTCCTTCCCTTGCACTAAAAGCAGCAGACGATTACATGATCATGATTGCATGGCAAAGCACAATATACAGCCAAACCTTGATTGCCGATGCCGCGGAACAAACCGTGTACGCAAGACCGGTGGAAAACCTGGAACTTGGAGAGCACACGGCCACATGGTACGCTATGGACCTGGAAACCGGCGCCAAGAGTAGCCCCACACAAATCAAGTTCACGGTGACCAACACCGCCTTCATCAGTGGAGAAACCACTTCTCCTTGGGTGATTGCATTGGGAACTCTCGCGGTGCTCGCCAGCTTGGCCGGACTCGGGCTCTTCTACCACAACCGTAAACTTAAGAACTGATGCGAAAGACCAAAATCCTTGCGACTCTAGGGCCTGCAACGGAAGAAAAACTAGAAATTAAAGCACTCATTGAGGCGGGCATGAATATGGCTCGCCTCAATTTTTCACACGGCTCTTACGACCAATTTAAAAAGATCGTGAAAAACATCCACGCCGCCGAAAAAGAGAGTGGTCAAAAAATAGAAATCATGCAAGATTTACAGGGGCCAAAAATCCGCCTGGGAGACCTCCCCCCGGAGGGCATTAAGGTGAAAAAAGGCCAAGTCCTGAATTTTTGCACTAAAGGAAAACAAGAAAACTGCATTCCCCTCCCCTATCCTCCCTTGGCGGAAGTGGTGGAAGAAGGCGACCATTTATTGATTGAGGACGGCTTGATTCGAACAAAAATTGTATCCAAAGAAAAGGGCTTCGTGAAAGCCAAAGTTTTAATCGGAGGGGTTTTAAAGTCGCACAAAGGGGTCAATATTCCGGACTCTCGACTCCCCGCCTCCGAAGCGCTGAATCAAAAGGATCAAAAGGACCTTGAGTTTGGGGTGAAAACACTAAAAGTCGATTGCGTGGCCGTTTCTTTTGTGGAGAAGGCGGAGGACATTGAACGAGTGCGAAAAGCTTTGCTTGAGCTCGGGGCGAAGCAAGTGAAAATCATTGCAAAAATCGAACGCCCTCGAGCGCTCAAGAAAATAAAAGAAATCATTGAGGCCTCCGATTGGATCATGGTGGCGCGAGGAGATCTTGGCATTGAAATTGAAGCGGAACGAGTTCCTGTGGAACAGAAAAAGATCATCGCCCTCTGCCGAAAAGCCAAAAAACCGGTGATCATCGCCACTCAAGTTTTGCAGTCCATGATCAAAAGCCCGCTAGCCACGCGAGCGGAAGTGAGCGACGCCGCCAACGCCATCTTTGATGGAGCCAACGCCGTGATGCTCTCCAATGAAACCGCCGTGGGTTCCTATCCCACAGAAGCGGTGGCAACCCTGGCGCGCATCGCGGAGATTTGCGAAAAAGCACTGAAAGAAGATCACGAACTCTTTTCTTCTTGAGTGCATCGGGTAGACTGAGGCCATGCGCATTCTTGGAATAGACCCCGGCCTCGCCACCACCGGTTTTGCCGTTTTAGAAATGAATGCAAAAAAAGAGAAAAAGCTCCTCACCGTGGGAGTCTTGCGTACGGCCGCGAAGCGGCCTCTGGGGGAAAGACTCAAAGAAATCCATACGGATATAAGTGAAATTATCCGTGACTACAAGCCAAGCATCTGCTCCATTGAACAAATTTTTTTCTCAAAGAATGTTACGACGGGAATTCAAGTTTCCCACGCCCGCGGCGTGATCATTTTGGCATTGGAAGAAGCCGGGCTCATGGTGCACGAAATCAGTCCAAGCGCCATGAAGCGCGCCCTCACGGGTGATGGGCGCGCGGATAAAAAAGCCATTCAAAAAATGGTCATGCTGGAACTCAATCTCAAACAAGTGCCCAAACCTGACGACGCTGCCGATGCTCTAAGCCTTGCCCTAACCCTTGCCGCTACGATAAGATGACCCCATGAAAAACAGCGCCACTCAAATTGGACTCATCGCCCTTTCCTCATTCCTTTTTCTGACGCTCGCTCTCCTCTTTGTGAGTTTTGCAAAACCTCTGCTCCAGGCTAATCTTTTAGAAGAATCCCTCCAAATCCCGGCCGCAGACCTCCCCCTCAATTATGAAACGCGCCTTTCCAAAGGCGACCAACTTTTTGAAAACGGCTATTATAAGCTGGCGGCAGCGGAATACTCCATAGCCATCAGCTTGGAAGAAAGCGAAGAGGAAGCATATTCCAAACTCGGAGGAGCGTATCTCAAAATGGGGGCCTATGCCGACGCGCTGGGAAGCTTTAAAAGAGCTTACGAACTCAGACCCAGCGATGAAACGCGCGTAGCGGTGGCCGTGGGACTCATGCGAGTGAAAGACTTTGCTGCGGCAAAATCACTATTGGAGGAAGGCAATGTCGAAGATCAGGCCACTGTATTTTATTTGGGACTCATCGAAATGGCCTTTGGAAACTTTGAAGAAGCCGAAAGGAAAATCGAAAAAGCCGCGGATTTGAGTGGGAACTTGGCCAATGGGCTCATCCAACCCTTTCAAAGTGCTTTCTTAACATACAAAGAGCAGCAAGGCGCTCAGCTCATCACCTTAAAAGCTCTGCTCACCAAAGCATTGATTGATGCGGACGAATATCCTTTGGCGGAAGACTTGGGCCTCCAAATTTTGAACGAAAAAAACGATTACCGGGATGTATGGATACTCCTGGGCTATGCCGAACTGAAAATGGAGAAATTTATGGAAGCGGAAGACGCCTTCAAACAAGCTAAAAAGTTGGACGCCGTAAAACCGGAGACGCATTACTTCTTGGGACTGGCTCATTTTGAACAAGAAGAATACGAGGAAGCCGTGGATGCATTTGAGTTGGCGTTGCTCTATGACTTCGAACCTGAGGGTGAGGCATATCGCAAATTGGCGGAGAGCCAAAATAAACTCGGCCGCTACGAAGATGCGCTGGCCGCATACGAATACCTCACCAAAATCGATGCCGGTGACTTTACGCTGTTTGAAGAAGCCCTCCGTTTATCCATGGAAGAACTGGGGGATCTCGACCGAGCGCTGACCTTGGCAAAAGAGGGAGTCAGCAGCTTTCCGCAAAATGCAGAGGCCTATGCCGCCTTGGCGGCCGTGCACTTGAGCCGAGGAGAACTGGAAGAAGCAAACGAAGCCATCGACTCCGCCTTTGATCTAGATCCCAACCTGGCCATTGCCCATTACACCGCAGGGCTGCTGCGTTTAGCCCAAAACAACAAGGATGGAGCACAATGGGAATTCAAAAAAGCCTACGAATTGGCCAATCCCGGGGACGCGCTCAGCATTGAAGCCGCGAAGCAATACAACGCCTTAAACCTTAGCGAGCAAGAAAATCCATGATGCTCCCTTCTCTTTTCCTGTGTTTTATCTTGGGTCTGATTTTAGGAAGCTTTTTAAGTATGTTGATTCCACGACTGCACAAGGGAGAAACCGGAATTGTGAAGGGCCGCTCGCACTGCCCCAACTGCAAAACAGTGCTTCGTCCTCAAGACCTTGTGCCTCTCCTCAGTTTCCTGGCGCTTCGCGGCCGCTGCAAAAGCTGCAAAAAACCAATTTCATGGTGGTATCCACTCACTGAGCTGAGCTCCGGACTTCTCCTCGCCCTTCTTTATTTTCAAGTACAAAACTGGGAGCTCTTTGCCTTTCTGGTTCCCAACTTTTTTGTCCTGCTCTTCATTTTCTTTTACGACCTCCGTTATAAAGAAATCCACGATGCCATCATGCTCCCGGCCATTCTCTATGCCTTTGTGGCAAATTTCTGGATCGGGGACATTCAAAGCGCCGCCTTCGGCGGCGCCATCGGCATCGGCTTCTTTGGTCTGCAATATTTAATCTCAAGAGGGCGCTGGCTTGGAAGCGGAGATATTCGAATCGGAGCTTTTATGGGCTTCATGCTGGGCTGGCCGTTCACTCCGCTCGCCATTTTCATGGCTTACATTTTGGGCTCCACTGTGGGCATCTTTCTTTTGCTCAGTAAAAAAGCAAACGGAAAAACCGCTGTGCCCTTGGGACCTTTTCTTGCCGCCGGAACCGTGCTAGCCTTCTTCCTCGGAGATCCGATTCTAGACCTTTACTTCTTTGCACTATGAAAATTGTGATTTTAGCGGGAGGCGTGGGCACAAGACTCTGGCCCATGAGTCATCCCCAAAAACCCAAACAATTCCAAAAACTGGTTTCCAGCCGAACCATGCTTCAAGAAACCTACGATCGCGTTTCTTTTGTAAAACCGGAGGACATCTACATCAGCACCAACGCACAGTACAAGGATCTTGTGAAAGCCCAGCTCCCTCAAATCCCCGAAGAGAACCTGATTTTGGAGCCCAGCATTCAGGACACGGGCCCCTGCATCGGTCTGGCCGCCGCCCTCATCGCAAAAAAAGATCCCGAGGCCGTGATGGCTGTGGTGTATGCAGATCATCTGGTCCAAGATCGAGAGGAGTTTGAACAAAAATTGTATACAGCAGAGCTCTTGGCAAAGGAGGAGGACACGCTCAACATCATCGAGGTAAAAGCCAAATACCCCAACACCAATTTGGGTTATGTGCGCATCGGACGCATGCTGGGAGAAAGGGACGGCGTCGAAATCTATGAATTCAAAGCCTTTAAAGAAAAACCCGATTACGAAACCGCCAAACGCTTCCTTTCCTCTTACAGTTACCTCTGGAACACCGGATATTATGTGTGGAAAGTGAAGACCATTTTAGAAGAGTTCAAAACCCACCTCCCCAAGACCTATACACAACTCATGAAGATTCAAGCGGGAGAAAGCATCGAAACCTATTACCCCCTCTGCGATAAAATATCGATCGATTACGGGATCATGGAAAAAGTGGACCCTTCCCGTGTGCGCATCATTCCCGCCGATTTGGGCTGGAGCGACATCGGAACCTTTGCTTCTTTGCACGAAGAGCTCGCCGACGACCCCAAATCCAACCTGGTAAAAGGAGATGCCACCGCAGTGGATTGCGAAGGCAGCCTCATCTACAATGAAGGCCAAGAAAAAATTGCCGCCTTTGGCCTCAAAAACATGGTGGTGGTGAGTGCCGATGGATTCACTCTCATCTGTCCAAAAGACAAATCTTCCAATTTAAAAGAACTTTTAAATAAACTTCAAAACCATGAATCAAACGGAAATTAAAGAAGTCCTCAAACCTTGGGGCAAAGAAATTTGGTTCGCCAACCAACCTGAATATGTGGGCAAAATTCTCCACATCAAAAAGGGCCACCGTTACTCACTCCAGTATCACGAACGCAAAAAAGAAACCCAATACTTGCTCAAAGGCCAAGTCAAATTCTACCTGGGTTCCGATGCCGATCACTTGGACGAAATTCTCATGAATCCCGGCGATAAACTGGATGTGCACCCCGGCATGATTCACCGCGCCGAAGCCTTGGAAGACGCTGAGATCTTAGAGGTTTCCACCAACGATCTAGACGATGTCATAAAACTCTCCGACGACTACGGCCGTAGCGGAAAAGGAAATAATTTTGAGAAAGATGCGGAGCTGCATAAGGACTGACCATTGGTAGCAAGACCACACAATTCACCTTCTGCCAATAAAACAGGCTAGGGATAGCTTGTTTTAAAGTTATTTCCTCGTATAATCTCCCCACAAGCTCATTCTTCTAATCCCTAAGCCAAATTCCCATGCTTTCCGTAAAAAAAATGCTCGCCGGTAAAATTTTAGTCATCCTCCTCTTTGCGGGGGCTTTGGGCTTTGTGGATGCAAAGACCGATCTCAAGCTCGGTTTGGATCTTAAAGGTGGAACCCAACTCGACTACGCCATCGACATGAGCCAGGTGGCAGAAGCGGATCAAGACCAAATTGTGGAGGGAGTAAAAGAAGTGATTCGAAAACGAGTGGATAGTCTGGGCGTTTCGGAACCCAATATTTTTGTTTCCACCGTGGGTAGCGAAAAGCACATTGTGGTGGAATTGGCTGGAATCACCGACTTGGAAGAAGCCAAAGCAACCGTGGGTAAAACCATTCAACTGGAATTCCGCGAAGAAAATCCAAATCCTCAAGATGACGAACAGCTCTCTTGGGCCACCGATGCCGCCAATGCTTTTCTCGCTCAAGTGAATGGCGGAGGGGAATTCATGACGCTTGCAGAAGCCGCACAAGAAGAAAATTCAGGTGAAGTGAGGGTGGAAGAAGTGGAACTCACCGACATCAGCACTTTAAGCACAAGCTTGATGGCCGCACTCCAGGGCCGCGAGGTGAATAGTATTTTTGGTCCTTTTGAATTGGATGAAGGCTACACGATTGATGAAAATGGAATGGGCGTGGCCAACAAAGGAATGACCGTGGTGCAAGTCACCGATAGAAAGAATGAAGAAGAAATCCGAGAAATTGAAGAAGAAGTGAGCGCCCGCCATATTTTAGTAGCTTTCGAGGGCTCCGAAACCTCTGCTGAAGGCATCACTCGAACCAAAGAAGAAGCCTTAACGCGTATTCAAGAAGTACAAACAAAATTATCTGAAGGAGCTTCTTTTGAGGAATTGGCAAAGGAATATACCGATGACCCCAGCGGAAAAGAAACCGGTGGAGATTTGGGAGCTTTTGGCCGTGGAGTGATGACCGATGCTTTTGAAGAAGCAGCCTTTGCCTTGGAAGTGAACAGTGTTTCCGAAGTAGTGGAAACTGAGTTTGGATACCACCTCATTCAAGTCTATGAAAAACAAGAGGCCAGCAGCGAAACCATCAGCGTCGAAAAAGTGGCCTTCAACAAGATTCTCTTCAGCACCACTCCTGACCCATGGCTGGAGACACCTGCCATGACCGGAGAACACTTCGAACGAGCCGATGTGGCCTTCAACCAGGCCTACCAACCTTTTGTGAGCATCACATTCAATGAGGAAGGCGCCACACTGTTTGAACAACTCACCGAGAAAAATGTGGGCAAACGAATCGCTATTTTTGTGGGAGGAAACCTAATCTCCGCCCCCAATGTGAATGAAAAGATCAGCGGAGGTTCCGCTCAAATCAGTGGAAACTTCACTCTGGAAGAAGCTCAAAATTTAGCTCGAGACCTCAACACCGGTGCCATTCCGGCACCCGTTGAGTTGGTGGGACAGTACAACATCAGCGCCTCACTGGGGCAAGAAGCTTTGGATCAAAGCCTTTTTGGAGGTTTGATTGGAGTGATTGTACTGGCTCTCTTTATGATTCTCTACTACCGTCTCCCGGGACTCATCGCCACCGTGGCCTTGGGCATTTACTCTCTCCTGCTCCTCTTTGTCATCAAAACCGCCCTTCCCACCGCAGTGGCCTTGCTCATTGCCCTTGGAGTGTTTGGTTTTGCCATACACCTCATTCTTAAGAACAAAGATTCCGGCGGAGAAAAATTCATCGCCTTTGTGGTGACCTGTTTTGTCCTCTTCTTCCTCACCATGGTCCTCTCCACCAAAATCACCCTCACCTTGGCGGGTATCGCCGGAGTGATCCTTTCCATTGGAATGGCCGTGGATGCCAATGTACTCATCTTTGAACGCATGAAAGAAGAACTCGGCAATGGACGAAACCTCCATCAAGCCATTGAAGAAGGATTCAAACGAGCCTGGGACTCCATCCGCGATTCCAACTTCTCTTCCCTCATCACTTGTATCATTCTCTTTTACTTTGGCTCCTCCATCATCCGTGGATTTGCGCTCAACCTCGCGCTCGGAATTCTGCTTTCCATGTTCAGCGCCATCATGCTCACAAGAACCCTGCTCCTAGCTGCCGCCAACACCAAACTGGCCGACAAATTGAGCTTGTGGGGAAAACCTCGCACCTCTCGCAAAGTCTTGCTGCCCATCATTCAAAAGAGTGCCATCTGGGGTGGAATCTCCGGGCTGCTCGCTGCGCTCGCTCTTGTGGCAATCCTTATCTTCCCCATCAACTGGGGTATCGATTTCACCGGAGGAACCTCCTTGGAACTGCACATGGACGAAGGCCGCACCAGCGAAGAAATCAGCCAAAAACTCGAAGAAGTGGAAACGGCTCTTCAAGGAGACTTTGGAACGCCTCACATCGTGAGCACCGACCAAGGCAATTTCTTGATCCGCATGAAACACATGGATGAACCGACCCATCAAGCCATTGTGAGCAAACTGGCCGAAGGTCAGGAATCTTTTGAAGAAATCCGCTTCACCACCGTTGGACCCACAATTGGTGAAACCCTCAAACAAAAAGCCGGATGGGCTTTGGCCATCACCTCCGTGATGATTGTGCTTTACATTGCTTTTGCCTTCCGAAAAGTGACCAAAGAAATCAGTGCGTGGAAATTTGGAATTTCCGCCATTGTGGCCTTATTGCACGATGTGCTCCTCGTCATTGGAGTCTTTGTGGTGCTTGGGCACTTCCTGGACATTGAGATGGATGCCCTCTTCATCACTGCCTTGCTCACCATCATGGGATTCTCCGTCCACGATACCATCGTGGTCTTCGATCGTATTCGTGAGAATCTTCATTTGCGTGGAGAAAAAGACAGTTTGGGAGAAATTGCCAACAGAGCTTTGAATCAAACCATGGCTCGATCCCTCAACACTTCTGTTTCAACCCTCATCACCATCACGGCACTCTTCATTTTTGGCGCCGACAGCATCCGAATCTTCGTACTCGCCCTCATCATCGGAATGCTTGCCGGAACCTATTCCTCCATTTTCATCGCCAGCCCCATGTTGGTATGGTGGACCAACTGGGAAAATCGACGGAAATAGATTGGAGTGACTTGCAAAGAGAAAATCTACCGTTTAAGATGACTTGGCTGCTCACGCAGCCTCAATGCACCCATAGCTCAACTGGATAGAGCACTGGTCTTCGGAACCAGGGGTTGGGGGTTCGACTCCCTCTGGGTGCACCATACTGCACGAAGTGCAGCTTAAAAAAAGAGACCATGCCAATACAAGCAATCTTGCCGGAACATTTTCGGGAGTACAGAGTGCGGCTGGGTTTTGCAAATCAAAACGCCGTAAAAAACTTTTTCGGGGCAAAAGATATTCCCCCAAGCGTGGACTTCAACTATATCGATCAACTCAACGAACGGCTCTATGAAATGATTGATCGGCTCAACGCCGCAGTGGGAGAAAAAATAAAATTGAAAGACGCGGAAGCATTCAAAAAGGAATTTGTAGACGAGCCTTTCCAAATCATGAAGGCCAACGCCATTTTCCCCGTCCTCAACAACCAAGGCAGACGCCCGGAACAAGTCTACTATTCCTGGATGCGCGGGTACATCATTTCAAATTTCTTTCTAAAAGCACTTGAAGCTATTTTTAGAGTGGATTTTTCAAAAATTGAACTCATTGGCGATGATGATCTTAAAAAAATCGAGACTTTCAAGAGAACCCCCAAAGCCGACCTGGAAATCAGCTTGGAGGGAGGACCGAAACTACGGATTGAGATGCAGGCCGGTTTCACTGGAATAAACGACATCAAACAACACAAGGTTTTAGAGGCAAAAAGAGTTTTTCAAAATCTTGGACTCCACACTCTTGGAATTCACTTTGATCTTTACAATGGCCAAGTGGCTTTTATAAAATTGGACGAAATCGAGGAAGACAATATAAACTGGATCACACGACAGCAGATGGAGGGGCAAACCGTATTCAATATAGATCAGAATTATTTCGTATGGAGGATAACGGAAGATCCAAGACCCTATGCAGAGATGATGCCCGATTGACCCAATCCTCATGAAAAAAACCCTTAAAATCATCGATCTATTCTGTGGAGTTGGAGGCTTAAGTTATGGTTTTGCAAAAGACGATCGCTTTGAAATTGTTGCGGCCAACGAAATTCTTCCCCAAATGGCAAAGGCTTACTCTTTAAATCACCCTAAAACAAAGGTCTACAATGAAGATGTAAAAGAGTTTAATGCAAAAAAAGTGAGCAGGGATCTGGGAATTGATCCGGAAGAGATAGATCTCATTATTGGAGGACCTCCATGCCAAGCCTACTCAACGGTTGGGAAACGAGCGAGCAACGATCCAAGAGGGGAACTCTTCAAAGAATATTTTAGGGTTTTGGACGAGTTCAAACCAAAGTTTTTTCTTTTTGAAAATGTAAGAGGCCTCACCTCCATGCAAAATGGAGAATTACTGGGGAACATCATCACTCTTTTTGAATCCCTAGGGTATAAAGTCCAATGCAAACTACTGAACGCAGCGGATTACGGAGCTCCACAAATCAGAGAACGCATCATCTTGGTGGGCTCAAAACTCAAAACAAATTTTGAATATCCCAGCCCAAGTCATTACAACCCGGAAACCGACTCCAACCTTTTTAGTGGTCTGCTCAGCCCCTACCTGACACTGGAAGACGCCATCGGAGATTTACCCTTTATAAATTCCGGGGAAGAAAGTTTTGAGTACGCTTCTGAACCCAAAAATGAGTTTCAAAAAATAATGCGTAAAAATGCACCAGAGAAACTACAAGATCATAACGCCCCAAAAAACAATCCAAACCTGGTTAAACTGATGCAGCTCTTGCCCGACGGAGGAAGCCCGGAAAATTTACCAAAGAACCTAAGGCCAAAATCCGGCTTTAAAAATACCTACTCTCGTCTGTGGTGGAAAAAACCTTCAACCACCATCACAAGAAATTTAAGCACCCCTTCCTCTTCTCGATGTATACATCCCAAAGCCCCCAGGCCACTCACCACAAGAGAGGGGGCGAGGATACAATGCTTCCCGGATGAATATCAATTTTATGGGTCGAGGAGCCAAAGAAATTTACAAATTGGAAACGCGGTGCCTCCATGTCTCTCCATCAGACTTGCCGAAGCCATACTCAACAACTTTGTCTTAGAGGAACTCTCTACTCTCGAAGCGCCCCGTCCACCACTAAATAACGATAAAGTTCTTCAGCCATCTCGCCACGAGTACGATCGGCATCGGGGTTGAAGTTTGCGGTGGTGAGTTCTTCTAAAACGCCAAGGGCAGAAGCCTTCCATACATAAACGGCATACCAGGCGTTTTCATCCAAATCGGGATATTTGAGATTCGCCACAACAGCATCCTGACTCAATTCTACCTCATACACTTCAAAGAGCATTTTGAGCGCCTCCACCTTGTTCACAGGATCCGCAGGCTTAAAGCTGCCATCGCTATACCCTTGAATCCAACCTTGATTCTTGGCGTAACACACATACTTGGCATACCAATCTTCACGGACATCAGGAAAACAGTTCTTGTTTGTGGATGGATCCACTTCAATACCACGACCCTCCACCAAAATCTTGAGGAGTTCCGCTCGGTTGATCTCATTCTCGGGACCAAAGCTTCCATCACTGTAGCCTTCAAAAATCCCAATTTCCACCAAGGCCTCAATGGCATCAAAGTGAATATCCATGTAAGAAACATCTTCAAAAATCCACTCCATGGGCGTCACCACTAGTTCCGAACTGGGGTCCCCAATTTCGTCATTATCCTCATCCAGAGCAGAAAGGGAGAAATAATAAGTTTCTCCTTCATCCAAATGCGTCACCGTCGCAAAAGTGGTGTATTCGTTCTCAATATCCACAGATTTGGAATAAGACCCACTGTTTGTTCCGTAATTGAGCTCGTAACTGTCGATGTCCTCATCCGCAACCCTGTTCCAAGAAAAGGTGGCAGAGTTGTCATCAAAACTTAAGATGGAAAGGGTCAAAGCTCCTTCACTGCGAGCATCAGAGGCATCCTCAATATCCTCTCCCTCCTTCTCACCTTGATCCGTTTCCACTTCCTCTTGAGCTCCATCCATCAAAGCCTGAAAGGCATCTTCACTAAGCCCGTAATTGCCCAAATAGTAATACAGGTAGCCTTGGTCAAAAACCTCCCAGTTGTTCCCACTCTCAAATTCAATTTCCAGGCTGGAAATCACCGCCACCACTCCATCCTGAGCCCCGATGTTTTCCAGGCTTAAGAAGGCTTCCATTGCTTCGTCCCCTTCAATAATCTGTGTTCTCGCCTTGGAAAGGTCATAGCTCTCTCCATCATAAGGAACCAAAGAAACCGCAAAGCTCACGCCCTCCGGCTTGATGATATGAAACATGAATTCATTCTGTCCGGTACTGTTTTCAAAGTACAAATAGTTGGTTCCATACAGGGCTGGTGCATAGTTCTCATCGCTCAAAGTATACTCCTGGCTTTCCTCCCCTTCCAGAATCAAAACAGAGGGGTAAAGGCTGCCTTCTTCATACTCTTCCAAACTCAAATTCCACAAAGTGAATTCCTGAAAAACAGTCGGCAAATCATCCCCCTCATCATCCAGAACGGCCGAAACCGCCTCATACAATTTAAGATCACTGTCATAACTGATATTGGAGTCAAAATAAGTTTCCCAAATATCCTTCACAATGCCATTGTCGTAATACTCACTTAAAAAGCGAGGCCAAATATTCATTCCATATTCATACAAACTTCCTGTGGGCACAATGGAGGCGAAGATGGAATAATCTACATAACTCAGAAAGTCCGGGATATAAAGGCCGTAATCATTCACCGTATCAAACAGAACATCCTCCGCCCAACTGGCAGTGGCTTCTGCAAAGTTGATACCTTGATAGGTGTAAGCAAAATTGAAGTCGTATCCAAATTGAATGGCATGGTAAAACTCATGCCCCATCGTGACCACCAAATAATCCGGGCTCATCCAAGGATCAATGGCAATGTAAGGTTGATCATTGGTCAAAACACTGGTGATTCCCAAGGCCCCGGAGCTGAGATACTCATAATTGTCGTCCAAAATTACAATGATAGGTTCCCCCGTTTCAATAGGCTCTTCATAATTCATTTCTTCCACCAAAATATCCCAACTGTATTCAGCCGACTCCGCAATAAGTTCAATAATGTCAGAGACCCCATCCCCGTCACTGTCCGCTTGATTCCCAATGATGTCTGAAAATTCAAATTGGAAGTGCTCACTTTGAATCGCATTCCGTTTGATCAAACCACTTTCTATGTCCGACTCGAAAGAAACCGCAAAAGCGGGAAGCACCCAAAACAGGTTCAAGCAGGCGGCAGTGGAAAGCAGCGCGCGAAATGTCATCAGAAAATAGTGAAGCAGGTTTGGGGCTTTTTGTAAAATGGTTTATGCTAAGCCGGAGTGAAACGGAGGCTAAGCAATAAGGTTGCGCAAGCAACATCCATCTCATTCTCATCCTCACTATGTACGCAGAAATTTTAATACAACACGCTTTCGCTCGAAAACAAACGGCGCTCACTTATGGAGTACCTGCAGAATTGAATGTAAAAATTGGGGATGGAGTCTTGGTGCCCTTTCAAAGAGGTGAAAAAGCCGGCCTGGTTTTACGGCTCCATGCCCACAAACCGGAGTTCGCCACAAAAAATATTTTAGGACTGCTGAACGAAGAAGGTTTACTGCAAAATTGGCAAATCGAACTGGCCGAGTGGATAGCTGAATACTATTTTTGCTCAAAATACGATGCATTCCGCTTGATGCTGCCAAAAAACATCTTTAGAAAACAAATAAAAGAACGGAAATCCAAGCCTGAAGTCCAAAAAATAAAGGAGGAAGTGATCCACACCCTGACCCCGGAACAAGGAAAAATCGTGAAAACCATTCTGGAAGAAAAGCCCAAAGTTTCCTTAATTCGAGGCATCACCGGTTCCGGAAAAACTGAAATATACAAGCACTTGATCAAAAATTTTATTCAAAAGGGCGAGCAGTGTTTACTCCTGGTTCCGGAAATCTCCCTCACTCCACAGCTTTTGCATTATTTTGAAGCAGCCTTCCCCGAAGTGACCGTGATCCACAGTCGAATCAGCGAAGGGAAACGAGCAAAAGTCTGGCGTGAGATTCAATCCGGAAAAATTCATTTGGTCTTGGGTTCTCGCAGCGCTCTCTTTTCTCCCTTTAAAAAACTGGGACTCATCATTATGGATGAAGAACACGAATGGTCCTATAAGCAAGATCAAAGTCCGCGATATCACGCCAGGGAAACCGCCCTAAAATGTGCGGAGCTCACGGGCGCCCAAGTGGTTTTTGGCTCTGCAACGCCAAGCATCGAGACCTATTTTAAAGCACAAAACGGAGAGTTTGCCCTCTTTGAGCTCGAGGAACGGATTGCCGGGACTCCGCTCCCAACCGTTCAAATCATCGACATGCGTGAAGAACTCAAAGCTCGCAATTTTTCCATATTCAGCGAGGTGCTTGAACAAAAAATTAGATCAACATTGGAGCAAAAAGAGCAGATCATCCTCTTTCTCAACCGTCGTGGAACCTCCTCTTCAGTGCTGTGTAGAGATTGCGGTTTCGTACTGGAGTGCCCCAATTGTGATCTTCCTCTCACACATCACGCCCGCAAATTTAAAAAAGAAACGCTACTCTGTCATCACTGCGGACAAATGGAAAGCTTCCCCGAACTCTGTCCAAAGTGCAAAGGCTCTCGCATCAAAACCATTGGAGTAGGCACCGAAAAAGTGGAAACTGAATTGAGAAAACTCTTTCCACTGGCTCGCATTCAAAGGGCCGACAGGGACACCATGGGGAAAAAGGACAGCTTCAGTGATCTGCACGACCGCCTGCACAATCGTGAAATCGATATTCTCATTGGGACCCAAATGATTGGGAAAGGTTTAGATGTGCCGAATGTGAGCTTGGTGGGAGTGATTTTGGCAGATCTCGGCCTCCATATCCCGGATTTCCGCACTTCAGAGCGCATTTTCCAACTGCTAACCCAAGTGGCCGGTCGCGCAGGAAGAAGAGAAAAACAAGGAGAAGTGTTGATACAGACCTACAATCCGGACCATCCGAGTATATTTTATAGTCAAACTCACGATTACAAAGGGTTTTATGAACAAGAAATTAGTGCAAGAAAGGAGTCGACCATGCCTCCATTTGGCAAAATCCTCAAACTCATGATCTCCAACAAAGACCAAAGTTTCTGCGAGAATGCCGCAAAAAAACTGGAGGGAGAACTCAAGGCAAAAGCCGAATCCCTCCCGCTCCAGATCCAAATTTATGCCGCCCCCGCCTTACTCCCAAGAATCAAAGGACAGTACCAATGGAATGTGCTCCTTCAAGGCCAAAACCCGGCAGCACTACTCAAAGATCTTCCAGAGGAGAGTCTCACGAACTGGCGAATTGACGCGGATCCTCAAATCAGCGTATAAAAAAGACATGCGCATTTTATCCGGAATCAAGCCAACGGGAAAACCCCACATCGGAAACTACTTGGGTGCGATCAAACAACACATCGCCCTACAAGAAGAAAACCACGAATGTCTCTATTTTGTGGCGGACTACCATGCGCTCACCACGGTAAGAAACGCTGAAGAAATGCGAGGCTACCGCCGAGGAGTTGTTTTGGATTATTTAGCCCTGGGTCTAGATCCCGAAAAAGTCTCGTTCTTCTACCAAAGTGCCGTGCCCGAACACGCTGAACTTACATGGATTTTATCCAGCATTGCTCCACACGGACTCTTAGAAAGAGCACATGCTTGGAAAGATGCGCTAGAAAAAGGAAATCGAGAAATGACCGTTGGACTCTTCACTTATCCAGTCTTAATGGCTGCAGATATTTTGATTTACCAAGCCGATTGGGTCCCCGTGGGCCAAGATCAACGCCAACATGTGGAAATTGCCAGAGATATTGCCGAGAAATTCAATCATATTTATGGAGAAACTTTTAAACTTCCGGAGCCCAAAATTGAAAAAGAAGTGGCCACCGTACCAGGCTTGGATGGTCAAAAAATGAGCAAGAGCTACAACAACACCATCAGTATTTTTGATGACGAAGCGGTGATCAAAAAACAAGTCATGAGCATCAAAACCGCCAGCGTGGATCTCAAGGATCCCATGCCGCTGGAAAACGACCTCATCCTTTCTCTATATGAACAATTTTCTAGTTCAAAAGAGCTGGAGGACCTGAAGGCAAACTATCGTGCAGGGGGCTTCGGTTATGGCCGCGCGAAACAAGCTCTCTTCGAAAAACTCATCGGCTTTTTTGCGGAAGCAAAGGTTCGCCGAGAGAAACTTGAAAACTCCAAAGAGCTCGAAGAAATCATGGATATGGGTGCAAAAAAAGCGGCAAAACTGGCTCGAGAAACCATGGCCACGGTCTACGAAAGGATCGGTCTATAAATATCGCAAGCAACATCCTCCACCCATGAAAAAACTCCTCTCCACTCTTCTCTTCACCCTTCTCATTCCCACTGCTTCCGCAGAGTTGACTGTTTCGGGTTGTGAACATCCTTTCATCGATATCGCGGGCCACTTCGCCGAAGATGAAATTTGTTTTCTCTACCAAAATGGCGTGGTGGAAGGATATTCCGAACGGAATTTTTCGCCCGATACCGAGGTCACTCGAGCGGAATTCTTAAAAATCTCCCTGGTCAACTTGGGCTACACCGTTTATTCGGTGCAGAGCGCAAGCTTCACGGACATTGCTCCGGGAGAGTGGTACTACCCATTCGTCACTTTTGCCAGATCAAAAGGTTTTGTAAGCGGGTACAACGACGGCAGCTTTCACCCCAATGCACCCATCACTCGAGCGGAAGCCTTGAGCATGGCAATCCAAGTCGCAGGAATCACGGATTACGAGGTTTACAATTTTGAAAGCCGGTTCTCGGATGTGAGCGGAGACGATTGGTTCGCCGCCGCCGTAATGGTGGGCATTGAATACGGAATAATTGAAGGTTACGGAGACGGATCCTTTCGTCCTCACAACAACTCGACCCGTGGCGAAGCCTCCGTCCTCTCCGAACGCATTTGGAAAGAACTGTATTAAAACAACGCTTCCATAGCGCTGAGCAATGTGCTAGTTTTGGGCCATGAACGGTTACTCAGACATCGTCATCGGTTTACAATATGGAGATGAGGGCAAAGCCCGCGTGATCGACGACATGGCCAGCGACTACACCGTGGTGGCGCGGTTCAACGGTGGCGCCAACGCCGGACACACCATAGAAGCAAAGGGTCTGAGACTGGCACTGAGGCAAGTTCCATCAGGTGTTTTGTATGAGAGCATGGATCTGTATGTGGGCTCCGGCTGCGTCATCGACATCATCAAACTGGCGGAAGAAATCACAAACATCGAAGCTCAAGGAATTATTTTAAAGAACCGCCTCCGTTTCTCCCCTCAGGCCGGGCTGGTGCAGCCGCATCACATTTTGATGGACACCATTTTGGGAAAAGAAGTGGGCACGACCAAGAACGGAATCGGCCCGGCTTACGCCGACCGAGCCCTGAGAATGAATGGCAAAAACACCGTAAATTTAAGATTGTGCGATCTTTTGGACAATGAAGAAAACTGCTTCTCGCTGATGCAAGCCAACTATGATTATGCGGACTCGCTCTATCACTTCCCAAGTTTTGACCTCCCCTCTCATTTCACAAAAATGCGCGCCGCCCTGGAAAAAGTGAAAGATTTTTTTGAAGAAGATGTGCTTTATCTTTATAAAAAAGCGGAAGTCGGAGCCAAGGTGCTTTTTGAAGGAGCTCAATCCTACATGCTGGATGTCAATAAAGGTTCTGTGCCGTTTGTAACCTCCAGCGCAACCTGCGCCCCCGCCGCCTACACGGGCGGAGACCTCCCCCCAAACTTTCATCACAAAACCATCGGTGTGGTAAAGGCTTTGATGTCCAGAGTGGGACACGGCCCCTTTGTCTCGGAATTTGGTGGCAAAAAATCCGAGGATTACTGCATGGCAGTGAATGAAAATGGAGATTCCATCAACAACCGTGAAACCGAATCCATCCTCCCCGTGGAAACACTCTTACAGTCAGAAGATGATTTTGAAGTGGGAAAAGCCTTTCGAGTGCTTTCCAGAGAATATGGAACCGTAACCGGAAGGCCACGACGCATTGGAATTTTGGATTTGGTTCAATTGAGCCACGCCGTAAAATCCAACGGAGTGGAAGAAATAGTGATCACCAAGTGTGACTTGCTTCAATTCTATTCAAAAACCAAAGAAGGAAAGATTCCATTGGTGGTTGGCTATGAGTTGGAGGGGAAAAACATCGATTACATCCCAGCCTCCACCGCAGCCTATGCCCGTGTTCGCCCCATCTATTCATGGGAAGAAAGTTTTACCGAAGACCTCACCGGTATGCGCACAAAAGAAGAGTTGCCAAAAAACTTGCTGACACTGCTCCAAAAAATTGAAACTCAAGCCGGTTGCCGTATCCGCGGAATTTCCGTGGGACCAAACCGGGATCAGTACATTTCCATGCAGGCCGATCGGCCTGCTAAGCAATAAGGTTGCGCAAGCAACATCCTAAGCGGGCCAACGGCCTGCTAAGCAAGAACGCCGCGTAAGCGGCATCCTCTCTAACCGTTAAAGCACCATGACTGCCATCACCAACGAAGAAGTCCTCGATTACCATCGGAATCCCGTCCCGGGAAAAATTGCGACCAAGCCAACAAAAGCCTGCGAAAGCGCCAGAGATCTTTCCATGGCCTACACCCCCGGAGTCGCACTGCCGAGCCTGGAGATTTATAAAAATAAAGACGCCGTTTTCGACTACACCGGTAAGGGGAACTCTGTCGCCGTGGTGAGTGATGGAACCGCCGTTTTGGGACTTGGAGAAGTGGGACCCGAAGCCGCTCTCCCCGTAATGGAGGGCAAGGTGGTACTTCTCAAAAGATTCGCCGATATCAACGGGACGCCGCTCTGTTTGGGAGGTAAAATCGACCATAATGAAGCTCGCCAAAACGAGCTCATTTCCGCCATCAAATTGTTGGAACCCACCTTTGGTGCCATCATTCTGGAAGACATCAAGGCCCCGCTCTGCTTCGACCTTCAAAAAAAGCTGGATGCAGAAATGGATATTCCCGTCTTTCACGACGATCAAGAAGGCACCAGTATTGTGATCACCGCCGGCATACTCAATGCACTGGAAGCGGTGGGCAAAAAAATCGATGCCGTGAAGATTGTTTTCAGCGGTGCCGGTGCCGCAGGGATCTCCTGCGCCAACCTTCTTTTGGACATGGGTGCGGATCTGCAAAAAGTATACCTGTGTGACAGCAAGGGCCTCATCACGGAAGCTCGAGAAGACTTGAACAGTCAAAAACGCAAATTCGCCAAAGTCTCCGAAGCAAAATCTTTGGGAGAAACGGTTCAGGGAGCCGATATTTTCATCGGAGTCTCCCGTGCCGGTCTCCTCAGCAAAGAGGTAGCAAAAACAATGAATCCCGATGCCATTGTTTTTGCCGTGGCCAACCCCACCCCGGAGATCATGCCGGAAGACGCCATTGAAGCCGGAGTAAAAGTCATTGGAACCGGACGAAGCGATTATCCAAATCAAGTGAACAACTCCCTGGGTTTCCCCGGTATTTTTAGAGGAGCCCTGGACACTCGTTGCCGATCTGTAAATCAAGCCATGAAGCTGGCTGCCGCAAAGGCCCTCGCTTCCCTAGTCAAAAAAACGCCACCCGATGAAGTCCGTGCAATCTTAGAAAGCGCTTATCCCGAAGAAGCTCAAAAAGGTCACTTCCAAGCCAAAGAAGGCATCATCCCGGGTTACATCATCCCCAAACAATTCGACATCCGCGTGGTTCCAACCGTGGCCCGCGCCGTGGCGGAAGCCGCAATGCAGTCCGGAATGGCTCGCCTCATGATCCCGGATCTCGACGCCTACGAAAAAAGCGTCTATGAAAGGATTGCTAAAATCTAGCTTTTGGTGTAAAATGCTAGGATTTAGTTAAAAACAAAAATGAAAAAAATCATCTACCTTTTCATTGCCCTAACAGTACTCGGCGGAATTGTTTTCGCCCTCACTCAAACCAGTCTTCTTAAGGGAAGATTTGGAACAGGTGAAGGAGGAACCGAGACCGAAGGATCCGCCGGCATCGATGACGATGGCGATGGTCTTCGCAAAAGCGATGAAGGGGATTTGGGGACAGACCCCAACGACTCCGACTCCGACGACGACGGCTTAATGGATGGTGCGGAAGTTACAGGATTTGGGACAGACCCCCTCAACCCGGACAGTGATGGAGACGGCGTGAACGATGGTGAAGAAGTCAGCAGCGGTAGCGATCCTCTGGATCGTAGCGCAACAAGCAGTACAACAACGAGCACAAGCACTACGAGCAGCATCGTGTGTACCGCACTCACCGTAAGTCCGGCTTCTTATGAGATTCCTGCAAATACAGCGGAGGTCAATTTCGACCTCACCGCCCTTACAACTTTTGATCTGGATGCTTGGACTGATAGTGAGGCTTTTGAAGCCACACTCGTTTTTGAATCCGATGGAGCCGGAGCTTTTCATGGGAACAGCCTCAGCAACCCCGATGGAAGCGTAACAAGCTTCACGGAAAGCGGCCCCATCAACCCTTATAAAGTAGCCCTCACTCAATCCGGCTCCGTAGCCAACATAAACTTCAGTGGAGGCAAAGAAGGAGAAAATATCACTGTTTCCATCAATGAAGATCCTTCATGCAGCACCAAATTCACACTCACTCAAGTAACCGAGGCGGCTCCAACAGAACCAACAGAACCAACCGAACCCGCTCCAACCGAGCCTGATCCAAACCTAGACACGGATGGCGATGGCCTCACCGATGCCGAAGAAGTGGATACCGTAACAGACCCCAACAACAGTGACACCGACGGGGACACTTACTCAGACGGAACCGAAGTCGATTCAGGAACAGACCCTCTCGACGCCACCAGTTACCCCGGTTCAAGCACTACAACAGGCACCACTACCACAACCGAACCTACCACAACCACAACGGAGCCCACCACAACAACAAGCGATGGCAGCAGTTCCTCCGACAGCACCTCCAGTTCTTCAAGCTCCGGCTCATCCACCACTAGCACCACCACTGAATCCAGCACCACCACGACGACAACCGAGACTACAACAACAATAAATGACATTTTAACAAGCAAAGAAGCTGTATGCTCCGAACCCTTTACCGATGTGGATTCAACACACTGGTCCTACAGCAATGTGTGCCGACTCTATCAAGCCGGAATCGTCAATGGCCGAGATGCCAATAGTTTTGTGCCTGAGGGAGACCTCACCCGCGCTGAAGCCATCAAAATATTGATGCTCCTCTCAGGAAAAACGGAGGAAGATGCCGAAGGCCTCCCGGAAGAGTTTATTGATGTGAAATCAAGCGAGTGGTTTCACCCATGGTATGTACTCGCTCAAGAAGCCGGCGTTGTTCGAGTGATAGATAACGGAGGATACGCAAATCCAAATGCGTACATCACTCGTGGGGACTTTATGCTTTACATGGTGCGAACCGCGGAGCAAACTTTGTGGGACTGGGAGGAAGAAGACATCCCCTTCTCAGACCTCAAAGCCTCCGACCCCTACACCTATGCCATTATTATTGGCTACAACAAGATGGTGGAAGACCCTGATGAAGGGACGACTCGTGTTTTTGAAGGATATTCTAATGGCACTGCCGGTGCCACAAAGTCCATTGCTCGCTCAGAAGCAGTGGCGCTCGCTTTAAGATTTTACCTCGCTTGGTATGCCCAATAAATCCCGTAAACCTTTTATCCTTATCGTCCTCGCCCTCGTCCTCCTCGGCGCCCTCGCCTTTGCCCTTGTGCAAAGCGATTGGTTGAAGGGAAGATGGGGAGGCTCTTTGCCGGGCACCTCAGATTTTGAAGAAACAGTCAATTCCGTCGAAGCGTACAGGCAAGATGCGTTAGACGCTTCCGTAGCGGCAATGGAAGCGGCCGGGGAGGCCACCGTCGCCGCCGACGCCAACGATGCTACCGCACTCGCAGCCGCGCAAGCGGATGCCGTAGCCGCCGCCGAGGCCGCCGAAGCCGCTGCCACCACTGCCGAAGCGCTCCGCGTCCAAGCGGAAGAATTTCACAATGCAACAGAAGCCGCCGCAGATGCCGCCGAAGCAGCCCTCTCTGGCTATCAAGCCTCCTACCTTGAAGCCATCTACAATAGAGACTTTGCCAAGGTGGATCTTGAACACAGCTATTATGGGTTTTACAACGAGCTATTGATGTCAAACTGCACCTATACTCTGTACCCTGGATGGGGGGGCTATACCTATCATTCATTGTGTAGCTTTTGGGGAGAGTGGAGGGTGGAATACACTCAAACAAATTCTGTAGATTTTGTAGACTGTGCAAATACAGACAGAGACAATGCAAGCGGCGCAATGGAAAGAGGAGACTACAATAGCACGGCTTGTCTTGAAGTCTATGAATCCTCTTTTCCTGCTTGTGATACCACCACCTCAGGAGTAATCCCAGGAGGGGAGGACCCAGAAGCTTGGTTCGACAACGAATGTACAGTAGAAAACTTGGTGGATTGGGACACGATCTGGGCAACATGGGGCACGATAGGCACGGCAGAGTGGACCCCAGAAGTTGAGGCATATCTTGAGGAGCACATTGAGGATTACGAGGAGCTCCTCCTTCAGTACCAAACCATGAGTACAATGGTGGATACGAGCCACGCGGCGTACACCGATGCCCTCGCTGCCTACAGCGAACTGAACACACTTCGTAACGAAGAAGGCGTATTGATGGAAGAAGCCAACAGAGCTGCGGAAGCCGCGCGAAATTATGCCACTCAAGCCCGTGCTTCTGCCGACGCCGCGCTCAGCCTCAGTATCACCGCACTCGAAAGTGCCTGTTCAGGCCTCGCGGTTTCACCCAGCTCCTATGAAATGGCGGCAGAGGACACCACTGCCGATTTCGATATCACCGTTGGGATCAGTACCACCGCGGTCACGGCGAGCATTCCCTCGCTTTCAGACAACTTGAAAGCATTCACCCTCACAGAAATAGTCATTCCAACGGATGGCACTAGTGTAGAGGGTTGGACGGGAACCCTAAGATTCCAATCCAGCGGAGGAAGTGGAAGCAGTTTCTTCAGTGAAGATGGCATAACTCTTTCCAATCCTTATCTCCTCAACTTAACGGAACCTCGCATTGTAACCATGCACTTTACTGGAGGGAGTGTCGGAGAGACCATCACTGTTTCAGTGGATGGAGAAGAAACAAATTGCAGCGAATCCTTCACTATCACCCAAGCCGATCCCACCGAACCCGACGCACTGGCTTGTACAGGACTTACCGTCACTCCCAGTTCTTACGAAATTCCTGCCAACACTCCAACGGCCAGTTTTGATATGAGTGTGATGACAACCTTTGACTACGATGCCGCAACAAGCATGACTGCACTCAGCGCCACCCTTTCCATCAAAACCGATGGAGCCGGAGGTTTTAGTGGAAGCAATTTGATTCATTCCGACGGCACCAGTGAGTACTTGTACTCCACCGGACCGGAGAATCCTTATCTCATCACCCTCACCGAAAACAGCACCATATTGAGTGGTCTCTTCAGTGGAGGCGTATCGGGAGACACCATAACCGTTGAAATGCTGGAGTATCCCACTTGCGCAAGCAAGTTCACCCTCACCGGTGGAGGAACCACAACACCAGTGGAAGCCAACATTGTTGAATCTTCCGGAACTACAGCTGTAACAGAAGGTGGAGCCACCGATTCCTACACGGTTGCACTCACTGCGGCTCCCTCCGCAACCATGGGCTTCAAGATCACCCCCGACGCTCAATTGACGGTCACTCCAAGTTCGCTCATCTTTGATGCAACAAACTGGAGCGTACCTCAAATGGTCACCGTAACGGCTGTGGACGACAGCAGTGTGGAAGGGACTCATTCCGGAGTGCTCACCCACTCTCTCAGCATTTACGACACCGACGCGAGTACCGCGGTACCCAATCTCACCGCGACCATCACCGACAACGACACCAGCCCAACAACCCCAACAACGCCAACTGAAACCGGTACCATTTCCGTTTCCACCATCTCCGGCAACACGACGGAAGCCGGTGGAACCGCCACATTCACCATGGTGCTCAGCAAGCAGCCCACAGCGGATGTCAGCGTTGGACTTTCCTCATCAGATACAACGGAAGGAACCGTATCTCCAAGTTCAGTCACATTCACCACCGCAACTTGGTCCACTCCTCAAACCATTACGGTCACCGGAGTTGCCGACAGTTCCGATGATGCGGATGTGGCTTACTCGATCATCACCGCCGCCGCCATCTCAACCGATGCGGCCTACAACGGGGTCAACCCCGGTGATGTTTCAGTGACCAATGTGAATTCTGGAGAAGTGATCAAAAATAGAAATTACCGATGTACCGATCCTTTCACCGACACCAATGGAGAATGGTTTGCAGATTTGGTCTGCCGCCTTTACCAAGCCAGCATCATTCAAGGCCGCACTTCAACCACTTTTGTTCCGGCAGACGAAATCACCCGTGCCGAATGGATCAAAGTGATGGTTTTGATCTTTGGTCATGATGTGGACGATGGGTGGGAAGACAAGACCGGCTTCTACGATGTTTCTGCCAACGATTGGTTCTACCCCTACCTCAACATTGCTGAAGATGAAGATGTGATTCGTACACGGGACAATGGATATTACTTCTACCCCAACGAACCCATCACTCGTGCCGATGCCATTCTCTACGCCGTTCGTTTCGCGGACCAAAGCATCTACGATTACGATGTTGAAGACATCTTTGAAGATGTGGATAACGAAGACTACTTCGCCTACGCCTTGGCCATTGCCTACGGAACCCTCGTGGATACCGCTCAAGAAGACAATGTCCGCGTGATTGAAGGCTATGACGACGACAGCTTCAAACCTTACAACGATATTCTCCGTAGCGAGGCCATGGCCATCGCCTACCGCGTCTCCCTCGCCTGGGGCATCGCTTCAGAAGATTGGGAGGACTAGAAAATCGTGCGGACTCATTCATCTTGAAGCGAAAAAGGAGAGATCATGATCTCTCCTTTTTCTTTCTGAAGGTTTATGATTCATTCGTCAGCACCATTTTTCTGATTCTTTTTTAAGCCCTAGACTTTTGGGGCGAAAGCTTTTTTTATTTCCTGAGAGTACATAAAGGCCCCCGTACTCGAAGGAAATAAAAAAAGCTTTCTCTTGCCCGAAAGGATTGCCCTGCGTATACTTTACCCATGCCGACCAAGTACATCTTCGTCACAGGTGGAGTTTGTTCGAGTTTGGGGAAGGGAATCGCCACAGCTTCCATCGGCGCCCTACTCAAATCGGCAGGGTTCAAGGTCTTTACGATGAAGCTGGATCCTTATTTGAATGTGGATCCCGGCACCATGAGCCCCTTTCAACATGGAGAAGTATTTGTCACCGAAGATGGAGCTGAAACAGATTTGGACTTGGGCCACTACGAACGATTCATCGATGAAAACCTCAATGTGCTGTCCTCCGTAACCACAGGAAAAATTTATACAGAAGTCTTGGCAAAAGAACGCCGCGGAGATTTTTTGGGAGGAACCATTCAAGTGGTGCCCCACATCACCGAGGCCATCAAGAATCGCATCAAGGAAGCCGCCAAACAAAGTGGAGCCAAAGTGGTGCTTATTGAGATTGGAGGAACCGTTGGAGATATTGAAGGCCTTCCCTACTTGGAAGCCATTCGACAGATGCGCCACGAACTCGGGAAAGAGAATACGCTCTTTGTTCACCTCACTTTATTGCCTTATCTCAAAGCCTCCAAAGAACTCAAAACAAAACCCACACAAGCCTCTGTTCGCGAGCTGCGATCGATTGGTATTCAACCTGATTTCATCCTGGCTCGCGCCGACAAAAATATTCCAACTGAAATCTTAAAAAAGATTTCCCTTTTCTGTGATGTGGAAGCGGAATGTGTGATTCCCGCGGTGACCGCCAAATCCATTTACGAAGTGCCTCTCAATTTCAATGAATACAAAATCACCGAGCTCATTGCCAACAAACTGCATTTGGGAAATGTAAACCCAATGTTGGAAGACTGGCAAACCTTGGTGAGCAAAATTCAAGCCAAACGAGAACCCATCAGCATCGCCTTGGTTGGAAAATACACCGATCTCGACGACGCTTACCTTTCGGTAATTGAATCTCTAAAAATTGCGTGCTACCACCAAGATTTGGAACTGGATTTACAATGGGTGGACGCCGAAAAGTTAGAGGAAAAGGATGCAGAGACCTGGGAACAGCTGAAAGCCGCACATGGCATTCTTGTTCCGGGAGGTTTTGGAATCCGCGGAACGGAAGGGAAAATCATGGCTGCCAAATACGCCCGCGAACAGAAAGTGCCTTACCTGGGGCTTTGCCTGGGCCTGCAACTCATGACGATTGAATACGCACGGGATTACTTGAAAGATGCCGAACTCACTTCTGAAGAGTTCGATGAAGATGGCAAGCTGGATGCCCGCAAGTATGTCATTCACTTTCTACCGGGACAACATCGGGATAAAGAAAAAGGTGCCACGCTTCGCTTAGGCGCCTACCCCTGCATGCTCAAAGAAGGCACCATGGCCCGCCGCCTTTACGGAAAAGAGATGGTGATGGAAAGACACCGCCACCGTTACGAGATCAACAATGACTTTGTAAAAGATTTGGAAGGCAGTGACTGGACCCCCTCCGGATATTTTGAAGAAGGAAATCTTGTGGAAATGGCGGAGCTCAAAAATCATCCTTTCATGATAGGAACACAGTCTCATCCGGAATTTTTATCTCGTCCTCACCGACCTCATCCTCTTTTTTATGGATTCATTGAGGCCGGCTCAAAAGTAACTCCTCACGCACCACGCCATGGCGCAGTTTCAATACACAGCGGTCAATAGCAGCGGAAAAAAACTCAGTGGACTCATTGGCGCTGCAAGCGAAGAGGAAGCTCGAAAACAGTTGGGGGCTTTTGGAATTTCGCTCCTCGGTATTCAAAAAAACGCGGAGACTTCCGTCCAAAGCAGCACCCGTGAACCGGGCACCAGTGCGGAACTCCAAAAATTTGAGTTTGAAGCCTTTGATAAAAGTGGGAAAAAAGTGATTGGGACCATTCCCGCCAGCAGCCGCTACAAAGCCTTCAAGCGCTTGATGGAAGAATATCAGTTTGAGGTCTCTTTTGTGGTCCCCTTTGGTGCGAGTGACGAAGAAAAGACCAAGGCAAAGGCAGAAGACCTTTCGATGCTCAAAGCAGAATATGAGGCCAAAAACAAAGTGGAAAACCCCAATGATTTGGCCGACAAAAAGGCCAGTGCAGCATTTGAAGAAAAACGAAAAGCACTGCTTCAAAAGGTCGATTTCATCTTGGGTAAAATCAAAAGCCTTTTGATTGAATATCAAGAAGACATCAAGCCCGAAGCCAAAAAAATCATTCAAAGCACCATCGACAAACTGCTCCGAATCAAAAGCAGCACCAACCTGGATTATATTCAAATGACTTCCGAAGAGTTGCTAAAGAAAGTGCAAGATCAAGAACTCTTTTTGCACAAAGAGAAAATGCAGAGACAGCGGGATCACTTGAAGCTGGAGGCGCAAAAAATGATGGCTTCACTGCACACCCAACCCACCCTCACTCCGGGAATCACCGAGAATCTGGAAGAGATGCAAGGCCGTTTGCAAGCCTCCGACAATCAATTGTTTAGAGGAGTCGCCGAATGGTTGGGGACTTTCCTCCCAAGTCCTGAGGAGAAAACCCTTCAAGAAAAAATTCGCGCAATAAACAGACAAGGCTGGACTTACCGAAGAATTCTTTGGACCGCCCCAAAGGGGGCAAAAGCCGAGGCAAGGCAAAGCTTAAAATCAATCTTGGATGAAAAAGCGCGACTCACTCAAGAGCTCAAGGCATTGCAGCGGGAAAGGAAAAATCAGAAAAAAGAAGTGAATGAACCCCTACTCACAGAGGAAGTGAATCACTTTCTATCTTGGCTTTTGAGCTTTTACCTGGTGGCCTACTTCTTCAGTTATTATGCCAGTGCAAAAGTCTTTCCCGGAGGGAACCCTCTCCCCGGTGATTTCAATCTGCTCGCCTCTCCAACCCTCCGGCATCTCCTCCTCACGGTTTTTTTATGGCACATTGTCCTCAGCCTACGAGTGGATCATCTGCGCTACAAAGCGTGGGCAAATGCTGTCCTCATCCCCTTGGGGATTGTTTTAAATATCACCTTAGTGTTTAATCTTTAAGATGATTCCCATCCTTTACGAGTCTCAATTCGTCTCTATTCAAACCTTGTGGGTCTTTGTTGCCCTGGCTCTCTTAGCTGGAAGTTATTTGGCCGTGCAACGGCTCAAACGAGCCCGCGTGAATTTTACTCTCTTCATCGAACACAGTGGAACCTTTTTCCTCAGTGCCTTGATCTGTTCAAGAATTTTTTATTTTGTCCTGCACACCGATGCCTATTTCCCGGGATTCAACCTGAGAACACTGGGAAATTTCTTTGCGATTTGGGACCAGGGGTTTTCTTTTTGGGGAGCATTATTGGGATTCCTCTTGGCCCTGACTTACCGCCTCTACCGATCCGGAGAGAACATTTGGGAATGGACGGATGCCCTCATCGTACCCCTCCTGGTAGGAATGAGTATTGGAAATGCAGGTGCTTTTTTGGGGGGATACGCCTATGGAAGACCCACCGATCTCTTTTGGGGAGTCCGCTACGAAGTTTATAGTGTTAAATACACCGTTCCCGTGCACCCGGTACAGATCTACACTATCCTTGCAATCTTGGGAGTCCTCGGCTTAAAGAGGCATCTCGGTAAAAAAACCACCTTCTTTGAACGAGAGGGAAACTCCACCCTCTACTACTCCACTTTTCTGAGTTTACTATTTTTTATTCTTGAATTCTTCAAGGGGGATGATACACTCCTGATCTTAAGAATACGGTTGCCCATATTTTTCTTCGCACTCTTCTTCCTCTTAAGTGGTTCCCTACTCCTAAAAAGAATAAAATCCTTTAAATCTCATCCTCATGAATCCCTTTAAACTGTTCAGCCTCTCCTACCTCCTGGATCAACAGCCCGGAAGCAGTTTCCTTTATTTTTGGCCCCTCCTAGTTCTCTTCATTGGAGTTTTTGCGGGAAGCTTCAAGCTTAAACAAGGCGGCCTGGCCTCTCGAATGCGTGAATTCTCCATTGTGGGGCTCTTACTGACATTCTTTAGAGATCAAAATATCCCATATCTTGGAATGCGCCTCTGGATAGTCCTCCTCTTCGTGGCCGCCAGTGCCTATGGAGTCTGGTTTTGGAAAAAAACAAGCAAGGCGGAAGAGATGAAACCCATGCTCGAAGACCAGAAAAAGACCGACAAGTATCTGCCCAAAAAGAAAGGAAAGAAAAAGACTAAGAGAGTTTAAGCACCTCGTATTCCAACTTTCCGACAGGAGCGTCTACCGTAACAACATCCCCCACTTTGCTTCCCAGCAAAGCGGTTCCAATGGGAGACTCATTAGAGATTCGGCCGTTGAAAGGATCTGCTTCGGTGGCACCCACAATCGTGATTTCCATCTCTTCTTTTTTCTTGGTGTTGGAAATTTTAACCTTGGCTCCAATCTCCACTACTTTTTTAGAATGCTGCTTCTCATCCACCGCCTTGGCGATCTTAATCATTCCTTCCAGCTCAATAATACGGCCCTCCACAAAAGCCTGCTCATTCTTAGCTTCCTCATACTCAGAGTTCTCGGAAAGATCTCCATAACTGATGGCTTCTTTGAGCCGTTCAGCCACTTGCTTCCTGCGAGTGGTGGACAAAAATTCCAATTCTTCATGGAGAGCCTTGAGACCTTCCTTGGTCACAAGAAGTTCTTCATCTCCGGTGGCAACAATGGCCTTTTTGGATCCGGTACTTTTTTGAGTCATAGCTTTAGACATAAATAGTGGGTTAGACAAACAGTAAGACTCGGGCAGGGCCGAGGGATCAGAAATATGCGCGGATTTTAACACTCTTTGGGTGTTCACGCAGCTTATGAAGGACCTTGGCTTCAATCTGTCGAATCCGTTCTCGGGTCACTCCAAACTCATTGCCCACCTCTTCCAAAGTGTGACCAATACCATCTTTAAGTCCAAATCGCATTTCAATAATCTTTCGTTCTCGTGGAGAAAGGTATTGAAGCATCTCGTGAATATTTTCCTTAATGAGCTGACGGTTGGTCTGCTCGGAAGGAGAAAGCGCATCATCATCTTCAATAAAGTCTCCAAGCTTGCTGTCCTCTTCGGCCCCAACCGGAGCCTCCAAAGAAACAATATCCTGAGAGATTTTAAGAATATGACGAACCTTTTTCTCATCCATATCCATTTCCGCAGCCAGCTCTTCCACCAGAGGTTCCCGCCCAAGCTCCTGCACCAAACGGCGTTGGGTGTGCGTCAGCTTGTTGATGGTTTCCACCATGTGCACCGGAATACGAATGGTGCGCGCTTGATCCGCAATAGCACGAGTGATGGCCTGACGAATCCACCAAGTTGCATAAGTGGAGAACTTGAACCCTCGATTGGGATCAAATTTCTCTACGGCTCGGAACAAACCAATATTTCCCTCCTGGATAAGATCCAAGAACGAAAGTCCACGACCAATGTATTTTTTTGCGATAGAAACCACTAAACGAAGATTAGCCTCCGCCAACTTAGCTTTGGCCGATTGATCTCCTTTAGCAATCTTTCGCGCCAAATCCGCTTCTTCTTTAGCCGTGAGCAAGTCCACCTTACCGATTTCACAAAGATACATACGGATGGAATCGTTCGCAATTTCCGAAAGATCCACTGTTTTTTTGCTCCTTTCTTTTTTCTTAGCTGCCGCTTCCACAGCCGCCGCATGGTCTTTATCCGCCTTATCTTTTTTCTTCTTCTTGGCCACGCGTTCTTCCGCCTCTTCTTCGGTCTCCGTCACTTCTTCAGAAAACTCTTCCCCAAGATCGTCTGCTTCCGCCAGCTTAATCAATTCCTCATCCATTAAGTCTTCATCCGCAGGCTCCTCTTCTTCCGATTCCTTCTTTCCCCAAATCATCTCATCCTTCACATCAATCAAATCGATTCCAAGCTCCAAAAGCAGCGTGTAGACCTCATCCGCAAATTCAATATCCTCTTCCAGGTTTGGCAAAGCATGCATCAATTCCTGTTGCGTCACAAAGCCGCGTTGGCGACCTTTATCGATCAAATCACGGACTTCTTGAGGGTATTTGGCTAAATTCTCTTCAGAGAAGTGAGCAATAAACTTTTTGGTTCGCGCCATGGAGCGGTGTTAGGGAGCAGAGGGGACTTCAGGGAGACTATTGAGCGATTCAAAGTAGAGCTTGGTGACGAGCTTCTCGAACTCTTTTTTAACCTCATCAGCACTGGAGAAATCTTTTTCGGCGCCAAGCGCAAGTGTGCTCAGAGCCATTCCATCTTCAAGTCCAGCATAAAACAAGTCGTCCACCGTGTCCTGGGCATTATAGTAATCCAGTACCCTCTTGTAAATAGATCGTTCTTCCCCCAAAAACTGTGCAAAATCGCTATAAAAAGCACGATGATGCTCGGCAGTCAGCCTGTCGGATCGTTGAATAAGATTCGTGGACTCCGCCAAAGCCTGGAAAGCATCGAAATGTTCCAGACTCTTCCAAAGCTCAAAAAACACCTTGGGGAAGGCCAAGAGCAGGGCCACGAACTCCCGAGACAAACGGTCTCGTTTAGAAAGTTTCACCTTTTCCTCTTTTGGAGTTTTTACGCGCGTGTGTGTGCGTTGAGATTTAATCTGATTCAAGTAATCGTAGAGCATCCGAGAAGGAGATCCCACCAGCTTAGAGAGTTCCTTAATATAATGATCCATTTCAATGGGATGTGCGGTGCCTTTGAGAATAGCGATGAAATAGTCGGTAAAATCTCGTTTCCCTTGCGCTGTTTTAAGATCAAATTTAGCCAAACCCTGTTCCAAAAAGTAATCCAAATACGGTTTTTTAGTGGAAACCGCATCCTGCCAAAGCTTGGGGTCTTCCTTCACGCTATCCGCCGCATCCTTCCCAAGAGGAACTTCCACCACAAAAAGTTCAAACCCAAGCGGCTGAGCCAATTCCACCCCCCGAAGCAGCGCCGCCTGACCCGCGGCATCTTTATCAAAAGCAAAAGCAATTTTCTTTGTATAGCGACGAATCAACTTGAGCTGTTCTTCCGTAAGGGCCGTCCCGCAAGTGGCCACGGCATTCTCCACTCCCGCTTGATCGGAAGCGATGCCATCAAAGTACCCTTCCACCACCACCACAAAATCCTGTTCCCGAATCGCATTTTTGGCCCGATTCAAGTTGTAAAGAACCGAACTCTTATTATAAAGCGCAAATTCAGAGGAATTGAGGTACTTGGGCTGATCCCCTTTTTTGAGCGCGCGACCTCCAAAAGCAATCACCTCACCCTGCGCGTTGTGAATGGGAACCATGAGCCGAAGTTTGAATCGGTCCGAAACTTCTTGAGCTCCGGAATCCCGGGCCAGAGCCAAAGAACTTTCCAAAATATCCTGTTTCTCATGGCCCTTGGCCAAAAGGTGGCGATAAAGCTCGTCCCTCCCTTCAGGCGCAAAGCCAAGCTGGAACTTTTGAATGGATTCCTTCGTGAGGCCCCGGGCTTTTAAGTACGCATACACTTTTTCCGCATCCCCTTTCTCATGCAATTTTTGAACAAAAAAATTGTTCGCATCGTCACAAATCAACTTCAAGCGGTCCTTCACATCCTTAGAAACCTTTTCCTGTTTCCCGGAGAATTTGGGCAAGTCCACATGAGCCTTATCCGCCAAAAGTTCCAGGGCCCCTCTAAAATCCAGGCTCTCAATATCTTGAATAAACTGAAACATATCCCCTCCCTTGTGGCAGGAGAAACAGTAGGCCAATTGCCGCTCGGGACTCACATAAAAGCTCGGTGTTTTTTCGGAATGGAAGGGGCAACACGCCTTCAAATACTTCCCACTGCGTTTCAGTTGTACAAACGGCGCAACAATGTCCTCAATGGAAAGCTTCGATTTGATTTCTTGTACCGGATCCATTCAATAAAGGGCTTAGGAGCCTCCATTCTAGTCCGCCAGATGAGCGCTAGCAATGAAATCCTCCAAATCTTCTTGAGTCACATCCGTATCAGGAGTCCAAACCCCATCCAAATTCTCAGGGACGGGCTGCGTGCTTCTCACCTGAAAGCCGTAACTATAAGCCTGTCCGGCATAAGCAAAGTTTCCACAGTAGTAAGCCCCTCCACACCCAATATTATAAAGCTGTATACCCTCCGTAGTGGTTTCCACCTCGCTTCCTTCCAAAGGTAATGCCCCTTCAGATTCTTGAGACACAGTCCAAACCAAGGTCACTTCATAATTTTCATCAGGAACAGAGATATCGTAACCTTGCATTTGTTCTTCAGCAGTCCAACCCTCAGGAAGAGTAAATGCAATATCTTGCCACACCACCACCTCCGATGCTGAAACCTCAGGCTCACCCTCTTCGACAGGCAGCGCTGGGGTCGAACACGCAAGAAGGAATAAAGAAGAAAAGATGACAAGTAGAGAGTTTTTCATGTCAAAAATATTTATAGATTAAAATTTAGAGACTCTTCAAGTTTACTCCAGTGAGCAGACTTTCAAAAGCTTCTTTCCCAAGTTCAGCATCATCTCCCGGGCACAAACGCATCTGAATCACCAAGCCTTCTTCGGCACTGCGAATCACCGCGCGATCCAAGGTGCAGACTCCCTCAGGGACAAGGTATCTATAGACTTGATTACGACCCCACACTTGAGAAGCCGACAGTTCGGGGACAATATCAAGATCAGAAAGCCATTCGCTCATCGCAATAATTTCAGCCCCGCCGGTCACTTGAAAGCTCGCTCCAAATTTAGAAGCCCCTTCCAAAGGAGTATCCAAAACTTGAAGCAAACTGCTGTCGTATCGAAAGCTATAAGAAAACGATTGATGATCGCTCATAAAACTGGCCTCAAGCTGAGCGGGTACAAGCCCTCCCTCAGAGCTGAGTTCCACAAAGACCTCTTCATCCACAGGGGATTCGTCCGTTTTTTCACGCACCTGGCAGGCCGTAAAAAGCAGAGATGATAGAACGAGAAGTGAAAATATTTTCATGGCGTTGGAGTGAATATCACGGAAATCTTACTCTTTTTTTGCGTAAAGCAAAGTGAGAAGCACAAGCATTCCGCCCGCAAGAAGCGCCAATGCAATGAGCTTGCCCTCCGTGTGGAGCAAAAGAGAAATGCCGCCAAAAAGTCCCCCGGTGAGCGCAAATAAAATCACCACCTGTCGATCCGAAAATCCGGCCCGCAGCAAACGATGATGAAAATGCCCCAAGTCTCCCTTAAAAGGCGACTGACCCTTAAACAAACGGCGCAAAATCACCCACACAAAATCCAGAATGGGGAAGCCCAAAACCAAAATGGTGGTGGCAATTTTCCCACCGGAAATAATGGCCGTAACCGCCAATAAGAATCCCAAAAGCATGGAGCCCGTGTCGCCCATCAACATCTTGGGTTTTGGAAAATCAAAGATCAAAAATCCGAGGCTAAGCCCCAAAATGGTGGCCGAGAGAGCAATGGAAAGCGTTTGATCTACAAAGTGAAAATCGGGCCTCATGCTGAGCAGCAATAAAATAAAACTCGCGGTCGCCGCACTGGCATTCGCCATGCCTGGGACTCCATCAATCCAGTTGAACGCATTCACCATAGTCACCACCCACGCCACCGTAAGGATGTCTGCAAAAACCGTGAGCGTAAAAGCCAAATTTCCAAAGTGAAAGGGAATATTAAGACCATCTAAAACCAAGGGATCTCCAAAAGGATTGGTGATGGAGCTGATGCCCACACCTCCTGCCACAACACAAAAAGCAACCAGCACTTGAATAAGAAGTCTCAAATAAGGAGACAAACCGAAGCGATCATCCAAAAAACAGGTGAAGGCCAGCAAACTGGCTCCCGCCAAAACCGAAACCAAAACCGCATTGCCTCCCACTCCGGGGAAAGCCAAAGCCACCGTGGCCAAGAAAGCAAAAAAACTCGCCACCCCGCCCGGATATGGAATCGGCGATCGTTTATGCCCATACCGCTCCGGCCTATCCATAAGCCCCAATCGCGGAAAAAGCCGCAAAGCCCCCCACGCAAAAGCAGCAGTGAATCCAAACGCGGTGATGAAAATAGAGAAGGACATAAACAAGGGAAAAACCTTTCCCTCATTTTACTCACGGCGCAGTCACCGAGTCCACAGGAAACTTGAATCAGAAAAGACCACCTTTACCTCCGAGAGCCTGCGCAGAAGCATTCATGATCATACCCAAGTTCTTCTCCTTTATTTGAGGGATCAGATCACCATTAATAAGTTGAATAAGCCCTCGAAGTTCTTGAAGAAAGCTATTGATCGTAAGCAAGTCTGGTATCGATGTGGGCCCAAACAGCTCGGTCAACGGCCTATAATGCTCGCTTCCTGGAACGGACGAATTCACACGCCACTCTGCAAGAGAAGCACAGGAATGTCCAGTGAAGGGTTCTATATATTTCCCAAAAAGATTATCCAAGGAGGGGCTGTGATACAGCTTCCATGCAAGGGTAGCGCCATTGCGTGGGCCACTGAAGCGAACAGTATCCTCAAAGTAGGGACCCGCAGATACAGCTCGCTCTCCAAAAGTAGTAGGATCCATTCCTTGCGGTCCTCGCGAATAAAAAGGATAAAAATCGGGGGAGGGAAAATCGGGGCAGGCCAGGCTCGGATAGGTCGTGCGAGCCACTCGCAACTGTCTCAAAGAAGGCACCGCAAGGGCATAACCGTCGTCGCCAGACGACTCTGCTGCTTGAACATCATCCCACCGTAAGGTCCAACCCTTTTCCTCAACACAAACCAGGGGGGCCTTTACTCCAACATCCTTAAAAACATGTTTGTGGACAAACGGATCCCACTCCTTTTTCTGTGTAACAACGGGTGGCCCACCTTCAACATTGTGCAGCATACGATTGTCCTCAAGGCTAACCTGGACCTCTCTCCCTTTTAATAGACAAGAAAAGACAGGATCAAATTTAGCTGATGGAGCTCCATGATATGAAGGTGTAGGAGATAAGGAGCTATGAGTGCGCCTCAGTTCAGACAAGGCTCCACTCGTTTCTGTCAAAGCCAGTCGCAATGACTCCGTTGTTGGTAAAATAACATCCTGAGAGAGATTGAAGCCCAAGCGAGACCTCTCAATAAAACTTAGACCTTGAATAGCCCTAATCTGATCTTCAAAAGAAGTCCCACCGGAACTGAGTTCCCCAGTAAAAAGGGTTAAAGCTTTGTCAGGATTAGGACTAGACATAAATAATGCAGGGCGATAAAAGAGCTGGCATTATAGCATCATTCACGGAAGAGTCAAGGGGGCTTTTGGGGGCTCTGTTTGCGCCTTTGCAATCTGATCCAAGGAGTGTGCATCCTCAATCTTAAAGTCCCCAACGCGAGTGCGGCGGAGGGCGGTGAGGATGGCGCCGCAGGCCAGTTTTTGACCCAAATCGTGAGCCAAAGAACGGATGTAGGTTCCGCTGCTCACCGTGACCGTGAATCGTACAAAAGGAAAATCCACCGTAATGTCCTTGCCCTGCATAGTCACTTCCACCGGTTTAAGTTCCACAGGCTTGCCGGCTCGCGCCAACTCATAAGCCTTTTTACCATTGATTTTTTTAGCGGAAAAAGCCGGAGGCATTTGCATGGATTTTCCCCAAAAACTCTCCAGTGCCTCTTGAACAAGTTTTTTATCCAACTTCCCAAGGTCAAATCCGGTCTCTTGCACCTTTCCCTCACTATCATAAGTGTCCGAGGTCTTCCCCAACTCCAATTCCACGGTGTATTCCTTATCCAGCTTCATGAAATGCTGGATTTGTTTGGTGGCCTGTCTCCCCACCGCCACCACCAAAACCCCGGTGGCCAAAGGATCAAGGGTGCCCAAATGACCAATCTTCTTTTCTTTTAAAATGCCGCGCAATTTGGCAACAACATCGTGGCTGGTCCAGCCGGAGGCTTTATCAATAATTAAAAATCCTGGATTCATAAGGCGATATCAATGGCTTTTGAAAGCACTTCACGAACCACCAAGCGATCATCGTGCGGAATCCTCTGATTCCCCAGCAACTGATAGGCCTCCGCTCCTTTCCCCGCCACAATAACCGTATCGGCTGCCTCTTGCGCCAAGGAAAGCCCCAAACGAATGGCTTCTTTTCGATTCAAAACCTGCCAAAAGCCCTGGCCCTCATGCCGAGGAATACCTCCACGAACCATCTCCGCAATCTTTAAAGGGTCTTCTCCATAAGGATCGTCATTGGTGAGCACAATATGGTCGGCATATTGATGCGCCACCGCTCCCATTTTAGGTCGCTTGCCGGTATCCCGCTCCCCCGTGGCCCCAAAAACCACAATAAGCTTGCCCTTGGTGAGTTCACGAAACATCTGCAAAACCTGTTTCAAAGATTCTTCCGTGTGTGCAAAGTCCACCACCACGGTGAAGGGCTGGCCTTCCTCAATCACCTCCAATCTTCCGGGCAGAGGCTTCATGGACTCCAAGGCTTTTTGAATAGTGGCAAGATTGATGCGGTGCGCCGTGGCTACCGTGGCTGCCGCAAGTGCATTATAGACATTCATTCGGCCGGGAATTTTTAAATCAATAGGCAACTCCCCATTGGGGATGCGAAGCAAAAAGCGATTTCCCTCCGCGTAAGGCTCCACAGTTCGTGCGGTGTAGCTGCCCTTAACAATCCCGTATTCAAAGAGCTGGTCGGCAGGAAATTTATTAAAATATTCATGCTCGGCATCATCTTGATTCACCACAGAAATTTTAGACACGCCCACTTTTCGTGGCGAGTGATTGAGGGCTTCGAACAAAAGTCCCTTGGCGTTGCGGTATTCCTCCATGGTCCCGTGGTAGTCCAAGTGATCTTGGCTCAAGTTGGTGAAGACCACCGTATCCACATTAATACCCCAAAGGCGCGATTGAACAATGGCGTGGCTGGTCACCTCCACCACTAAAACTTCACACTGAGCATCGCGCATTTCACGAATCTTTTTTTGAAGTTGAAAAGGACCAATGGTGGTGTGATTGGTGGTGTTGCGCTCTTCATCCTCACCCACTTTAAAGTTGATGGTGGTGAGCAGGCCCGTTTTCTTTCCCGCCTCCGTAAAAATCTTGTGGATCATATTGGAGGTGCTGGTTTTTCCTTTGGTCCCCGTCACCGCAATCACCGTCATGCCATTGGCGGGGAAGCCGTATCTAAAAGCGGCCGCAATGGCCACCACCTTATGAAAAAACAAACGAATGGGATGCTGATGCGGAAGAAGTTTGCGAAAGAGATTTTTGATGGCTTCCACGGCGAGGAGTTAAGTGGGGTCATTATAAAGGAGGCCGCGCACAAGGCCAACATCTTTCTGAATCTGCTCTTGTAGGGCGGTTGCCGAATCAAACTTCTGCACCTCTCTAGTCTTTTTTACCACTGTAATTTCGGCCGTCTCTCCGTACAAATCCCCTTCAAAATCCAGCACAAAAACCTCCGCTCGTGTTTGCATACCTTCAAAAGTAGGCTGGGGTCCGTAATTCATTGCACCTCTAAATCGGCCTTGACCAAAATCAACCCAAACCGCATAAACTCCCTGTTCAAGGTCTACAAAATCCCCTTCTATATTAAGAGTGGGAAACCCAAGCGCTTTTCCGCGCCCCTGCCCATGAACAATTTTTCCTGTAAGTTTCACGCAAAGAAGACTATCATAAGGGTGCGTTTTTTTAAAGAAAGCCGATAACCCCCATTCCCATGACAACTCTTACAGGCATCTGGATCGATCACGCTCATGCCATCGTTCTCAAAGCGAATAAAATGGGCGAAGTGAACATGGATTCGTTTCACTCGGAAGTTGAGCCCCACCACAAAGGAGGTCACGACGACAGCGAGCACCAAACCATTGTGAATCAGAACCGCCACGACGACCGCCGCCACAATCAAATGAAAGCCTTTGGAAAAGAGGTTTTAAAGCATTTGGAAGGCAGCGATGAGATTGTGATTTTTGGGCCCGGCACCGCCAAGCATGAATTCAAAGCCGTGCTCGAAACCAACAAAGCCCTCTTCCCCAAACTCAAAGGTGTGGAGACCACCGATGTCCTGAGTGAAGCAGAGCTCAAAGAATTCATGAAGGACTTCTTCAAGTTGCCACGAAACTGATGGGTTTTACTAGAATGTGGCGCACAAGGGTGAGCACACATTCACCATACCATATTCTTGACTGAGTGCCACTCAAAAGGATGCTTTTAACCTGTTAATGAGGTGGATTTTGGTTTAGAATTAAGGTTCATTAACCCTACAAATATGACCCCCAATTCTTTGACATCCACGCCTGACTATTCGACTCGCCTCACAGACGGGGAACTGTACGAAAAGGCACGACTTTATGGAAGAAACGCCCTGGAATGGAGGCATAAGTTTATAGGACTTCTCCCCGAACTCAACCGTCGCCGTTTGTATGAAAGGAAAGGATTCGGATCCATTTTTGAATGTGCATTTAAACTTGCGGGACTGAGTGAACAGCAAGTAAGAACCGCCCTGAATCTTGAGAAATGTTTTTCAGATAAACCCGCTTTGAGGGCCCTCTTGGTGGAGGGAAGTGTAAGCGTGAACAAGCTTGCAAGGGTGGCCTCCGTGGCAAGCACTGAGAATGAAGAAGAATGGGCCGAAGCGGTTCAAAATCTTTCTCAAAGTGCAGTGGAGACTTTGGTACGGGATCAGAAAATCATGGCTGAACAGGCAGCCGACCAAAATAGAAATGGCTTACTACAGCCATTATTTGAGGCAAAATCCTTGCGCGCGCAAGACCTTCGGCTCAGCACGGAGCTTACAAAAAGACTCCTGACCTTACAAGAAAAAGGCCTCAATGTGGATGAAATCCTTACGGATCTCCTTGATAAACGGGACCAAGAGATCGCTGAAGAGAAAGTGGCCATAAGCGAAGGCCTGGAGCCGACACAATCTCGTCATATTCCCGCCCGCACCAAGAAGGTTTTAGATCAAGAGCACGGCAGTAAGTGCTCAATCCCAAGCTGTAGAAAGCCGGCGGAGCAAGTCCACCACACCCAAACCTTCGCACTGAGCCACGCGCATGATCCTCATTACCTGGCCCCACTCTGCAAAGACCACCATGCCATTGCGCATGCGATCAATCTAAAGGTGCAAGAGAAACGGAGGGAGGTCTAAAGAACCTAAATTTACTTGACAGTTCGTTAGAAATTGGCTTAAATAAGCCTCAATTCGCCATCATCCAAGGATAGGCTGACTGAGGCTACCTAAGAAAATTTAAATTCAATATATGGGAAAAGGTATAGAAACAGGTGGTGATGTCATTGAAATTCCAAGCAAAAGAAAGGTGTGTTCTTTTTTGACTCTCACAGGCCTGACGAGTGTGGATCCAGAAGTAATGGCAGCCACTTATAATGATCCCAAGTATCAAGACGCAGCAGCTGCTCATGAATTAAAAAAAGGAATAGCAGTGCTCATAGAAACAGGAAGGGGTAGGGTACAAGGTGTACTAGAGACGAATCAAAGGGTTATTGTGCCTGACACATTAATGATGGAAGCAGCTACCGGGGTTGATTTCCCACACATTGGCAGCTTTTGGCCTGTTACTATCGATGGTCAAATTTGGTTTGTATCTCAGTATTTAGTCCATAAACAAAAGGAGTAAGGACGACCACGATCACGAAAACTTTCCTCACAAGGGCTTAAAGCAGCATTGCCATGAAGAGCCAGAACTGAAAAGCCAGGTCGTTTTTGAAGTAAGGGGTGTCGAAAAGACCATGGATGAGCAGGGTCACCAGCATCAGGGCCACGAGGTGCCGTTCTTTTTTATCGCGTTCGGTGAGCCACAAAAGAGCCCTGCCACAGAGCCAAACAAAAGCGCCAAGGCCGAGTAGACCCATATTGAGCCAAAAGGCCAATAAAATATTGTGGGGGTGCAGCATGTTCCACTCAAAAGGAGCGGAGCCCAAAACCACCTCAGCCACCTCCTGATACTGTTGTTCAAACTGCCCCATACCAATGCCCAAAAGCGGATGATCGGCGATCAAGGCGGTGGAAATTTCATAAATTTGGAGGCGAACGCTGGAAGAAGAGCGTCCGGCAAAGTCCACAAATTGAGCGAATTTATCGGTACCGAGCTGAGAAAGCAAAAGAACCAATCCAAGTCCAAACAAAGCGGCGAATGCAATCCAAAACGATTTTCTGCTGCGCCGCCGCGCCAGAAGCAAAAGACCCAAAGACCCGGCACCGGCCACCGCAATCCACCCCGCGTAGGATTTGGAAAAAAACAGCGCGGCGGCGCCAAGTACGGCGCAAATCCCCAAGAAAATCCTATCGCCTTTTGAATCACTTTCCACGGCAGCCAAGCCCGCAAAAACCACCAAAGGCCCCAGATAAAGCGCCAAATAATTGGCCGATTCAAAAGGCCCGGAGGCGCGCATATCCGGGGTTAAAAAATCTCCCGTCACCACTTGGACCAAGGCCAAAACCGATAAAACCGCTCCGCTGAGCACCAGCGCCCGGAGGGCCCAGAACATCATCGAAGGTTTTTCCCTAAAAATCGTGCGAGCCATCACAAAATAAAGCACCGGCGCCACAATCCATCCCTTTAAAATGCCCAGCGCCTTCATCTTGGCGGGGAATTCCGTTCCATCCACCATGCGGGGGAGCTCCCCACTTCCATCTCCCACAAAAACCACCGCGATGCTCAGGCCCGCCGCCAGCAAAAACAGGAGTACCGGCCAAAGCTTCCAGTCTCTTAAACGAAATTCATACCCCTGCAAAAGGAAAAGCACAAACAAGATTCCAAGCACCAACTCCGGCAAGGACACCGGCACGCCAAGCAAAGTTCCCCTAAAAAAATACAATGGAAAAAGCAGAGGGAAGAATGCAATCAAGCGAGGAAAAAGTCCACCGGGAACTTTAAACATAATTCTTAAATTAAATTCCACTTACGCCCGCAAAGCTCCGCACAATTCACGCAATTTCGCCAAAGGATCCGCGGCTTTCACTACCCCGCTGGACACCAAAACTCCCACCGCCCCCAGACTCAGCGCAATGCGCACATCGTCCGCCGTCTTTATTCCCGCTCCCACAATCACTTTTCCGGCTCCTATTTTAGCCACCGCCTCCGTAATCAACTCCGGCCTGGCCACCGAAACAGAAACCTCTCCTCCAATCAATTCCGGCACTTCAATCGCCACAAAATCCGCCCCCATATCCGCAAATTTCTTCCCTTCCTCCAAGCTCTCCGCGCAAACCAGCGAGAGCATATTGAGCGCCTTCATCCGTTCCAAAGCTCGCGCAATCTCCGAATCGGAAATCCGTCGCTCCGAATGATTCAGCATCGCCCCGTCAATCCCCACTCCTCGCGCCACTTCCACCGGAATAAGCCCTGTATAAGCCCCATAACCCACTCCATCCAAATGCGGAGCCAAAACCGGAATGCTGACGCACGAGGCCAGCATGGGCAAATCCAAAAACATCCCCACAATCGCGGTGTTCACCCCAAGCTCGTTCGCCACTCGTTCATGCAACTTGGCCAGCTCCACCGCCCGTGGGCCCGTGGACTCTTGGTACGATTTAAAATTGGTGATGAGGATGGGAGTCTGTAGCGCCATACCACTATCTTGCCTCAACCTTAAAAATTGCCAAGCGAAGACTCTTGCGGCCATCCTGATTTTGTGATATGATTAATAGATTTAAAACAAAAATAAAACCCACCCGTATGGCACTTCATCAGTCGGAGCAAGCTCCAATCAAAAACGAACTTCATGAAGTCAGAGACCAGGTGGAAAAAGCCGAATTTCTCCTTCCGGAAAGTGTTCGCCATTTAAACAAATTGATTGATAAAGCCAGCCCCGCCGATGCTGCAGTGCTTTTGGAGAATCTAGATCGGATCCTAAACGAGCTGAAGCGTATTCAAGACTTAAAGGATATCCTCAGCCCAAAAAGTTATAAAGAAGCGCTGGAAAGGTTTTTTGAGAGGATTCAGGACTTTGCACTTTCTCAAAAAGAAGTGCGAGACCTCTTCACCTTCCGTCAAACCCAATTGAACCAACACATCGCCCTAAGAGACAAAAACTTAGTGCGTCCCGTACCTCAAGCAGCACCGCTGGATCAGCAAAGCTTTGAAGCCAGCCTAAGGAGCACAACAAGAGTTATTCCAAGCACCGCTCAAGTGGCTCAAGAACCCATCACCTTCGATGGGGCAGATGGCCCAGTAACCGTGACACCAGAGGCTGCGGGACTTTCAACAGACTTTGCTGAATCAGAGTGGGAAGGGCCGGAGGAAGAACCGGAAGAAACCCCCTCCACCCACTTCACGGATGATGAAAAAGCTATGGTTGAAGACGAAATTGCTAGAGAAAAAGCGGCTGCCGCAGCCTCCGAAGATACAGAAACTCCCGAAGCGGTCGCACTACCTGCACAAAGCGAACTGACTCTGGTCAGCTTTCCGGGAACAAGCGTAGAAATTCCGGAGCTTTTCCGTGGAGAAAATTCTTTTGAACACATCGAGACCATTAAAGATCTTGAGAGTGGAGAAGCCATTTACAATGCGCTCCGCATGATGGCTGCCATTCATCGCGACCAAGTGGGCCTCATCGACACCCGCATGACATGGAAAGCACTCCACGGAGGCATTCTTTCTAAGGGAGGTCGTTTTGAAATCAATTCCAACGAAATCGCAAAAGCCGTGTATGGGAAAAATGAAGATCAATTGGAAGCCAACACTCCTCACTTAGAAAAATTTTTTGCCGCCGTACAGACTTTAATAAATGAACTTCCCTCCGCCCAAGAAGACGCCGAAAAAATAAGGATAGAGAAGGAGGCAAAAACACAGCGAGAGGCCGCTTACGAAGGTCTCACCGGAGAAAAAGCCGCCATGTTCCGCCTCACTGGAGAAGTTTTTGATCGCAACAGCCAGGGGCCCAGCATTTCATACAATGTCTTTCAAGCCATCGCCTTCACACTTTCGGGCAAAGACCGTCCGACGGTGAACGCAGACAACTGGATGAGTACTGCTCGCCAACGCGTCAGCAAAGGCTACAAAAGTTATGGCGAACAGCAAGTCATTTCTCACGCCCGTGCCTTTGATAAATTGATGAACCACGAAAATGGGGCCAGTTACCTGGAAACCCTCAACACTTATTTAATTCATGGTCAAAACAAGATCAACGGCGAAAAAAACCATTTGGGATATGGAAAAGCGGTGAGTGTAGCCCCCATCACACTAGAGAATCTCAACGATCCCACATTCACCCTCAGCAAAGATCAAATTGCCGCCATCCGTTACGGAGCCATGGCCTTTGCCGCCGCCGAAATGCGAGTGCTGCAAAATATTGAAGCGGAAGAAATCACTGCAGATGTAAACACCGCAACAAACGGAATGGTGGATGAGCTTACCGCACAAATTCCCGCAGGAACCCTCACCGACGAACAAGAAAAGGCCCTTAAAGAAGACTTAGGCGGACACATTCAAGGAGTGCTCAGCGGATTGGCCGCCATTCAACCCGGCGAAGAAGTACACGCCATGGCCGCACTGGAAGCCGGCGCACTCATCCCTCTCCTTAATAAGGATTTCCCAGGGCGACTCAGTTTGCAATGGACCGTTTCTGCAGGAACTGTCCTGCCTGTGCTCCGAATGCACGGAGGTCTGATCTACCAAATAGACTTGGGTAAAAAAGGCCGCACTCACTTGGAAGCTTATGCCCGCCTCAGCGCCGGACTCAGCGATCCTCAAGGATTGATTGGGCCAACCTTTGGGCTTGGCATCAGTCGCGACCTCAATGAATCCGGAACGCTATCGCTTGGCACGGGAGCAAATCTGGGCCTCAGTAAAAGCGGGGATGTTGCAGGATTTCATCCGCTAAGCCTCGATCGCAATCTCGATAAAGTTTTACAAAAAAGAATCCGCGAGTTTAAAGAAACACATAAAGAAGAATTGGAGACTATTCGAACCGAAATTTATGCACAAATAGATGATCTTGAGCATGTTGAAGACCCCATGAAAAAGGCCCTCAAGGCCGAATGGGAATCCTATGTAAATTACCGAATCGCCTACGGAGAAACCAAAGACTTCAGCAAATGGAGCAAACAAATCAAATACATCAGCGCCGGGCCCACCGCCGCAGTCGGTCTCAAAGAGGGTGGCTTCGCCCTGGGTGCCTACATCACCTTTGGCGTGGGCTTCCGTCCCGTAACACGGTACATTCCCGCCCTATTGGAAACTCCGGACATGGTCAGCGATTCCATGAAGAGCGGCCTACCCGTCGCCTTGCCAGTAGACTACAAAGAAGTTCAACCCGATTGGGAACCCATTGAGCTCAAAGATGAATTCCTTTACGAAAATGATGGTGACAAAGCCAATGCCGAAGCCGAAGCTATTGCAAACGCGAGCAAGGCCTTGGCCGCAATGAACGAAAAACTCAAAGGTCAAGCCGTGCTCACCTTCAACGGAAAATTCACTCAGTTGACCCTCCAAAATATCGATGGAATGGTGCGCTTCTACCCTGATGCAATGAGCGACATAGAAGCCATTCAAGATGGAGACGGCGGAGCGCCTCTCCTCAACTTGGACAGTGGCGATGCCTTGCTCCTCCGCACTCTTGAAACCACCGATCCTTACACTGGGAAAAAACTGTTCTTCGTGGGACTCACGAGCGATGAAAACACCACCATCGAGCAGATCATGTCTCAAAGTCCCAGTTATATGGAATGGATTCAAACCAAAGACGGCACCACCGACACTCGACTTCTGAAGAACGACAAAGTAGAAAATCCACTTTTAAGAGAGAATATCCTGACTCGCACTGATGTCGAAGCAAAAGACAATGGACTCGTCTTGGGCGACCTCAGCCTCGAAGGCGCCAAACAAAACGCACGCGAAGTAGAATGGGAAACCGTTCGCATGCAAGAAGGCGTTCGCGAGGTCAAACTCTTTGAAGGTCTCACCCATGATGACCACGAAGACGCTAAGGCCGTAGCTGAACAACTCGTAAAAACAGACAAAATGGATTACGACCATTTGGCCGTTGCAGCCAACCGCGACACTATCGATTCACTGATCACAGAACGATACAAAAACATCGGCGTCACGGAACCCACAGATCAACAAATCCTCTTGGCTCACCAATACGCCATGCAAATCGGCCGACCTGACGCAAAAGAGATCCCATGGAAATGGAATACCGAGGCTGCGCAGGCAATATTTGGTGAAGAAGATGGAGCAAGAGTCATAGAATCTCTTCAAGCAAATGCAAATACCGTAAGTTCTCTCCCCGAAGGCAGCGAATTCCTCATTGCCATCGACGACAGCGGAACTCGAAAACTTTTACAAGGTTACTACGACTTCAATATCCACGGGGGAATGAATGGCGCGATGTACGCTGAAAAGGACGACCCAGCCGCACAAAGCATAAAAGGCTTATCGGAATGGAAAAAGCTTCCAGCAAATGCCTCGTTTAAAGACATTCGAAAGGACATGGCCGGCCTTCGTCTGGCTCAAATTGCAGACAAACTGTATGGACCAGAAGATGGCAGAGACATCAAGCAAATGGTGGAAACAGGAGTGCCAACTCACCCGGAGCTCGCCCAAGAGTTCACTCAAGATGTTCTTAAACTACTCAAAGATGGTCAAAGCATGGTCCGTGGAAATCCAGTAACTTTAACCGAAGAATTCTTTGTTTGTCTCTATGGCAAGTGTGAAAACCTCACAGTGGCCCGCAATGTGGAAATCGATTACACACTCACCCAGCCCAAAGAAGTCAAAGTCGCCGCCACACGGCAAGCGCTCACTCAAGAAGTTCGCCCGGAAATAGGCGTAGACTACACCACCTTGCGCGTGAGCCCAGGAGTCATTCCTATTGTGCCAGGCGGAGGATTCATTCCTCCGTTGCCTGGGCAAGACAAGCCAAATCTTTGGGGTAGTCCAGACGAATTGCCACAAAACAATCCAGGGGACCACACCATTACCCCACAAGGAGGACAAAACTCCCCACGATAATAACCATTCACCCATTGACTATGAGAACAATTTTTATTATAATGTCAAGCCTGTCTCTCCTGCTCACTGCGTGTGGGACACAAGAACAGGTTGAAAATATCAAATACAACCCTGTCCAAGAAGGAAGCTCAATCCAAATGGAACCCGGCGGACAGGAGTCTCCAATGCAATAAATCTTTCCAACCATGAAAAAATTCGCCCCCCTTTTCACCCTCGCTCTCGGCATTCTCCTCGCTTGGCCCATCCAAGCTTTTGCTTTAATGACTGTAGGCGACCGAGCCACGGAAGGCAATGAAGATGCTTATGAGGTTCCAGCTGTCGCAGAGGGAGGCTACGATGAAGGAGACCGTTACTGCGTAGGAGCAACCCACGAGCATACCCACTATCACACTTCAACCGATACAGACACACAAGAATTCTGGGAGGTGATCCACAGTTTTGCCATTGTGTTTGAGGATGATTTTTTGGAAACGGTAGACACCGACACCAATTTCCTGTGCACAGATGGAAGCGGAACCTACAGAACCTGTAATTTTGATAAAGAAGCAGATTTGGGCGAAGTCATTCATACGGTTTATGGCGGCGAATGGAACGGAATCACCGTAACTTATCAAGTCCTAAACTGGATTGAAGGAAATCCCAAAGGACTGCTCTGGGAATATGGCAGAGAGGACCCTGAAGATATTGACCTTAAACCTTGGCTTCCCAGCGGAGATTATTTTATAGAAGGCATTTCTTTCGAGCTCTTGGATTACGACACCGACCAAATTGTCACCACCACCAGTTGGACGAAACCGGAGTTTTACTACATCGATCCGGACGCTGAGCACAGCATCGAAAGCAATTGGCACCAAACCTATCCAGAAGAAGTTGACTCTTATATCGAGGAAGTGGATCCCGATGAAGATCATATTTTTTGGTACGGGCTCAATGGAACGGCGGTGACCAATTTTCCCGCTTGTCCCCCCACCGAAGAGGAGCTCACTTGTTCCAAACTTGTTTTGAATCCGGGCAGTGTGGGACTCGACAATGTGTTTAGTGATACGGATTTTGAAGCAACGGTTTATGCCAATGACGGAACCGTCATCACCGATGAGGTGGATGTCACTTATCAGGCTTATAATTATGACGGCGCGGCGGCCAGCGGAGACATCCGTTACGGCGGCTCGCTCAATATTTTAAATGGGAATGCCGGACCCGTAGAAACGGGCGATACAGAGGTGGAATACCGCGACTCCATGCCTGGAGACCGCTTTACCGCTTTTGTGAGTGATTATTTGGGCGTGAGCTACGAAGGCACCGGACTCTGTGAAGCCGAAGTGGAATTCCCTTACTGTAGCGATCTCTTGCTTTTGGACCCGGAAACTCTGCTCTTTACCGTGGATGAAACTGAAGTGGACCTTCCCATTGAAGTGGAAGCCGTGGCCTCCAACGGCCATCCTTGGCCTTATGATTTGACCTATTCCGCTACCGACACGGATGCCACATTTGATGGGGACACCACTCCTTACACCACCACCGACTGGACCATCGACTCCTTCCAGAGTGATGAAACCGGTAGCGTGCTTGTAGAAGCTGAAAATGATGTGGCCGGAGTGTGCCGAACAGGTTTCACCTATGTCCTCACTCCCCAAAAACCCGTGTGCGAATCTTTGGAAGTCAGAGTACCCGATCATACCCTCACCTGTGAGGAAATGACCGAAGGTGGCATTGAGATTCGTTGGGAAAGCACCATGACCGACGGGACAGAAACTCCCGGACCTTGGCGCCTCACCAGCAGCAATCCCAACGGAGAATTCAGCCGCAGTGCCGGAGGTCCCTCTTTGGGAACCGGATTTTACATCTCTGCCATCAAAGTGGTGTATTACACCGGAGAACCCGGAGACACCATTGAAATCGTGGACATCAATCAACCGTATTGTTCAGATACTATTGAAAGTGAAACTTGTGAAGGACCAAACCCTGTGTGTGAAGACCTCACCCTCTCCGGTCCTTACATCAATAATGACGATGGAAGCACCACCCCAATCGATCTGAGTGATGAAGAAGATTTGGCTCTGCTCTACGAAGAAAGCACCGTATGTTGGAATTTTGCCTTGGCCGTTTCGGACGCAAGCTACAGCGGAACCCTCCTTGTGGAAGGTTTCACCGATCCGAGCGAAACCGCCTACAGCGGGAACTTGAGCGTGCTGGAACTCAGCACCTTGAGAAATGAATACGGCAACCCCGTAAGCATGGGACTCAGTGGAGCCGCCAGCTACGCCGGAATCATTTGTTGGGAAAACTTTGAAGCCAAAAATGTACTTTCCGTTTCCATGATTGGAGAAGAGGCCGTTTGTTCACAAGAAGTGACCCTGCCTCCTCCTCCAGATGAAGCCCCATTCTGTATCGATCTTCAAATGGATCCCGACTCTTATACCATGTCGGCCGAAGATGAGGATGCCGGAATCATTGCCGTGACCATTGCCGTGGAAGCCAGTGCCCCAGGATGGGCTGGAACTCTGGTGGTGAACCGCAGCGGAAGTGGAGCCTTGTTCTACACCGATGGAAGTCCCTCCGAATATGGAGACGGCCACCTGGAAATTCCTGTTTTTGGAACCGATGATACTGTGATTGTTTTCTACCGCAATGGAGATGCCGGGGACACCGTGAACTCTTACATTGTGAGCGACTCCGAGGCGTGTGCCGATGCGTTTAGCATCGACCAAACTCCTCCCGAGGGACTCTACTGTGTCGACCTTGATCTTAATGAAGACACCGAGACCGTAACCGTACAAGGAAGCGACAGCGATTGGACGGGAACACTCGTCATCACCGAAGACGGCAACGGCCAACTCTATTATAGTGATGGCAGTTCCTCCGGTTACAGCGACGGACACTTGGAAATCCCCGTTTCGGGAACCAGCAGCACCGTGAGCTACTCTTATTCCGGAGACGATGCCGACATTGAAGCTTACATTCGAGGAGAAGCCGGTGAATGTAGCGATGACTACAGCCTAAGCCCAACCCCCACTCCAACTCCTGAAAATGTGTGTGAAGACATTGATTTCACCGATACCGATTTTGAAGTCGACCTCACTTGTGAAGACATCGAAACCGAAATCTGTGTGGATCGTGACGAAAACGGAGACGATGAACGCGTGATTGAAGTGTGTTACGAAACCGCCGAAGGCGATAGAGAGTGTGAAGAAATGGTCTTTGAATTCGACGAAGGCGAAGACCAAGTGTGTGAAGAAGTTTCGTTTGAAGAGGTTTGTGAAGGCGCTGAGATTGAAGTCCTCGAAGACAATATCGTGTGTGAAGACCTCAACATCACGGAAGCTCCCGAAGAAAAAGAAGTGGGATCCTTTGAAAAATTCATTTATACCTTCAACTTCTCTTCCGAGAAAAATTCCTACAGCGATGAAGGAGTCTTCTTCTCCCACGATGAAGATCGAGCCTTCTACACCTTGGCCTACGAACCCAGCGGAGATGAAGACGCCATCACCTTCACCGATGAAATGTGGGGCAGCACTTTGGAAGGACACAAAGGAGATGGTAGCGACTCCGGTGGAAACATCCGCCTGGCCACCAGCTACAGTGAACTTGTGGAAGGAACCAGTGGAGCCACTTATGACTACAACTTGATCACCATGATGGGATTTGGAGATGAACAAGAAGAAAACTCCGATGATCTTGCGGCATTTGTAGACTCCGAAGAATTCCGGAACAACTTCATGGCCTACCTCCCCTACATCAAAATGCCCGGGGAAGAATCCGTTCGCATTGAAGAATGTGATTATGATGAAGAAGGAAACTTGGAAACAGAAGAAGTCTGTTACGACCCTGATCACTCCCCAACCAGTACCGAAGATATTGTGATTGAGAACACCGGAACGGTTGTAGAAGATTATGGAGATGAAGCGGTGATCCGTATTCGTTATGTGGGAGTCATCACTTCCGGTCTCAACTGTGGAGACAGCTCAGACGAATGTTTGACTGAAGAGTTTGAGAACAATGCTTCCGTAGAAGTCTTTGACGATACGGAAGAACTCACCGCCGAAGCAAAATTGGTGGTGCTCTGTTCTTACCTCATGACCCAAAACGCCGGCGATGTGTACCTGGAAGTCTCCCTGGAAGGAGGTTCCGACATCTCTTGTATCTTCGTGGAAGAGGATGAAGCCACCAGCAGCGATTACCGCAATGTGGACGCCTTGATCATCTTGGAAGATACCGAACCCACGGAGGATGACGATGACGAAGACAGCGCCAGCACTGTTTCCACTTATTCACTCGCCACCGTTTCTTTCTGTGACGATGACGATTCCAACAGTATTGTCGGAAATTTGAGTTCCTTTGTGTGTGAAATCGTGGCCAAGGTCAGTGACCTGTGGGCCAGCTCTACGGTGGAAACCACCACCAGCAACATGATCAGCCAAGCCACTCGTAATGCCGACACCAGTCAAATGGCATCCGTGAGCACCTATGACTCATGGGAACAGATGGAAAAAGCCCTGACCAACAACAACAACAGCAGCAGCAATATCTTGTATTTTGATGGAAGTCTCAGCAATGAGGCAGACCCTGCCATGACCTTGGGTGGGCTCACCGTTCCCTCCGGAGCGTGGACCATCATTGTTAAAAATGCCGATTTGCGCCTCACCAAAAACATTCAATATGCTACCGTGAGCAACCCGGGCGATTACAAAAATCTCCCCTCCGTTGCCTTTGTGGTCCTGGGTGGAGATATTTACATCGAAGACGGTGCTCAAAAATTGGTTGGAGTCTACTACACCGATCAAAAGTTTGATGGGGACGAACGCAGCGCGGTGGATGAACAGCTCACCGTGGACGGATCTTTCTACGGAAATGTTCAAACTCTGATTCAAAAGGCAAAATATGTAGGCCCTCCCACCATTGATGGTGGAGGAATCGTGATTCGTTACGACAGCCGCATCCTTTTGAACACTCCTCCCGCACTCTCCGAGTATGTGGACATCAACACAGAAAAAGGAGTAAATTAGGGCCATGGAAAGCCCCAATCTCTATTTGATGTCTGGAGAAGACCACTTCTCCATGCGGCAAGAACTCACCCGATGGAAAGACGCCTTCGTCAGTAAATTTGGGGAAAGCGATTGGGAGGAATTGGACGGTTCAAACACAAGCGTTGAACAAATTATTAGCTCAATCTCAACTCGTCCATTTTTATCTGAAAAACGGCTGGTCGTGCTTAAAAATTTCCTGGGCAGTCAAAAGGCGGAAACCGCCAATACCCTGCTCCCCGCACTGGAAAAACTGCCCGAAAGCACCGTGCTGGTGATGGTGGAAGAGAGCAAACCCGATGAACGAACAAGCATTTTCAAACGACTCAATATTTTGGCCACCAAACGCCTGTTCCTCAAACCCAAGGGAGTCCAACTGAGCACCTGGGTACAGCGCCGCGCGGAGCAGGCCGGAGCCCGCATCAATCCGGAAACCGCAAGTTACCTGGTGAGTGCCGTGGGCGATGATCTCTTTGCCTTGGATCAAGAAATTCAAAAACTCACCCTCTACGCACGGGGGGAACCCATTCTACGAGAAATGGTGGATGAGCTAGTGACGGGGATCGTACAAAAATCCATCTTCACCCTCACCGATCAACTGGCTCAAAAAAACTTTGCCGGGGTACTCAAAACCATGGAAGACCTGAAGGCACAAGGAGAAGATCCAGCCTTTATTTTCTCAATGATTGTGCGACAAATCCGTTTGATCTTAGAGATGAAAGCGCTGAGTGAACAAAACCTGCCGGCACCCATGATGGCCCGCAAAATGGGAGTTCACCCCTTTGTGGTGAGCAGCAGTCTGCGTTTCACCAAAAACTTCACCTTCGAACAGCTACGGTATTTCTTGAAAAAGTTCATGGAATTGGACCATCGCCTCAAAACGGGGCTCATTCCATTGAAACCCCGTGAGGAGGACCAGTACTTACTGGCCATTGAACGAATTTTACTCAGAGCCTAGCAGTCCAAATACCGATCGGTTTCCCATTGAGAAACGCTGGTGCGGAAAGATTCCCACTCTGCGGTTTTTGAGGCATGGAATTTTTCAAAAGTGCTCTCCCCCAGCGCAGCGCGAATCACTTCGTCTTTTTCGAGTGCATCCAAGGCTTCCTTAAGCGTGCCAGCCACGGTGCTGATGCCCATTTTTTTCATTTGTTTGGAATCCAGCTCCCAAATATTTTCTTCCACCGGAGCGGGCGCCACCAAACCTTTTTTAATTCCATCCAGCCCCGCCGCAAGCATCACCGCAAAGGCCAAGTAAGGGTTGGAAGCAGGGTCCGGACAACGAAGCTCAATCCGCGCGCCTTTGCTGGCCACCGCAGGGCTCACTCGGGGAACACGAATCAAAGCGGATCGGTTCCTTTGTCCCCACGCAGCATTCACCGGCGCCTCATAGCCCACCACCAATCGTTTGTAGGAATTCACAATGGGATTCATCACCGCATTCATCGCTCGAATGTGCTGGAGCTGCCCGGCAATGTAACTCTGAGCAAGGGCGGAGAGTCCATACTTCCCCTTTTCATCATAAAATTGATTCGCCCCATCCGTAATGGAGGAAAGCGACTGATGCACATGCATACCACTGCCATTGATCCCGAAAATCGGCTTGGGCATAAAGGAAGCATGGAGTCCGTGTTTTTTGGCCAAAGCCTTGAGCGTAAATTTAAAGGTGAGGGCATTGTCCGCAGTGTGCAAGGAATCCGAGTATTTAAAGTTGATTTCACTTTGCCCCGCCGCCACTTCGTGATGCATCCGTTCAATTTCAATTCCCATCATGTCCAAAGCAAAGGACATTTCCCTCCTTAAGGCCAAAGCCTTGTCACTGTATTGATCAAAATATCCCGCACTGTCGTGAGGGGTGAGCGTCGGGTTTCCCTCCGCATCCAATTCAAAAAGGAAAAATTCCAATTCAGGCCCCATAAAGGGTTTGAGCCCAAGCTTCGCCGCTTCTTCCATCTGTTTGCGCAAAATGAAACGAGGGTCTCCCTCAAAAGGGCTGCCATCAGGATTCAATACATCACAAATCAATCGAGCGGTGGGGTCTTCGTTGCCCACCGTCCAAGGCAAAATTGAAAAAGTATCCAAATCCGGTTTCAGCATCATGTCGGATTCCGTGATGGCGGTAAACCCACTGATGGAAGATCCGTCGAACCACACATTGTTATCCAGGGCATCCTCCAACTTGTGAACCGGGAGCGTCACGGCCTTGAGCACTCCGTCCATATCCGTGAACTGCATATCCACAAACTGAACACCATACTCTTCAACCAATTCCATAATCATGAGCTTGCTCACATTGTTACGGGGAAACTGGGTGTATGCATGTTCTCGCACAAGCGCCCTCACCGATTTCTGTGCCGAAATCGCGGGGGAAGAAATAAGAGCATCCATGGGGTGAAGGGGTTAAATACGGTACCGTTTTAATGGACCCCTCTGCGTTGTGCAAGAGCCTTTAATAAGCCCTTTTTGAGCTGTTGAAACAGTGCAACACCGCCATTTGACCTGAGTGAAAAAACGCACTATGCTGATTCCTCCGAACGACTGTCGAAATTTTCTACAACAAAAACCGCATTTACAATGAACCTTCAAAATGTTCTGAACAACATCGGGCTCAATGCAAAAGAATCTAAAGTCTATTTGGCTGCTCTTGAACTCGGCCCCTCCCCGGCTTCCGAAATCGCCTTGCGAGCCAAACTCAACCGCGTGAGTACCTACGATGTCCTGCAAAAACTTATGGAACGAGGCTACATCAGCCAGGCCATCAAAAACCGCATCAAAACCTTTACGGCCACCGAACCCGACCTTTTACGAATGGATTTCCGGCAAAAATACTTGGAGTTTAAAGAGGCCCTCCCAGATCTTCGCCGCCTCCACGGCAGCACCTATATTCCACGCATCCGTTATTACGAGGGCATCGAAGGGGTCAAAAAAGTCTATGCTGATACGCTTTCCACAAAAACGGAAATCCTAAACTACGCGGACTCCAAATCCATCCGCGAGCACTGGCCCACCTACGATAAAGATTATGTGAATGAACGCGTAAAACGCCGCATTTACCTCCGCGGAATTGCCCCTCTCGATGAGCACGGTGAACGGGTGGCCGCTGAAAATGAAAAAAAACACCGCGAAATCCGTCTAGTAAAAGCAGGCTCCTTTGCCTTTTCCAATGAAATCAATATTTACGACGACAAGATCTCCATCGTCTCTTTCGGTAAAAATGAAGTGGTGGGCATGATCATCGAAAGCCCGGAAATCGCCAACACCCAACGCGCCATCTTCATGATGGCCTGGGAATTCGCCGGCAACGCCACCCGCAGGGAGGAAGATTAATGGTGACAAAAACTCAAGCCACAAGAATCACCTCTCCATCCCGCACCGTCTTAAACGGAATACCATTCTCTGTGCAGTAAGCCACCTCTTTATCGATGTCTTCGGACTCCGGATGGTCGGAATCAAAATGAGGAAGAAAAGCGTAGTCAATGAGCCCCAATCCTTCCCAGATAGTTTCCTTCAAGCCTTCATAGGGATGGTTATTGGGGTCATCCACAATCTGCAAGCCTTTCAAAGTCGGCGAGAGCACACAACAGGCTGCGCTATAGCCGCCGTACACAAAATCTTTTCGCTTGGCCAATTCACCTACAAGTTCATCAAAGCCGGAAAGTCGCATAGCCTGCCGAAGCACAAAAGTATTACCACCACTCACCCAGAGCCCATCAAGCTCTGCAAGCTTTTCGCGAAGTGCTTCTTTTTTTCCAAAGTAATCTCGCAAATCCAGCACCTCCACGCTCAAACCCAAAGCCTTGAGCTCATTCATATCAAAATCCATATGTTTCACACGATTCTCCGGTGGCATACCAATAAAGTCGAAAGCGTCTGGGATATAGCCAACCCTCCCATCACCAAAAGCCAACCACTTTTTAAGCGTTTCAGTTTCATCACCGAGCTTGTAGGAAGAAAGGTAGAGTTTCATGGTCTAAATCTTTGGCTGCATCTTGTTCCACTCGGTCGCCTGTTCATACGCCGCCGCTGTTTGTAAAATGCGGGCTTCGCTCCACATGGGCCCAATGATCTGGAGGCCCACGGGCAAACCGCCGGCGGTAAATCCACAGGGCAAAGAAATGGCGGGCACTCCGGCCGCGGAAGCGGGAATCGCCAAGGCATCCGCAAGATACATGGCCAAAGGATTGCTGGCCTTTTCACCCACCTTAAAGGCGGGCGTGGGCGAAACCGGAGCCATGAGCACATCCACTCCTTCAAAAGCTTGTTCAAAATCTTTGATGATCAAGGTGCGGGCGCGCTGAGCCTGTTTGTAATACGCGTCGGCGTAGCCGGCGGAGGACACGAAAGTTCCCACCATAATGCGGCGCTTGATCTCAGCCCCAAAGCCTTCTCCTCGACTGGTCTTGTAATAGTTCGCCAAATCCTCCGCACCCCCCTCAGCTCCGTGACCAAAGCGCAACCCATCAAATCGAGCCAAGTTGGTGGAAAGCTCGGTGGGCATAGTGACATAGTAAACGGCCACTCCATATTTGGTCATGGGCAGGCTCACCTCCTTAACCGTGGCGCCAAGCTCCTCATATTTCTTAATCGCCGCCATTACCACCTGACGAACCTCCTCATCCACTCCCTCTCCAAAATATTCCTTGGGCACTCCAATGCGCAGACCCTTCACGCCTTTGCCGAGATCCGCCGTATAATCCGGCACCGCCACTTGAGGAGTGGTGGAATCATAAGGATCAGGCCCGGCAATAATATTCATAAGAATCGCGGCATCTTCCACGGTTCGAGAAAAAGTTCCCACGGTGTCCCAACTGGAAGCCAGTGCAATCACTCCAAAACGACTCACGCGACCGTAAGTAACCTTGAGCCCCACGCATCCGCACAAGGAAGCAGGCTGACGAATAGAACCTCCCGTATCCGTTCCGAGTGAGAAGAAACTCTGACCCGCCGCCACAGCCGAGGCGGAACCTCCCGAGCTGCCTCCGGCCACACACTCTTTATTCCAAGGATTCAAACTGGGTCCAAAATAAGAACTCTCCGTGGAAGCCCCACACGCAAATTCATCCAAATTGGTTTTTCCCATAAGAATGTAACCGGCCGCTTCAAGTCGCTTTGTTGCTGTGGATTCGTAGGGGGGAACAAAGTTTTCGAGGATATGAGAAGATGCCGTGGTCCGAACTCCCTTGGTACAGAATAAATCTTTAATACCGGCAGGAATTCCTTCCAAGATTCCAATTTTCTCTCCGCGCGCAATCTTGGCATCCACTTCCTTTGCCCGGGCACGCGCCGATGCTTCCGCCACTGTCACAAAATTATTTAAAACTTTGCCTTTTTCAATCTGAGCCAAGCACGCATCCAGCAAGTCCTCCGCAGAGAACTTTTTTTCTTGTAAGCCTTGGTGTGCTTCGACGATGGAAAGCCAGTTTAAGTCCATAGAGTGGTGTCGCTTTACATAATGCGTTTAATGCGTATTTGATGGTCCACCTTTTCAAGCGGGCTGCAGGCCAAAAGTTCATCGGGAGTGGCTAAGGATCCTCGACCCTCATCTTCACGAGTCACGCTGGTGAGCCCTGTGACCTGAGAAGTCTCCGGCACACCCGCAGTATCGAGCTCCTTCAACATATCCACATAATTCAAAATAGTGGTGAGCTGATCCGCATACCGTTCCATTTCTTCCTCACTCAAACGAAGCCTCGCCAGCTGCGCAATTTTCTCGATCTGTTCTTTTGTAAGCTTCATATGTGTAAGGTCACTTCGCGCAAACTCTATACTGAGAGGCCGAGGGCTTCAAGGTAAATTCAAAAGATTATGCAGAAAGTATTATTGCCTCTGCTCACTTCTGATATAATTGAAGTGGCTTAATATTAACCAATACAGTAAATATCCACCAGCAGAGCTGGTGGCGTTTTAGGAAGCCCCTAGAAGGGCTGAGTGATTTTCCTTGACACATTTCCAAGTATATGCTTTAATTGCATCTTACCTTTAAACTCATCAATATGCCCACTTTATCTGAGACCCCACTATCTCCAGAAATTCAGGATGGGATTAGCAAAATCCATGCATCCTTAGATCAAGCAGAAGCCGATCTAGCAATAGTAACTGATGAACAAACTCCTCAAGAACAAAGAACTGCTATTTTGCAAAGATATTCCGCCCTCATAGGACAAACAAGAATAGGTTGGCAAAATGTACCCGAGGAAACATTTCGTATGTTAATAAGGAGTGTGCCAATGGATCACCCTGACTGGGAAAACGCGTGGCAAAGAGATCGCAAGGTGTCAAGAGAGTGGCTTAAATTGTTCGAAACCAGTTTAAATGTTGATGTCAAGGATTATCAAGAATGGGTAAAGCTCAAATTAAGAGTCTTAGCTTAACTTGATGAAATGGAGGAAGAAGAAGTATAAAACATCACAAAAAAATCATGATTGATCACCAAGGAACTGAATCATTTTCACCTGAAGAAATTGAAGGAATTCAACGAGCACTCCGTATACTCGAAGAAGCAATTCAACAAGCTCAGTACAACAATGCTGGGACGGTCTCACAGTTCTTTGTAGATATATTTAATCAACTTGGACATTCAGATCTATCTAAAATAGAGGAATTGCTTCGGGATTCTGATAGTCGCATACATTTAATAGCTGTTCCAGCTGAGTTTTTTGGCGATCAATTTGAAGCAACATTGCCTCATTCCCCTCACACACTAAAATTTGCTTTATGGGTATGCATGAATGGCCCCGATGAAGCAAGGAAAACACTTTCACAACATAGGATCACAAGTGAGGAAAATAATGAAAATCTACATGAATGCGGCTTTCTAGGCCCCATCATGCATTAACAACAAAATAGCTGCCAAAATTTCTGAGACCTTCGGTCAGTTCTGTCCCAGAAGTTTATTGAAGTTTCTCTATAAGCTAGCTATACTGGGCGCATGCAGAAAATTGTGCAAAATTTGGCCCAGGTTTCACTCTATTTTTTTGTGTTTTTTGGTGCGCTGCATATTGGGACCTCGCTGCTCATGGCCAATGGAGCCATAAACCGAGCGGACACCTTGATCTTCAATGTTTTGGACCTCCCCTTTTTGCTCGCCGCCTTGGTGTATGGAAGCGCTCGCTTTTCGCTCGCGCTCGAACCCATTGTAGGAGACCTCAAAAAATCCTTCATCACTTGTGGCTCGTTCGCGTTCCTCTTCTTCCTCACCGCTCTTTATTTTAATTTTGGCCTCTCCGATGCAAACTTCTAAAGTCATTATGGCCTTTGGTACTTTTGATTTTTTTCATGCGGGACATGAAAATTATTTGGACCAAGCTCGCGCGCTCGGCGATGAATTGATTGTGGTAGTGGCCCGAGATGAAACGGTTAAAAAAGTAAAAAGAGCCAGCCCGCTGTACAACGAAAGAAAACGACTTCGCGCCGTACAAAATTATAAAGCCGTGAGCCGTGCCGTATTGGGAAACGCGGAAGACAAATATGCCGTCATCAAAAAATACGCTCCGGCTGTGCTGGCCTTGGGTTACGATCAATATGTATTCACTTACGGCCTGGAAAACTATTTCATCAAAGAAAACCTCAACATCGAAATCATTCGATTGAAACCCTGGAAACCTGAAACCTTCAAAAGTTCACTCATCAAGCAGTCCCTATGCGCCCAAGACTTGCTCACAATCTAAAACGACTCGCTCGCCTTTCCATGCAAAACATGGGGCGAAATCTTTTGCTCAGCGTCGCCACCACGGTGATGATGGGACTGATTTTGTTCATTTTTAATGTGATCATGGTTTTGAATGCGCTCACCCATTCCACCTTGGACGACCTGGCACAAAAAATCGATCTCATCATTTACTTGAACGATGAACAGTCTCCGTACGAAATGAACCAACTGGTGAAAGAGGTGGAAGCCTTGCCCGTTGTGGAAAGTGTGGAGTTCACCAGCAGCAGTGAAGCCTTGGAGAAGTTTTTGGAGACCTACCCAAAAGATACGGATCCCTTCACCAGTTACGGAATCGAAAACCCTCTCCCCGCGAGCCTTCGCATCGTCACAGAAACCCCAAATCAGCATGAAATGGTGCTCAATTATTTAAAGGAATCCATATATTCAGACCTCTTACAAGGGACCGAAAGCTCGGGAGAAAACCAATTGATTGCCGCCCGACTCTTGAATGTCACCGACTTCACCCAAAAACTCATTATTGGAGTGGTGGTGACCTTTTTGTTCGGCTCCTTGCTCATGATCATGAACGCCATTCATCTGAGTATTTTTACACGCAAAACTGAGATTCAAATCATGCAATTGGTGGGGGCAAAGTATGGAATGATTCAACTCCCCTTCTTGTTTGAAGGAGCCTTTTACAGCCTGGTGGCGGTGTTTTTCAGTTTCTTTTTATTGGTCTTTTTCCTGGAAGGGACTTCCCTATCCAACTACTTGAGTTTTCAAAATTACTGGAGTCCGCTCTGGCTCTTTGCCGCAGAGCTGGTGATCTCCATGGGAATAGGGGTGCTTTCCAGTTTTGTCGCCACAAAAGTTTATCTCAAAAGGGGTCTCGTTTTACAAAACTCATGATCCAAAACCTTCGCGCCATTGTTTTACGGAAACGAGAATACGGGGAAAAAGACCTCATGCTCACCGTGCTCACCGATGCCGGCGAACGAATGGAGGTGGTGGTCAAGGGAGCCAACCTCCCCGCTTCTCGCCGCCGCGCCCACTTGGAATCCATGAATCTTATTGAGGGCAGTATCTACAAAAGCACTCATCATCAGTACCTTCAAAGCGTTCAAGTGAAAAACAGTTTCATGCGCCTCAAAGAAAGCGTGGACGGGGTGCTACGGCTCAGTGTGTTTTTAGAGATTTTAGATCGCGGACTTCAAGAAAAAAATCCGGAGCCTCAAATTTACACGCTATTGGAGGAGACTTTGCAAAGCTTAAATACCGCCCCGCACGCCTTTTTGCCGGACATTGCGCTCATCAAACTCGCCCACCTTTTGGGCTTTCTCCCCAGTTTCAAACACTGCAATGCCTGCCACCAAAGCATTGAAGCAGAAGCACACTGGGACCAAAGTGCCGGAACTCTGGCCTGCCCAGCATGCCGAAACGAAGGCTGCCGACCTCTCCCCCTCAAATACCGAAAAGCCTTCGAATTCTTCCGTTGCGCCTCCACCGAGGAGTGTAGAAAAATATTGATGCAAAAGGATGAAGCTCAGCTGCTCCGCGAATGGATTCCCAGTTTCTTCAGCCTACACTTGGATCGGCCCCTCAAGAGTTTATCTGTTTCCATTTAGTGTCCAAAAACCGCGCCTCATCCAAGCCATGCAGCTCTCGACAATTCTTTTTGTGAATTCGAATAAACTGCCCCTTGGTGACATACCCCACAATTTCGTGAGGCGGTCTGGGTTTGCAGCAGGCACTGAGCACCACGGGCAGGTTTTCCTCATCCGTAACCAAAACTTCTTCGGTGTACTGTGCCGGAATCAAAATTTCCCCGCGTTTCCTTTCCTGAGCGGTTTCACCGGGAAAGAGCGTCTTGAGCAACTGAAAAGCCGTCACATTACCGAGCCCAAGATTTTCCAAAAGCTGTTCCCGTTCCGCAAAACTTCGGGGTTTGCCGGCATAATCCTTGAGCAGATTGAGCCGCTCATCCAAAAGCGGTTTTCCAAGATCATGCAATTCTTTGTTGAGCATTTCTCGACCCGCAGCGGTATTGGCCTCCTTATCTTGACGATTAAACCAATTTTTAATTTTACTTCGGGCGGAAGCAGTTTTTGCCAAAGAAATCCAGTAGCGGCTGGGTTTTGCATTATTGCGCGTCACCACTTCCACCTTTTCCCCACTTTTGAGTTCATAATCGATGGGGACGATGCGGCCGTTCACCTTGGCATTGGTCATTTTGTTGCCCACTTCCGTGTGCACGGCAAAAGCAAAATCAATGGGATTGGACCCCACCGGGAGCTCGATCACCTGATCTTTTGGAGTGAGGACAAAAATCTTATCGGGGTACAAATCCAACTCCAAACGAGGGGAGGCCGAGGCCAGGTCTTTGAGCCAAGCCAACTGCGCGGTGGCTGCAGGTTCGAGAAGCGATTTGCCCAGCTTGTAACTCCAATGCGAGGCAATTCCAATTTCCGCTTCTTCATGCATACCCTCCGTCCTAATCTGAATCTCGGTGGGCTCGCTGTACAAATCTCCACCCATCCCCAAAACCGTGGTGTGCAAACTGCGGTAACCGTTGGCTTTGGGGGCCGCGATATAATCCTTAAAACGATCTTGCATCGGCAAAAACTCTCCGTGCAAAAGACCCAGCACCGAATAAAGTTCAGAAAAATCTTCGCGTGAAAGCTTCGAGCGATCCGGCAAAATAACCCGCAGCGCAAAAAGATCATAAATTTCCCCCAAATCTTTTGCCGATTTTTTTTGGAGTTTTTGATAAATGCTCCACAAGTGTTTCATCCGTCCTTGAACTCTCAAGGAACCAATCCCCTCCCGAACCAAAAGCTGCTCAAGCTGAGAAGTCGCAAACTCCATGCACTCCTCACTCCGCCCTCGATAAGTGGCCAAACGGTCCGAAAATTCTTTATAATCCTCAGGGTACAAGTGCTCAAAACACAAATCTTCCAGATCACTTTTTATTTGGTAAATACCCAGACGAGACGCAATGGCCGCATGAACGCCCAAAGTTTCCCGAGCGATGCGCTCCCGTTTGTGTTCCGGCACATGATGCAGCGTGCGCATATTGTGCAAACGATCCGCCAGCTTAATGAACACAATGCGAATGTCTCGCGCCATGGCCAAAAACATCTTTTTCCATTTCTCTTCCTGCGGATCACCGCTGGGAACTTTTACAACCGCCAACTTCTCGAGCCCCTGCACAAGGGCCGCCACTTCTGAACCAAAATTTTGTTCAATCTCCGCAAGTGGCACCGGCGTGTCCTCGGTAACATCGTGCAGCAATGCAGCCTGAAGCGCGGCCATATCCGGATGCAGATCGAGCAAAATCTTCGCCACCTCCACCGGATGAATAATATAATCTTCTCCGGAATACCGCTTTTGCCCCGCATGCGCCCGATCCGCAAATTCAAAAGCCTTATCCAAAAGCGCGATGTCCAAATCCGGCCGTCGACTCAAAACTTCGTTTCTTAAACTTAAGTAAATCATACGGTGGAGTATAGCAAAGGGAACTCCAAGAGGCAAAAAGCTTAATCAAATTTTCTTACAATTCGTCCTCCCTTAAAATGAGATTCAAATTGGAACCTTCGATGTCCACAACCTGAACGCCCTTCACCAAGGCTTCTTCGTTGAGCTCGATGTCGCGGATCCGTAAATCCAGCTCTTCCAGGGCCTGTTCGTAATAGGAAATCAACTTTTCCCGAGCATTGAATTGTGCGCGCAAGAAAACCAAGTTCTCCCCATGTGCAATAAAAGCATTCAAAGCCGACTCCGCACCTGCAGGGTTCAATTCCTCCAAAGCAGTGAAAAAGCGATCTTCTTGTTCAGCCTTGGCCTCATCCACAGCGGTGAATTCTTCCACAAGCGCATCTCGCTCCTCCGTAAGCCGCTCCAAGTTCCGCTCAGCAGTGCCCTGAAGCCCCGCAAGCTCATTTTGATACTCTTGCAAGGCATCATAACGGTCAGTGCTCTGGTTGAGCATGCCATTCACCTCCACTTGAAGTGCATTATAAACACTGGAGAAATCACGGATGAAAACACCCAAATCCCCACCTCCAGCCAAAGAATCCCCCAGACTCTCCCCCACTTCTGTGGCCGGATCGTCTTCCGCGGTCTCCTCCCCCACCAAAATTCCACTCAAAAGAGAATCATCCAAAAAGAAATCGCTCTCTTCCTCAGGTTCGGTGGGCGTATCCTCCGGCACCTCCTCCTCTGTACCGGCATCCTCCGGTCGATCCTTCCACCATTGCCAAAATGCCCGGCCTCCAAAAATCAAGGCGATCAAGAGCCCAACCAAGAACAATCCACTGCAACAAAACTTTAAATGACGAGTGGAAAGATTGGCCTCTTTAAGCAAATCCATGAATCCGGACTCATCTTCTTCACCAAAAGTGGAGTCCTCTCCCTTTTCCCCATCCGGTCCCATATTAGAAAGCTCCTGAAGTCGATTTTTCGTTTTCCTACGGCGTTCCTGCAGTTCATTGCTCTCCGGCATGGTGGCCACCTCAAGTCCACCCATTTCCCTCAGGTTATCTAAAGGAGAAGAAGTGGTGAGTCCTTCGGGAAGTTCAACTTTTTCCTCCGGCGGTGCAGCGGGTGCAGCAGAGACGGTTTCTCCGGGACGAAGTGGTGCTTTTGAATCTTCAGCCATGGCTCAATTATAGCACAAAACCAGCCTGATGAACAGATCAGAAAGAGGGCCCCATCATTTCAAACCAAATCCCAACAAGAACTCCACTAAGCAGAAGATCCAAAATAATAAGAAGGAGGATGGAACCCGGTTGCAATTTTCCAAGTCGAGTTAAAACCGTGCACAAAACCACCAAGTACCAAATCCCGGAAATAATATTTAAAGGCTGATAAAAACCAAGCGCCGTAATGAGAGAAGCATGACCCAAAACTCGTACCGTTGCTTCCGTGCTGAGTTTAGAGTGAAACAGCCGTTCCGCAAGCAAGCCGGTGAGGAAAAGCATGGCAATCCCAACTCCGATGCCCAAAACAGAGCTCACCAAGAAATCCACAAAACTGGGGCGATAAACGATCATCCCGGTGGAATAAGGGATCAAAAGAGTTCCCAATTTTGAAAGCACCGTCGCTCCCGCAAAAATCCCCAAAGAAACAGGTAAAGCAGAGGAATCCTTTGCCACCGCTTGCATGGCGACATCCTTTAAAAGCAAAATGTCCCAGGCCTGTTTGAGCGATTTCTGCAAATCCATAGATGAAAATTAGATTGGACTAAGTATAACAAGACTGTGTAAAATTCCGCCAGTCATTCTTAACTTATCTCTTTATGAGTATTCCAGTCCTCGCAAGTGCCGCTAGCGTGCTAGCCTTAGGATGGGCCATCGGCCTGATCATCAGCGTTCTCTCAAAAAATGACGGGAACCTCAAGATGCAGGAAATCGCCGAATCCATCCGAGAAGGAGCCATGGCCTACCTCAATCGCCAGTACAAAACCTTGGCGATTTTCACCATTTTAGTCTTTTTAGCACTTGGATTTGGCCTTCCGGACAACGGATTCCTGATTGCGATGGGATTCTTGGTCGGAGCGATATTCTCCGCACTGGCCGGTTATATTGGAATGGGCGTCTCCGTTCGCGCCAATGTTCGAACCGCCGCCGCTGCCAAAGATGGACTCGGTGCCGCTTTGCTGGTTGCGTTTAGAGGAGGTGCCGTAACAGGACTCGCTGTGGTGGGTCTTGCCCTCTTGGGCGTTTCCGGATTCTACTGGCTCTTCACCACCTATTTTGGACTCGGTGTGGATGAAGCCCCCGGACTTTTGATTGGATTTGGATTTGGAGCTTCACTCATTTCACTCTTTGCCCGTGTGGGAGGAGGAATTTACACCAAAGCAGCCGATGTGGGCGCAGACCTTGTGGGAAAAATTGAAAAAGGAATCCCTGAAGATGATCCTCGAAATCCAGGGGTGATTGCCGACAATGTGGGAGACAATGTGGGAGATTGCGCCGGGATGGGAGCAGATCTGTTTGAGACCTACGCCGTAACCTTGATCGCCGCCATGATTTTGGCCGGTTCAACCCTCACCACCAAAGTGGGAGCCGCCGGAGTGGAATATCCTCTTGCCCTCGGTGCCGTCGCCATTTTGGCCAGCATCATTGGAATTTACTTTGTTCGTCTGGGAGAAGGAAAAAAGAACATCATGGGCGCACTCTACCGAGGAACTCTGGTGACCGGCCTCCTCTCTATGGTGGGGTTCTACTTCGTCACAGACATCATGCTCAATGATCTGAACATCTTCTTTGCAGGGGTTGTGGGTTTGATTCTCACCCTCCTTATTAATGTGGCCACCGAGTACTACACTTCTAAAGATTACGCACCGGTAAAAATGATCGCCAAGGCGTCTGAAACCGGAGCCGGAACAAACTTGATCACCGGACTCGCACAAGGAATGTTCTCCACCTTCCCTATGGTGGTTTTGATCGTCCTTGCCATGCTCGCCGCTTACTGGCTTGGAGACACCTCCACACTCGATAGCGGTATCTACGGTATTGCCATTGCAGCCGTAGCTATGCTTTCCACCACCGGTATGGTGATCGCCATGGATTCCTATGGGCCCATCACCGACAACGCCGGAGGAATTGCTGAAATGGCAAATCTACCTAAAGAAGTTCGCGTTCACACCGATGCCTTGGATGCCGTTGGAAACACAACCAAAGCCGTGACCAAAGGATACGCCATTGCTTCTGCCGCACTCGCTGCGCTCGTGCTGTTTCAGGCCTACGGAGAAGAGTTACTCAAGAACAGTCCGGAAGACTTCATTTTCAACCTCACCGACTACCGCGTGATGGTGGGTCTCTTCATTGGAGGAGCCCTTCCCTTCCTCTTTTCCGCCTTCCTCATGCAAGCGGTTGGAAAAGCAGCCTTCAGTGTGGTGGAAGAAGTTCGCCGTCAATTCCGTGAAATCAAAGGAATCATGGAAGGAAAAGCCAAGCCTGAATACGGAGCCTGTGTGGACATCGTAACCCGCGCCGCACTTAAAGAAATGATTTTGCCCGGCCTCATCGCCATTTCCGCCCCCATTTTGGTGGGATTCATCCTTGGACCTTTGGCACTCGGAGGACTCTTGGCGGGAGTGATTGTGACCGGTCTGCTCATGGCTATTAATATGAGCAATGCCGGAGGAGCTTGGGACAATGCCAAGAAGTTTGTGGAAGATGGAAATGGAGGTGGAAAAGGATCCGAAACACACAAGGCCGCTGTGGTTGGAGACACCGTGGGTGATCCGTACAAAGACACCGCCGGTCCCGCACTCAACGCCTTGATTAAAGTGATCAACACCATTGCGCTCATCATCGCTCCGGTGATCGCCGCAAATTCCCTGCTTTAAAAAGAAAAAGTGTCAACGGGAAAACTCCTGTTGGCACTTTTTTTGTGCCCAAATTTTGCTAGAGTGAGAAACCTTCACCAATCTATGCCAAGCGGGGCCCGCAGCCTGCTAAGCAATAAGGCCGCGTAAGCGGCATCTATATGTCCTGGAACCCCTTTAAATTTCAATACACCGCCTTCTACAGAGGCGAAGAAAACGACCAGGCGATACTGGAGCTTCACAAAGGCACACAAACAGAATTGATTCACTTTCCAAAGCAGCTTCTAGCTCCGGGCTTAAAGATTGGGGATTCATTCACGCTAAGAATCGAAGACGATGAAACGGCTCGCAGCAACGAGGCGGAAACCATGAAAAAGCTCTTGAGCGAGCTGATCCAATAAACAGAGATTATTCTTCTTTCTTCTCTTCCGCAGCACCTTCCTCACCCTCCTTCTTCTCTGTGGTCACTTCCACAGCAGAGACATCAACAGGTTCAGTGGCAGCCACTTCCTCTTCTTGAGGTTGAGTGACATAAGCAACGGATGCTTCAAGTTCATTGAGGACTGTGATTCCGGCAGGAATCTTGAGATCTCCAACGGTAATGGAGCTGTTGAAGTCCACGAGGCTGGACACATCCACAATAATTTCGTGAACCAAGTCTTTAGGCAAACAAGTCACTTCAATACCATCCAAGTTTTGGATCAAAATACCCGCCAATTCCTTAACGGCAGGAGCCTGACCTTCCAATCGAACAGGAATCGTGGTGGTTACTTCTTGATCCATACGCACATTGATGAATTCCACATGAGTGTAAAGACCGGTAACAGGGTGGAGAGCCACATTATGGATCAAAACATTCTTCATTCCCTTCCCTTCAATTTCAAGATCAATCACGGTATTGGAACCTGCTTTTTTGTAAAGTTTACGAAAAGGCTGGTATTCCATTTGAAGGCTCATGTTTTCAACTCCACGACCGTAGTATTCGGCAGGAATTAAATTCTTCTTTCGAAGAGTCTGTGCCTTCACGCTAGTATCTCGAGTTTGAACGGGAAAAGTGACTTTATCCATATATTCTTATATAACGGGACTTTCTTGCTTAGCCTTCGCTTCGCTTCAGCTTGCGGAGGGATTTTAGCGACAGAGGCCCAAGATGGCAAGAGGAAAATTTGGAAGCTTGCCTTTAAAGCGCTATACTAGGCCCACTTAATCTTAATTTTTCTCCATGGGACTCTTTGGACAAGCAAAGGATTTATATAAACTGCAAAAACAAGCCAAAAAGATAAAGGAAGAGCTCAAAAACCTTCATATTGAGGCGGAAGTGAACGGAATCGCCGTAGTGATCAACGGAGAACAAGAAGTGATGGAAGTGCGTATCCCTCCTGAAATGCTCACCACCGAGAACCGGATCAAACTGCAAACAGACCTGCTCGCCGCCTTCAACAAGGCCATTAAGAAATCTCAAGAGCTCGCCGCAGAAAAAATGCGCGGCATGATGGGAGATTTGGGCATGGAAATGCCGAGCATGCCGGAGCGCAGCGAAGGCTAAGCAATAAAGCAGCGCAAGCTGCATCAATATTATCAACTTCATTATCAGCATCAACCTATTACTCGATGGAAAAACGCCTTCTACAACTTCTTTTCTTGGGTTTACTCCTGGTGGTCGTATGGACCGTGTGGGAGCCCTTTTGGCGACGGGATTTGAATGAGGCGGCAGACCATGGGAACACGGAAAAAGTAGTTTTTGAGGTAGAAAAAGGGTCCAGTGCCAAAAGCATCGCTCAAAACCTGGAGAATGAAGATCTCATTGTAAGCGACAAGAGTTTTGTACGAACCGTAAAAGAGGAGGAATTGGATGGAAGCCTGCGCTACGGCCGCTTTGTACTGAGCCCCGGCATGACGCTCCGAGAAATCATAACGGTTTTGACCACCGAAGGCACCGGCGAGCTCGCGTTCACCGCTCCCGAAGGCTGGACCATCGCCGAAATGGATGCGGAACTGGCTGAAATGGGACTGATTGGAGCCGGAGCTTTTGAAGAATGTGCCAAAACCTGCTCCTTTGACTATGATTTCCTGGAAGAAGACGCAAGTTTGGAGGGCTACCTCTTCCCCGACACCTATTTTATAGATAGTGCCACATTCAGCAGCGAAAACCTCATCAACATGATGCTGCAGAACTTCGACAACCGATTGACCGACGAGATGACGGCCGCCATCGAAGCCTCGGATCGCAGTTTAAGCGAGGTGGTGATCGTGGCCTCCATGGTGGAACGCGAAGTCCGCACCGAGGAGGATTTGCCCATCGTGGCCGGCATCATTTGGAAACGATACGACAACGGCTGGTATTTGGGTATTGATGCCACACTGCTCTACATTCAAGACGACAACGAGCTCACCGCCGCCGACCTGGCCGAAGACAGTCCCTACAACACCCGTTTAAATACGGGTCTCACCCCCACCGCCATCAGCAACCCGGGTCTCGCCAGCTTGATGGCCACCATTTATCCGGAAGAATCCGAATATTTCTACTACCTCACCGACATGGACGGCGCCGTCCACTACGCCACCACCAACGAAGAACATGAGGCAAACAAGGCAGCGTACTTGGAGTAAGGCTAGACAAAGAAGCATTTTTGGCTTAGAGTAGCACTCAATCCTTCTTCTTTCGTTTTAAAAATGGCCCTCAAATTCAGTCACTTGGCACCCCTGTTGCTCTCGACCGTACTCAGCGGCTGTTCTCCGAAACAAATGGACAGCGCTTCTTCCCCTTTCACCGATTCAGGTGACTCAGGGGACTCGGGCAACTCCGATGGAGGAGCTACTCCCCCCTGTGAAGGGCTGAGTATCAATATTCAAGCAAATCCAGGGAACACTGCCGATTTAAGGGTGGACACGGACCTGCCCGTTACTGAAGTGGATCTGCTCATCCAGGCCATGGCGGGAACCGTGCATTACTCCTTAAACGGACTGGCATTGGATGAAAATCTCGAGGTTCAAATACACGGATTCCCTGAAACACGAGCGAACAATCCGCTCCATCAAGCCTTCCCCGACGCTGAAGTACAAGTGACGGTGCATGGAACCGATTTCTCATGCGTGGTGGGAACAACGGTCCCCATGCAGACCCTTGATGAGGCTCAAATTGCAGGCCTGGCCGCTCCAGACCACATCACGATGGGAAATCTTTCGGCGCTGGCCGAAGCACTGGATGGAGAGAGTATTCCTTTAACCACCATCAACTCAGGGAATGGGGATTCCACCGATGACTCAACCTTATGGGGGGGCATAACGGTAGACCCCGTAACAGGCTTGGTTTTTGGAACCGTTATTACAAGTTCAGGTTCTATAGGGAAAGTCATGGGTAAGTCTTCCTGGGGAATTGAACCCATGGGTTGTGATTATGAAGAAGGCGTGGCAAAGTGCGGCCTTGAAACCTCCTTCGCCGAGGCATGGCAAGACCTACCCGTAATAGAAATTTCTGACGGTGAGCTCTCAATAGCCAACGACCTCAATGACACTCTGATCCACCACAATCTGGTCCATGCAAGCGACTCAAACGGGAATCCGATCCTGTACGCCCTGTCCTATGAAGTTGAAAATAAATCCTGTGCAGACGACCCTTCCGTTTTCGACTGCCCCGGAGCATTTATACAAGCTCCCGATGCTGCTTCAATTTATCCGGAAGATGTCACCTCGTTACTCAACAGCACCACCATCAGTAATCAACCGTATCTCAATTCACTCCAAGTGGCGGCTCTTTCAACTGAAGAAAGCCCAACCCTAGGCATTACCTCCCCACTCATGGAGCCCACGGATGACGGCACGGTTCGTTCCTTCAGTCTTTTTGTGGAGCCGGAGACCGGAAAATCCATGCTATTTACAAATCCGGGAGAAACTCCCTTTGCAGAGTTCGAGGGACAACACATTGAACTCCCCAACGATTCAAATGGAGGTGAGGCCTATCGATTTCCCCATTCAACAGATGCTACAAAAACACACGACGGTGAACTCCGAGTAGCCAATTATGATCTTTTCCCAGCCATTGAAAAGGAAGGCGTCTTAGGCCCTATTGAGGTGAAGCAATATAGATTGCTTCAAAACGGGTCAAACCCAGATACCCTGTTTGAAGCGGATGCCGCCGAATGGATCTGCACCGCACAACTGGTTTTGGGCGATGTGACCACTGGCATAGAAGGCGTCCCCCGCCAACGAGGAAATGCGTATTACCTCACCGATGCCGGCGTCATTGTGGCTTACGATACATTGAGAGGCGGCCTCTGGCTCCTAACACAGGATTGTGAAGTAGCCTCCGTCTTGGCTGGAGAGGACTCACCCATTCATAGTAAATGGGGCACTCCAACATCTGTAGAAAATTTAACTGGATTAAACGGCAAATTCCACTACGAAAAATTGGGGGAACTGAATGGGTATTTAGACTAACCTAGCGATCACACGAGCCGGAGCACTATCTGCGGCATATTTTGTGGGAAGAGCGGTCACTTCAAAGGATTTTCCGTCTAAAGCCGCTAAACCGGTGAGATTTTCCACAATTAAAATCTCCTCCTTAAGTAGGATGCGGTGAACGGCATAAGGCTCGTGATCAGGACTTGGAGTATCGAGCCCAACCATTTTAACTTTGAGTTCCACCAATCGCTGCGCGAGTGCCTCTGTGAGCACGGGGAAGTTTTCGAAATAAACCGGCTGGCCAAAGTGGCTGCCCCAGTCCGTCCAAAAAAGTACAATGTCGCCCGCATGAATATCCGCAGGGAGCAGATCCGTGTCCAAAAGATTTTTACCTCGTGCATCCACCAAAAGACCTCGCCCAAAGAACCGCTCGACTTCAATATCACAAAGCCGACGGCCTTCTTTGACCATGTGCATGGGACCATCCATATGCGTGCCCACATGCATGCTGCTTTTTATGGAGTGATTCACACAATGATATTCTTCAAAATCCAGCGTTTGCAGCAATTCAGGGGATTCATCACCGGGATACACGGGCATCCCCGAAGTGGTTAAACGAGTGAGGTCAATGAAGGGGCTAGAATTCTGCATTGAGAGTGATGGTAACCGTGTTGCTCACCTGCCCATTTTCATCATAAGCCACAATGGTGTAGGTGTTGGAGCCCAAAGAGTAATTGGCATAATCGGTGTCGGCCACATAGCGGAAACTGCTGCTGCCGGCCACAAAACTGCCCAAGGTGTAGGGCGCCCCATTGCCGGACCAAGTCACGGTGACGGTGCTGGCCGTTCCGGACACAATCTGCCCCTCAATCGCAATGGCATCTTTTTTAATAGTGGAACCGGAGGCCGGGGAAAGGATGGAAATTTTAAGACCGGTCGTGGTTTCAGGTTCGACCACAGCCTCTTCGTCAGGAATTTCGGCCTCCTCTAGAGAGGTTTCTTCTTCCTCTTCCGCAATCTCCCTTGGCTCTTCTTCCATGGCCACCAGCTCTCCACGACTCCACAAAGAGAAAGAATCCGTAAACGCGTCTTCTCGAAGAGGTTCTTTTAAATTCACATTCTCACGAGCCTGAAGTGCAATTTGAGTGTCTTCATCCAAAAGACTCATCTCACCCCCTTTAAACACCAAAGTTTCAATGGTGCGGTCTTCTTCACTGCGATCCAAATATTCCACGGTTACCGGCCCCTCTTCCACAAAAAGAGCTTCCTGCTCACCCAAATGAGAAATCAAATATTGTCCCTGCAGAGATTGAATACTCATGGCTGCCGTTTGAACACGAACATCCAGAATTTGATCCTCGTTTTCTTTGTGATTCACCCAAATGCGCCCCTCTGTAAGTTGCAAGAGCACCTGTTCGCTGTCTTCGGCAATCTGAACGGCAGAGAGCGTCAAAGAACTATTGGCGTCCATAAAAATCTTAGTGTCATCGTAAAAAGAAAGGATTGCCCAAGAATCGGGCCCAACCCGCACTTGATCTCCCTCCAAAATCAGCTGTGCATCCGAAGCTTTTTTGGGTTCCTGTTGGCCCCATTCCAAAATCTCCGCCTCCCCTTTATAGAGCGTGAGCACGGCTTCATCTTTCTTTTCCTCCAGCATGGAGCTGGCAACAGAGATACAGGCACGGAGCAACAAAAGCGCAAAAACCAAGAATAAAACGAGCCAAAAGAACGAGCGGAAACTGCTGTTTTTTTTCTTAGGAGCCTGGTAACGACGGTAGTAAGTGGTCTGCATAGACTAAAGTCCCATCTCTTTCTTAATGGAATTGATGTCGCGAAGCAAGTTTTTATCTTTCTTAAGCTGCTTCTCAATTTTGGTGCACGCATGCATCACCGTGGTGTGGTTTTTACCTCCACACTCCGATCCAATCTGTTCATAAGCAAGATTGAGTTCGTGACGAAGCAAATACATCACCACTTGTCGGGGAAGAATGACTCCACTTTTTCTGGAATCCCCTAAAAGTTCCTCAGCCGGAATACGGAAATAGCGGCCCACAAGATCAATCACATCTTCCGCATGAAGGGCTTGCGTGTTTTCTACCACGCCGTCCGACTGCAAAGAAGTTTCTCGCCCAAGTTTTTTAATGATCTTGGCCACGCTGCGAACCGTGGGAGTAGAATGTTCCAATTCGGCTTGAGCAATGGCTTGAATGAGCACGCCTTCGAGCTCACGAATGGAATCGTGCACATTCATGGCAATGAACTCCAAGACTTCGGGATGAATCAAAACCTCATGGTCACGGCACTTGGCATGCAGGATGGCAAGCCGTGTTTCGTAATCGGGGAACTGAACATCCACAATCATGCCCATTTCAAAGCGGCTCACCAAACGGTCTTGCAAAGAGTCCAACTCTTTGGGGGGACGATCGGAGCTGATGATGATTTGCTTTCCGTTGTCGTACAGTTCATTGAAGGTGTGAAAAAACTCTTCCTGCGTACGATCCTTGTTGGCCAAGAATTGAATGTCATCAATAATGAGACAGTCCACTCGACGGTATTTATCCTTAAAATCTTTGGAGTTGCGCTTTCCGATGGCTTCCACAATTTCATTGGTGAACCGTTCGCTGGTCATGTACACCACCACCTTGTTGGGATCGTTGCGCAAGATTTCATTTCCGGTGGCTTGCAGTAAATGGGTTTTTCCGAGGCCCACGCCCCCGTAGACGAAGAGAGGATTATAAATGGACCCTGGGCTCATTCCCACCGCCAAGGAGGCGGCGTGGGCCAAACGATTACTGGGACCAACGACAAAGTTGTGCAAAGAATATTTGGGGTTCAGACATTTGCTCGAAATTCCCTCAAGCAAACGGACTTCTTGGCGCCCCGGAAGTTTGCGAGTTTTCTTTTCTTTCGTTCCAAACGATTTGTTCACATCCACCCCGCGACTGTCTTCGGGCAAAGCCAAATGCGGATCCACTTCAATCATGAGTTCACGAACCTCCGGATGCACGGACTTGATCGCTTCCATGAGTTGCGTGCCCACTTTGTTCTCAAGCCAATCCTTAGCAAAAATATTAGGCACTCCCACCACCAAAAGACCGTCATGAAAAGACAGCAGCGCGGTGTTTTGGAACCAAGTGAGGAAATGAGGCCTTTTAAGCTCTACTTCAACCTTTTCCAGAATTTGAAGCCAAAGATCTTGCCCGGGAAGAACAGCAGACATAAGTGCATGGGAAATGGGATGTCATTATTGCGGGAATTGTTCAAAACTCGCAAGGCACAATTGTGCAAAACTCTTTGACAGAAGAATCCGCAGTGGCGCAAAGCTAGTGGCTCACAAGCAAGCGAACAACAACCCGTTGGGTTAGCCCTTGTTCACACCCTAAAATAAATTCATGATATCGTTGAAGGTGATCGCAAGAATGAGCACGATGAGAAACAAAAAGCCGGCGGCATGAATGAGCTGCTCATATTTGGGATTGAATTTTTTGCCCGTGATTCCGCGCACCAGAATAAAGAAAAATTTGCCTCCGTCCAAAGCGGGAATCGGCAAAATATTGATGACCCCCAAACTCAAAGAAAGCAAAGCGATGAAACGAAGCATGGCCGCAAATCCATCTTGAAGCGTCACAAAAGTCATTTGCGCGATGCCCACGGGACCGGAAACTCCGGCGGAGACACCTCCACCCGTGATGAATTGTTGAATCACTCCCACAAAAGAAACAGCCGTGAGCTTGGCGAGTCGCCCCATTTCGTTAAAAGCCACCCAAGGCGCAGCCCACCCATACTGAATCTTTTCAAACCCCACAAGAGTGTGTGGCACATAGGTTTGATAGAGCGAAAGATTTCCCGTGTTTGGGATGAGATCCGAAATCCCAATACCCACCCGACCGTCTTCAGGCCGAGGAGCAATTTCAAAGATCAATTCCTGTTCCTCTCCACTTCTCAAAATCGTATAAGTGATCAAATCTTCCCCGGCAAGCAAGGGCATTTGTCCAAGGATTTGTTCAGCGGTATAAACGGGCTCCCCTTCCAAACGAAGGATTTGATCCTGAACTTGAAGGCCCGCCAGTTCTGCAGGCGACTCCGGCTCAATAAAGGAAATGATTGGATGCATCTCAGGTAAAGAGATCACAACTGGAAAAATTCCGGTTCCTTCCCGGTAGACCTCAAGCTCCATGCTATTTTTCCCTTCAATCGTAGCAAAAAAATCATCTTCCGTGAGCACTTCTTCACCATTCACAAGAATAATGACATCCCCATTCTCAAGTTTATCGGAAAAAACCGTTCCCTCTTGAGCAAGATAAACCAAGCGAGGCAAATACACGCCTTCTTCCTCCAAACCCTCCGTTAAACCGGGTTCAATATTCACCGTGCCTTCCCGAATGCCATTGTAAAAATCATCCTCGGTACTGATGAGCGGTTCAATCCCAATCCAAAATCCAATCGTTAAAAACACAAAGGCCAAAAGAAAGTTCATCACAACCCCCGCCACCACAATCCAAGCCTGCGTGCGCAAAGGCTGATTGGAAAAACTTCGTTTGCTTTTGCGAGAAGCTTCGGTGGATTCATCTTCACCCAGCATGCGCACAAAACCTCCAAAGGGAATGGCGTTGAGCGAATAGAGTGTTTCCCCTTTCTTGACTCCAAACAAGCGCGGAGGCAAACCGAATCCAAATTCCTCCACCTGCACCCCTGCTCGTTTCGCTGCAAAAAAATGCCCCAATTCGTGCACAAGAATCAACGCAGAAAAAACCAAGAGGAAAACAAGAACAGTGAGGAAAATAGTCATAGGTTTATTATGTTTATATTGATGCCGCTTATAATGTCATTATAGCGTCCTCTTTCTTCTTCGCCAGTTCCTCAATTTGTTTGTTGATGGCGTCCACTTCTTCTTGAAGCGCATTCTCAGCACCTTTCCGTTCATCCTCACTCATCTCTTCGGCATGTTCCATTTTTTTAAAAACGGCCATGGCCTCATGACGCAAATTGCGCACCGCAATTTTGGCTTCCTCCGACATGCGGCCCACCACCTTCACCAAATCCCGGCGGCGTTCCTCAGTGAGCGGTGGAATATTCAACATAACCGCAAGCCCGTTGTTGCTCGGATTGAGATTCAGGTCAGAATCACGAATGGCTTTTTCGATGCCGGCCAAAGTGGACCGATCCCACGGTTGAATTTGAATGGTTCGAGCGTCCGGAATACTCACACTGGCCAGATTTTTGATGGGTTGCATCACCCCATACGATTCCACCATCAAAGTATCCACCATCCCACTGGAAGCTCGTCCAATTTGAAGCTTATTGAATTCATCAGAAAGATGCTCAATAGCCTTGATAAAATCCTGTTTGCTTTTTTGTACGAGGGGATGAGCCATAAAAAGTTTAAGTTTTTTTAAGAAATATTAGGAGATAATGGAGCCAATTTTCTTGCCGGTCGCGGCCTTGAGCAAATTGCCTGCCTTCCCCTGAAAAACCACAATGGGAAGCTTGTTCTCACTGCACAGCAAAATAGCGCTCAAATCCATGACTTGCAACTCCCGTTTCAACACCTCCTCATAAGAAATTTTCGGAAGAAGCTTTGCGTTTTTGTACTTCATGGGATCTTTATCGTACACGCCGGAGACCTTGGTCTCTTTTAAAAGCACGCTGCACTCCAATTCCAGAGCCCGAAGCGCCGCAGCCGTGTCTGTTGTAAAGTACGCATTCCCCGTTCCTCCTCCACAAATCACAACCGTTCCTTTATCCAGCAACGCTTTGCCACGAGAAGGCACATAAGGCTCCGTGAAATAAAAATTTCCATGTGCCGAAAGGGATTTCGCCGGGACTCCAATCGATTCCAGGGCTTCCTGCAAAAGCCGCGCATTCATCATGGTGGCAAGCATCCCAATGGCATCTGAAGCGCTGCGCGAAATACTCAATTTTTTATTGTCACGATAGCGCCAAAAATTGCCGCCGCCCATCACAATGGCCACTTGAATTTTCTTTTTCCAAAGCGCCTTAATATCCTGAGCCAGTTTAAGCACGGCGGCGGCATCGGCCCCCTGCCCTTGTTCCGCCATCATTTCCCCGGAGACTTTGAGGAGAATCCTTCGAGCTTTCTTTGTCTTCATGAGTTGAAAATAAGGTAACCAAGCAAAATACCCACCGCAATCCCCCCTGCAATCAAGAGAGGCATCCGTGTGTTGGGAGAATACCGTCGCGCATTCGCCAAGTCCGTGAGCAAATTTGTGCTCAGAACCACCTCTTCATTTTTATTGCGTTCCACGGTCTCCAAAAAGCTGTGATTGGCCACCAAGGCCACAAATCGATCAAAAGAAATCTTCACATAGCCCGAAGGGTTGAGCCCGGAAGGATGCCCCCCTCGTGACCCCTCAAGCGCTTGTTTTTCAAAAGCAACGGGGACGGCTTCATCCTCATCTTCATTCTCGTCTGGAATAATAATGTCGTCCATCATGGCGAATAAGTCTTCCCCATCTTACTGGAGTTCCTCCGCCAGCTCAACAGCGATTTCAAGATTTTGGATAAGCGTGGACATTTTTAGGAACTCCGCATAGCTCACCTCATTGGCAGGTCCAAAGGTGCCATCTCCATACCCATGAATCACTCCATAACTATACGCATGAATAACAAAGGGTGCGTACCATGCCTCCAAATCAATATCGGTGAAAGGGCTTTCGGAGAGACCGTACTCATCCAACAGGGATTGCCCTCGCAAGCCACTGTCCACGGTAATCCCAAAGAAAAAGGAGATCAATTTAAGCGCCTCCGCTCGATTGATCACTCGGTCGGGCTGAAACGACCCGTCCGGATACCCACCAATCAACATCTGCTCATACGCAAACTGAATGAATCCCACTCGAGGATTGTTTTCATCCACATCACTGAAGATCAAATCCCTCACATTGATGCTGATGGAATCCACTTGGTATCCCGCAAGCGCAATCAAAAACTCCGTGGCCTCTCCTCTGCTCACACCCAAGTTCGGTCCTAAGAAAATGCCTTCCAAAATTTCCGTGAATGTGGGGATCTGAATGGCCACCTCCACAATATTATCCTGTTCCTCCAAATACTTAATGTATCCACTAGACCAGTGATCCGGCACGCTGTAATCATCCCAAAAGCTGTCGGATTCCTCTTCCTCAACGGGTTCTTCTTCCACAGTCTCCTCTACAGGCTCTTCTTCCACGGCCTCTTCTTCCTCATCATTAGAACCACTTCCGGAAGATCCTCCTCCACCTCCACCACTGGAACCTCCAGTAGATCCACTGGAGCTATTGTTGGAATCGGAGGTACCGGAAGAACTGGAACTGCTCGCCACTTGAATGGTGTACCCGGTCACGGTACTTTCGTTACCAAAATCATCCACCGCAAACACTTGGAAGAAATGACCGGAAAGACCGCTGGAACTGGTGAGAACGGTTGAAGTGGTGGTGCGAGTGGCTAAAGCGGCGTCATCACTATTATCCCATTCCAAAGCAGTTCCACTGCGTGAAGAAACATCAGAGGAACTCGTACCATACCAAATTTCATAATGATCAAAATTACTCTCCGTAACAGCGGTCCAATTGAGGGTAAAGGAGGTCTGAGAATTGATGGAGAAATCCCCGTTTGCCAGCCCGGTGGGATCCACCAAATCAATGATGAAATCACTGCTGGATCCGGCCGTTCCGTCTATAGTTCCATCATAAGGGGTAACTCGAATCCGCGCATTCGCAATATCCGTGGAAGCCGCAATATCCGTAGCCGCCTCCCAACGAATCGTCACTGTGTTGGCTCCGCTTGAAGAAGTGATGTATGTGGTTTGTCCCACCTGTCGTGTTTGAGCATTATCTATACCCGGATCTCCAAAAGTGGCAAAGGTTTCACTCCCCGTTGTGGAAAGCGTGGGGTCGGCCCAAGAAGAACCTCCATTTAAACTGTATTCGATTTTTGCTTGAAGGGTGTTGTCGTCATCGGCATCATCCATAATGAAGGTGATCACGATGTCTCCATCTCCGGCACTGCTTTGCGTTCCGGTAACACTGGCCACGCTTGGATTTTGATTGGTCACCACATTGATAGCTTTATTCGCCCCCAAAGATCCTGCAGCTCCGGGCGAAGCCAGCGTGAGCGTTGCCGTATTCCCGGCAATATCTTTAATGGTCCCACTGTTCAAGGTGAGCGCTCCAGTACCCGTATAGTCCAAATCTGTTTTATTATCGCCCGTCACCACCGTGTAGGTGAAAGAAAGCGTGGTGGTGCTGGTGCTGGTGTAGCTTGCCTGGCGGTTCGTACCATCCATATCCAGTTCAAGTTGAGGCGTACCCGTGACCTGCATGGTGGAATCGGTGAATTGCACGGTTACCGTAATCACTTCACCCACACCATAGTTCCCATCGGCATTGGAAGAGCTCACCGAAACAACCGTTGGTGCTGTGGTGTCGTAAGTCGTGGTGTCTGAAACGGTGGAAGACTCGTTGCTAGCGTCTTTGATCTTTGCAGAAATAGTTTTTTCCCCATCCGTCGCACTGCATCCCGTGGCGTCTGAAGTGATGTTGAAGGTGCTCACAATGTCATCGACTGGGTACGCGATCCATGAACTCCAGTTGCCCCCCCCATTACAAGAAAAAGCCACATGCGTGGGCGCGGTTCCACTCTCAGAGATGGTGATGACCGGCGTTGCGTCATTCGTGTAGCCACTGTTATCCGTAATGACAATGGAATCTAAAATCACAGTTACAAACCAATTGGTGGCATTCCCACTATCCACGGAGTTGGCGGGATTGAGGGGTGAAGAAATACCCGTGGAAGAGTCCACGAGGGTGTTGTCCATCACATCCAAAAAGTCCCCACTAAAGGTGGAAGATCCCGAAAAAGTAAAGGTAGCCAAAGATCCGGCAGAGGAGGAAACGATGTTTAAACGATCACTGGCATCAAGCCCATCAAGCGTGAGCGTTCCCTCAAAAGTTTGTGTGGAACCCGCCTCCACCGTCAGCATGGTGTCGGTGGCGTTGTCATTGGTGTCTTGCAGGGTGAGGGAGTTCCACGATACACTCCCCGTAAGTGTGGGGGTGCCGTTCGCATCCAAAACCACCGTTCCACTGTTGTGGGTGAAGGTCCCCCCGCTTTTCGTGAAATTGCCTTGCACCGCAAAGGATCCGCTACCATTGGGTGCCGTAAGAGTTCCCGAAGAAAGCGTCACATTGCCATTGATGTCCAGCGCCCCCGTTGAACCGGTGAAGGTTCCACCATCCACCGTCAGGGTGGTGGCGGTAACACTGTTTGCCCCTTGGATGAACTCACTGCTGGTGACCTGCAAGGTAGTGACCGAAAGCCCCCCTCCAATAGTAAAGGTATCTTTCGTCGCATTCGCATCGTTGATTTTCAAAGTATAATAATCCGTCCCACCAAAATCCGTAATCGTCACGGCATCCACCACTCCATCCCCGTTTCCAATGTATTCAACCGTTCCGGAGTCCGTGTCCATGGTGCCCGTGAATGCCTCCGTTTGAAATCGTCGCAAAGTGCCATCGTTGCTGACCGTACCGGTGACTCCCAGCGTGTAACCACCCTGAGAAAGGGTACCAGCAATGATCGTCAGATTCCCAGCAATGCTTTCATTGGCCGCCAGGGTAAAGACCCCAAGAGTGCCGTCAATCGTAAGGTGGTGATAGGTATAATCTTTGAGAGTATAAGAAGACCCCCCGTCGTAATACACCGTGGAGCCGGTCGCTAAAGAAGGATAGGTCGCAAGCGCGGTGATGGTCTCCCCTCCTTGCAAACGCAAAGTGGCCCCTGAAGCAACCGTCATGGTGCTGGTGGTCCCATTCACTGTCACATTGTAGCCGTTGAGGTCAAAAGTCCCTGCGGTCAAAATGAGGTCTTGTGAAGCGGCATTCAAAGTCATTGCCCCCACAAGCGTCACCGTTCCCGCTGTTTTGTTCACGGTGATATCGGCATTAAAATCTCCAGGAGCCGCCAAGGTCAAGGTTTGATCCGCCCCTTCTCGAAATTGCATGGGGCCGGTTCCCCCATCATAATCGACCGAAATATTCACCGCCGTTCCTTCCACTCGCAATGTTCCCGACCCCACCGCCCCATCGGTGAGATTCAAAGTTCCTTCTACAATCAAGGTATCCCCGCTTGAAATAGTCATTACGAAACCATCCGTACAATCCACAGTAAAATTATTAAAAATTTCTGAGGTGGCAAAATTCCAAGTCGAAGTACCCCCATCCGCAATGACCGTTCCACTGTTGTGAGCGAAGGTTCCTCCCGCTATATGAGTGAAATTGCTTTGCACCAAGGTGTTCCCCGAAGCAGCATTGAAGGTACCCCCGGAAATGGTGAGAGTGCTGTTGAAGTCAAGATTGCCACTTCCTCCATTGAAGGTACCGGAAGAAATGGCGAAAGTACTTGTGAAGGTGTGGGTCCCGCTTCCAAGCGTCAAAGTCCCTCCCGCCACAGAAACCGCAGCATTGGAGGCAAAAGTATAACCCGTCATGTCCACGGTTCCAAAGTTCACACTGAGTCTTTCAAAACCAACCCGGCCCGTCGCTCCCGTACCTGTAACGGTGGCATTGGAATTCCCCACGGTGAATTGATACACGGGCTCAAAGGTCGCTGTCGTCTGAGAGGCAATGCTTACCGTTTGAACTCCGGCTCCATTGATGCGAAGAGTACCGGTGCCATTCGCAGCAAGTCCAAAATCAGCACCAATGGTCACCGTTGAACCCTTGGCATCGAGCGTGCCCGTCACAATCGCTCCATCTATTAAGTTGAGGTTGTTGTTCGCCACCAAGGTGTCTCCATTCGAAATGAGTAAAGCCCCAAAAGTAGCTTGAGTATTGTTTACAGTAAAGTCATAAAAGTCTTCTGTGACCGCAACGCCGTAGGTCACCTGGCTGGACCCATCCACAGTCCAAGAGCCATTATTGTGGTTGAAGGTTCCTCCAACTTCATGCGTGAAACTGCCTGCTGCGGTCGCGATCAACGGCGCATTAACCGTTCCCCCAGTAATGGTAAACCCCCCATTAAAATCAACGGTTTGACCAGTTGCAGTGAAAGTACCCCCCGCAATGCTAAATGCGCCGCTGAGCGTGAGCGAACGGCTGAGCGAAAGAGTGCCTGAATAACCGGAGGCGATGGTGAGGGCCGTGATTTGTCCGCTCGAAGCAGTCCACGCCGCATCCACGACGGAATCTTCGACGCTTGTTGCATTAAAAGTGAGGGAATCGGCAGCCACGGGACACACATCGGTGGACCAGTTTGTACATTCGCTCCAAGCAGTGGTGGATCCGCCCCCATCCCAAGTGTAGGAAGCAGCTTGAGAAGTTTGAACAAACAAAAAAGACGCTAAAAGTGCCGCGAAAAGAACTCCCGTGAAGCGGATAAGATTTAAGATATGTTTCTCAAAAATAGGGTTCAAGCTCATGCGCGAAAATGGGTTCACAGATAGTGTACCGAAACAGACCCAAAGTAACAATGCTATTTCCTGTCTTGAAGTCGTCCATTCAAGACCTTTACGATTCCCAAAAGAATACCCACGGCTGCCTGGGCATCTTTGAGCACCAAGGCTTCAAATTTGGGCTGAGAAAGTTTGAGGACCACCGTATCACTCACGGCCGTCACGGTGGCGTTTCTTTCTTTGTCGGAGAGCAAGGCCGCTTCACCAAAAAAATCACCGGCTCCGAGCGTAGCGAGGAGCTTCATGGCCGTTGTAATTTCAACCGAACCGGAAAAAATATAAAAGAAATCCTGAGAATCTTCGCCTTCTTTCAAGATCGTAGAGCCCGCGGGGAAATCTACTTTAGTCCAGTACTCGTCCCCACCAAAACTTTGAAAAACAACCGGATCCGTTAAATTGATGAAGGGAGAACTCATGATTGCATGAGGTTAGCGATGAGTTCAGGATCTCGCGCCCGAAGCAACATGTCTTGCTCGGAAATCAGTCCATTCTTATAAAGTTCAGCCAAAGATGCGTCCAAAGTGATCATTCCATCCTCTCTTCCAATCTGCATCATGGAGTAGATTTGATGCGTGTTTCCTTCTTTAATACAATTGGTGATCGCGTCGTTGCGCACCAAAACTTCAAGAGCCAGAACCCGTCCGCTTCCATCCACCCGAGGAATGAGCCGTTGTGCCACCACTCCAAGCAAGGTTGTGGAAAGCTGAGTCCGAATTTGTTCTTGTTGATGAGAAGGGAAAATATCAATGATACGGTCGATGCTTTGCGCGGCATCTTGAGTGTGCAAAGTGGCCAAAACCAAATGTCCCGTCTCCGCCAAAGTGATGGCGGCGGAAATGGTTTCGAGATCACGCATTTCTCCCACCAAAATCACATCCGGATCTTCCCGTAGGGCCGCGCGAATGGCGGAAGGAAAAGATTGCGTGTGAGCCCCCACTTCCCTTTGAGTCATCAGCGCCATTTTGGGTTGATGCACAAATTCAATGGGATCTTCCACGGTAATAATATGCACCCGTCGTGTGGTGTTCACTTCATTGATCATCGCCGCCAAAGTGGTGGATTTTCCACTTCCGGTTGGCCCCGTCACAATCACAAGTCCCTTGGATTTTTGCGTGAATCGTTTCAAAATCTCCGGAAGCCCCAAGCCGGCAAGCGTGGGGATTTCACCTGGAATACTGCGGAAAGCCAAAGCCGGTCCGTCCGAATCCATAAAGACATTCACACGGAACCGCCCCGTTCCCATCAAAGCATAGGAGCTATCAACCTCTTGTTTTGTTTTAAAAAGAGCGAGCTTTTCAGGGCTCAAAACCTGGGCAATCACTTCTTCAACCCCCTGAACCGTCATGAGTTCCGCATCCTCCATCTCATGAATTTCTCCATTAGCCAAACGAACCAAAGGCACTCGCCCCACTTTGAGATGGAGATCCGGCGCGCGGCTATCGGCCACTTGTTTAAGATAAAGATTGATATCCATAGATTAGATTAAGGTTGAGGACCCTTGGGGCCACCCGGGTTAACCGGCGCTGCAGGTGCAGGCGGAGGACTTGCCTCCGGTGCGGGTGGTTCGACGGCTGGTGCGGCAGGTGGTGCAGCAGGTTCAGCAGGCGCAGCGGGTTCAGCAGGCGCGGCGAGTTCTGCAGGGGCAGCGGGTGCGGCAGGCGCATCCGGCACAGGAGGAACCGTGGGAGCAAGACTAAACTGGCCTTCAGGCAAAATACCTTTAAGAGAGGTCATAAACCCAGGATCACTATTTTCATCCATATTGCCAAAATCAGGTCCAATAGATTCCTCAAAGGCCTCTTCAATGGGTTCCTCGGGTTTTCGTTGTCGCATACGGATCGCGGCAAGCAAGGGGCTGGCCTGCATAAACATGCAATCATTCACTGTATGACGCTTCACATACCAATCCAACATTTTATAATCCAATTCTCCATTCTTCAAAGGAATAGCACTGGCAGGGAGCAAAGACAGCTGAATCTCTTTAGGACCCGGTGCAGGCATATCTTCTCCTGGTCTCAAAAAAGAAAGAGTTATGCCGGGAGCACAGGCTTTTTGAAGAACAGAAAACAAAGTGGGCCTCAGCTTGGGACCCTGCTCTTGCGGCAAAAGATTCACATTAGCAAACCAAACCGTGCCGGGCACTAAAGGCAAAGCCTCTCTTCCTTCAGCTGAAAGGTCCTTCCCCAAATCCGCCAAACTAAAAAGATTAGTGAATTGAGAAAATAAGCCAGAGTTATCCCACACCAAATGCTTGCCGACTCTTCGAGCTCGTTTTGCAGGATCTTTTGCAAAAAAATCCGTCGCTTCCTCCATTGTTAAAGGATTCACATTGGGCTTAGTTTTGTTTGGGAAAAAGATGGAAAGCAGCTGCTCCCCAAGCAGATGTGAAGCAAGCATGGCAAATTTTTCCCGAGTAGTCAGCTGATCTTTCAAATGCGCGAGCTTAATAGCTCCTTCTTCCGTCCAAAATTCCTGCCAATCATTGGGCCGGATTTGCATAAGTTTAGCCTCAAAAGCATCCTGTTTTTGGGGGTCTTTATCGTTCGCCCATTCAAACAAAGTGTTGTCCACACCCAAGCCATTCACCACTTCTTTTTCCAAAAGATTTTTAACAGCGGCTTCATCCGGCACACCCTGACTCATGGGAACATTAAAGGCCATTTTATTGGGGTAATCGACTCAAAAGTTTTTTCTTGTTTGCTTCATGGCGACGGTGGCGTTTTTCCTCCACCTCTCGATCAGTATCCGCCTCTTCTTTGAGCAAAAGCAGACAGTCTTCCACGGCGGATTCATCTAAACGAGAAAGATAAGCGGCCCACTGCTCCGGAGAGAGCTTAAGCACCTCTCCAAAGGCAGGGCTAAGCGACATTTTTTGCGCCGCAACGGCAATCTTTTGACTTTTTGTTTGAGTGGAATCCACGATAAGGCTTTTTAAATCTCATAATTATAGCAGAAAAGCCGCCCTTTTACAAGAAAGACCCCGCCGAACTACGACAGGGCCTTTTCTTCACTAAAACTTTTACATCATATCCCCCATCCCGGGCATGCCACCCATTCCACCCATGGCGGGTTTCTCTTCGGGAATGTCGGTGACGGTCGCACCGGTGGTGAGCACCGTTCCGGCCACAGAAACCGCATTTTCCAGAGCACTGCGAGTCACCATTTTGGGATCCACAATGCCAGCTTCAAACATATCGGTGTATTCATCTTTGAGGGCATCATAACCAAAGGAATCGCTCTTGCTCTTTAAAATTTCCGTGATCACCACTTCCCCATTCTTTCCGGCATTCTCCGCAATTTGGCGAATGGGCGCGGAGAGTACAAAACGAACCAAGCGGGCTCCCACATTTTCATCTTCATTGCTACCTCTAAAGTCTTCAAGCGCTTTGGCCGCGTGAAGCAGCGCCGCACCTCCCCCAGCCACAATTCCTTCCTGAACCGCCGCCTTGGTGGCATTGAGCGCATCCTCGATGCGGGTTTTCTTCTCTTTCATTTCAATTTCAGTCGCCGCCCCCACTTCAATGATTCCAACTCCCCCCCCCAATTTAGCAATCCGTTCCTGCAGTTTTTCTCGATCAAAGTCGGACTTGGTGTCCTCCATTTGCACTTTGAGTTCAGCCACGCGGTTTTCCACTTCTTTGTGGCTGCCCTTCCCATCAATAATCATGGTGTGATCCTTGCCGGAAACCACTTTTTTGGCTTCTCCCAAATCGCTGAGTGTCACGCTCTCGAGCTTGAGTCCCACCTCTTCAGAAATCAAAGTTCCACCGGTGAGCACTGCAATGTCCTTGAGCATTTCCTTTCGTCTTTCTCCAAATCCAGGCGCTTTAATGCCCAGAATGCTGAAACCACCGCGGAGCTTATTCACAATAATATTGGTGAGCGCGTCTCCATCAATATCCTCCGCCAAAATCACCAATTCTTTTTTTCCACTCTGCACCACCGCTTCTAAAATCGGCAAAAGATCCTTAAAGCTGCTGATTTTTTTGTCGGTAATCAAAATTTTAACATCTTCGTACACCGCCTCCATTCGATTGGAATCCGTGATCATGTACGGAGCAATGAATCCGTTGTCGAACTGCATCCCTTCCACCACGCGCATAGAAATTCCAATGCCGCGCTGGCTTTCTTCCACCGTGATCGCGCCGTCATGACCCACTTTTTCCATGAGCTCGGCAATCACCTCACCCACCTCGCTGTCTTGCGCAGAAATCGTGGCCACTTGCGCCACTTCTTTTTGGCTCTTGAGCGGTTTGGTCATCTCATTGAGACGGTCCACAACCTTGCGTACAGCCTTATCCATGCCCTTTTTAAGCAAAACAGGATTGGCTCCGGCCACCACATTGCGAATTCCTTCTTCGAGGAGCGCGCAGGCCAAAACGGTTGCCGTGGTGGTTCCATCTCCGGCGATGTCGTTGGTTCGCGTTGCCACTTCTTTAACCAATTGAGCTCCCACATTTTCTTCGGGATCTTTGAGGTCGATTTCCTTGGCGATCGTCACTCCGTCGTTGGTGATCATCGGTCCGCCGAACTTTTTTTCAAGCAGCACATTGCGACCTTTGGGCCCCATGGTGATACGCACCGCATCGGAGAGTTGCCTTACTCCACTAAGGAGTTTTTGTCGTGCTTCATCTTGGAATAGAATTTTCTTAGCCATAGTAGTTGAGAGTTAATTTTTATAAGGTTGTGGATTACGCCTGAATGATCGCCAAAATATCGTCCTCTTCAAGGAGCAACATTTCCTGACCGTCCATCTCCACTTCCGTAGGACCGTACTTTTTGAACAGCACTTTTTGACCTACTTGAACTTGAGGCGTAACAAACGAAACATCTGCATTACCAGAACCATTCGTAGAAATCGTTTGCTTACCCCTTCCCACCGCCATCACTTCCCCTCGTTGAGGCTTTTCCTTGGCGGAATCCGTTAAGTAAATACCGGATGAAGTTTGTGAAGCTTCTTCTTCGCGCTTCACCACAATGTATCCTGCGAGAGGCTGTAATTTGGACATATAGGATGGGTTAATCAAGTATTAATATTAAGGTTGAATACAAGCAATTTGTTTCAATTTTGTAAGGATGGGAGTCGTAGAAATAAACTCATATTCAGCAGTAACCGCGTCCAGTGTCGCCGTGGATAGAGGTGGAAGAGGCAAGATACTAAATTTAGGACCTACAAGTTTTGAAATTTGCTCTGTGTTTGAGTTTTTTAATGCTGATGGGTCTAATTCATTAATTTCCGCTAAGGCATCTTCAATAAATTTATTAGAGGCATATTTATTTTGATCAATAAGATCAAGCGCATGTCTTTCAATTAGTTTATCTAAAAACTCTCCTGAAGAGTAAGTATCACTAATCTTAGTCAAGTCTATAACAGAGAAATCTCTTACAAATAATTGTACATTTTTTGCCCAAGAGTTATTAGCAATAATCTTCCTTCTAAACTTATAGGATTTGAAATTCTTATAATCTGTCACAATACCATCAGCCCTTAAAATTTCATAATATACTGCTGCCGCGACATCTCTTTTTAAGTGTTTCTTGGATAGCCAAAATTTATAAAGAGCAAAAAATAAGGCTCCTACCCCAGCAACAGGAGAGATCCAAACCAAAAACTTACCGAAGGGTAGTAGAAAGGATTCATAAAAAAGTTGTATGAGTTCGATCATTTTTTAGAGTTATCGAATTAAATTAGCACTCCAGTTTTGGCAGTGCTAATTTTAAGGATTTGGGTTTTAAAGTCAAGAGCGAAAGAATTCAGGAAAATTTCAGGAATTTGTCAGGACTTTTGAAAAAAATTCCGTCAGAATGATCAAACTATGAAAATCTTTTTTTACGATCAGAACCTGGTAAATGAACTCCATAAATTGGGGGACCAAAGTAGTACTAAAGTTTTTCGTGCAATTGAACTTCTCCGAGAATTCGGCAATGCACTAAGAATGCCGCACAGTAAGAAAATCACGACAACGCTTTTCGAGTTGAGAACAAAAGGCCAAGAGGAAATCCGACTGATTTATACATTCAATAAAGGTACAGCCGTAATTCTGCACTTTTTCAAAAAGAAAACCGACAAAATCCCTAGAAAAGAAATTCAAACAGCAGAAAATAGAAGAAAGATATTGAAATAATATTACATATATGTTATCATTGGACCGTTATGAAAATGATACCCTACGAAAAAGTCAGGAAAGAATTCCTCAAAGACCCTGAATTCAAAAAGGCCTATGATGCCCTGCAACCTGAATTTGATTTGGCCGCCGCTATCATTCAAAAACGAATCGACAAAAAAATGACCCAGGCTGCTCTCGCCAAAAAAATGGGCACCAAGCAATCAGCCATCTCAAGACTGGAGTCGGGAGACTCCAATCCAAGTTTTGTTTTTTTAAAGAAAGTGGCAAAAGGGCTGGATTCTAAGCTGAAGATTTCTTTTTCTTGATCCTCAAAGTCAAGCTCTACCCCGCGAACGCCTCCACCCTCAGTTCGCGAATGACTTCCACTTTGATTTTGCCGCTGTATTGAAGATCTTTTTCGATCTTGCGAGCGACTTCGTGGGACATCTTTAGAGCTTGCAGGTCATCCACCTCATCAGGGCGAACGAAGACACGGAGTTCACGGCCCGCCTGAACGGCAAAGGCTTTTTGAACGCCACCAAACTCTCCGGCCAATTTCTCAATTTCAGAAAGCCGTTTAACATAAGTTTCCAGATTTTCTTTGTTGGCACCGGGTCGAGCCACGGAAATAAGGTTGGCCACTTGAATGATTTTGGCCTCCACGCTCTTGGCCTCCATGTCCCCTTCGTTGGCTTCCACACAATGCAACACCTCGTCCGACATTCCAAATTTCTTTAAAATATCACGGCCGATGAAAGCATGCTTTCCTTGCACTTCATGATCCACCGCTTTTCCAATGTCGTGCAAAAGCCCGGCCTTCTTACAAAGGTCAATATTTGCACCCATCATGCCAGCAAGTTCAGCGGCCAAAAACGCCACTTCCATGGAGTGTTTGAGCACATTCTGACCATACGCAATACGGAACTTGAGTCGTCCCAAAATTTTGAGTAAGTTCGGTGGCAAAGCCGCCACACCCACTTCAAAGGCAGCTTTTTCTCCAAGTTCTTTAATAAGACCATTCACCTCCTCCTTCACCTTGACATACATTTCCTCAATGCGTGCGGGGTGAATACGGCCATCTTCCACCAAGCGTTCCAAAGTGATCTTGGCCATGTAACGACGAATAGGGTCAAAGCCACTGATCACAATAGAGCCAGGAGTATCGTCCACAATCACATCCACACCGGTGACCGATTCAAAGGCGTTGATGTTGCGCCCCTCCCTTCCAATAATCCTTCCCTTCAATTCGTCGGAAGCCAGCGGCACAGAGGTTGTGGTGGTTTCCACCGTGGTCTCGGAAGCATAGCGCTGAATCGCATCAGCCAAAATTTGCTTGGCCTTTTCGTCTACATCTCGCTTCATTTCTTCCTCAAGCTGCTTGGCGTGCGCCACCAACTCATCCTTAAATTCCTCCTCAATTTTCTTAAGAAGAAGTTCCTTGGCTTGTTCATGAGACAAGTTTGCAACTTCTTGAAGTTTCTTCTCTTGCTCCTGCACCAATTGTCCCGCTCGTTCTTTATCCTTTTTAAGAGCCTCCGCCTTGTCTTCAAACTGAGCTTTCATTTTATCCAGATCTTCCACCTTAGTGTCGAGCTGTTCCTCTTTCTTCAAAAGTCGAGTCTCATTTTCTTCGAGCTTCTTGCGTTTGATGCGCTCTTCCTTTTGAGCTTCTTCTCGTTCCTTAAGAGCCTCATTTTTGGCCCGCATGATCACCTCATTGGCCTTACTCTGAGCTTCTTGCAGCGCACGATCCATTTCTTTGCGCTTCTTTTGATCCTCACCTTTAAGCTGCCGGGTTCTAAGAACGAAACCAAGCGCTCCTCCACCACCCAGGCCAAGCAGGAGAAGCACGATTGAAACGAAATCCATAAAAAGAGGGGATTAAACCCCGAGATGCGCAAAACGCCGACAAAAAAGTCGATTTTCTAACCTAGCCATCCAATCTGTGTACAATGCGTTCAAATCGTTCTTAAGGTTACGAGCTGCGTTTTGTCTCCCGGTTTTGAGAAATAAAAGACTGGACGCACTTTAACAAAGGTTCTGCACAAAAGCCAGACTCATTTTGAAAAAATTTCAGGAAAAATTCAGAAAAGTTTAAGGAAAAATTCAGGATTTCATCAAGGTCGACCCTCTATGCTGAGTCCACTTAACCTCATTTTATGAAAAAATTAATTCTACTCATGATCGGTCTCCATTTGGCAGTCCCAAAAACGGCTCTGGCCTGCGAGACGGAAGTGGCGGATGAACTTTCCATGGACCTGGAAATTTCCGCGCTTTACCCCAACCCCAATGCCGGGGAAAGCGAATGGATTGAACTACGCAATTTGGGCACCAGCCCCATCGACCTTTCTTTATATACACTGGAAGATTCCACCGCCAAACCCTGGACGCCATCCGGGACCTTGGAGGAAAGCAAAGTGATTGAGGGTTTTTCTTTTCAATTGAACAACTCCAATGAAACCGTCACGCTCAAAACCATGCATGGAGAAGTGGTGGACAGTTTTTCCTACGCAAGCAGTGAAAAAGGGGTGATTTTGTACACAGACACCACAGCGGAAGTCAGTACTGAAGCGGTCGCCGAAGTCCCCACCGAAACGGAAACCCCAGAGTCCACCCCCACCCCAAGCACCACCCCCACTCTTTGGCCGATTTTCTCCGAAGCCTTGCCAAACCCCGAAGGCTCGGACAGCACCGAAGAATGGATAGAACTCTACAATCCCCATGGAGAAACGCTTGTTTTGAATGGGCTCTTTTTGGACGACAGTGAAGGCGGCAGCACGCCCCATGGCCTGACCGGCAGCCTTGCCGCGGAATCCTATTTAGTCCTTTCCGTAACGGAAAGCGGCCTCACGCTCAACAATGATTCCGACAGCGTACGGCTCTTGGGCGTCAATCAAGAAGTGCTTTGGGACATTCCTTATACAGGTTCGCAGGAAGGCCTGAGCACCGCCTGGTTTGGAGATTTTTACGACTGGACCGAGGAACTCACTCCCGGTTCCGAAAATCTTTTATCGAGCGCCCAAGAATCCAGCGAATCCACCGAGGAAACGGAAGAAAGCCCCTACCAAGATGGAGACCTCTCCGATCAAGTGGAACTCTCCGAAATATTCCCGAACCCCGAAGGCCCCGATGCGGAAGAAGAATGGATCGAGCTCACCAACGGTGGAAGTGAACCCGTGAACTTGGGAAATTGGATTTTGGATGATGGCGAAGGCGGCTCCGAACCCTTCACCCTGCCGGACAGCACCATTTTGGAACCCGGCCAAACCCTCATCTTGTACAGAACCGAAACCGGTATTGCTCTAAACAACTCCAATGAAACCGTACAACTCTCCGATTTCACCGGTGAAATCGTTTCAGAAATTCAGTATGAAAGCAGTGAAGAAGATCAGTCCTACTCAGAAATCCAGATTGAAGAAGTTCAAAGTGTTCAGGCTTCAGCTTCAGGGTTAGGGCAATCGAGGTTTTCCACTTGGCAGTGGGTGACGCCCAGCCCTGGAGCACTGAACCCGGTTTGGAAACAAATCAAAGGCGAGGTCATGGAATTCGATGGCTCCCTCCTCACTCTTTTTGACGGCGTGAGCACTTGGTCCTTTAAACTCACCGAACAAGAAGCCGTAGACGACCTCCTCTACCAAAGCGGAAACACCCTGCTCGTCCAAGCCAGCGCCCAAAACGGCATCTACCAAGTGATGCACAGCGAACTCCTGGAAACCGCTGCAGCCGGCACCAAAACCCATTCCTTCCCCTGGGGCTTCCTCATCAGCGCCTCCCTGGCCACCGCCTGGATCGGCCACGAACGCTACAAACGAAGAAAATCTTGGCATTTGGGCGCAAAAGTCTTAAACTAGCTCCGCACCCCGAACCCCAACCCAGATGAATACCCCCATAAGTTGTCGCGACCGAAATATTCAAGACCCCTGGAGCATTCAGAAACGCTGTTTTTTTCATGAGCGCCGAGACTTGGATGCTTATACCCAAGAAGAACGCGATGAAATTCAGAGTCGACATCGAGGTCTCGGAGAAAGGGGGGAAAGCGTATACAAAGTCACGAATCATACCCTAAGCCCCAGAAGCCAGAAAAAGAAAAAAGATTTGGTGGAGGGCCTCAAGGCATTCGAAGAACAATCAAAGACCAATGGATCCAAAATCGATGAATCCGAATACATTGAACAAGTAGAAGAGGCCATGAGTGATGGAGAACTGGACAAGTTGGAAAAAAAGTTCAACCGAGCCGCAGATCATTATTACGAAAAAGTACTCAAAGATTCAGGGGCGTTCACACCCATTCACGCAAAAGAAGCTCGATTCCTGGGTGCCGAGATGCGTTATCTCAAAGAAAATTTTGCCGAGCGACCTTTATATCAAAAAGGCAAACTGAATAAAGTGGACATATTGGGGAAACTAAAAGAAAGCCTAAAGCCTCGTATTGCATTTCGAGAAAAGCTTAAAAAATTGTGCAAGAATACAATGATCCGAGATGAATACATCAGTTACTTCGACGAACAGCTCAGTGAAAGTGGATTCCTTGAATCCAGAGAAGAACGCCTCAAAAAAATCATGGCGGAAGTTAAAGAAGTAGAAGAAGCCGATCCCGCCATTCAAAACGAATTCCGAAAAAGACAAAAAAACCGTGGAGGAAAAACGACCGAAGAGATAAAGAAAGAAGTCATGGAAGAGTTCGACGAGAAGACAAAAATCTATGCGGATAAATTGCTCCCTTGGAAAGACAAACTGTTCGGCGGCCCCTGGATGGTCACACCACAAGGAAAAATGCGAACAGCCGCTTGGGAGTTTTTGAATTGGTTTGAGGAACTCGAAAGTTTCAAAAAAATGGAGGACATGACCAAGGCTTTGGATGGCGTCCTGGAAGAAAGACAAGAAGTCTACGAAGAACGAGATGCCATTTTAAAAGACATGAAGCCCGACGAGGCTAAACGAATAAAAATTCGCACAGATGACATGCGTTTCCATAATCTCAAGGCCTACCTCCCGGAGCTTCGAACGAAACTCAAAAGCACCAGCATAATGGCCTTGGAGTACATCGCCCTCCTTGAGGATGCGGAAGCAGAGCATGTGCCTCTTTTCACAGAAGAAGAGAAGATCAAACTCAAGACACAAATGCAAGTAGCGGATCCTGAACTTCAAAAAGCAAAATTGATGATTTTGGAAAAAGAAACTATCCCCGAACGCGCTCAAGTGGTTCACGAATATTTTGCCCTAAGAGACACTTTGCGAGACGACCAAACTTTTATGAGAGCAGATAAAGACAACCGAGAGGCCATGCTAAAAGAAGCCAACGCACAAGAAGCCAGAGAATCCGAGAACCCAATCGACCTCTCTTCGGTAGATCATTTTGGAAGCGAAGAGCAAGAAGAATGGATCAATCGAGCGAACAGTAAAAAAGGGAAAGAGTTCATAGAAAAGAACCTGGAAGCCTTGGATAAACAAGGTAAATTTGCCATTGGGAAGGTACAAGGACAGCTATTGGAAAGAATTTATGGAGTGAGTAAACACATGGAAGAGGACAATCTCTCCCAAAAAGACGCGTACTTGGAAGATGCATCTTTTTGGATGAAGATGTCCAAAGACAAGTATAAAGAGAACATAAATGATGTGAGTGAAGACAGCCGCTCTCGTTGGCAGGTGGAAGCTCTGGAAGAGAAAAAATTGGCCTATGACATGGGTAAAGTGAGTGGTTCAGGGGGGATAGAGGAGAATCTACAAGTCATCAGCGCCCAGGAACTCAAACAAGGCAAGAATTCCACAAAAGAAAAAATCAATAAAGCCCGATGGCCTCAATTCATCATGCTTGAAGACGAAGAGGGTAAAGACGAATTGCATCCCCATCAAAAAATTCTTAGAGAGAAAACTCAAGAATTAACGCGTCTACTCAATATGGTGATGCAAATAATGGGGATTGAAACGAATTTAGGAGCAGCAAATACAATGAATATGATGAATTCAGCTCCGATAAAAGAAGAAATAGCTCGCATGATGGTGGAATCTCAGTTTAAAAAACACCTCAAAGTGGGAGGAGAAGGAATGGTGGAAGAGATGATCCATAACATCGCCGCCTGATGCATATTGTTAAAATTTGTACTGCGGGGTCGTGCACAAGAAATTTTGGATTGGAGACCTTGGAACGGGCGGAGAAAGTGCTGGGGATTAAGGCGGGAGAAACCACGCCGGATGGAAAATTTCGTCTTGAAAAAACGGGGTGCTTGAGTCAGTGTGAGCTCGGCCCCAATGTTGCGTTCCTAAGCCAAGAAAGTCCGCTTTCCATGCTGTTCACGGAGGGTCACATTGAACACCACATGCTTCCGAGTCGCATCGAAGCAAAACTCAATCAATTAAAAACCGAATAAATGCTTTACGATCTCATCATTATCGGTGGCGGCTGCGCCGGCCTCTCCGCCTCCATTTACGCTCGCCGTTACAACATGAATATTCTTGTGCTCACCGAAGGCCTTGGCGGAACCATCACCACCACACATTTGGTGGAAAATTATCCCGGATTCATCGCGCTCAGCGGGCAAGAGTTGGCTGATAATTTGATTGCCCACGCAAAAGCCAATGATGTCCCTTTTAAAATTGGAAGCCGAGTCAATCGCATCACAAAAGAAGGAGATATCTTTAAAATCGAGTTTGGAAAAGAAATTTATGAAGCCCGCACCGTGCTCCTAGCCACCGGAACCACCTACCGCAAAATGGGCGCCAAAGGAGAAGCTGAGCTCCTCTCCAAGGGAGTCTCCTACTGCGCCACTTGCGACGCACCTTTTTACAAAGGAAAGGAAGTGATCATTGTGGGAGGAGGAGACAGCGCCGTGAAGGAGTCCCTCATCTTGGCCGAACACGCCAAGCAAGTGACCATCGTGTACCGTGGCGAAAAAATCACCAAGGCCGAACCCATCAACATGAAACGAGTGGAGGCCACCCCCAACATCGACTTCCGCCTCAAAACCAATATCGTGGAAATCATGGGGACCAATCGTGTAGAAAAAGTGCTCTTTGATGATGGAACCGAAATGCCCATCGATGGCGTCTTTATTGAAATCGGCCGCATTCCTCTCACCACCATGGTGGATGAACTCGGCGCCGAGAAAAACGAAAAAGGAGAACTCAAAATCTCCGGCATGAGCGAGACCTCCGTACCGGGCTTCTATGCCGCCGGCGATGTCACCGACACCGAATGGAAACAAGCCATCGTCAGCGCCAGCGAAGGTTGCAAAGCCGCCTTCCGCGCCTTCGAGTTTGTATCTGCTCAGAAATCTGCTTAAATAGAGAACCCATTTAAAATTCTAACCCATGCTCCCTATGTGTTGCTCCGATTCCAAACCTAGTCTCAAAGTAGGCCAACCCGCTCCCGACTTTACCGCCGAAGGACTTTTCGGTTCAGAAACCAAAACTGTTTCTCTCAAAGACTATCGCGGAAAGTGGCTCGTACTTTTCTTTTATCCCCTCGATTTCACCTTCGTCTGCCCCACTGAAATCACGGCCTTCAATGCGGCTTATGATAAATTCGCCAGCATGAATACGGAAGTGCTTTCGTGTTCCGTGGACAGCGTGCACGCACACTTGGCGTGGCAAAAGGACCTCGGCATGATGAAGTTCGGCATGCTTTCCGACCTGAACCACAAAGTCAGCGAAGATTATGGCGTTTTGATTGAAGACAAAGGAATCGCCCTGCGTGGAGTTTTTGTGATCGATCCGGATGGAGTCCTCAAAATGTCTGCCGTGCACGACCTCGCAATCGGACGAAATGTGGATGAAATCATCCGTGTGGTGGAAGCCTGCCAAACCGGCGAGCTCTGCCCCATCAACTGGAAACCGGGAGCTCAAACGCTTGGAAAAGCTTAACCCTTTGATCTATGCCAGAAGAAAACCCGACAGACAGGCCCCCCGTAGTTATTGATTATTCCGAAGACCCAAGTTTTCGCTTAGTAGAGGGCGAATACACTCAAGCAAGTGGTGTCCGTGCAAGAGAAGCCTCTGACCGTGCGGGTGCAGTCGTCGAAAACACTATAAGGAGGTTTCTAGAAAGGCGCGATGAAGCACTCCAGGAAAATGATTAAACCCCGCTTCATCGCTTTTGTGGCGGCGAGTGTGGATGGACGAATTTCCTTACACGCAAAAAAGCGGCCGGATTGGACGAGCCCGGAGGATTGGGAGTTTTTTCAGAAATCACTCGCAAAGATGGATGCGGTACTGGTGGGCCGTAACACCTATGAGGCGGCAAAAGACAGATTAAAGAACCGTAATACCGTTGTCTTTTCCAGAAAAGTAAAAACACTCAAACGGTATGGAAGCGTGTGCTTTGTGAATCCCACTACCATAGATCTACGGAATATTTTTGAAGGATATAAAACGATTGGCATACTCGGCGGGACGGAGATTTATGGGTTCATGCTCAAACAAAAACTCTTGGACGAAATTTTTGTGACCCTCGAACCCCTTTTATTTGGTCGAGGGAAAATAATGATCACCGGAATGAGTAAAACCACAAAGCTGCGGCTCATTTCAGTAAAAAAGTTGAATCGCCAAGGCTCGCTCCTCCTCCACTACCGAGTGGAATATGATTCACCACAAGCCGTAAACGGCGCAAGTCAAAAGCAGCAATCTGCCCTTCGCAAAGACCACAAATAAAACTAGCATGGGGAACTAGTTTTATTCACGAAAACCCCCAATGCTCAACCAGGCACTCGAAGCTTTTGGACAAGCACAAACCCTCCTGCTTCAGGCGAAAAGAGTGGTCATCATCGCACACAGAAACCCAGATGCGGATGCGGTGGGGTCCAACTTGGCCATGCGCGAGGTTTTGGAAAGCTTGGGAAAGGAGGTGATTTCCGCCTGCATGGATCCGATTCCCGAAAGCTGTCGCTTCCTCCGGAAAGCCGAAACTTTTGTGCAGGATTTTGATTCCACGCTCGTCGATTTGGTCATAACGCAAGATTGCGGCGGTCACAAGGTTATGGGCTTCCACGAAAAAAAACCGGAACTGCTGGATCGAACAAAAATGAAACTTCTCAACATCGATCATCACCCCTCCAATGACTACTTTGGGACCGTTAATATCGTAATGCCCGAAGCCCCAGCAACCTGTTTTATTCTCTTTTTAATGTTCGCCAGTTACAGTTGGCCCATCACACCCACCATGGCCACCGCTCTCTTTCACGGTCTTTCCTACGACACCGGATCTTTCATGCATTCCAATGTCACCGCCGACTGTCTCCGCGTAGGTGCGCGGCTCAAGGCCTTGGGCGCGGACCTGGAAAAATCCGTAAAAGAGCAGTTTCACACCGCATCCATTCCCAAACTTCGACTCTGGGGCCGCGCCCTCTCCCGCGTGGAATTGAACGATAAAAACGCCGTGGTCACCGCCGTAACGGAACAGGATTATAGAGACGAAAACGCCAACTTAGACGACCTTTCAGGCTTAGTAACTTACCTGAGCCATGTGCCGCAAACCAAATTCGGCATGCTCCTCACCGAAGATTTCAAAGGCAACATCAAGGGTTCCCTTCGAACCCAAGACGAAACCATCGACCTCACAAAAATCACCGCTCTCTTTGGCGGCGGCGGCCACAAAAAAGCCTCCGGCTTCACCATCCCCGGTCGTTTGGTAGAAAAAAGAACTTGGAGTATAACTTAAGATATATGTCCACCATCTTCATCATTCACGGCGTGGGAGGCAGTCCCAAGGAAAACTGGTTCCCTTGGCTGCAAAGTGAACTCGAAAAACGGGGGCATAAAGTGATTGTGCCTCAATTCCCAACCCCGGAAGGACAAACACTTGAGAACTGGCTCACAAAACTGAAAGAATACGAAGCAGATCTCACTTCAGAGACAATAGTGGTGGGCCATAGCTTAGGCGGCTCCTTTATTTTAAATGTACTCGAGCGCTATCCGGTAAAAGCAGCTTATCTAGTGGCTTGTGTGTTTGGAGTCTTAGGAAATGCCTTCGATGAAGGGATGAAAAGTTTTGCTCAGCGCAACTTCGATTGGCAAACCATCCGCGCAAACTGCCCCCGTTTCGAAATCTTCCACAGCAACAACGACCCTTATATCCCACTCGCAAAAGCGCAGGAACTCAGCCTCCTCCTGAGCACCCCCATCACTCTTATAAAAGGCGCCGGACATTTCAACGCCGCCAGCGGTTACACAAAATTTGAAGCTTTACTGAAAGCGATGGACCTAAAAAAGTAAATTATCCTCCTCCAAACGAGTTCGAAGGTTGTCAGAAAAACTTTGAATAGCAACATCACTTCCATCTGCTTCATAAAATTCATGAATACAGATATTCCGTGCCAACATGAGTAAAAGTTGGACCACAACAATCCCCGCCGCCTCTCTTGTGCGAGAAAGAACGGCTTTAGCCTGAGGAAGTTCTCTTCCCACTCGAGCCAACCCTATTGCCTCCTCTATCTCATCCAGTGTAGGCCCCCACAAAGTACTCATTTGACGAACAGTACCGGGTGTCTCCGCCAAAGCCGTTCGAACCGCTTGAACAAGCGCCTCTAGCTCATTAAGCCTTTCTTCACGAGAAATTTCTAAGAAGTCCGAAGACTCTAATCCTAACGCCATAATAAGTAAGAATGAAGGGATATAACCCACTGCACTATAACAAAAGTATTTGCAATTGACAAGTAAACAAAAAATGATATAGTTCGCTCGCAACACGCATCGTCTACATTATGTCCACATATCCAAAAACCTTAGGTGCCAGTGCATTAGATAGAGATCTTGAGACCGAGCTGAGAGAAGAAGCCTTACGCCAACAGAGCTTGCGCGTACTGGAAAGTGGCCTCTGGAAGGATCCTGCTTTAAATGAGGCTGGGACTCATTTTCACACCTTCTTAAGAGCATATCTGGGTCTTCAGGCACCCATTCCGGGTGTAGAAGGCCCCATTTTCCCCGAACTGGGGATGGTTTTGAGAGCACAAGGAGAGGTGAGATCATCCATCGTAGATGCAATGGAACCTTCTGACCTAAAATGGAAATTGGCTTGGGAACATGAAGGAAAGACAGACTTCACAATCTCCAAAGTAACATTTCCACCTACTGCAGGAACCCCACTAAGTATAGAGGCAACAACAGGGGGGCAAACCACCAACCTAAGAACTTCGCTTGTTGATAGCGCCAGAAACGATAGAATCCCATTCTGGTCAAATTTGCAAATGGGTCTAGTCCCAACGGCTGCTCATTTCCCAGTACATGCCGAACTCATGCAAAGACTTTTAGGAAACGAAAAAGATGGCATCTACAGCGAAGGCACCTTCGCAAGTTGGAAACGCATGCTGCACAACCTGAAAAGATGGACTGGCGAACCGGAACTTCTGCATTCTGATATCGAAAGAGTGGCGGATGCAGTAAATGCCATTAAGCGTGATCTTGGGCTTGAGATGGATGCAACTTATAGGGCTATAACCCAAGCATGTTTTAGGAGACAAGACTCCTTCGATAGAACTCGTTTTGGCCTCCCCAACGATACGGATAATCATGACCGTGAATTAGAGAGAGCCAGGGGTCGTCAAACTGCAATAGAGGTGCTTTCTCGTTTTGGTATTGAGCTAACGCACACTGAATCAGAAGAGGCTGCGTGGGAGAAGTTGAGACAAGCTTATGACAAATTATGGCCTGGACAAGGTACAGCTAGAGAAAGACCACTTCCAGAGGATCTACTCCTGAGCCTTGCCCGACAATGCAAGGAAGCAGGCCTCTCTGCCAATTCTACTTTTGCCGAGTTGGAGGCAGTAAAAAAGGGAAAGCGTTAAACTCACAAAGTAAACATCGGCTGGAAGCCAAATTGATCCTCCGAATTGGGTTGAACAAATAAAAAAACGGAAGCCGGGCAAAGAGGGGCGAAGTCCCAAGCTGTAAGGTGGTAGTCCAAGATCTGTACGGCCTTTAAAACTCTATTGGAGAACTCCACGGCCTGCCGAACATCTCCTTGCATAAATTGAATCTTACCATTTGCAATGGCATCACGAATGGTATCAATGACCTCGAGTGCTTCGCTTCTGCTGGGTGAGCTGAAAACAAGAGACCGATTGCTACAAAAACTACCCACTGCATCCCCCCATGCATCGGGATCAGTAGAGTCTGGGAAATAAATATGAGGCTGCATAATCATGAGAAAAAGGATGAACGATGTAAATATAAATAACGCGTCTTCCAACGCTGAATGGTGTTGGGACTCGTTTTGCAAAGTTTAGCCACGCGACGAATGGGCAAACCCTCTCGTAATTTTTGAACTGCAAAATCCACGGATTCTTGAGGAAACTGCAATCGATAATGCAAAGACCCTGTACGAAATCCCCAAGTTTTCCCACAAACCGTACAGCGAAAGCGTTGGCATTTTTTACTATGAATGACAACGGTGCCCAAACATTCTTTAGGGCATTTCTGGTTTTTTATAGAAAAGGTAGGCATAAAAAAAGGCTTCCGGAGAAGCCTGAGGGTTATGAGTTTTTCACAAAATCCTAGAGGCTTCTGGAGGGAAGTTCTAGAATGAGAGTTCGAGCTGAAACAACAGAGTGATTCATGCCCCCATTATACAAGCCTCCCCCAGGCACGCAAACATTTGTACCTATAAAGAGTGCTGACTTACACCTCTCCAAACCTCTCCCCCACCTTGTCCCAATCGATGAGTTTCACAAAGGAATTGAGGTAGCTGGCTTTGTCGATGCCGTAATCGATCATGAACGCGTGTTCCCAGCAGTCCAGGGCCATGAGCGGCACTTGGTGAACAGGATAGTTCATGTGGTGTTCGTACATGATGTAGTGGTGAAGTTTCTTATCCACTTTGCTGAAGGTGAGGAGCACCCAACCCGGAGTGGAACCGGCCGCGGCGCGCATATCCTTTTCCCAATCAGCCAGAGAACCAAAAGATCCCTCAAGCGCAACCTTTAAAGCAGCAGATGCTTCAGTCGGAGCACCTTTCATATTTTCGAAATACATCTCGTGGAGATAAGTCCCGTTAAAAGCCACCGCTTCGCGCCGCTTGAGCTCGCTGTATTCTCCAAAGGAGTAGTTGGCCAAACTCTTATCCACGGTCATCAACTTTTCTTCGATCTCATTGATCTTTTTGACATACCCTTCATAGAGTTTGAAATGAGCAGCGAGCTGCGCATCGGAAAGGCCGGGGAGATTGCCAAGTAAGGCTGAAAAATCTTTTGCACTGTGTGCCATTTTTGAGGTGTTAAGAGAAATACGGTTCCATATTAACACAGAAGCTGATAAGATTTAAACACTTCACCAAAAATCCATGGCTCTCACTGTTGGCGACTCCGTGCCAGGCGACCGCCTCCCCTCTTCTTCAGGGAAAGAGGTGGCTCTTACCGACTACAAAGGTAAAAAAATCGTGCTTTATTTTTACCCAAAAGACGACACCCCCGGCTGTACCGCCGAAGCCTGTGATTTTCGGGATAACTTAAAAAATTATGAAGACTTGAATGCCGTGATTATTGGCGTGAGCAAAGATCCCCTCAAATCTCATGATAAATTTATTGAAAAATACAAATTGCCCTTTGAATTGCTCTCCGATGAAGAAGGTAAACTCCTTGAGGCCTTTGGCGTATGGAAAGAGAAAAGCATGTACGGAAAAACATTTTTGGGCGTGGAGCGCAGCTCCTTTTTGATCGACGAAGAAGGCAAGATTGTAAAAGAATGGCGCAAGGTCAGCGTAAGCAATCATGTGGCAGAAATTTTGGAAGAATTGAAATCCATGTAACTTTTCTTGAAACCAACCGTTCTATTCATCAGTAACACCATTGCATGGGAAAAACCTTTACACTGGAGGAAGCCAATCGATCTCTGGTTTTTGTGGCTCAAGTTCTGAGAGAAGTGCAAAAAAACTGGGATGAGCTTATGACTTCTCAGGGAGCTGAAGACAAACTTTCGGAAGCCGTGATTCAAGGTAAGATCAATCGCCTAAAAGCGTGCAACGAAGAACTCGATCAAGTGGGTTGCATCATGAGAGATCCCATCGAGGGCCTTTTGGATTTCCCGAGTTTCTACAAAGATCGTCCCGTATTTCTATCGTGGAAACTGGGGGAAGAACAAGTGGAGTTTTGGCATGAGCTCAACGAAAATCCACGGCACCGCCGCAGCGCAAACGAAGAGTTCGTGGCCTGGAATTCCAGCATTCCTCTTCCGGATCTCAATTTGGCCTAAACAAGTTCATAAATCCATTGTAAGCTGGGGTTAAGTTTTATTAACCCTCTCTTCGCCATGAAACTCGCTCTCGCCGCCACTCCGCCCGCCGCCGATCTGCTCGTCCTGATTTTAGGAAAGAGCGAATCCCCTTCCAAAGCCATGAAGTCCATCCTTGGACCCGACATGAGCAAACAGGTGGAAGCCCGCATCAAGGCGAAAGACTTTGAGGGAGAAGAGGGGCAATCGTTGTCCCTGTTTTGGGATGAAGGAAAGTGGAAACGAGTGGTTTTGCTGGGCCGAGGAGAACAAGAAAAATGGGTTCCTCAAAGTATGGAATTTTTGGGTGCAAAGTGCATGGACCTTTGCAAGGCCGCAAAAGCCAAAACCGCCAGCATTTTTGTGCAAGAAAAAGATCTTCAGGATTTTGCCAACGGAGCTGCATTGGGCGTCTATGAATTCAAAAAGTACAAGACTGAGGATAAAAAAGCCGTGGAACTCAAAGAGGTTCACTTGGTGAGTTCGGTCAATGCCAACACAAAAAAAATTATAAAAAGAGCCGAAATTTTTATGCGAGTGAGTGAAGAAACACGCGACCTCATCAACACCTGCGCGGGCAATCAAAATCCGCAAGACATTGCCGACGAGGCCGTTCGAGTGGCCAAGAAGTACAAGATGTCGGTCACCGTTTTTGACGATAAAAAACTACAAAAAATGGGCTGCGGCGCTCTGTACGCCGTGGGACAAGGCGCAAAAGTGGGTTCCCGTTTGGTCATTTTGGAACACCGCTACAAGAGCAAAGCCAAGCAACCCAACTTGGCCCTGATCGGGAAAGGAATCACTTTTGATACGGGGGGGCTCAACTTAAAACCATCCGGACATATTGAAGACATGAAGCTCGACATGTGTGGAGCCGTTACTGTGCTTGGAACGCTGCAAGCCATCGCAGATGCTCAAATTCCCGGCTATTTCGTGGGAGTCATGGCGTGTGCGGAAAATGCTTTATCGGATCGCTCGGTACACCCGGGAGATGTCGTGACCGCTTACAACGGGAAAACCATCGAAATCAACAATACCGATGCCGAAGGCCGCATGGTGCTTTCGGACGCACTCTCCTACACCATTAAACACTTCAAGCCTCAATGCATGGTGGACTTGGCTACGCTCACCGGTGCCGTCACCGTAGCTCTGGGCTACCACATCACCGGAGTCATGGGGAACAACCAGGCTTTCATTGATGAATACATGGACTGCAGCCAAAAAATGGGCGAACGCTCTTGGCCCCTCCCCCTGGACGAAGATTTTGTAAAAGCATGCAAAGGGAAATTCTCCGATCTCATCAACGCCACAGATGGAGTACGAGCCGGAAGCATTATGGGTGGCGCCTTTTTAAAACACTTCACGGACGACAAAATTCCATGGATTCATTTGGATATCGCCGGAAGCGGCTGGGTGGAAAGACCCACCCCCACAAGCAAATATGGAGCCACCGCTGTGGGGATACGAACTCTAGTTGAACTGGCGGAAAGACATTCCGGCTAAGCTACCGCAAGAATCAAGCCCTCAAAACATCTCGATATTCGAGCTGATAGATGTGAATAATGGTGACCGTAAGACTGAGGATGAGCGGCCCAAAAATGATCCCCTTAAGCCCGAACACAAAGATGCCTCCCAAAACCGCCAAGAAGGTGGGTAAAGGATGCATTTTGGTGCGATTTCCGATGAAAATGGGGCGCACAATATTATCCACCAAGGAAACCAATCCCACTCCCCACGCCAGAATAAAGATTCCCCAAACCATCTCCCCCTGCAAAAGTAAACCGATTCCCAAGGGGAACCAGACAATGGAAGCCCCTATATAAGGGATCAAAGAGGTAAACGCCATCACCGATCCCCAAAAAATAACATTATCAATCCCGGCAATGGCAAAACCAATGGCCGCCACTGCTCCCTGCATAAAGGCCGTCGCAAAATTCCCCATCACAATAGCGTAGGTGGTGTCCTTGAGCTTGTTCTCAATTTCATTTTCATACTTCGTGGGAAGCGGACTCATGTTCTTTAAAAAATGCGCAATCACCTCTCCATCCCGAAACAAGAAAAAAGTCGTGAGCAAAAGAATGAAGAAAGACACAATCAAGTTCGCTACACTTTTAGCAATGGTTGCGCCTTGGGCAACAATGAAGTTGGTGACATTGGAACCAAAGTCCTGAATAACTCCAAGCACATCCAATTGACCTTCAAAAAGATCTCCAAAACCATAACGCACCGAAAGTTTTTGCCATAAATCTCCAAGCAAGGGGACATCGGAAAAGGCACCGGTCCATTGAACCGCAGAAAAATCCATTTGCATCAGCTTGGTGTCCAAAAGATTGTACGCATCCACCGCTTGTTGAACTAGAAAAAATCCAAATAAAGAAAGTGGAGTCAAAACAATGAACACCACCAAAACGGTGGTCACAAAAGCAGAGAGTCCGGCGTGCTTTTTAAATTTCTTTAAAAACCATTTGTACATCGGGTAAAAAATCACAGCAATCAAGCTGGCGTAAATGAGGACATTGAAAAATGGAGAAATGATCCAGAAAAAGAGCGCAAGCACCGCTACAATGGCCAAAATAAAAAAGTACCGTGCAAAATCATGCAAAACCAAAGTCTTGATGGCTTCGTGCGGAAGAACAGCTTTAACGCGAGTGGGCTTGGCTTTTGGCATGGAAGAATTCAGTGAATTCAATAAACTCACTTTATCATGATGCGCCCCCCTTCTCCAAGTTTTTTTTGTACTCCACCAAAGACTCTCGAACCGCCTGTTCCACCGGCCTCAAATGAATCCCGGCATCCTCCAACTTTTGTGCCGATAAGCCACAGTTGGATCTCCGCGCTTTGGTGATTTTCTCCATTTCCTCAAGAGAAAATAATTCATAACGATAATTCGGATCCACCAACTCAATATACATATCCAAAATAGTTTTGTGGTCGATGGTTCCCGGATTCGTCACATTGTAAACTCCGGTTGCCTTTTGGTGAATCAAAGCATCTGCCGCCTTCATAAAATCCTCAAGGACACTAATGGAGTTGGGCACGGAAATCACTTTTGGGTATCGTGTGATTTTGGTGACGAAATTTCGCTCACCGGGAATGCTGTCAAAGGGCATGCGAAGTCGGAGTTGCAAAACCGGAAAATCCTTGAGCATCTGTTCACTCCACGCTTTGGTACGGGAATAGTAACTTCCATCAAAATTCGGGTCATCTTCTTCGGAATAGCCCTGCCCTCCCTTATAGCCTTCATACACGCACCCACTCCCAATATGAACCATGTACAGCCCCAATTCCTCACAAGCACGGGCCAACAGAACCGGAACCACAACATTGGAAAACAGCGTCTCCATTTTATGATCCTCACACCAATCCACATTGGGTTTACCCGTCTTCCCCGCACAATTCACCACCACTTGTGGCCTCGCTCTCTCGAGCTCGGCCCTGAGTGAAGACATGTCCTCCACCCTCAAATTCGAGATCTCCGCTTCTTCTCCAAAGTGATCTTTAAATTTGTTGGCAATGTACCCCTTTCCAAAAATAAGCATTTTCATACATCGGCACTATAGTGCCAGAATGCATCCATGAAAAGTCCAATCTGAAAAACCCATCCTACAAAGGGTGAACCGCTTGATCTCCCAGACCTTGAAAGTATTTTTCATAATCTTCGTAAGTATCAAAATACATTTCAGGGCACTCTTCGCACACGGGAGCGGGAGCCGCATTGCTCCGAAGTCCACGATGAGTCCGCACCACAAACGAATCCGCCGTCTTGTGCACCAAATCTCCATCCACATAATCAAGAATCTCTTGTACGAGATAATCTTCACTTTTAAGCTCCCCTTTATCGGAAATATAAGCATCTCGTTTGCTAATAAGCCACTTGTGCGTGGCCCAAGTCCCATCGGGGAATTGGCCCAAAACCAAAAAACTGTGCCCTTCCCGTCCAATGTCACGCACCGAAAAAAGCACAAAATCCTCCCGAGGCCTCAGCTCCAAATGGAAGAAGTGACCATTTTCAGCTTTAAGCATAAGGATGGGGTTAGAAACGGCCCTACTATACGCCTTTTTTAAGTTTTTGGAAAGCCCCCTTCCAGCAGACAATTGGTCTGGCTTTTTAGGCGAAAAAAACGCATTATGATCCCACCTAAAAAGCTCATATGAAAACTATACCCTTCTCTTGGATAAAACCCGGCCTGATTCTCCTTATTTTAAGCTTCACTCTCCTTTCCGCCTGTGCTTCAAAAGACGCAACAACCGAGAAAGAGACAACGCCGGACGACAGCGAGCTGAGAGAAGCCGCCGAAAATTTTGTACTGCCCGAGGGCCCAAGCCTACAAAATGCTCCAAGCATGACGAAAGCCCCCATTTACTTCTTCCTTTTTACACACACCGAAGACCACATCAATCATGCATACTCCGAAGATCGCTATTTCCGTGTTGGAGAAATGATTGAAAGCCTGGCAAGAGAAAATCCGGAAACTCCGATCAACTGGACCATTGAATTCCAGGGGGCGGATGCCGCCACTGTGGCCAGCCGAAACGCGCAAACCGGAGTTATGGATTACCTCCTCGACCTAAACGAGCAAGGCTTGGTGAACTTTGGATACCACGCCCACCACGACCCCACTTACTTGAACCGTCCACAAAAAAATCTCTCTGCCGACCCTTCTTGGGATGAAGTTTACGATGCCCTACATGAGTGGATCACTTGTACCAAAGATCCGCTAAAAGGAGGTTGCACCAGTCCAAGCGGAGGAGGACTTCAAGCTATTCTGAATAATTTTGGTGAAGTGGAAATCGTGACGGGACTTGGCATTGGAGAAGGCATGCAGATTGAACGCTCAGCCGGAAGCCAGGCGGTGCTGGCGGAAATCCCGGATCGTTTACTGGCCTTTGGCGCACCCGATCACGGAGGAACGCTGGGCAAGAAAGGAGCGGAAAATAATTTTGCCACCCTGAGGGATGAACTCATGAGCTTACTCTCCCCCACCAACGAAACCAGCAGTGGAACTTTTTGGATGGACAACTCGATTCGAATCAACGATGGAGCCGTGGCCGACGGGATGGACTCTCTGAATTTGATGGAAGGAGCTAGTTCCGCCGTGCAAGCCATCCAAGGCTTGGACCGTTCCAAACCTCATGTCATCAATGCGGGAATCGCCTCCAAATACATTTACACCAAACAAGGCACCAGTCCCACCATTTGGGCCTATAAAAATCAACAAAACCCGGAGCTTCCCAGCCAATGGCTCAACAGTGCCACGACCATAGAGCAAAATTATAGAAGCACCGAAGAAGCCCTCACCACCATGACTGAAGAATTTATGCCTGAAAACCCGGGGAGTCAGTGGGTGAGCCCGGATGAAGTGGTGGATTTATTCACCTCGGCCGACTACTGGGAAGTGGATGAAGAAGAGATGAAGAACATTGCCTTATGGATTTTGAACGAGTGGGGCCAAGAACCTCCTCCTTACGCCTACGACGGAGAAGATTTCTACTCCCTCACCGATTCCTTTGCCTTGCTCTTGAATGAGCTGCAAGGGGGAGATCAAGAAGAAACCCTGGTTTCCAAGTACTATGGCCCTTGGAGTCTCCTTACGGCTCAAAGTGCAGCCGTAACCGTGGACAGTGCCGATTTGGAAGAATGGATGGAAGAATGGGATTTTGAGAACAAACAAATGTCCGAATCTTTCACCGTGGGTAAAGAAAAGTTGAGTCCGGCACAAATGCTCTATGCCTTGGCAATGCTCTTTGTGAATCCTTATGCCGAGTCCATTGAAGTGCCTGCCACAAACAACGCTCCAGAAACCTACGGTCTCCTAGAAGAAATGGGCTGCACCGATTGTTTGGACAGCGCTTGGTCCCTCAAACCCGCACGATTCCAGGACTAAGGCGATTCCAGGACTAAAGCGCTTGCGCCATCTCTCCAAGTGCTCGAATGGCGGCTTCCAACTCCGGTTGATCAAAGTACTCGCTCCCAATAGAACCGTCACTCCAGAGTTCTTCGGCATCGTACTCCCACATTAAAAACATGAGTACATCGGGGACCTCCAAAAGCACCTGACCATATTCAAGAATTTCCTCGGCAGACATGGCATAACGCCCCTCTTTCCAACCCGCCTGCCCGCTGGATCCATCCCCGCCATCCGCAATATTGAGTCCATTGATGATGCCCAGGCCCAAGGACTCCGCCATCGCAGCCTCTTCCTCCGCATAGTCCTCCACAGGACCATTACTGCTTTTGTATTGATTCACAATCGCATCCAAATAATCATAATCCCCTTCCGCAGGAACCGGAATTTCCGTGGCCCGTACGCGCACAAAGGTCATCAACCCGGGCAGCAGAGCCTCACTGTACTGCGCCATTTCATCCAAATCCGCCGCATCCGGATCACGCCCTTCAAAATTGGCGATGTCATCCAGGAGCATATGACCCACCAAAACACCACTGTCGATGTAGCTTTGCACACCGGAATCCTCCCACGCGCTGAGCTCGGTCTTCCATTTTTCCAAATCAAAATCTCCATTTGTAGTGTACGCGCTATGGTCGCCCGTCATGCGCAGCGTGACCGTCATCCCCCCGTCTTCAATCATGGGAAGAAAGCTTTGCGTGGTCCAGGTAGGATTGGAGGAAGACACTTGAAGCAGCGTAGTCTTAAAACGAGTTTGAATATCCTCCAAACCTTCCGGTGAATGATACCCATTGAGACCCCAAAATCCGAATGGGATGGAAGCACCGGGAGTCTCCTCCACCGTCTCTTCCACCGTCTCCTCCACCGTCTCCTGTGGCAGCTCCTCAGGCAACAAAGCCCTATAAACATTTTCGGCAACTTCTCCACGCGTTCGCTCTTCCGCCGGATTGAAGTTTTCACTCGTCTCCTCCAAAAGATCCAACTCCAAAGCCAAGGAAAGATACGGCACATACCACTCCTCACCGTCCTCCTCGGACAAGTCGTCCTCCAAGCCCGCCGCATGAATCAAAATTTTGGCGGCCTCCGCTTTGTTCACGGGTGTCTCCGGTCTAAACAAGCCATCCGGATACCCCTCCACCCAGCCTTCCTCAGTTGCAAAACAAACAAAGGGTGCGTACCAATCACTCCGAACATCCGGATAACAATTCTGAGCCTCATCCTCAAGCTCACCTTCAAAACTCAAAACCAAGACCTTGAGCAGTTCTGCTCGATTGATGGAGGCCTCCGGCCTAAAACTCAAATCACTGTAGCCCTCCAAAACCCCAAGCTCCGCCAGAAACTCAATGGCCTCATGGTTGGGGTGCGACTGAGGAACATCACTAAACCCGGTCGCCTGAACAAGAAGAAGCACAGCTGCAAGAACTTTCATCATATTCTCAATTTTATTTACTAATCACACTCCAACGCCAAACGAAGATTCTGGAGGTTTTGCTCCATAACACTGAAATAATCCTCCCCTTGCGCCACTTCTTCCGAAGTGAGGCCTTCCAAGGGGTTGAGCACAAGTGTGGCCACTCCAGCCTCTTCCGCAAGGGCTTCTGCTGTTTCAGGAGAAGCCAAGGTTTCTAGAAAAACGAATCCGAGGTCTTTCTCCAAAATCAAATCGCGTAAAGCTGCCATTTCATTCAAAGAGGGTTCGTCATGAGGAGACAAGCCGGAAATGGATTCCACGATAAAATGATAGCGCTCTCCCAAACGGGCAAAAGCATTGTGGGAGACCAAAATGGTGTTCTTTTTACAAGAAGAAAGTCCGCTCGTAAACGCGTCATGAAGTGCAAGCAGCTTGGTCTCAAGAATGGTGGCATTGCTCAAAATCTGCTCTTCATGCTCCGGAGAAACCTCCACCAATTGCATGGCCAAATTCGAGACCATTGCGCTCATGAGGATGGGATCCAACCAAGTATGAGGATCCAAGTTCGCGTCCGCAATTCCAGCCGTGGCCGAAAAAAGAACAACTCCATTCTCGTTAAGATCCGATTCCAATCCCTCCATCCACGGCTCAAACCCACTGCCCTGATACACCAATAAATCCGCGTCATAAAGGATCCGCAGAGTTTGCGGAGTGGGCTCGTAATCATGCGGTTCCACCCCCACCGGCACCACCGTATTCACGGTCACCCCCTCACCCACAAGTGCTTGGGTAAAATAAGCAAGCGGATAAAAACTGGCGCTCACTTTAAGGCTGTCCGCGTCCTCCTGCCCATCTTGAACAGGGGAAGAACAGGCCACCAGAAGAACAAATAGGAAAATTATTTTTTTCATAAGCAAATTATACCCCAAGATGCTTCAAGGCGAATACCGTTTTATCAAAAACCAAGCCCTCTTTTTTCAAACGGCTATAAGTTTTGGAAACTTCTTCAAGCAAATGTTCAACCGTGGGATGCAAACTGGTGAGAAGCACTTTTTGCCCACGGCTTTCCAGCAGCTCTATGATTTCATCCAAGGCTTCCACTCCATCTAAATCCATAAAATAAACCTCTCTCAATCTTAATATGATGCTTTTTTTGGATGAAAGCCCCGTTTCAAACCGTGCAATATGCGCCCGCCCATTGAGATAACAGAGCTTCCCTTTAAAGGAATACAGTGAAATCTCGGAATCTTCTTTAATCTCCTTGAGTTTTCCGTCGGAGACTTCAGCAAGTTCAAAAGCTCCACGGGAAAGCCTCTCCACAAACAAAATCAAAACCAGCGCCGTGCCGAGCAAAATACCAACAATGGGATCTTCATAAACGGTAACGCCCGCCACCAAAAGCGAAACAAAAAAACTACTGCGTTCATGCTTAAAGAAGCGTCCAAAATGTTCCATTTCCACCATATTGATGGCCGTGTACACAAGAATAGAGGCAATCACCGCCATAGGAATATAAGAGAAATAGGCAAACAAAAAGAAGGAGATGAGCCCAACCGCGATGCTGCTGATGGTGGCAGAGATCTTATGATCGGCCCCCGTCTTGATGTTCAAAGAAGTCCGTGCCAAAGCCGCAGTAGCGGGGATGCCCCCCATCGCACCGGAGGCCAAGTTTGCCAAACCGAGCGCCAACATTTCCTTTCGCTCTTTATGTTTGGTACGAGTCATTCCGTCCGCAATTTTGGCGGAAAGCATGGTCTCCAAAATAGCAATCAGGGCGATGGTGACAGACGCCGTGAGTAAAGGTGCGGAAAAGTGAATTTGAGGAATTTGAAAAAGTGAAAAAGACAAAGTGCCAAAGTGCGTCCCCAAAGTATCCAAAGCAAAAGGTATTTTTTCCGTTTGCCCCAGATACCCCAAAAGAATACCCAGCGGAGAAAGAAGAATAGCCCCAGGAATGCGCGGCAAGAATCTCCTAAGAAGAAAAAGTGTGAGCAGGAAGGCCAAGAAAACAAGAAAGGATAATATGGAAGTTTGAGAAAGATGAGCAAACGACTCCACAAGGTTTTCAAAGAAACGGTCATGAGCAGGAAGATCTTTAAGTCCCAAAGCAAAGTTGACTTGATTTCCGGCAATAATAAAGGCCACCCCCAGAGTAAATCCATGAATTACACTGGAGGGAACGAAGATGAGATACCGTTCCAATTTCAAAAAATAGGCACCCAAAATCAAGACCCCGCTCACAAGAGCCAAAGAACTCACTTGATCCACTCCATGACTCAAAACAAAGGCCGCAATAAGTCCGGAAAGAGCACCGGTGGGTCCCACAATATTGTAATGGCTTCCGGCAAAAAAGGAGGCGATCAATCCCGCCCAAATGGCGGTGATAATTCCCGCCATCGGCCCAACTCCGGAGGCCACCGCGAGGGAAATGGAAAGCGGAATAGACACCAAAGAAACCGTTAGTCCCGATTTCCAGTTGTTTTTAAGGTTAGAAAGCATGGAATTCATAAAAAGTAAGAATAAAAAACAAAGGCACTCTACTCTTCACTTTTAAAAAATCTAGGGCTGAAACAACCACTCCGGCGAGAACTTCACCTCTTTGACGGCCGAAAACTGTTTCGCAGTGGCCTCAATTTGCTTCCATAAGATACCAACACGGCAAGAGCCGCCACTGGTTTTATTCTTGGGATCTTCAAAAGTGAGGGTCAAGACCCCTTCCTCCAAATCAAGCTGAGTTAAGCTTAAGCCTTCCAACGGAAACTCAGTAGTGATGCCGGTGTTTTTTTCTTCTGGGGTCAATTCACCCTTAAGTAAAAGTTCAAGGGCATCCCTTAGCGGGGACTCACTGGGTTCGAGCATCCGTTCCACAGGAACAAGTCCGGCCTCACTGCACTGTATATTTCCGGCGCTGTCCAAATCTTTGTCGGCATTATAATAAAAAAGCTGCACCGTTTGTGCCTCATTCTCAGACCGAATCCAAAATACACCACCAATCCCAATACCTAAAACAACCAGTAGAATAAGCGCGAGAATCATAAATGTCTGTTTCACAGTGAAACTCTACCCCTTTTTGTCGTGAGACACAACTCCGCCTTGACGCAGAAAAGAAACCCGTTAAAAGAGATGCCTCTCATGACCTCCTTTCAATTTACTCTTTGGAACAGCCGTCAGCCCCAAAGTTCAAGTGAGCGCCCACTAGTCCGTTGGCTGGCCTCGCTTGAAAGCTTAACAAGTTTTTAACATCTTTTTCATAAGTCCTACGCATTTTTGGTTTAAAAAAGAGTAAACCATGCCGTTATCTCTTTTACCTCATGCAATGAAAGCAAAAATTCTCACACTATTAAAGGCTTGGAGTGGTCGTATCCTTTTAGCAGTCGTTCTCCTTTCGGTAGGAGCCTATTTTCTGTTGAGAGGCGGAGAAACCACCGAGGACTACCTCCTGCTGGGAACTGTTGAACAAGGCGACATCACCCTTTCCATTTCAGAATCGGGCCAAGTGAGCGATGCGGAAGAGATTGAGCTCACCCCTGAGGCCTCAGCCAAAGTGACCGGCACCTTCGTGGATGAAGGAACTTTCGTTACGGCGGGTCAGCTGCTTTTGAGTCTGGACTCCGCAGAGGCCTCCTTTGAGGTAGAGGATGCACAGATCAGTCTGGCTCAAGCTCAGCAGGATCTTGAGGAACTGGGCGCGCCGGGGGATGAAATCGACATAAAAAGAGGAGAGAATGATGTGACTGAAGCGGAAAACTCCATCACTCAGCTCACAGCCACTTACGAAACCAATACCGCTGATCTTCTTGAACAAATTGAAGACTATCAAAAAGACATCACCGATATTCAAGAAACCGACTTACCTTCCGCTTTCAATTCTGCCTACAACGAAGTGACTAATGTTTTTGTTGATCTTCCTGAAGCCTATGGAGAGATCAAAGACATCCTTCAAGGAAGCATCCAAGGTCAGAAAGGTCTCTCGTACTATTCAGATCAAATAGGATCGGAGGGCGAACAGCAACAAGCAAAAGTTGAGAGCGCATTTTCTGAAGCACAATCGTACTACAACGATGCCTTAGCTCTCTATGAATCCAGCGACCGAGAAGACAGTGAATCTTTAAAAGAGCTTATCGATAGCACCTACGAAGCCCTCTCCTCCCTTTCCGATACGCTCAAGGAGTTGGATGTGTTTTTATCCATGGTGTACGAGGAAGAGCCTACCGATGCTTATATGCTCGCTCACCGAGAAACCGTTGCTGAAAACATCGCCACCATCAACCCCTACCTTTCCTCCATTTATACTGAAGTGGAAGGCATTGATGACCTCTATGAGTCCATTGAAGACACCAACGATCTCATCGCGGAGGCCCAGCAGGATATCCTTGATTTGGAAGAGGACTATACTCTTGATTTGGTGGGCTTGAACCTCACTTTGGAAGAAAAACAATTGGATCTTGAAGATTTACAAAATTCAGACACGGATGAACTCGACTACAGGGCCCAAGAACTCGTGGTGAGACAAAGAGAAAACACTTTAGCGAAGGCTCAAGAAGCCTACGGCGATTACTTTCTCTACGCAGCGGTGGATGGATACATTGCTACATGGGATGTGAGCGAGGGAGACTCTGTTTCATCCTCAACGGTTGTGGGCACCTTGATCGATAACAATAAACAAGTGGTGGTTTCACTCAACGAGTTGGACATTTTGGATATTGAACTGGGCCAAACCGCAAAAGTCTCGTTTGATGCCATCCCAGATTTTGAAGCCGAAGGAGTCGTGGTAAAAAAAGATATTTCAGGAACGGTCACTTCTGGGGTGGTGACTTATGAGGTCACCCTTTCTGTCCAATCGGACGATGAGCGCATTCTCACAGGCATGTCGGCGGCCGTAGATATTGTTTTGCTCTCTAAACCGGGGGTCACCTTGGTTTCCAAAGTTGCCATTAAAGAAGACCGAGACGGAAAATATGTGGAGCTCGTTAAGAATGCAGACTCACTCGAAATGCAGCCGTTCTACACCCCAGACGCCGTCGAAACAGAAAAGGTCTACCTTGAAGTGGGCGATGAAGATGAGGTGAACGCCGAAGTGCTTTCCGGAGTGGAAGTGGGAGACCGAATTGTCCTCAGCACCATCAGCTTGAGCAGTGAAGAAGAGAATGCTTCCACTGGCTTTGCACTTCCCGGTGGCGGTGGAGGCGCCGGCAGTGGCGAATTCACGCCACCCAGTGGAGCTAATTTTGAAGGGGGTCCACCTAGTTTCTAAGCACAAATCATGGATAAGAAGAAAATTGTCATTAAATGTTCTAAGCTAAAAAAAACCTATGAGACGGGTCTGCTTTCCGTTGAAGTCTTGAAAGGAATAGATATTGAAGTTCATGAAGGAGAATTCGTAGCCATCATGGGGCCTTCGGGTTCAGGAAAGTCCACCCTCATGAATATTATTGGATGCTTGGACAAACCCACCTCGGGCAAATATGAGCTCAGCGGAGAAGATGTTTCCGAAATGGATTCAAAACAGTTGGCCGGAGTGCGTGGAGATAAAATTGGATTCATCTTTCAATCCTTCAATCTTTTATCTGTGAGCGTAACCGAGAATGTTGGCTTGCCTTTGATTTATTCCCAAAAAGTCCCCATTTCCCAAAGACAAGAGTTGGTGGAAAAGGCCTTACGGTCCGCTGCACTGGAGGAAGAGCGGTGGCACCACAAGCCCAATGAACTCTCGGGAGGACAGAAACAACGAGTCGCCATTGCACGAGCGCTGGTGAATGAGCCCGACATTGTCCTGGCAGACGAACCCACGGGAGCCCTGGATTCTAAAACCGGAGCATTTATCCTGGAAACCTTCCGTCGCATCAACAAAGAGGAAGGACGCACCATTGTGATGATCACTCACGAACTCGATGTGGCTGAGCACGCCGACCGCATCATCCATTTAAAAGACGGCTTAATCAGCGATAAAGCATGAAATTTTACGACTTAAAACATCAGACTTGGGCAAGCATCTCCCAAAATAAAGGGCGGTCCAGTTTAACCATACTCGGCATTGTCATCGGAATTGCTTCCGTGATCATCATGCTGAGTATTGGACAAGGCGCTCAATCGTCCGTAGAAGATTCCATTGCATCCATTGGAACGGATATTTTAACGGTTTCACCCGGTGAAAGCAGCGACAGTTCCGGTTTGAGTCAGGGCCAAGGCTCGGGAGATACGCTCACTCTGGATGATGTAGAATTTTTGCGTGAGAAGCTACCTTTTTTGGAGGGCGTGGCTCCGGTGAGTACCGAGCGAGTACAAGCGGTGATTTCTGGGGGAACCAACACGAGCGTCAGTATTTATGGGGTCGACACTTCATACTTAAATGTGAAGGAACTGGAAATGTTGCAGGGAGAGTTTTTCTCAGAGGAGTCGGTGGACACAAAAGAAAAGACCGTCGTTCTGGGCTACACCGTTTTTGAAGATTTATATGGGACGGTGACCACGAATGTCGTTGGCCAAACCGTTTCAATCAACGAAATTGATTTTGTGATTGCGGGTGTGGTGGACGAGCTTGGATCGAGGCAGGACGATAATTTAATCTACGCGCCCATATCCACCGTGCAGCATTACATGGCGGGCTCCGACTCGGTCTCTTCTATTACAATCAAAGTAGGAGACGACGATCTTGTAACGGTGACTCAAGAAGCCGCAACCCTCATGATGCGGGCCTCGCATGGCATCACCAATCCGGACGAGGATGATTTTTCTGTGGATGAAACGGGGTCCTTTCTTGAAGCGGCCTCGGAAATCACACAAATTTTCACGATTCTATTGGCTTCGGTTGCAGGAATTTCACTCCTTGTGGGAGGCATTGGAATCATGAACATGATGCTCACCACCGTAAAGGAACGCACGAAAGAAATTGGGATTCGTAAATCCATGGGCGCGACCGAATTTGAAATCAATATCCAATTCCTAGCCGAATCCTTTGTGCTAACCCTGATTGGAGGAATTTTAGGAGTCCTCATCGGAGTAACCGCATCAACCATCGTAAGTGAGCTCGGCATCATAACAACTAAAATCAGCATCAGCTCCATTCTTCTTTCCGTAGGAGTGTCCAGTGTGATTGGAATCGTTTTTGGATACTATCCCGCGAAACAAGCGGCGCAGCTTGACCCCATCGAGGCCCTTCGTTACGAATAAATTCATAATTTTATTTTTTAACCCCATCATTATGAATTACAAAATTTCAACCGGCATCTTTGCCACCACGACCCTGGTTTTTGCCATCGCTTTTGGCGTTTCGTTGACCATGCTTCAAAAACAACCCAACATGGGCCCCGGTGGCTTTCCGGGGGGTGAATTTGAGATGCCACCATTGGGTGAAGGTGGATTCCCCGGTCAGCAACTCTGCGAATGTCCGGAGGAGAATGCCGAGAATGATGAGAATGACGAGACTCAAGAAGCCCTGTAGTATTCTTATCGAATAAATATGCATCAAGCCACTCTACTCATCGTTGAGGACGATGAAAACATTGCCGCTCTCATTAAACTCTATGCTGAAAAAGCAGGGTTTCGGGCAATCGTAGCCTTAGAGGGCCAAACGGGCTTGGAGTATGCGGAGCAAATGGATCTAGACTGCATCATTCTGGACCTCATGCTGCCAAATATTTCGGGCGTGGACATACTCAAGCAAGTGCGTAAAACCAAAGACACGCCCGTCATTATTTTAACGGCAAAGGAAGAAGAAGTGGAAATGCTCCTCGGCCTTGAGCTGGGTGCGGATGATTACATCACAAAACCTTTTAAACCCAGCGTTTTGATGGCACGGGTGAAGGCCGTGCTCCGTCGTAGCCAAGCCAGTCCAAGCAAGGAGAAGCTCGAGGTCATTCAAGCAGGTGCCTTAACGATTGATTGCACAAAGCACCGCGCCTCACTTGAGGACAGAGAGCTTGAATTTTCACCTATTGAAATGCGTTTAATTGCTCTGCTGGCCTCCCATCCCGGGCAGGTTTTTAACCGAGATCAGCTCATGGAAAAAATATATGAAGGAAAAGGGAAATTTGTCTTTGATCGAACCGTGGATGTTCACATTGGGAACATCCGTAAAAAACTTGGCGATGACCCCAAGCAGCCTCGTTTCATCCAATCTGTCTTTGGGGTGGGATATAAATTTAAAGAACAATGAAATTTAAAATTCAAGCCAAGCTGCTCTTGGGTTCCATATTGATCCTTCTTATCACCGTCATTTTGGTGGCGGTCACAGGAAGAATCTGGTTCCAGCATGAATTCCAGCAATTTTTACTGGAAAATGAAATCTCGTTGGATGCACTCAGCCCCCCTCCAGGGGACCGGCCAGCCTTGGGCGGCTTTGAGCGAATCTTCCTTTTGTTCACAATTGTGGGTGCGGTTCTAGCCACCATCATGAGCTTCATTTTTGCTCGGTATCTGGTGAACCCACTGGAGCGGGTGATTCAGGCGACTCAATCCATCGCTAAAGGAAACTATAAATCGCGCGTCACAAGCAGTAGAAAAGATGAAGTCGGAGACCTTTGTCTTGCCGTGAACGAGATGGCAGGCGAACTGGAAAAAATGGAGCAAATCCGGCGAGATTTGGTTTCCAATGTGGCGCATGAACTCGCTACCCCACTCACCAACATCGGAGGTTATTTAAGAGCCATCAATGACGGCACCATTGAATACGGAGATGAAATGAAAGAAACCCTGCTGCTTTTGGAATCCGAAACCGACCGCCTTTCTAATTTAGTTGGAGATGTCCGAGCGCTGTATTTGGTGGACAGTCCTAAAAAGAATTTAGAATTGGAGGACACGGATTTAAACAAACTCATCAGGGAGGTCGTTAAAAATATGAGGCCCGAATTTGAATCCAAAGCGTTGAACCTCAAAATGAACCTTGAGGAGGATTTACCAAGCATGAAAGTCGATCGAGAAAAGTTCATTCAAGTGGTGATGAATCTGCTTGCGAATGCCATTGCCTACACTGCAAACGGCGGGCATATTGCAGTATCCACGGGAAGGAAGAACAACGAAGATTGCCTCTCAGTAAAAGACGATGGAATAGGAATTTCTGAAGAAGATCTCCCTTATATTTTTGAACGATTCTACCGAGTGGATAAATCTCGTTCCAGAAAAACAGGCGGAACCGGTGTTGGCCTCACCATCGTAAAAGACCTTGTTGAGGCCCATGGTGGCCGAATAGAAGTAAAGAGTGAACCGGGAAAAGGTTCAGAGTTTTTTATTTATTTATAAAACAAGGGCTGTCCGCTCAAGACTTTGCCCTCATTCCGTTGTCACCCCATCAAACTCTTCACGGTCGCTTTTTGCCTCCGCTTTCGTTGAGTGAATGGTGCCCTCTTTGTGATGCGCCGGAGAGTAGATGGTATACATCTTAAGCGTATCGTGAGACGAAGTATTAATAATGTTATGCTTGGCTCCTGCGGGGATGATGACGACCGAACCGCTGCCAACACTATATTCGTTTCCATCAATCAATACTTTTCCCGTACCACTTTCGAATCGAAAGAATTGGTCATTTCCAGCATGGACCTCTTCACCAATTTCTTCAGAGGCTTGCAAACACATCAATACAAGTTGGGAATGCTTACCGGTATAAAGGACCTGCCGAAATTTTTCATTGCCAAGGGTAAGGCCCTCAATGTCGCCGTGATAACCTTTCATAGTTTTGGGGTTAAGCACCAATAGGTTATTCCTACCAAAGAAGGAACACAATGTTACGCCTAAGGCGCACTGGGTGTGAATCAACCTAGTTATGGCAAGGGATATTAATAGACAAGCGTTGCCTTTAGGCACACACTGAACGATGCCCTACTGCAGGGTTACCTATTTTTACCCCCTTTTTTATGGGCATCCTCGATATTATCCTCATTGTGGTGGTCGTCGCTTGGCTGGCAGGGTTCTCCCTCAACATAGCCGGCTCACTGATCCACCTCCTCTTGGTGCTGGCGCTCATCATCTTAGTCGCACGACTACTGGGTGTAGGCCGCCGCACTTAAGACCTCACTATTCAATCACGATGTTTACCGAATCCTTGGCTTTAAGCTTGGGGCTTTCTTCGTATTGATCACAACCCTCTCCAGTGGTGCAAATAAGATCATCATACAATCGTGCGGTCAGTGTATATTTCCCTGGCTCTATTTCTGCCACAATATCCCCCCGTAAGACCCCTTCCACCGCCCACGCACACTGATTTTTCGTGAAATCTTCCCTATCCAGACATACAATTTCTCCACCAGCTTCCCCTTCCAGAGTTAAAACCAAAAAATCATTAGCATCCCAATTTTTCGCATCCCAACTAATAACCTGGTTAGAGCCTATTCCCCATACCTCGTTTCCAGTTGGCGAACTAATAAGAACGGATGCCTTATCCGGAGTAGAGCTACAAGCCACCAGAAAAAATAAAAGGAGGGTAACGGAGGGATTGAATTTTTTCATAAGAGGTTTATTCCGTTTAAAGTATTGGCTGCTGTCTCAGCTTACCTATTCTTGCCGTGAGACGCTAAGACCTATTTTTTTATAATATAGGTTAGGGGGTTTTTATTCGAAAACTTACTTCCACTCACCTCCACTGAGCCGTTCTTCATGGCCTTCCCAATTTCAGTCGCTAGATTCATGCGGACAATAAACTGATACAAAAAGATGGCTAACAGTAATAAAAATACAAGAATCGTAGCAATATATGTGAGTTCTGACCCAGGCTTCACAAAAGCCATGGCAAAGATAGCAGTAATATTCAAGTACCAGAGATAATAATTCTTGAAAGAAATTTTCACCTTATCTTTTGTTTCAACTCTATTATAGAGAAAGCTCATAATCGATTTTTATTGGCTGGAGATGTGGGTCTAGCACCCCTGGGGTTACTTATTTCCAAAAGACTCATTACTCACACACTCTATCCCGTCCCAACATTGATTGGATCCACAGTCACATGCGTAGGAAAATGATGCAATGCAAGCTACTTCTCCTGAAAGGAGACCACACGAATCGCCACAGCCATTTAAGAGAGAGTAATCTCCCCCCGCATCCTTACACACCAACTTTTCTTCTCTAAAGAACCCGTCCCACCCATCCCGAGGCAATATCTCTAAAAGAACAACCAGCCCAATAATAAGTACAGCAAACACAAGCAATGACCCAAAAATAAACAGGATCTTCCGAATTGTTTGTCTGTTGGATCCTCTTTTTTTCATTGTAAAAAATATACCAAAAAAAACTCTTAAAAAACAAGGCCTCTGAGTTGGCTAGGTTTTAACCCTCAAATACCCTCCTCCCAATTCTAACCATGGTTGATCCTTCGGAGAGAGCGATGGGGTAATCCGCACTCATGCCCATGGAACAGCCTTCGAGCTCATACTCATTGGCCAGCTGGCGACAAAGCCGAAAGGCCTTTCTCGTTTCTTCTGGATCTCCCTCTTTTCCCATACACATAAGACCGACCACCGATATAAATCTTAACTTACGAATCTCTTCTATATGCGCCCGAAGAACTTCTGGCGAAAAACCTGATTTTTGAGCTTCACCAGTAGCGTTTACTTGTAGGTAGACCGGAATGATACGCCCAAGAGATTCTGCTTCTTTGTGAATTTTTTGAGCCAATTTCAAACTATCCACGGAATGAATGGCGTGAATATAAGGCAAAAGCGCTTTCACCTTGTTGGTCTGGAGCTTGCCAATAAAATGGTTTTCTGCGCCCGCCAAAGCAAGCGCTTCCATTAAATCCGGACTGTATTTTGCCAACACCTCTTGAACACGATTCTCACCCAAATATTGTGCCCCAGCCTGAACAACCCTATAAACCTCCTCCGCCGATCGCCCTTTCGTGACGACCATGAGCTTTGCCGGGGCCACTTCTTGCTTCAATGAATCGATTCGAGTGTTCATATTGATCAATGTTGGATGAGTGAATAGGTTTACCGCACCACCTTATAATGAAGCCCAACAACACCTCCTTCTACGGCCTCTGACGCCAGCAGCTCAAGTGGAAGCTTTTTCCCTATACTTCGGATAAATGTTTTACCCCTCCCGAGGAAAACTGGACTGATTGTGAACTGAAACTCATCGATGAGATCGCTTTCCATGAGCGAGTTTGCAAGCGTTATGCTTCCGAAGATAACAAGATTCTTCCCGGGTTCCTGTTTAAGCTTGGTAAGCTCTTCTACAACATTCTCGCGTATGACTCGTGTGTTGTTCCAATCCTGTTCTGGAAGTGTCGTAGATACGACAATCTTCTCCACACCTTCAAGCCACTCCGCATGTTCTCTGGTCTGCTTCGAGGCAGATTCGTCCCGAAGCATCATCGGCCAGTATCCTTTCATCATTTCGTAGGTCACACGGCCATACACAGGCACACCCACGGTAGCCACAACCTTTGCAGCGTACTGTTGAAGCGATTCATTGTACGGGATCCAATCAAGGCGGCCATCTTCAGTGGCACTGAACCCATCGAGCGACAGATGGAGAAAGAGTACGAGATTTCGCATGAGTAGGATTTTCCGACATGAGATGTAAATCTCAGTAAAAAGAGTAACTTTTATTCTGCGAATTGTTTACCTAATTTTTTACGAGCCCGCGACAAAATCAGTTTAATTGCATTTTCACTCTTATCAAAAGTATATGCAATCTCCCGTACAGATCGATCTTCTTGGTATTTCATCTTGAGTACTTGTTCTTCGATCTTAGAAAGTTCGTGAACAGCCTTCCACAAAAGTTCTAGTTCAATGTCTTTGTAAATCTCAGAGGCATCCGTAGTAGCTAAAAGGCTCAAATCATCTTTCAAGACGGGCCGGTATTTTCGATAGTGGTTAACGAGCAAGTTATGAGCGATCATCAACAAATAACTGAGGTAAGTGCAATCTTGATAACTAAAATAGTTCAAACTTTTGAACGCCCTCAAGAAAGTTTCTTGACTAAGCTCCTCAGCCTCTCCCCTAAAGTTCACCCGATGAACAAAATAAGCAAAGATTTTTTTGTAATACTTGCTGTAGAGTTTTTTGAAAGCAATTATATTTTCTTGGGCAGATTCAACTAAAAATTTATCTTCAATCTTTGAGTTTGTATTCTGCGACAAGAAAAGCCGATGCATGAAGTGAGCAAAATCTTCTTTGAGATCGGGCTGACGGTTCAATGGTTCTTTGAGAATCCAGCGTTTAAGCATGTGCATCAAGTCGTCGGGCGTCAATGGCGGAGCTTTACCCAAGGAAAGAAATTCTTGATCAAAAGAAGAAAGTTCACTTTTGGTGTGAACTTTGGGATCGATCTCAATAAAATATTCTACCTCGCCCTCAGGATTCAGGAGGGGAGCAATGTGTACCTCTTCATGTAAGACATCTCCCTGTTTATTCAGGTTTTGTACTTCACTAACAAAAGGGCGGTTTTGAACATAAATATAATTCCACATTTTCTCATAAAAAGACTCATCCATATGTCCTCCCCATAGTTCACCTGGCCGTTTTCCCAAGATTTCTTGTTCAGAAAAGCCTTTCGTTTCCTCAACTTGCCTATTAACATACAAAATGTGCCCATTCGTATCTGTAATGAGCAGTACTCCGGTACTCTGATTTAAATCTTGCAGTAGTTGTGGTTTTTCGTCTCTATTCATAACTATCCAAATAAAACAGTACAGTTTAGAATAGCACTGAACCCATGCAGACAAAAACAAAAATATTTGCTGGATCATCTTTCTACAGGAATAATTTTTTCTTTTTTCCTTCAACTTTGAGATCAAATCTGTAGCAGCGATATATAAGAAAGCTTCCAGCTGGAGGGATCAAGTAAGCCAGCATACAACCGAGCAGAAATGCGCCTGCAATCCAAGCGGCAACTACCAATCAAATATCGATCAAAAACTTACAGCAATCGCTAGACTCACAGGAGAAATGAATGATGCAAGTAGGGTCTAGTACCCTTGGTCTTGGTCTTGGTCTCGGTCTTGGTCTTGGTCTTGGTCTTGGTCTTGGTCTTGGTCTTGGTCTTGGTCTTGATCTTCAAGATGCTCTTGGACTTGATCACCAAAACCTTGATCGATTAAGTATTGCATGCGATCCTCTTCATCTAGATATTGAGGCTCACCTTGTTGATGCATTAAGTGGTGTCTGTATACTATCTCAATCGCTTGGCCACGATCCAAGTGCCAATCGGGATGTAATTCATCACCAAAAAACATATTTAGATTGTATTCATGTTGAAATTGAGCATAGCGTCCAAACCAATCATTGTCCGACACATCGTTGTACGCATTTACTTTTTCTTGATTTTGTACAGACACTTGATATTCAAAAGAGTTACTTACCATTTTTAAGGCTTCTGCACGGTTCACAATTCGTGCGGGGTGGAAATATCCATCATCATAGCCTTTAATCCAGCCATACGCTTTTGCATAACAAATATAAGGTGCAAACCATTCTTCTCCTACATCAGGAAAACAGTTTCTATACTGTGTGGCTGATGGCTCACCATAACTTGCACGGACCATCATTGCCACCATTTCTGCACGATTTATTTCTTGGGCTGGCTTAATAGAGCCATCTTCATAGCCACTGATCACTGCGTAACCTGATAGGTACTCTACTGCTAAGTATTCGGAAGTGCTTGGGTCAACATCATCAAAGACCGCAGCAAAACTCACCTGGGTGTTAAGGAGCAGTCCAGATATGATCAGTATAGAACAGGTGGTTTTTTTAAATGTGATAAACATGAGTGAGTGGGTTAAGCAACACCATTAGAAACACATCATCTGGCAAAAGGTGTCAGTCAAAAATTTGAACCTGCACGACAAGACCGAAAGGCCATTCTTATTTCTTCTGGATCTCTTTCTTCTCTCATGCACATAAGCCCGTACACTGGTGAAACTCCCACAGGCTTACGCCCGGGGTTTCAGTCTGTTCTCCAGTACACCTCCTTCAGAAAAGGCAACTGGTTTTTAAGATTCCTGGATGTGTTCGTTTTTATCGGCAAAGTTTTAAAAATCCTTCTTTCACTATAGCAAAATTTAGTGATCAAGAAATTCTTATTTTGTAGATCTGCTTCTCAATAGGCGCTTCATCTTCTTCGAAGGGGCGCAAATAGATGAAATAAATATAGGTGGTGCCAGACTCCAAAGCTTTGAACTGGAAAGTTTCTTCCCCACTACTGCCCAAAAGCTCGGAATCTGCTTCGAAATCACGGTCCGTCAAGTCTAGATAATCTTCATCAAAATTCACTTGCCATTCGTAACCGGTGCTAGGGTTAGCATCCAATGTAATGGTGAAAGTTTCATTTTTATCAACATCCATGGTTCCCACCACTGGAGACAACTGGAATTGATTTTCTAAGTGATAGTAAAAGCGGTACATCACCATAGCGAGTTCTGCCCGATTAACGGAACGATGGGGATCAAAATTTCCGTTTGTGTCACCAGTCATGAATTCCCATTGATGCATAAACTGTACGGCTTCTTCATACCAGGCACCTTGTGGGATATCCTCAAAATTTTGAGTTTGAGTTTGAGTTTGAGCTGCCTGAACTATATGCATGCCCAAAAGGGCAACCACCATCAGGCTAAAGATTAAAGTCTTCATAGAATAGGGGGTTAAAAAATAAATCAGTCCAAATGGGACTTCAATAATTTTCTTAAAGTTTGTATGTTGTCTTCTTTTTGCTCAACCATTTGAACATATTAAACAGTGTACATACTGATAAACACTTGAATGAAGAAAAGGTGTCACTTGATTCAATGACACCTTTGATGGGTTAAAGTGTTTTCTAGGTCAATACATTTTTTTATGATTTTTCTTAATCGTACAGAGGCAGGCCGACAGCTTCTTCAAAAGTTACAAGACTACAAGAAGTCCCCAAGAATCTTGGCCTTAGGTCTACCTCGTGGGGCATTGTTGCGGGAGTCTGCTTAAAAACTCATCGTATCAGAGACCGAATTGGCTGGCCATTCGAGGCTAGTACCCTTGGGACTGTTTCATCTTACCTACTCTTCCGTGAGACACAATTGTGGCATTTCAGACTAAATGAGATAGTTGAAACAGTATAAAAAGGCATCAAATTTGGCTATTTATAAGCAGCCCTTGCAAACACTGCAGTTTGACCATACATATAAAGTAGTGTAAAATAACATGATTTAACCATCAAGTCATGTATAAAAATCTATTTATTGCTTTGCTCGTACTCCTTGTGCCTACATCGCTAGCCTTAGCAGCCATTACTGACGATGGAGAAGCATCTGACACTGTTGCATTATCGGAAGAAGGTGAAAGCTCTGACAATCCAGATAGCGATGATGAATCGGCCGATATAGAGGAGGATGAAGAGGAGGATGAAGATGAAGATGAAGAGGAAGAGAAGGATGAAGAGAAGGATGAAGATGACGAAGATTCTGATATGGAAAATGCAGCTGATAAGATTGAAGACGCTGAGGAAGAAATTGCTGAAGCAGAAGAAACTATTGTTGAAAAAGAGGCGGAAGGAAAAGATGTTTCTGATGCACTGGTTAGACTTGAGGGTGCAAAAGTGCTTCTTGCTGATGCACAAACCGAATTTGACGCAGGAAACTATGAAGAAGCAGAAGATCTTGCTAAAGAAGCCAAACATGAAGCAATGTACGCCAAGGGAAAAGACATACACTCAGCCAGTGAGGAATCTGAACTTGGTGAAAACTTTGGAGAATGTATTGCTGAAGCAGTAGTCTCAGAAGATGATGATGCTGATGAGTTTGATGAATGTTTTGAAGACTTTGAAGAAGAAATCGCAGATTTTGTTGAAAACTTATTGTCCGAAGAAGACCAGGCCTCAAACACTGCGATCGATGACGCCCTTACGGCCCTTTCCACCACGGTTGAATCAGAATTGAGTAACCTTCTCATTGCTCTGGCGAACTTCAATGTAAGTGGAGTAAATGAGGATGAAGTGATCTCAGACATCGAAGGAATTATTGAATCAGATGACGATTCTGAAAAGAAGGCCTCAGATCTGGAAGACAAGATTGAAGAGATTAAAAATGAATCCACTGAAAAGAAATTCGAAGATGATGTGATTCCGTTTAGAGATACAGATGATGAAGAATGGTTCTTCAATTTTGTTGACCAAATGGATTCAGAAGCTTGTATTTCTGGATTCAAAGATGAAGCGGGAAATGAATTAGGCGAATTCCGTCCTTCAAATGAAGTACTGTTTGGAGAAAGTATGAAGTTTGTCTTGCAATGTGTCTTAGATAAAGACCCTGAGGAAATTGCAGAGGGTGATTTCTGGGCTCGTGGTTACGCACTCACACTCCAAAATGATTTCTCAGATTTACTTAGTGAAGACCTGTTAAGTCGGGTTGAAAATGCACTTGTAGATGATGCTGAATACACATCAGAAGTTACGCGAGGCGAACTCATTCAACTGATCGTTGATGTGCTTGGCTTGGATGTCTCTGACGCAAGTGAAGCACCTTTCAGTGATGTCACACTTGATCATTCAAATGTGAATGCGATCAACTATGCACTAAGCGTGGGAGTGATATCAGGTGACGAAGCAACGGGTAAGTTCCGCCCTGATGAAGTCCCTAACCGTGCTGAGGTTGCAAAGATCATTATCCTTGCTAAACAACTGTTCTGAGAAGTAGCACCACACACCAGTCGCTCAAATCTCCTAATGCCCGTGCTCCTCAGGACAACGGGTTCGAGTACCTTTTGGGATTACTTACTTCCAAAAGATTCATTACTCACGCACTCTATCCCGTCCCAACATTGATTAGATCCACAGTCACATGCGTAAGAAAAGGATGTGATGCAAGCCACTTCTCCTGAAAGGAGACCACACGAATCACCACAACCATTTAAGAGAGAGTAATTTCCCCCCGCGTCCTTACACACCAACTTCTCTTCTCTGGAGAACCCGTCCCACCTATCCCGAGGCAATATCTCCAAAAGAATAACCAGTCCAATAATAAGTACTGCAAGCGCAAGAAATGACCCAAAAATAAACAGGATCTTTCTAAATATTCGTCTATTGGATCCATTTTTTTTCATAAGCAGGTCCAGTACCCATGAGACTGCTTCATTTTAATCTAATGTCTACTTCATCTTCAGCCACTATTTTACCATTCACCACATTCTCACATCCCTCACCTGTCAGGCATGCAGGACCGTCATAGATCTGACCTTTAAGAGTGTAGTTCCCTGGCCGCTCTATGCGCTTTCCAATGTCACCATTATAAACTGTCCGATCCTCCCATATAAATTGTCCGTCTTCAAGAAAGTAGTTTCCAATAATAAAACCATCGGACAGCCATAAAACCAAAGTATAGTCATCACCCGCTCCACTGCTTTCCCACTGTATGGATTGAGGTGATGTTATATCCCATTCACTTCCTTCGGTCGGCTCAACAAAAGAAAAGCTAACCGGATCTGGCCAAGGTGAAGCGCAGGTGAGCAGTAAAATGGGCGCAGCGAGTAAAAGAAACAGACTCTTCATTACTATTGATTAATGGCTCTACATCTAGACTTTAAAACTTCCGTAATGGCTGGGGTGAAGAAGCAAGTACCCTTAAAAAGCACCTTCTCTATTTAAATGAGCCTCTAATTTCTGGTAGAAACTGGCAAGTTGAGTAGCTCCATTTGGTAGGCTAGCCAGTTCACTTGGTTGAGAAAGTGTATAAAAAAATTCTGGGACACAAATTAGTCCAGCTATTCGAACAAGGAGCTCAAGCATCAAAGATTCATAGTCTCGCACTCCTGACCCCTGAACACTAAATAGATCTTTATAGTGCTCCGAATCTGAATCTTGAAAAACCGCTTCTCCAAGTTCCTGTACACGAAGGACTTTAGATCTCAATTCGGAAAGGAACTCTAACGCGTTTGCCGAATCATTTCCATACCCAGCTAATTTTTGGGAAACTTTGTCAAAAGCACCCAGTAACAAAGTCATTTGTAACGACCATGAATCCGTAGATTCAATGTCCAGATCAGATTCTGAAGGGTCTTCCATTTTACGAATAGATAGTGAGTAAGTAGATTCTTAATTATTTAGTGGCCATCCACTTTGGCTGGCCACTCGAGTTTAGTACCCTTTTAAATTCCACCCAAAGCCATTATATATAAAAAGAGAAAAGATTGTAGAAGATATAAAAGCACCACAGCTACTATCCCTACATAAAACAAGCCTTTTCGCACTCTACTCAAGCCAGATCTTTTAGATCGTTTGTAGAGTAGGGTTACTAAAAAAATAAAGACAAAGAGGTAGAGAATCGTGATTGGGAACCTGACGATTAAATCACGGAAAATATCCAGGTCTATCATAGAAATAGGATTCAATAGAACAAAAGAAAGGCTCAAAAGAGGACCTACTTCGAAACCATTCCATAAAACATAAGCATCCAAGAGGAAAACAAAAATCGATAAGATCAGTGTAGGCTTCAATGAAAGTAGAAAGATCGATTTTAAGGAAAAGAAATCAGGATTATTACGATCAACGACTGCCTTCATCTTAAGCTTATAAACTGAAATTCCTAGAAACAAGGCGGCATAATAGGGGATGAGACTAATCGGAAGCATTATTAAGATGGAAAAAAGCGTGCCAGCATCGAACAAAGCAGACTGACTGATAAAGAAATACTTCACAAGAGCCACTACGATAGAAACGAAAAGAATAAAGCTACCGTCCCGAAGGATGACTTTCAAAGGTTCTCCTCGCCGTGCAAACACATATCCAAAAATTAGAAAGAAAACAAAGTGCGGAAACATTGTGAGCACCAGATAAGCATCGTTATAAATCATTATGCCCAGTAACCTAAGCGGGTATAGATGAAACTCCAAAGTGAAAAATACATCCAAAACCAACCACGGCAGCAAACGACGGAGATATGACATGACTGTTGGGTTAAGTTAGATTGGCTGGCCATTCAGGTCTAGTACCCTTTTTGGCTGGCTCATTGTAGTGTCTCTTGCCGTGAGATACAACCGTCCCAATCTTTGCACTATTTACATCCAAAAGAGGGGATGTAATAATCTACAACCATCTTCGACCGCATAATCATGGACCATCAAAAAACTTTACAAGACTTTCCACCCTTCGAAACTGAGATGAAAGTACGAGACAGACTAACTGAACTCGAAAAAATTGGACCGAAGGGGGATTTACATAAAGCTCGCACAAATAGTAATCAGGTTTTACTAGAACGGTCCAAAGCAGCTCTGCTAAACTGTTTGTTAGAAAGCTCAGGAAAAGCAGTATTGGTAGATAGACGCCACCGAGGAAAAAGATATTTGGTTTTCGCAATTGGTAATTGCTATGTAAAAGTATTGGTTTCGGAGGGTAGATTTTCTGTCATGCCACCAGACAGAGGAGATCTTGAAAAAATATTTACTAGGCATGCTGTTGAACATACCGCTGTTGAGCACTACTTTGAGGGTAGTGTGCCAGACACACTTTTTTTTGGATCAAGCACTCAATTTGAAGCAGATAACGAGTTTGCAATAGCAATGAGAACAAATCCTTTTATGATTCAAGAAGGCATTCCAGCTCCAAACACAATTATAGAAGCATCCAGAGGCCCCATTGCAGAAAGACCTCAATTTAGAAATTCTTTAGAAGAAATACTCCGTTCTTTTGAATCGATGGGCAGAGAGTTGAAATGTGTCCCAGATATCCCAGGCCTAGATCAGCAAAATCTATTAGTCGACCCGGAGGGAAAAATATGGGTAGTGGATACTAATACCTTACTAAAACCGGAATCTTATTATCGCTTTGGTTTTAATTTTCCTGAAGCAGTCGTCCATTTAATTCAACAGCTAGAAAAAGGATATGTACCAGGTAATCCGCAGGGATAGTCTCACTAGGAAAAGAATTATGATTACAGAAACAATAATGAGGAGGATATCGAGGACATGAGGGAGTCTCAAGCGGAAACAAATGTCATCGATTGCACTGATTGCACGAAGCCAGCTTGGCTTGTATTGCTCAATAACATGAACCTCAGGTTCGATGATTTTTGCGGCTCGTCGGCCACTCTCAACCGCAGCCTCGATACTCCAAATATCTGCGTCTGTTTTCGTGTGAGCACCTGCGAGAAGCAAATTTGGAACTGGTGTTCGTTGGCTGGGCAGGTAGGGCTGAGTATGATTGCTCATGACCCACTTGGGCTGGCGTGGTTTGATACCTGCTGAAGAAAATTGCCACTCATGCCAGACTTCAATTCTTAACAAAGAAAAATCTTTTAACTCTCTTCCTTGATTTGCTTGCTTCAACAGGAGATTCAATTCCGCACAGCGAGAAAGTTGGTCTTTTATTTCTTCAATGAACTGTTCTTTTGTACAATGGGAAAGTGCTAGACCATATTTTCTCCCAGGCACTGATGAGACGCAGGCGGTACCGGTCCATAATGAAACAACACCGTCGCCAAGCACCACATCTTCTGACCACACTTGTTCTTCTGGGAAAAGAGTCAGATTGAATTCCGAATCGGGCAGAAGAAGCGCACTTCTTTCTTTGGGCCAAGATACTCGTTCGGAAAATGCTAAATGGAAAGAGACCTGCGTATGTGGACCATCGCCTATAAGGGGTCTAAAAAAACGCAGTTCGTCCAGAGCTGCAAGCTCCGGTGTCTGATCAAAAATATCAGCAGCAGAAAAAGGATTTATCGCAACGACATAAATATCTGCATGCACCATCTCTCCAGATGACAAGCATGCTCCTGTGATACTTTTACCGTTATAGACCAGCTTACGAAGTGATGTTTGCCAAAGCATCTTCACCCCCTTTTCTTGAAGATATTTTACCCATTTATCAAACCAGAATTCGTTGCTTGGTCCACGAAGCAGAAGCCAACCATCACCTGCACCCTGTGACCATTCTTCTCCTTCATCATCAGATTTATGCTCGTGCCTTTCTCCGGACATGAGATTGCGACGAAAAAATTGTCCGACATGATGCAGCGATACGCGCGTCCAATCAGAACCAACCCAAGGGCCAAAGGTGGAGCGCCATGTTTTCCAGCCCCGATCGCTCATGATCGGTTTCCATGCATCAGAAGCATTGAGCCTTGAGTAATATTCCTTTGTACGATTATTTGCACTCCATGTTTTAAAAAGCAAGATTGCCCATCGCATTTTGTCCCACATTGTCATTCGAAATCGTTTCAAGGCTCTAAAGCAGTCGTTCACATCCTCATCTTCATTTGTCTGATCATGGGCGATGCCATAATTGATCGGTCTCGAAAGACTTTTATCATAAACGCTATTGTGGTCATCAAATGGAATCTGTCTCATGATGTCATAGGTATTGTGATACCAGGGACCAAAACCATGCCACGAATATTCAGACGGCATCCCTTGATCTTTGTCCATTCGTGCACTTCTAAAAAACCCTCCCGCATCCGGATTCGATTCATAAATCGTCACTTGATATCCCAATCGTGAAAATTCATGAGCGGCACTCAGCCCCGCGACGCCAGCACCGAAAATGACGACGGTCTTCTGCATAGCGCTATAATGGAGATATTTCTATCAATTAATCATGGCCTGGCGTTTGAGTCATGTCAACAATTCCTTTACGGATACCTACGCCCAAAACAAAACCTAGCCTTATGTTCCCCTTCTCCCTAGGAAAGTGGGTCATAGGCTTTCAAAGTGCCCGTAATGGCTGGCTAAGCGGGTCTAGTACCCTTGCATCTATTGGCCTATTTCTTTTTCAAGATCTCTTAATTTCTTTGCTGTTTCTTCTCTTACTTGAGCAGGATTACGAGTTAAAGTAAGGGTTTCACCAGCTTCATCTTTTTGCAAATCCATCCTGTAGATCGATTGCTGCTCCCCTCCTCGATCGTAGTAAAACCCAAGCGAGAATCTTTCTCCTACCGAAGCAGACTCGGTAGCTAAAAATCCTTTTTCAACTAACTTTGTTAAAACTACTTTATAGTCAACATCCTTAGCTTGTTCAAGTTCTGAAAAAAGTGATTACATAGCCTCTGCGCGCTTCTCTGGTTCATCTGCAAGTAAATCACCCAAGATTTCTCTATTTTCACCTAAAAATTTTTGTTCCTTACTAGGATCTAAATTGCCAGAAGGTGCTTCACGAGTTGATGACATAATATAAAATAAATCTCCTTATTATAACAGATTAGTGTACAAAAAGCTAGAATGGCTGGCCACTCGGGTCTAGTACCCTTTAGGCTGTCTCATTGTAGTGGCTCTTGCCGTGAGACACAACGATGGCGTTTCAGACTATTCTAGTAGAGGTTTTTCTCCAGATTTCAGTTGAAGAACTTCATCTTTGCATTGAGCTATAAAATACTCCTCACTGCCATTTCCAGGGTATTCAATTTTGTCGCAATAGTTTTCATCGAGTGTCACCCAGGCCAGGGCTTCATAACATGCAGGGGTCATTCTGCTCTTGTCCTGCGCATTGCTTGGCAATGAGTCACAATATTCCACACTGACATTATTCGTCGACCTCTCCACACATTCGTAGCGACCAGCAAATCCCTCCTCTTTTTCTCCAAAGAAATGGTCAAGGCAGTAATAAGCGTCACTATTCTCTTGCGCATAAGTCATTGCGCATGCTGAAAGAATAGTATTAACCTTGCCACTGTAATACGATCCATATTCTCCATCATCATACCCCATTTTATCGCGCATAGCGTTACAATCTTTGTACTCTTTAAGTAGCAAGTTCACGCTATTAGCGTAAGCATCGTAATCAGGATAAAGATCGTTAATAGCAGTAAAGCGACAATGCTCCATGATGGCGCCGTTAAGTTCCATATCCTCGCATGTGACATCATTTTTCTTTCCCCAAAAATACGCATATTGCCCAACAAAATAATCGAGCGATTCAAGCCCATACTGATTTGCATAGTGTGCGACATTTTCCATGCCTTCTGCATTCAAAGTCGGGAATTGCGCCAAGTCCGTGATTGGGAAGACAAGGTTTTCAGATAAAATGCTGAAAAAGTATTTTTTAAATGGTTCCTTCTGGCCATGCGTTCTACAGGTATTTGTGCGTGTTGCCACCAGGAAGGCAGTGGACCCTTCTTCATCTACCCAGGAAACAGAACAATCCGTACGACTCGCATCGACATTCTCCATCCCAATCACCTGATCACAAATCGACCCTGACTCAATTGATTCATTGGAAACCGACAATTGATCGTAAGATTTCGCTACTGCAGGTGAGGACTCACCCTTTTCCCCACAGATCGGAAGCGTTAAATTTGGATAGACAGTTACCCCTAGCCATATCGCTCCGAGTAGACCAAGAGAGACAGTAAGAAAAAGTGGCAACTTCCAATAAAGTGATTTCATATGATCGCAATCATAGCATGATATGAATCACTTCAAAAATTTTCGCTGAAAAACTTGACTACTTCCCATTTTTAATTGGCTGGCCACTCGGGTCTAGTACCCTTTGGGCTGTCTCATTGTAGTGTCTCTTGCCGTGAGACACAACTATGGCGTTTCAGGCTAAATGAGACATTTGAGACAGTATAAAAAGGGATATCAAACTTGACTGAAGACTTCGTATTACTTAATATAAACACATAAACATGTATTGATACCTTATGGATAAGAAACAACTTGAAATTGAATCCCGCTTCTTCAAAGGCTTCGCTGACCAGTCCCGCCTAGCCATCCTCACCGAACTCATGGAAGGAGCCAAGACCGTTTCACAAATCGTAGAAGCCACAGGGCTTTCCCAGCCGAACACTTCTACTCATTTAGCTTGTCTCTTGGAATGTGGTCTCGTTCAAAAAGAAAAGATCGGTCGTGAAGTGTCTTACGAGCTTGCTTCAAAGGAAATTCGCGACATGATTGAGTCCGCTCGCAAGATCGTAAGGGAACACGCGGACGAAATTTATAAGTGTACCCGTTACTAAACTCTATGCAGAAAAGCACATTCAAGGTTTCAAAGATGGACTGCCCCAGTGAGGAAAGAATGATACGAATGAAGCTCCAACCGCTGGAAGGTATTAAGCAGATCGAGGTAGATCTTTCAGCTAGGCTTGTACAGGTTTACCACGAGGGCGATATTGAACAAGTAACGAAAACCCTAGAAAGCCTACGGCTCGACTCCAAACTCCTGAAGTCACAAAAAAACTCTTCCCCAGCTCAATTGGAGATCGATCAGGATGAAGAAAAAACTCTAAAGTTAGTACTAGGCATCAACCTCGCCTTCTTCTTCGTTGAAGTCACAGCAGGATTCATTATTCACTCAATGGGCGTGGTAGCGGATGGTCTGGATATGTTTGCGGACGCAGTTGTATACGGACTTAGCCTTTATGCCATTGGAAGAGCCACTGTAGCCAAGAAGAGTATCGTGAAGCTGATTGCTTACCTTCAGCTCGCTCTTGCTAGTTTCGGACTCATAGAAGTCATTAGACGCTTCATTGGTTTTGAAGAAACTCCTCTCTTTGCGTACATGATTTTGATCTCTATTTTTGCCCTCGCTGCAAACGTCACCTCCCTTGTGGTACTCCAACGCTCCAAGAGTAAGGACGTGCACATCAAGGCAAGCGAGCTTTGCACCTCTAATGATGTGCTCGCAAACATAGGGGTCATTCTTGCAGCAGTATTGGTTTACTATACACAGTCGAGCTACCCCGATCTCATCATCGGTTCCCTCATCTTCTTTATGGTTGCGAGAGGGTCTTACAAGATCATGCAGCTCTCCAAATAACCCAAAAGCTATGCTCATGAACAAGATCGAGTTCTGGCTGATGAATAACCCTATAAGGGCGTTTATTCAAGGATTTGAAGCAAAAAAACTCAAAAGCATGTCTGATCTACCAAGTGATAAGGCTGTTTTAGAGATAGGATGCGGACAAGGGGTCGGCACAAAGCTGATTCAAAAACATTTCAAACCTAAGAGCATCAACGCCATCGACCTTGACCCTCAAATGATTAGACGAGCAAAACGTCGCGTGAAGGCTCCTCATATTGCCTTTGAGGTAGGTGATGCTAGTCATTTGAGATTCACCGATGCGTCCTTCGATGCCATTGTCGATTTTGGGATCATCCACCACATTCCAAATTGGAAAGATGCATTGAAGGAATTGCATAGACTTTTGAAGCCAGGCGGACAACTCATCCTAGAAGACCTCTCCATAGACACTTTCGAGACTAGAATCGGTAAAATTCTAAGGCTTTTCTTAGCTCATCCCTATAAAGAAATGTACAAGCGGAAGGAGTTTTACGAAGAACTCAAAAACCTTGGCTTTAAGGTAAAAAAACAGTATACAAACCCTTGGTGGTTTGGAATGGTCTTGAGGAAGGTTCGCTAGTCATATATCCTCGAAGGGCTTGTTTCCATTGCGGCAGGAGCTTTAACGGAAAGTCTAGCCCTGGTCGGCTTCGGCTTTGACAGCTTCATTGAATCAATATCGGGAACTGTGATAATTTGGAGATTCAGTGCAAAAATTAAGAGTGAAGAACACGAAGAAGAAATCGAAAGAAAGGCGTCCAAGTTTGTGGGTTTACAGTTTCTATGTCTTGGGAGCCTATATTCTATTTGAATCCATCAAAAAACTTTACCTTCATGAGGGGCCGGAGCCCAGTCTCCTCGGTATGATTATTGCCGCGCTTTCTTTAATCATCATGCCTTTCTTGGCCCACCTCAAATACAAGACTGGAAAATCCATGAGGAGTCGAAGCCTGGTGGCAGACTCCAAACAAACTTTTGTCTGCGTGCTCATGTCCCTTGCTCTCTTGTTTGGAACAGGACTCAATTTCCTATTTGGTCTTTGGTGGACAGATGCAGTCACAGGGCTTGTTTTCGTCTTTCTGTGTTTTAAAGAAGGACGTGAAAGCATTGAGGAGGGAAAACTTTGTTGCCATTGAAATTGCTTTAAAATGGAAAAGGCTTAGAATAATTGGGTGAAAAAATTGACGCAAAAAATCCTATTCCTATTTCTCATCACCCTGTTGGGGTCATTTTTGTGTATGAAGTCGATGGAAGGAATGCACCAACTGTCTACAAAAACTCCGGCTTCAATCGAACAAGCTTGCTGTGACACCATTCACAGTCCCTCCATCACAAAGATATTACCAAACGACCTGACTCCACAGCCTTTACTCCTCTGGGTAGCTGCCTACTTTGTCGCGACTACCATCCTAGTTTTCCAACTAGCCGGGAAGCAATTTTCCACCTATCCACCTCTAGTCCCTTCCTTCATTCGTTTCTCGAAAGGCGTGGTTCAAAGGGAGTGAAGTCTTTACTTCAATCCTTTAAACTTAACGCTTTTTATGATGAAAGAAACTAAGAAATCCTTTTCAAAAATACTTCCGATCCTAACCCTCCCGATTATATTGGGAATCGGCATTCTCTTGGGCCAGCAAATGGGAAATGCCAAGGAAACCACCACTACCCAAAGTGATTCAACAAGTCCCACACCAACGGTCAATCAAGTGCAGAATCCAACGGATGCGGACGACGATCCTTTTATGGGTTCAGAGGATGCTCCAATAACCATGATCGAATTCTCGGATTATCAATGCCCTTTCTGTAGAAGTTTTTTTAATGAAACTCTTCCTTTAATCAAAGAAAATTATATCGACAAAGGCTTGGTGAAACTCGTCTACAGGGATATGCCTTTGACTTCTCTAGGTCATACGGATGCGACTCCAGCGGCCAATGCAGCGGAATGTGCCAGAGATCAAGGAGGGGATGAAGTGTACTTCGCCTACCATGACCTTATTTTTGAAGGGGAAAATAAATTGGGCTATGGGACGGTAAAAATCCCGGAAGAGAGTTTGTACACCTATGCAGAGCAACTTGGCTTAGATGCTGATCAATTTAAAGAGTGCCAGGAAGGACAAAAATACTACGACGAAATCGCCGAAGACTCTGCGGCAGGCAGAGCCGCGGGGATGAACGGCACTCCAAGTTTTGTCATCAATGGGCAGCTCGTTATCGGCGCATATCCGTACGAAACCTTTGAGCAAATCTTTAATGAACTTCTAAAATGAACCTCAAATTTTCAAACAGAGAAATTTTGAAAATAATCGGAATCTCTATTACAGTATTCGTGATTTTTGGCGCCGTCACAGCTGTATATGAAAATCCATTTTTTCAACGAATGACACCCGTGTATTGGCTCGACTATGTATTTCTTATTCTTGAATCCATATTGATGGGTTTATTTTTTGGATTGAACGCACCTGTTTGTGCGACCAAGAAAGCAGGCGTTGGTGGAGTGCTCGGGTTTCTTGGGTTCGCTTGTCCAATCTGCAATAAACTCCTTTTACTACTTTTTGGTTCAGGTCTCTTACTCACTTACTTGGAACCCATCCGCCCATTTTTAGGACTCCTGGGAGTATTCCTTATGAGTGTTGCGGTTTATAAAAAGCTCTCATTAAAATCATTAACCTATCCTTCTTATGTCTAGCTATTCAATATCGACCTACAGCATGAAGTCCTTTGACGAAACCATTGAACTAGTGAAATTGGCCTTAAAAGAGGACGGTTTTGGCGTACTCACAGAAATTGATGTCCGAGCTAAAATGAAAGAAAAACTGGATAAAGAGATGCGCCCTTACTTGATTTTGGGAGCATGCCATCCACCCTCTGCTTTTAAAGCATTGGAACTGGAAGAGGAGATCGGCCTTTTCTTGCCATGTAACGTGATTGTTTACGAGGATGAAACGGGTGCGGTTCGCGTTGGCGCCATTCGTCCTTCAGTAGCCATGAGTAGGGTTGATAATCCGAACCTGAAATCTCTAGCAGAAACTATTGAAGCAACCCTCACCAGAGTAATCTCTAAAATCTAACCTAAACTTCATGTCAACATTTTTAAAAAATCGCTGGGTGCAGGACATCTTAGTGTATGGAACTATTGGGCTTATCATTGCACTCATGATTTTTGGCTTCGTGAATAGTCTGAAAGATGTTTCTAACCCGGTAACCGACACCGAAGTCCACTGGCACGCCCCAATTTCTTACGAAGCCTGTGGAAAGTCGCTAAACCTAAGCGACTCAGGCAATCACGACGTCATTCATGGTCACGACGACAACCTGGTTCACGTAGAAGGCCTTGTGCTCAGCGAATCCGATATTACTTTGGCGAACTTTTTCAAAAACGCAGGGCTTAGTATCACGAGTGAAAACCTGGAAGACTACAAAAATGGGGATATCTGTGAAAACACAGGTGAGCCCGGAAAAATTAGTTTTGTAGTCGACGGCCAGACATTCACCGACCCGAGTCAGATCATCATTAAAGATAAGCAAAATATTCTTGTAAAATTTGAATAAATGAAAGGACTACAAAAAATTCATAAAGAACCCCTCCAATGGCTTTATACCCTGGCACTGGCAATGACCATTTTTTATGGCTATTACCAAGTGATGAAAATCCTACCGGCAGTCGGAAAAGTCCCAGCCTGTGTTGTAGGAGGTTCACTCACGATTAAGAACGTCGTTTTCTCTGGGCTACTCAGCGTTTTAACGGCGCTGATTTTGGCAGGTTTAGTGAGACTTTACTTGCTTAGAAAGTCCATAGTAAAAAGTACAAAGACAGGTTCAATACTGGGCTTCGGTTTTTTAACCGGTTTTTTCACAATATTTTGTACGCTTTGTACGATTCCCCTCATATCCATTTTTGGTTTCAGTGTAGGGCTTGGATTTTTCACGACGTACAACTTATTTTTCAAAATACTTAGCCTGATTTTTATGCTCACAGCATTAGTTCTATTGAATAAGCAACTCGGTGATTGCAAGAGTTGCATAAAATACCCCCAAGGGGTATTCTCCAGTATATATGAGAAAAGACATAAAATCCAAAGCCATACGAAGACTAAAAATCATTGAGGGTCAAATTCGTGGTCTTCAAAAAATGGTTGAGGATGAGAGCTACTGCGTAAATATAATCACTCAATCCAGCGCGGTTAAAGAAGCACTCTCTGGCATTGAAGATTTGGTCTTAGAAAACCACCTCTCCACTCATGTTATCGAGCAAATGAAAAATGGAAAAGAAGACAAGGCTGTAGCGGAGATACTAAAAGTTTACAAACTTGCACAAAGAAAAAAATAACTCTCATTTATGTCACAAGACAATATCATCTACACGTGTCCAATGCATCCTGAAATCCAGCAAGATAAGCCTGGAATGTGCCCTCTGTGTGGGATGAATTTATTGCCTGCAAAGAGGAAAGAAAATCCAGTGCACGATCACGAGGTAAAAAAGCATGAACATCACGAAATGGAAAATGGACTTAATAAGCACGAAGGGCACAACGTAAATATCTTCGCTCGAAAATTCTACGTAAGTCTTCTGTTAACAGTGCCGGTGGTTCTTTACTCGGAGCTTCCCGAACGCCTTTTGGGATGGGCAGCCCCTACTTTTACTGGTTCTGAGTATATCGGGCTCATTTTAGGTTCCATCGTGTTCTTTTATGGAGGCTGGGTTTTTCTAGTCGGAGCCTTCAGAGAAGTCAGAGCAAGAATGCCCGGCATGATGACGCTCATCTCCATTGCGATCACGGCAGCTTATCTTTTTAGCGCCTACGCTACTTTTGCAGGCCTGGGACATACCCTTTTTTGGGAACTCACCACGCTGATTACGATTATGCTTCTCGGTCATTGGATCGAAATGAGAGCGGTTCAGGGGGCACAAGGAGCTTTGAAAGAGTTGTCAAAACTACTTCCAGATACAGCGGAGGTAGTTCATGGGGATGAAACCCATATGGTTCCATTGGAAGAACTGAAAGTGGGAGACATTATTGTCGTTCGTCCTGGCGGGAAAATCGCTGCAGATGGTCTGGTGGTGGAGGGGAAATCAGACGTGAATGAATCCATGGTTACAGGAGAATCAAAACCAATTAGTAAAACCGTTGGGAAAGAAGTGATTGCTGGAACCATTAATGAAGATGGAATGCTGAAAATAAAAGTTTCTAAAATCGGCGAAAACACTTTTCTTGCGGGAGTGAAGCGACTCATTGCCGAAGCTCAGGCATCCAAATCACGGCTCCAAATGCTCTCAGATCGAGCAGCATTCTATTTAACCCTCATCGCCATTAGCGTTGGTGGGATTACTTTTGTTGCATGGCTACTTGCTGGGGCAGGACTTGTTTTCGCAACCGAACGTTTAGTTGCTGTTCTCGTTATTGCCTGTCCTCATGCCCTCGGTTTGGCAGTTCCTTTAGTTGCCTCTATCTCTACAACAATGGCAGCGCGAAATGGTCTTTTGATTAAACAAAGACTTGCTTTAGAAGTAGCTCGTGAGGTGAATACGGTTCTTTTTGATAAGACAGGAACTCTCACAAAAGGAGAATACGGCGTAGATAAAATCTGGTCGCTGGAAGCCAAAGACGAAAGTGAAGTCTTAAGTCTGGCAGCTTCAGTAGACGCTCATTCCGAGCATTTCATTGCGCGAGCAATAGTGGAGAGTGCCAAACAAAAGAATCTTCCTATAAAAGAGGTAAAAGATTTCGGAAGAATCCCCGGTAAAGGAGTTAAGGCCTTTTTAGAAGGCAAAGAAGTCGCCATCGGTAGTATGAGTCTCCTTGAAGAAAAAGGGATAAGACTTCCAACTGAGATCCAAAAAGAAATTGAAGCTGAAAATAAAAAGGGTAAAACAATCATTTTCGTGCTCAGGGAAAAGAAAGCCTTGGGTGCTCTTGCCCTCGGAGACCTTATTCGCGAAGAATCACGTCAGGCCATTAAAGAGTTGAAAGAAAACGGACTTAAAGTGGCCATGATCACCGGTGACAACGATGAAGTAGCAAAGTGGGTCGCAACGGAACTTGGAATCGATGAATACTTTGGCAATGTGCTTCCGGATCAAAAAGCGGCGAAAGTAAAACTCTTGCAAGAAAGAGGATCAAAGGTTGCTATGGTCGGAGACGGCATCAACGATGCTCCCGCCCTCACGCAAGCAGATTTGGGAATCGCTATAGGAGCAGGAACCAATGTGGCCATCGAATCCGCAGGAATTATCTTGGTACGAAATGACCCAAGAGATATTATGAAAATCATTCGACTCTCACGGCTGACTTATAAAAAGATGATTCAAAATCTTTTCTGGGCTACCGGATACAATGCAGTTGCCCTTCCACTTGGGGCCGGGGTTTTAGCTTCTTACGGAATTCTAATGCAACCCGCTTTGGCAGCGATCTTTATGTCCCTCAGCACAGTCATTGTGGCTATTAACGCTGTTTTACTCAAACGATCTAAACTCGAAGCATGAAATCACTAAAGACAAAAATGCTGTGGATGCTGATTGTAGGCTTGAGCCTACTCCAGTTCTCTTTTGCTCTACTAATGAGTAGTCAAGGACATGAAAATACTTGTGCATTTAGTGAGCACTGCATCCTCGAGTCAGCAGTAAATCAAAGTGAAGCAGTCCTCCCACTACTACTCACCTTAGTTGTTCCAGTATTTTTTGTTTTCCTTTCTTATTCTGAAAACAAATCTTCCTTAAGTCCTGTACCGCTGCGTCCGGATAGAAACCTTCTCCGGCGTACCCTAAAAGGAGTCATACAGAGAGAGTGATAGGCGATTGAATCGATTTAGCCTATAACTCACTGATATGAAAAAAATACTTTCACTCCTACTTGGCACAGCACTCATTTTAAGTGCTTGCCAAAGTCAAAATACAGATACCGTGCAAGAAGAAAGTTCACCTGATAAAAAGGTCTATGTTGCCGTAGAAAATGATAATCAAGTAGCCGTAATCGACCCAGAAACAGGTGTGGTCGTAAAGAGAATAGATCTCCCTGGCATGCCTCACAATGTGCAAGTGTCTCCAAATGGTGAGGCCCTTTGGGTAACTGTAAATACGATGGAAGAGGGTGAGGACGACATGCATTCAAACGAAAGCTCTCTGGATACAGAAGACCAACTCGTAGTTGTTTCTACAAAAACGGATGAAATCAGTCAGCAAATAAATTTAGGAACTGATCTTCATCTTGCCCATGTCGTCTTAAGTCCGGACAGTGCGTGGGCTTATGCCAATGCTCAAGAAGGAAATAAAGTTTTTATAGTAAACTCTCAAACTTTTACCCTAGAAAAAACGGTTGATCTTCCTGAGGGTTCTGAGCCTCACGGTCTTCGTCTCGATCCAGAGGGAAATTTTGCTTATATTGCGCTGATGGGCACTAAGGGAATGGGGATTCTCAATCTCGAAACCGAAGCATTTGAAATCATTGATTTCGGAGACGCGGTGGTACAAACCGGCGTCACACCTGATGGTAAATATGCATTTGGGTCAATGTACTCCACCAAACAATTGGGTATCCATAATATTGAAACAAAAGAAACAAGCACGGTTCTTCTTCCAGACGCAAAAGGACCTGTTCAAGTCTATCCAACTCCAGATTCGCGATATGTTTATATCGCCGATCAAGGTTATTACTTCGACCAACCCACAAGCGATAAAGTCTATAAAGTCGATCTAGAATCTCAAGAAGTTGTTTCAACCATCATTGCAGGTGAAGGTCCACACGGGGTGGCAATCTCTAAAGACGGTTCAGAAGTTTATGTGACCAATATCGTGAGTGGAAACCTTTCCATCATTGACACCAAAACCGATCAAGTCACCAAAACCATCGAAATAGGTGAAGCGCCAAATGGCGTCAGCGTGTGGGAACGTGAAACCAGTGAATCTTCAGTTTCACTCACCCCCGTCAATTCCATTTCCCACCCTCATGGTTTGGCTGTAGATATAGAAAATCCCAATAAACTATACATTGCGACCCATGAAGGGCTGCTTCTACTTAAAGATGAAAAAGATTTGTACCGAATTGGAGAAACTACAAACGACCTCATGGGCTTTACGGCTGATGCAAAGAATTCCAAAACCTTTTACAGTAGCGGTCACCCTTCTTACGGAGGGAATATTGGCTTTCAAAAGACGATAGACAGTGGTGAGACTTGGGAAAAAATATCAGATGGAATAAATGGGCCGGTTGATTTTCATACCATGACTGTCAGCCCTGTTAATTCAAATATCATTTACGGACTATTTAGCGGCCAAATACAAAAAAGTACGGACGGGGGCACAACGTGGATGCTACTGGATAAACAGCCCGAAAAGATCATCGCGCTCGTAGCAGACGTGGCTGATGTAAAAACTGTGTACGCGAGTACACAGCAAGGAATTTGGATGAGTAGCGATGGAGGGGAAAACTGGGAGAGCTTATCAACTTCTCTCGAAGCAAGCATTATCATTTCTATGTCGCAAAATCCAAAAGATAGAAACCAAATGCTCAGTTTCTCAGATACCTTAGGTTTGGCTTCAAGCAATGATGGCGGGAAAACATGGGCTTCACTAGCGGGCGCACCCAATGCAGTTCTTTATTTTATTGCCTTTTCTGCAAGCAATCCTCAAATGGTTTATGCCATCGACGAGAACAACCAAGTTTACAAAAGTGAGAATAGCGGACTCACTTGGGAGAAAATCTATTAACCCTTTTTAATTCTATGAAAAAAACCTCACTGATCATCGCCTTCCTCACTCTCTCCTTTCTCACGGCCTGCCAGAATACGACCCAAGAAGGTGCTGTGGAAGAAACTTCCGAAGCACCTTTGGCCTCCAGCACTCAAATCGTAGAGCTGAATGATGGAGACACCTATGACCTTGAATCCTCTTTTGTTGAGAAAGAGCTCAATGGCTCACTCTATAAAATGTTGGCTTACAACGGTTCTATTCCCGGCCCCACACTCAAAGTGAAGCAAGGCTCAACCGTTACGATCAATTTCACTAACAACACAGAGATCGAAACCACCCTTCATTCGCACGGTGTGCGTTTGGATAACGCCTTTGATGGAGTTCCGGACGTAACCCAGGAGGCAATCCAGCCAGGAGAAACGTTCACATACTCGGTTCGCTTCGATGATTCAGGTGTATTTTGGTACCACCCTCACTTGAGAGAAGATTACGCTCAAGACATGGGGCTCTATGGAAACTACATCATCGTCGCCGATGAAGAAGATTGGTCCCCAGTGAATAGAGAAGAAACCTTGATGGTCGATGACATCCTTATGCAAGGAAACGAACTGGCTTCTTACTCCTTTGATGAAGTCACTCACACCCTCATGGGTCGCTTTGGAAACACCATGCTTGTGAATGGAAGCACGGATTACGGCCTGACGGCAAAGAAAGGTGAAGTCATACGCTTTTACATCACCAATGCTGCCAACACTCGAGTTTTCAATCTAAGCATTCCCGGCGCACAAATGAAATTGGTTGGAGCAGACAATGGACTCTATGAACACGACGAATGGGCAGACGAAGTTCTGCTTGGGCCATCCGAGCGCGCAATTGTTGAGGTGATGTTTGCAGAATCAGGTGACTTCTCCTTAGTCCACAAAACACCAGATAGAACTTATACCTTGGCAGATTTCCAAGTCTCCGACGAAGAGCTATCTGAATCTTACGCCACTGACTTCAATACTCTTAAAACACACCAGAGCACCATCGCCAGTATCGACCCTTACCGTTCTAGTTTCGAGAGCTATATAGATAAGTTTCTATCCATTGACCTAGATATGAAGGGCATGGGAGGTTCTCACTCCATGCACGGTGGAATGATGATGGATGATTCAGAGATGGGGATGATGAATGATGGAGAACCGATTGAATGGGAAGACACCATGAGCATGATGAATAGCACTTCAAACACAGACACATTGGAGTGGCAGCTCTTAGACGAAGACACGGAAAAAACGAACATGGACATCGACGACTGGAACTTCAAAGAGGGCGACTTGGTGAAAATTCAAGTAGCCAATCCCGACGACACCACCCATCCAATGCAGCATCCGATCCATATACACGGTCAACGCTTCCTGATCTTGTCCGTAGATGGAGTGAAGTCAGATAACTTGGTTTGGAAAGACACAGTCTTAATTCCATCAGGTTCCACGGTTGAACTCTTGGTTGAAATGTCTAATCCAGGCGAGTGGATGCTCCACTGTCATATTCCCGAACACCTTGAAAGCGGAATGATGATGCCTTTCAAAGTTTCTTCTCTTTAAGTTTTTTAACCCTTTTTATATGAAATTCTCTTTATCAAAATACGGTTGGCGCTGCGTCTTAGGAGCCGAGGTATTTTATTTAATCTGTCTCCTTTATGGCAGCAGCTTAACCGGAGCCGATGCCGATCTTCACCACTCTATTTTTGAAATGATTCCTGGCTTCACTTGGATCAATCTAGGTAGCACCGTCTTGGGAGCCATAGAGATCTTCTTTTTTGCATGGATTTTTGCGGCCTACATGGTCTGGATGCTTAACTCCAGCATGGAACATGGAAATCGATAACCTCTGAAAGTATGACATTCTTTTCACTCCTCTATCTCTTGCTTATATTTATAGGGCTACTTGTGACCCAAGAGATATTTCATCGTTATCCAAGATTCACGTTGGCATTTTTCGGAGTCGCTTCGATTATCCTTTTCCCTTGTTGGATATTATTAATAGGGGTCGCCGATTGGTTCCTTTGGGCCAAGGTGTTCTCTGTTGTGACCGGAATCATCCTACTTTCTCTATTAAGGACTACAAAGCTGGGACACACCAAACTATGCCAATGGTCTATTTATTTCTTTCTGGTTTTCAACATTCTTGAGGCAGTTGTTAGAGATATTGAAACAGCGAATCTTGCGAATTATTTGAATGCAACGGCTGGTATTTTGCTGATAGTGACTTTGGCCAAAATAAATACAATCCATATTGATACCAAGGGAAAGTATAAGGATTTATACTGGAGTGATATGACCTTGGCATGGATCATCGGCTACACTCTATGGAATTGGGTTTTTATTTATCTGAATCTTGGAGAAGGCGCAATCCCGCAGCTCGCCGTACTTGGATCCGCTTTGATCATTGGGTTTCTCAATAAAGAAAGGTGGCTTCAGGCTAGAGTTTTTACGCTTGGAACCTATTTTATTGTGTTCCACACCTACCCGCACCTGAGTCCATTTCCACCTCTATATGGATATGACAATCAGGCTGGACTTTTACTATCTCTGGTCACAGTTGGATTTATGGTAGTTTACACAGGTTTCTTCATAAGACGTTCTACTGTAACAAAAAAATCATATGTTTAATCAAAAATTTAAAACGAAAGTCGTGCACAGGCAAACTAATTACATAGAGGTAATACTTATTTAATAAACAATAAATATATGGAAAACTCATCATGTTGCGGTCATAAAAGTATGTCTCCAGTTAAGGACGTAGTTTGTGGCATGGAGCCCGAAATCACAGAAGAAACCCTCCAAGTCGCCCACAAAGGAACAATCTATTACTTTTGCAGTACGGCTTGCAAAGATCAATTCGTCAGTGATCCAGAAAAATATCTCAATTAATCCATTAATCCTAAAATTATGAAACTATCAAAATTACTTCACGTTATCAGTGTTTTAGTCGGATTCGCCGGAGTCGTTACATTTGTGTCCGCCATCCTTGGTGGGGCTGATAACCTTGTATTCGGAATTACAAAAGCAGACGCTTTAGCCTGCACGGCCATCCTTATTCTCATTGCAATCTGGGCACAAATTGCAACGATTCATCACATGATGCTTGAAAAGAAAGGTGAACTCATTTAATCAGTAATTCAATAAGCATATGGAATTCTCAAAAAGAACATGGGGAATAGTTCTCATCATTGGCATTGTCGGACTTATATTCCTTTTAAAGACGCATACTTCACATGTCTTGTCCGTCCTACCGTATCTTATTTTACTCGCCTGCCCATTGATGCACCTATTCGGACACGGAGGGCATGGTGGACACAAACATCAATAATAATCCCATGACTCAACTTAGCCTTAAAATCAAAGCCGTGCTGTGGGGAGTCTTAGGCACTTCTTTGCTCCTCACGTTTTTCTTCTCAATTGTGAGCTTAATTTCGGGGTGGTATTTCGCTCAAAACCAGTTCGCTCAGTTTTGGATATATATCGTTCCACTAGCGATTGGTTTTGGGCTCCAACTAGGACTTTACTCTTATTTGAGGATGAGCATTGCTCACCACTGCCCAACAGGCACAGGGAAAGCATTGGCTGTTTCGGGAACTAGCTCCACCCTTGCCATGATTTCGTGTTGCGCTCACTATCTGGCCAATATTATCCCGATTCTTGGAGTATCCGGTTTCTTAACCGTAATCCCTGATTACCAAGAAGAGTTGTTCCTAGTAGGACTTGCCTTCAATATTCTCGGATTGGCCTACATCACCAAGCAAATTATAAATTTTAAAAAACAAGCATGAAAAGATCAGCAACTCTAAGCTTAGGACTCATTGCTATTTCCATTGGTGTGGTCTTGCTTGTTTATTGGATAACGATCAAAAATAAAGAGTTACAAGATACTAACACCCTGACGAGTGATGAAGGAGGGGTCACAGTAACTGTTAATCCAATCACTTCATTGGAATCCGACAATTGGAGCTTTGAGATTGAGCTGAACACCCATTCTGGTGAACTACCGGAAGATCTAAAGGGTGACGCAGAGCTGCTCCTCGACAATAGGCAAACCCTTTCAGCTTTTTCTTGGGAAATGTCGAGCGAGCAATCTCATCATCAGGAAGGCATTTTAAGTTTTGAAAAAACGGGAAACAAGCCAGGAGCTATTGAGCTTATTTTGAAAGACATTGGCGGTGTTAAAGAGCGCAATTTTAAATGGGATTTAAACAATTAATTTCTCATGAATCTGATATTATGGATCATTTTAGGAATCTCACACCTTTTTACGGTTCTTTGGTACGTTCTTATTCAGAAAGATATTTTTGGATATACAAACACACAGATGAAAATACTAGGCTACGAAAACAAAAAACAAATTGAGACACCTGCTCTTAATTTTTTATTAAAATTCTACGCCGTTGCGCTTCTAGTACTAACCTTAGGATTTACTCTGTACTTGTTTTCCATCTAATTTATGAACAGCCATGAACAAGACCAAAACAAGGAACCTTTACTTATGCTCCTGCACGAACATTGGATGGTTTTCCTTTTGCCGCTTTCTCTTTACTTAGTTGGGCTTTCATTAGGAGCTTTCTTGTTCTGGCTGGGTACCAACCTACATGAGCTGGCTCATCCAGCAGCTATGGTGGTTACTTTTATAGCTTACGGCACCATTTTGATTGCGCATCATTTGCTCTTTCTCTATCTACTGTCCTTACAGCTTTCAGGTTTAGCAGTCACAAAAAGGAGAATCATCGACTTCCGCTTCTTCCCTTATGTGCGCCACGACATGAGCTATATCAATATCCAAGAGATCAATGAAATTGAAAAACACCAACGAGGACTGATTAAGAATCTTTTACACTACGGAGAAGTAGAAATGAATTTACCTACCAGTTATCAAACACTTGAGTTCAAATATGTACCCTATCCAGGACGTTTAATAGAACTGGTGAGTCGACTTCAAAAAAGTGAAAAACCAATTACCCCATCTGCGTAGGAAATCACATGATACTCGAAAGAAAAGATCCTTTAATTTAAATTTCTATGGAAACTCTAACTTGGCTTTCAGTTCTGCCCCCAGTGATCACCATTGCTTTTGCAATTTGGTCAAAAAAGATTTTACCGTCGCTCCTCTTGGGTTTATTGGTGGGTTCCTATTTATTGGACCCATCAATTATAGGCGGACTGGAAGTCGCCATAGAAAATATATTAAAGATATTGTCGGACACAAGTAACTTACAGGTCTTACTTTTTCTGTATTTGTTCAACGGCTTGATCACACTTATAAAAAATGCAGGCGGCATCAAGGCCTTTTCAAGTTGGCTCGGTAAATACATCAAAAGCGACCGTGGAGTCTTTTACACCTTGTGGGCATTGATACCCGTTACGTTCATTGATTGTGACTTCAGAATTGTTGGTGCGGGGTCCATCATGCGTTCACTCGCAGAAAAACATAAAATAGCGAAGGAACGGCTTGCATTCATGATCAATAATACAGCCAGTCCGGTTCTTGAAGTCATTCCAATAGCTACGACTTTCGTAGGGTTCAATATAGCCAATATCAGTCAGGGATTGGAATCTGCAGGAGTACTTGAAGAGCAATCGGCTTATAGCGTTTTACTTCGCGCTATTCCTTTTGAATTTTATAGTATTGTGGTTCTTCTCATCACTTTCAGCACCATATTTTTTCAATGGAGAAAACAGCCTTTAGGAAAACAGGGTGAGCATTATCACAAAGAGACTGCTGACGAAATGAGTATGTCTATGGGTGATGAAAAGCCACAAATAAAACCACGCATAATCAACCTAATAGTACCCATGTTAACGGTTGTTTCCCTTTGTTTCTTTTTCTTCTGGTACTTTGGCAGGGGTGAGAATGGAGTAAATGAAACTATTGCATCCATTATTTCCGCCACCGACCCTAATATGGCAATGTTGGTTGCACTATCTATTTCAATATTTATTACGGGCTTGCTTTATGCCTTCCAAAAGTACCCTTTAAAGAAAATGACCGAAGACATGATCTCGGGAGGAAACGAACTAATGAGAATATTGATTATTCTCGTGATCGCATGGGCTTTGGGTGACGTTTCGCAGGAATTAGGTTTGAGTGATTTCATCCAACAGCTTTTGGGAAATCAGCTGCCCATATGGAGCATCCCTGTATCACTTTTTCTCATATCTTCTCTTGTGACTTATTTTATTGGGGAGGGTTGGGCCACAGCTTCACTAATTATGCCTTTTGCAATTTTCATTGCTGTATCCAGTGGCGTCTCAATTCCAATTTGTGTAGCAGCAGTTATTACTGGCGGAACGTTTGGAGACACCACTTCACCAGTAGCTGGAATGACCAATATGGCATCTGGTGTTACCGGCGCCGATCACATGAAGTATCTAAAATATGCTAACCCATATAACTTCGCTTCAGCAGGCATCGCCGCAGTTTTATTTTTAATAGCAGGATTTTTGTATCATCAATAATTGGGACAATTCGATCAAGAATGAAGCTCTAATCAAACTGAATAGTTCTTTCCTCCAGACTAGTACTAAAGCGACCATCTTCATGTTTGACCAAGGTGGACTTCGGCTTTGAACCTAGAATGGGGTTCTCCTTGATGAGAAAAACAAAACAGTAAGCATCGTCACTTTGCGAAGTGATGACCCTGGCTTTCAACTTGCCTTGTCGGATGAGCTTCCGTGCAGTTTGATGTTTAATCTTGAAGTAGTGATCCAGTTCCCACATGGAGTACCACGAGTCTTTGTCCTGACAGATTTTCCCAGGCACTACCCGCTTCTCCACAGCACGCTGGCATACCAAGCACTTGATTCCATATTTATCGTACCAAGTCTCTTCGTCGCTCACATATTGACCGCAGATGAAACAAGTATATGGGCCACCATTGATATGGAAGCCTTTAGGTTCATCTTTCAGCCTCAATTTTCTCGCACGTTCTACCTGAGCCCCTTTGAGCAGAACTTCAAATAAACCTAAAAGCCTACTCCCAGATTCATAAGCTTCAGCATGTGAGATCTCTTTCCCATACTTCTTTTTATAAATTTCTTGAAATTCACGGACAGCTTCATCAGATAATTTCATAGAGGTAAAAAGTTAATGAAATAAATTTAGCCCTAAAACAGCACGAATAGCTTTCTCATAAGCCTCCTGACATTCTTCCTCATCTTCGCAAAAAGTAACCGTCACATTGAACCTGTCCTTGCCCTTATTTTTAGTGTGTTTGGTCATAGGCGTGAACAAACCGTGGTATATTTTACCACGACTAATCCAAAAGTATGATCGATAAAAACCAAGTCGACGAGTGGAAACAGCTCGTACTCACCAATCCCAAACGACTACAGGAAGAGGAAGACGTGATCAGTAAATACGGCCAGATCTTTCACCCATCCAACCTTGACCGCCTCACAAAGGAAGATTTCAAATCGTTTCTTGTAATCAAAAACAATCGGCATTGGGACGGAATCCATCGTCAGGGCAACATGATCACAGAAAATATGCCGAGACTCATCGGGGCGTTGAAGATCCTATTGGACGAAACACGGTCTCTTAAAGAGCGTTTGGACGACCTATTCCCGCCCAAAGGGCCTTCAATGATCAAAGGCTTAGGCAGGGCCATAGTAACGCCCATTCTGCTTGTAATTCATCCCGAAAGATACGGAGTATTCAATACGAAGAGTGAAGCAGGTTTGGAGGCAGCTGGGCTACTCCCAAATTTGAAAGGAAAAAGTTTTGCGGAACGATACATTGCTGTGAATGAAGTCTTGAGACAGTTCGCCAAAGAGCACGAGCTTACTCTCTGGCAAACAGATGAGATTGTAGGCTGGCTCTCACTTGGTAATAAACCCATTGGCAGTGAGGAAGATGAGGATTCGGAAGTAGTGGAAGCCATACTCCAGAAAGAAGGTGTAACAGACGTGGCTGAATTCGGACTCGAAAAGTTCTTGGAGGAATTCCTCGTGTACAACTGGGATAAAACCCCTCTGGGCGCAACACACTCAATTCTTGAAGAGGACGGTGATTTAATCGGACAGCAATACGACACCAAGATCGTAGGCCGCATTGATATTCTCGCCAAAAGCAAAGATGGGAATGAGTGGCTGGTTATTGAATTAAAACGAGGCAGATCCAGCGACGAAGTAGTTGGACAAGTGCTCAGGTACATCGGCTTTGTAACGGAACATTTAGCTAGTGAAGGTGAAACGGTAAAAGGCCTCATCATTTTAGGTTCCCATGACGACCGCATCCGCTATGCGCTCAAGACACTCCCCAACGTTTCATTGCAAACTTATGAGGTGAATTTCAAGTTGAATAACATGGAATGAGTACTTCACAATTTATGATAAACTCGTAAATACGAATAAGCGGGCTTAAAAAAATAAAAATTGGACTAAAGAATGGCTTGCTCAAGCGAAGTGACAAACTCCTGCAAACTTTGACAAACTCTGAAAAGGTGGTTTATTGATTGATTTCGGCATCAATTAACCCTAGAATCCAATCGCAATCGATCGCTACGTTCGCGCGAACGTACAAATAAAAACAAAGGAAGCTTCCAAAAAAACAAACTCCGAACAACTCCGACAAACTCTGACAAACTTTGTCGGGGATACTTAATCGTAACCCACTTCAACATGAACGATCTTACAATTCACCAAGTTAAAATATCAGAGCTAAAACTTTCCGACTATAATCCTCGACGCTGGGATGAGAAACAAATAGCAGATCTAAAAGCCAGTATTAGAAATTTCGGCCTGGTTGTCCCAATTTTAGTAAATTCTGCTAAGGGTAGAGAAAACGTGATACTAGGCGGTCACTTCCGAGTTCACGTAGCAAAGGAACTCGGCTACGAAACAGTACCCGTGTCCTATGTAAGAATCGATGATATTGATAAGGAACGGGAACTAAATCTCAGGCTAAACTCAAATCTCGGAAGCTGGGATTGGGATTTGCTGCGTGAGTTCGATCTAGACCTTCTCACAGACGTTGGCTTCTCTTCGGAGGAATTGCAGCATCTCTGGGATGACGTATCCGAAACAGAAGATGACGACTTCAATGTCGAGGAAGAGTTGAAGCAACTCAAGGAGCCATTCGTAAAGGAAGGAGACTTCTACCAGCTAGGCCAGCATGTGCTGGCCTGTGGGGATAGCACTGACCTAAATGTGGTGAAGAAGCTTGTCGGGGACAAGAAGATAAACTTCATCACACTGGACCCACCTTATAATCTGAAAATTGACTATAATAAAGGCATTGGAACCAAGGGTAAGTATGGAGGAACGGTCGTTGACGACAACAAATCAGACGAAGACTACCGAACTTTCCTGAGCAAAATCTTAAAAAATGCAGTGACAGTCTCACAGCCAGATTGCCATTACTTCACATTCTCAGATCAAAATTACATTGGATTGATTCAGAGTCTTTATGCAGAGCACGAAATCAAACAGCAACGGGTCTGTCTATGGCTGAAAAACTCCGCAATGGTAACACCTCAGATCGCTTTCAACCGTTGCTATGAACCCTGTTGCTACGGCACACGAGGTAAGCCCTTTCTTTCCAGCTATCACACATCTTTCGCTGAGATCATGAACAAGGAAGTCGGCACAGGCAATCGTGCGCACGATGACGTTCTTGATTTGCTAGACATTTGGTTAGAAAAACGGCTTCCTTCAGCCAAATATTTACATCCCACGGAGAAAAGTCCCACTATCTACGAACGCATGCTCAGACGTTGCACCAAACCAGGTGATTACGTACTGGAGCTTTTCGGAGGTAGTGGCTCAATAATGGCCGCATGCCAGCAAATGAACCGCCGTTGCCTTCTCATTGAACTTGATCCTTTATTCGCCTCATTAATCGTTACACGCTATGAAAAACTCACCAACCAAAAGGCCCTCAAGCTCAATTGAGCGAGGGGTCTTAATACAACTCGGAAACCACTTAGTTTACTGCGGAAGTGCCACAAACCACAAAGATGTGGAAACCCTCATGCAAGGGCAGAAAATAGACCTCATTGCGACCGACCCACCGTACGGAGTGGCCGTGGTGGAAAGCAAGGAAGATCTATCCAGCCGTCACATTCCCATTGCCAACGACCAACTCCAGTCGCACGAGCAGTATGTGGACTTCACACGACAGTGGTTAACGGCCTGCCAGTCGCACCTTGCTGACAAAAATGCCTTCTATATTTTCAACAGCGATCGCATGATCCACGCTCTCCTAGATGGGCTTAAAGCCGAGCAGTTTTTATTTAAGCAACTGCTGGTGTGGCTCAAGACCTCGGCAAACATAGGAAGGCTGGATTACCTACCTCAGTCAGAGCTCATCGCTTACGGATGGCATGGAACACACAAATTTTACAAGTCCAAGGATAAGAACATCCTCATTTATCCAAAGACCCAAAACAACAAGCTCCACCCAACTATGAAACCTGTGCCACTTATGCGTCACTTGATTCTAAATTCTTCCAAAGTGGGCGCAACGGTTTACGATCCATTTTCTGGTTCGGGAAGCACACTTATTGCTGCGGAACAGGCCAAACGGCGATGCTTCGCTATGGAACTTGAACCGAAGTACTGCCAAATCATCGTCGATCGATTCAAAAAAATGACAGGGATAGAACCCATATTCTTAACGCCATGACCATGACAACAGAAGATAAACAAGACGTTCGAAAAGAACAACTGATAAGCCAGTTGAAGAAAATGCCAATCGTCCGAGCAGCATGTGAGAAAATGAGCGTCAGCAGAGCCACCTACTACAGGTGGATCCAAGACGATCAAGAGTTCAGAGAAGCTGCCCAAACCGCCCTGCAAGGTGGCAAGGATGAGGTGAACGATGTCGCAGAAGCCCAGCTCATCAAAGCCATTCAGTCGGGCAATATGACGGGAATAATCTACTGGCTAAAAAATCATCACATCGATTACAACTCAACACTTGCACAAAAACAGCTTCTTCAAAGAAGAAGCGATGTACTCAACAAAAATGAGACAGAAATTCTTCAAAGAGCTCTCAAGTTGTTGAATACGAAAAATTCTTTTACCCCACCCTCCAATGAATGACTTTCTTTTTGAAGCATTAAAAACCACAAAAATCCGAAAAGAACTCACTCGTCACTCCATCAAAGCGTACATGTCCGTCTACTTCCATGAACACATGGAGTACGATTTTGCACCTTTCCACCAGACTTACTTCGACGCTTGCGAAGAAACCAAGTTCAAGTACGTGATTGTAAGTGCATTTCGTGAGTCGGCCAAAACCACGGTTTTCACAACCTGCTTCCCACTGTGGTCAATCATGGGCGTTCAAGGACTTAAGTTTGTTTTAATCGTTGCAAAAACTAAAGACCAAGCAGAGCGTTATTTAAAAAACATACAGATCGAATTGGAGACGAATGAACTTTTAAAACAAGATCTTGGGCCGTTTAAAATTGAAAAGAATGGTCAGGGTCAAACGTGGTCCAGTACGGACATTGATCTCACTTACTACGGTGCAAGGATAACAATTGTCTCTCAGAATCAGGGCTACCGTGGAATCAAGTTCGGACGCCACCGTCCCGAACTCATCATTTGTGATGACCTTGAAGACGTTGACTCGGTACGATCCCAAGAGATTCGTGACAAAATGTATCAAAAAATACTAGCGGATCTAATGCCAGCGGGACACAACCAAAGGACACGCTTCTTCTTTGTGGGAAATCTTATCCATGACGAGTCCTATCTTCTGAGGCTAAAGCACAACTTGGTGGATAAGGGGAACGAAGGTCTCTTCCTCAAAATTCCACTGCTGGATAAAAATGGAAAATCCCGTTGGCCTGAAAAATTTCCAGACAACAAAATGGAACAAGTCCGATTAAAAGTTGGTGGAACGCTCATGTTCAACAGAGAGTACCTGCTGATACCAAGTTCTGGGTACGACATGATCGTCCAACCAAAATGGATAAAAAGAGAAGATGAGTTGCCGAGTAGAGCTGACTATCACTTGGAGGAAATGGTGATTTCCATAGATCCTGCCTTTTCCTTGAAAGAAAGCGCTGACTTCACGGCCGTAGTAGCCGCCTACGTTTATATCGTTAAGGGGCGATACGAAATACATTTCTTACCAAAATATTTAGAAAGAAGAATTTCTGTACCCGATCTAATCCAAAAATTAAAATGGTTCATCGATAAATACGGTCAAAAACGTACTTTAACGATCAAAATCATCGTAGAATCCAACGGGGCGCAGGACTTGCTTGCAAGCAATATCGAAACGGCGTTGTTTGAGTACGGAGATGTCTCCGTATACAGGGAGAAGAACCTATCGACGGATAAAGTGGGTCGTTTGCAGGCTGCCACCTTCCCGATGGAACAAGGGCACGTGTTTTTCCCACAAAAGTACAATCATCCGCTCCGTCAGCTACTCAACTTCCACGAGGGATTGAAGCATGACGATTTGCCAGACGCCATTTCCATGCTCATCAACGTTACCCACCAGTTCTATGGTGCATTCACCAGAACGAGTGAAGGTGGGAACTTAATTCGCTTTAGGCACTAGCTATTCGCCGTGGTTCTGGCATCTATGTGTTGGGATTTAACCTGATACGGATGCAAAGCCATTCCCAACTGAGGTCGAGTGTTGTAGGATACGCACGCAGTCCCACAATCCATTCTCACACATATTTATATGTCAATTCAGTGCAAGCTGGGGCAACCTACTTGCCCGCTGAATTGACTCTGTGTGAGCCAAGAATGTGGGACTGCCAAGTCAGGTTGTCCCTTTTGTTTTTAAATCAAAAAATATGACTATCATCGTATCTCAATCAGGGAAGAACGCACAAAAAATACAGCAGTCCAACTTCGATCGGGAGGATCACCTGCAACGCTATATTTATGAGAATCCAAGCTCCATTCCGCTATACGACATCAAAGAAGATATTCAACTCCTAATCCTCATTCGTGAGTACCCAACAAACAGTGGACCTATCGACGCTCTAGGCGTGGATGCAGAAGGTAACCTCTACCTAGTGGAAACGAAACTTTATAAAAACGCCGATAAACGCACGGTCGTAGCCCAAGTCCTGGATTACGGTGCTTCCCTTTGGAAGAACGGGAGCAATCTTGCTCAATTCATTTCTGAAATAGATCACGCAAGCAAGCAATTTTTCAACATGCCAGTGGAAGATAAATTGAAAGAATTCTTCGGTTTCGAGCAAGAGGAGGTGGCAAATTTCTGGGACAATGTGAAAAACAACCTCAATGAAGGAAATTTCAAATTCGTAGTGCTCATGGATAAACTCCACCAGAGACTCAAAGACTTGATCGTTTTCTTAAACCAGAACAGTCAATTTGATGTGTATGCGGTAGAGCTGGAGTATTACAAGCACGATGCCTTCGAAATCATTATCCCGAGACTCTTCGGTGCCGAAGTAAAAAAAGACATAACCGTAAAAACATCGAGCGGGGCTAAAAGAGGCTGGAGCATGGAAGAACTCATGATGGATGCTAAACAAAGGTTGAACAAAAATGAGTACGACTGCTTTTTGAAAATTTATGAATTCTTGAAAAGGAATGCGGATGAAATGGAACTTGGAACGGGTGTAAAAGTTGGCTCCATCAAACCCAGATTCTCCTCGATTTCTCCAAGAGCATTCTTCACACTCGGCTCCGATGGCAAGGCGGTCTTCTATTTCAACTACCTCAGCGACAATACTCAAAAACAAAAACTGTACGAAGCGCTAAAGGAGGCAAATGTGACTTCAGTGGTACGGATCAATCCTCAGAGCTTCTCAGACCTCTACCTAAAAACAGACGAAGTCGTTTCCAACTGCGATAAGATCATCAAAGCATTGGAGAACTTCGCCCGAGCTTAGATGCGCTTAAAAAGCTCATCCTTCAATACCAACATGGCGATGCAATCATCTTCGTTATAGTCGAGGATGCGTTGCATCTTGTCTTGAGTTTGATCTTTGTACCATTCGTTGAACCATTGGATGGAGGCAGCCCCAGATGGATTGGCATCTCGCCATTTGAATCCTAAAAATTGAGCGAGTGTTTTGACGGAGTAATTGTATGTAGGCCACTCGGTAAATTTCTTCACATATTCATACAGGTCAATTGAAGCCTCGTTGTCAAAAAAGTGCTCCAATTCTTCCTCTGTAATAACACTCGGGTATTTTGCTCTTAAAGCTCGGAACTGTGTGCGCTCATACTTGCTGTAATAGTAAACGGCATAAGCGTCTGGCAAAGAACGGATGTATGCCCAGAATTCTTCCCAGGCCAAACGTTCATCAGCTTTACTCACTCCTTTTGCAAGGAAAGCGTGGAACTTTGTTTTATCGGGCGCATCCATACGTCTTTCAACCACTCCATGCAAATAAACAAGGTCTTGAGTGGGATCCGTCTCAATATCGAAGTAAAGCTCAATTGGACGCTCTGGCAGGGTAAAAGGTACAAGGATTTGAACTTCCTTCACTCCATCAGCCAAGAGCTGAGCCCTTCTGTGGAATTTCTCCAAAGTAGGCTTTCCAATGCCAGGTAAATCTACTTTCCCATTTGCATCAATGAAGTCTGCAGGGTCTAAATCTGCAAGTTCACGAACCGTAGTGGCAATGGCCTCTAAAGCATCTTGTTTGGCACGACCCAGTTCTGGAATAAGCGAAAGATAATCATCCTGTATACACGTCTTTTTACAGTCGGTGTACCAGACGCACATCTTACAAACGCTCCCGAGAGCGGCCTTTGTGTGAATTGAACCTTTTAGAATATTGCCAGCATGCATGAGGGCTTCTTCGTAAAATTCCCACCACGTTTCTTTTGCTTTCACTCCTCGAGCTTGATCGAGACGATATTCAACCAATTGACCAGTACTATCATAAATTTTTCCAAGGTAGTGAGTGGCAACCCCAAGCCTCCTCAATGCATCCGTGTAGAGTGCCAACTGAAGGGCATAGTGTTTTTTCAGTTTTCCTTCTTCAAAATCATCTCCACCCTCAACTCCCATTCCCGATTTGATATCAATGGCAACGTACTCATTGTTCGGTTGCAACTCCAAAAGGTCAGGTTCTCCTAAAAGCTCATCGACTTCCAAACGACCGTGATAGATAAGGGGCTCTTTCTTAGCCATCGCATCCAATGTTGCCTTTGCTCGGTCATCTTTTGGGACAACGGACAGATCCAAAACCGTACGCTCACCTTTCATCCCATCTAAAACTTGCTGTTCGTATTGAGTCCCTTTCTCCCAAAGAAGCTGAACAAATTCATTCGGATCATCCCTCAGATTTGGATTATCGTGGGCATCTCGCCATACCCGATGTGGGCAAGCGTTGTAGTTGTAGAGGTGGGAAGCGGTGATTTTCATTGAGTTGAGCTTAGCAAAAAAGGTCATTGTTGTGTAGCAAGACTTGATGCGCTTTAAATTCCAGATGATTTGATCTAAAGTACAGGAGCAAACTAAACCAACATGGCTGACTCAAATAAAATAATCCACGAGTATCTTGTTGAGATACAGAAAATACTCCAGTCTGGAGATGCGCGTGAGCATGCTTATAGGCCAGCCTTTCAAAGGTTGATTCAAGGACTGAAGCCAGAAATTCAAGTGATCAATGAGCCAGCCTACACGGGAGGTAACGCTCCCGATTTTTTATTCAAGAGCGGAGCAACTCCAGTAGCCTATGCTGAGTGTAAGGATGTAACGGTTGATATCGCCAATTCAGAAGTTCAGAAACAGGCAAACCGATACGTTGCAGCATTCGGAAGGATTTTGCTTACGAATTATTTTGATTTCCAAATTTTAAGTGAGGAGGGTGAAGTGGTTGCGATTTCCATTGCAGATAAAAACGGTGATCAAATCATAGCCAGACAGTCAGAATTTGAGCGTTTTGCGAACATTATTCAGGACTACATCACTCCGTTTCATCGCACGATTAGATCCGCAAGGAAACTGGCAGAAATCATGGCAAGTAAGGCACGAATTTTGAGAGATAATGCGCTGGCTTCTCTGACTGAAAATCCTGATTCGGACATTTACGCACAGTACAAAACTTTTAAAGAAGTACTTATTAGAGAGCTTTCCGAACAAGAGTTTGCAGACATGTACGCACAGACTCTGGTTTATGGCTTATTCGTAGCTCGATACTACGATTCGACAATCAAAACCTTTTCAAGGCATGAAGCTCAAGACCTATTGCCAGCCTCAAACCCTTTGTTGAAAAAATTCTTCGGACACGTAGCAGGTACGGATTATGACCCAAAAATAGCATGGTTAGTAGATAGTCTAGTCGAAGCATATCTGAGCGCAAATGTGTATGAACTGATGCATAAGGAATTCGCTACGAAGCAAAAAGACCCCGTCCTTCACTTTTACGAAACATTTCTGGCTGAATACGACAAAGGGCTGCGTAAAAATCGAGGAGTCTATTACACCCCAGAGCCTGTTGTTTCGTTCATCGTGAGATCCGTTGATGAAATCTTGAAATCTAAATTCAATTTGCCAAAGGGTTTAGCAGATACAAGTATGATTGACCATCAAGAGAAGCTTCAAGGCGAAGATGCTCGAAGAAAAGATGGGATTAAAAGAAAGAAAAACCAGATTCATAGAGTGCAAGTTCTTGACCCTGCCGTTGGCACAGGAACCTTTTTAAATGAGGTCATCAATGTGATTTTCAAATCTTTCAAAGGCCAAGAAGGTTTGTGGCCGTCCTATGTGAAAGATCATCTGCTCCCACGAATTCATGGCTTTGAGTTGATGATGGCTAGTTACACAATGGCCCATCTGAAATTAGGCGTGACCCTGAAAGAGTTGGGCTACAGTGGAGACGAAAGACTGTCAGTCTGGCTCACCAATAGCTTAGAAGAATCTGTTCACGAAGTCCCAAATCTTTTCATGAGTCAGTGGCTTACAGAAGAATCGCACGAAGCTTCAAAGATAAAATCTGAGATGCCAATCATGGTGGTTTTGGGGAATCCTCCGTACTCTGGTGAAAGTTTTAACAAAAACTATTCAGGTCACGATGTTTACAAGGTTGAACCTGGAGGTCTTGTGAAACTGCAAGAGAAAAACTCAAAATGGATCAACGACGATTATGTGAAGTTCATTCATTTTGCCGAGAATCAAATCCAAAAAACTGGTGAAGGAATCGTGAGTTTTATTACACCGCATGGTTATCTTGATAACCCAACTTTTCGAGGCATGCGTTGGCATTTGATGGAAACCTTCGATGAGATCTACATCTTAGATTTACATGGCAACTTAAACAAAAAAGAGAGAGCTCCTGACGGAGGAAAAGACGGAAATGTTTTTGGAATAAGAACTGGGACGGCAATATTGTTTGCAGTCAAAAATCAGAAATCAGTGAATAAAAAAGCAGAAGTATATCATGCGGATTTTTTTGGACGGCAGGATTTAAAATATGAACTTTTAGATGGAAATAGCTGGGCAGAAATGAAATGGGTACGAATAAATCCCAAGGCACCAAATCTGTATTTCATCCCTTTTAATGATGAAGTTAAGGAGAAATATGATGAGGGCTTCTCTGTCACAGAGCTGTTTCCAATCAATAGTGTCGGGATAGCAACTTTTCGTGACGACTTAACGGTGCACTTTGACAAAGAGGGCTTGGAAAAGGTCGCTGCTGATTTTAGATATATGGAGAAAAAGGATCTTATCGTAAAATATTCTCTTTATGAGACACGAGATTGGAGAATCGATGTCGCAGTAGAAAGTGTGAAATCAGATGAAGGCAGTATTTCAAAATTTTGTTACCGCCCATTTGATACACGCTATACGTTGCTAACGAAATCATCGAAAGGGTTTATTGCATATCCCAGGTACGAAACCATGTCTCATCTCATAGACAAAGACAATGTCGCCCTAGTTTTTGGACGACAAGGAAAAACTGCAAATATTGAGGAATGGGATGTAGCATTTATTTCCGACTCTCCAACAGATTTGAATATATTCAGAAGAGGTGGTGGTCAAACATTCCCACTCTATCTGTACTCTCAAGGGAGTGAACGCGTGACTAATATTAATCAAAATATTTTCAATAAAATTGTTGGAATCGCTGGACAGGTTGCTCCATTAGAAATTTTGGATTACGTCTATGGCGTACTACATGCCCCTCCATACAGGAAGAGATATCTAGATTTTTTAAAAATTGATTTTCCAAAAATACCTTATCCTAAAAATAAAGCGGATTTTCACATGTTTGCAAAAATTGGGAGTGAACTTCGTGAGTTGCATCTTCTCAAATCTAAATTATTGGATCAGTTAAGTACAACTTTTCAGATCACAGGTAACGACATTGTTGAAGACGGATATCCAAAATTTAAAGATAAAAATATTTTCATGAACGATAAGCAGTTCTTTGGAAATATATCTAAAGAAGCTTGGGGATTCTCTATCGGAGGCTATCAGCCACTCCAAAAATGGCTAAAAGATCGCCGTGGAAGATCGCTATCAAGAGAAGACATTGAACACTATCAAAGGATGGCGTCCGCAATTCATGAGACGATCCAACTCATGGAAAAAATGAATAAAACAGGTAGTTTTTAACAGTGTCTTGTATGGAGTTGATCAGAAAATTGCTGAAAAACAGGTTCTTCCTATTTTTTATATTCATCGGAGTTTTCATCGTATCAAATTATTATTTTTCAAAAAGTTTTTTACCAAGCACTCAGACTGAAGATCTTTGGTTTTATTCGGGAATTTTTATGGTTCTCTTTTCAGTTTTATTTATTGAGCCATATTATTCTTCACCAAGAAATGTAATCACAAATGTGATACCACTTTTATTGGTTTTTCTCTCTGTAGAGAGCAACTTTATCAATAAGCCCTTATGGTGGATAGCAGTTGTGATACTTTTACTAGCACTCTCTATATCTCTCATTTCAATTGGGCTTCAAGATGAGAATAAAAGTCCTGACCATATAAGAAATAAAACAGCAGATTTCTTAAAAAATCTGGCGGTTATAATCGGAAAGGGGAAAGTAATCTACTCTGCAGTATTTTTTCTTTTCCTATATGTAAATATAGATGCAGATGGGCTTAGTAAAATTTTTGCGGGGCAGTTCATGTTCTTACTTGTTTTATGGGGGATCATTATGGCTATAGACCCCAATGAGCTGACCAATACTTTTTCTATCAGAAGAAAGGTTAAGGATGCAGACGAAATCGGAGTTATTTTTGGTGTTCAGTCAAAAAAAATGTTTTTGGTAAGATTGCACGAGGATCGCAAATCCATAAAAAAGTTCGACCTGGTCAAATGTAAATACTCAATGCAAGCTTCAAATGAGTATGTTATGTCTGGAATAGTTTTTGATACCTACCTATTGAATCAAGAGAAATGGGCGAAAGTACTGCAGTTAGGAGAGATCGAGGAGAAAAGAAAGAAATCTGATAATAATATCGTTTATAAAATTACTAACGCCGAAGAGAAACAAGCCTTAAGTGAACAGCTGAATATACGGAACTTTGTCGGTGTCATTATAGAGGGGTCAGAGATTGGTCGGATACAGTTCGAGTATTCGAAAAAGGAGGATGACCTACAGGAAGGTGACCTGCTTGAGTTAAAAATTGGAGATAAAAGATTGTTTTATCAGGTTTTTGGTGGACTAACACAAAGAGAACATCTCGAGGGTAGAAATGAAATGGGATATATCAGAGGCGAAGCTATTCAATTAGGTGAATGGCAGTCATCTGACCTGTCTTTTCAAAAATTTGGATGGGTGCCACCGATCAATACACCTGTCTTCAAAGCTGATACTTCAAATATTGATGTGGCGGCACTTCAATACCCAGATTATAAGATCGGCATAATACCAGGAACAACGTTACCGTCGGTATTGGATCTTAACGAAGCTGTAAGTCATCATACGGCATTGTTAGGGGTAACAGGATCTGGTAAGTCTCACTTAGCGCGTAAAATCATTCGAGAGTTGTCTCAAGATACTAAAGTTATTTGTGTTGATTTTACTGGTGAGTGGAAAACAAGCATGTCTAGTTTGAATCCAGTGGCATTAATCGGCACGTCAGATCTGAGTCAACTTGAAGCAGATATCGCACAAAAAGAGACTGAGGCTAGCTCGAGAAATGCGGACAAAACCAAACTTTTAGAGTACAAAAAGAAGATCAATGAAAAACTTGGGGGCTATGTGAAAACGTTTATCGAGTCAAAAGATAAAATTGCACTTTTTGAGCTCCCTGAACTGTCTAATACGATGTTCGTTTTGGAATTCACTCAGTTGTTTTTAGAGGCAGTCTTCTCTTATGCAAAACAGCATCGCGGACAGAAAATATGTATTGTGCTCGAAGAAGCTCACACGATAATACCAGAGACAAACTTCCTAGGAGATTTAGGCGATTATGGTAGCAGTAAAGCACTTGTAAGTAAGATGAGTCAGATTGCATTACAGGGAAGAAAGTATGGTGTTGGATTGCTTGTCATTGCACAACGAACAGCAAACGTTTCCAAAACGGTTTTGACTCAGTGTAACACCGTCATTTGTTTTCAAGCTTTTGATGAAACGAGTTTTACATTTTTAGGAAACTATATCGGACAAAACTTGGTTAAGACACTTCCAAACTTGAAACGGTATCACGCCATCATTACAGGGAAAGCAGTAAGGTCAAATTTGCCTATGATCATTCAGCTTGAGGAATAGGAGTATTCGCTCTAGCTATCACGATCCATTGTGTCATCTATGTGGGTAGGCTTTAACCCACCTACCATGACAGATTTAGATGAACCCCTGAAATACTGCCTTTACGCCAGAAAGTCCTCGGAATCGGACGAAAAACAGGCGATGAGCATAGACTCACAGATTCATGAAATGATGCAGATCGCAGAGCAGGAAAACCTCACGATTGTTGAGGTAAAACAGGAGAGCAAAAGTGCCAAGGCAAAGGGCGTAAGAACAAAGTTTAACGAAATGCTAAAGGAGCTGGACGAAGGCAAATTCAATGCCATTTTAACATGGGCTCCAGACCGCCTAAGCCGTAATGCTGGCGATTTAGGCGATATTGTAGACCTTATGGACGAAGGCAAGCTCGTCAGCATTAGAACTCACGGACAAACCTTCATAAATTCACCCAACGAGAAGTTTCTACTCATGATCTTGTGTAGCCAGGCAAAGCTAGAGAACGACAATCGAGGGAAAAACGTGAAGCGTGGGCTTCGAGCAAAATGCGAACGAGGGAAAAGACCTGGAATCCAACCTTTAGGATATAAATTGTATCGAGATCCAGAAAAACTTTCAGCGGAAAGCAAAATAATCATAGATCCTGAACGTGCCCCGTTCATTAAAAAGATGTTTGACTACCTGACCATCAACGGTTTTAGCGGAAGACAAATAAACGACTTCCTTACGGACGAAGGGTTCAGAACAAGGAAGGGTAAAAAAGTAACACTCAGCATGACCTATAGAATCTTCAAAGATCAATTTTACTACGGTGAGTTCGAATACCCAGAAGGAAGCGGTAACTGGTACGAAGGAACTCATGAGCCGATCATTACAAAAGAACAGTGGGAAGCCGCACAGAAAGCCATTAAAACCTTTGAAAGAAAGAAGTGGGGCAGCAAAAGCTTCTATTTCAGTAAATTGTTCAAGTGCGGAGCCTGTAAGTCTGGGGTTTGTGGCGAAACTCATATCAACAGGCATGGAAAAAGCTACACCTACTACAAATGCACAAAATACGGAGGCACCAAGCGGTGCGATGAAAAATACATCCGTGAAGAGGAGCTTATTGAGAGCATCGCCAAGCTGGTAGATCAGTTCAAAAGCAAGGAGTTACGGATACATAAGAAAATAACTCGGGAAGTCCAAAAAATGAATGAACTGCATGAAATTACGATGGGCGAAGGGGCGAAAAAAATCACGGAACATGAATACATCCACTACATCCTGAAAAGCGGAACTCCAGTAGAGAAAAGGGATTTTCTGGCAACTTTGGCGGGGCAACTCTTTTTGAAAGAAGGGAAAGTTTGGTTCAAAAATGCAGAAAATGAATCAATCACCCCACTACAAGTGCAGATTTCTCCTAATGCCACTGCGCCTCAGGGGAACGGGAATTGAACCCTTTGCTGGACTCATGGGGAAAGATCACCCTAAAACAGGGGTGATTTTTCAGTCTATTAACGAAAATTCGAGTATCTATCGCCATAGCTACTCGGGTCATAGGCCTAAATCACGCACGTATTGGCTGGGGATGAGGGATTCGAACCCCCGGTGGCGGGACCAGAACCCGCTGCCTTACCACTTGGCTAATCCCCAATAGGCTTAAAAAGCATCGGAAGCATACAAAAAAGCCCCCTTAAGATCAAGCGATAGCGGCTTCGGTGTCGGCGATGAGTTTTTCGATCTCCCCTTCTACGCTCACAATCACGGTGTCGCATTCCTCGGCCCATTTCATTTCGTTCATAAAACTGAATCGGCGGCGCTCCAGTTCGTCTTCGGGCAAAGTGCTGCGCTTCAGAATGCGGTGGCGCAGCGTTTCCCACCCATCCACCGTCAAGAAAATGGATCGCAGATTTTCCTTGGGAATCAATTCACGAATCGAGCGGAGTCCCTGCACATCCACTTCACGAATCACGGTTTTTCCTTCTCGTAGCGGCTTCAAAATTTCTTCCTTCAAAGTGCCATAATAATTTTCGCCATGCACCACCGCCCACTCCAAAAATTCGTCATTTTCCATGCGGTGCTGAAACTCCTCCTTCTTTATGAAGTAATACACCTCTCCATCCTGCTCGCCCGGCCTCGGTGCACGAGTGGTACAGGAAACAGGAAACACAAATTCCGGATGATTTTCACGCAAAGCCTTGAGCACGGTCCCTTTGCCCGAGCCAGAGGGGCCAAGAATGAGAAAGAGCTTGCCAGCGAGTTGACTCAAATCGTTCAAAGGAGTATACTATTAAGATTTTTCTGATTCATTCTACAGGATTTGTTCTTTAAAAAAAGGGAACTGTGCAGGTAGAGAAGACTGCTGATCGGCCCTAGACTATGCCAAGATCAACGGTCCTCCCTCTCTGCTCCAACTCAAAAATAAATTCTTTGGGACAAAACAATTCTTCGGAACTGTTTAGCTCACGCCAGAGCTCAAAAGAATTCAAAAACAAAAATAAAAGTACGGAGCTTACGAGGAATTGGTCTTAAAGACTCCTCTCCCTGAATGGCCTAAAAACCACTCAACGGAGCAGCAGAAGTCCTTAATCCAATTATGCAAGAGCGCGGTTCACACCTCTGTTTGGCCTTTAGCGCCGCATGTGTCCCTTGATCCGCGCTTTTGATTTAAAACGGCAAATCATCCAAGGAAACCTCTTCTTCCACAGGAGCGGAGGCGACCACGGCGGAGTCATCTTGTTGACCCTTCACTGCAGAAGAATTGCTCTCTCGATCATAGGTCACTCCGGATTCCGGCGCACCCGATCGATCCAACAAAATCAAATTCTCTGCCACAATTTCGCTGCGGTATCGTTTCACGCCATCTTCCCCATCCCAATCCCGCGTCTGCATGCGACCTTCCACATAAAGTTTGCGGCCTTTTTTTACATAGGCCTGACAAATTTCCGCCAACTTTCCCCAAGCCACCACATTGTGGAATTCCGCCTTCTCCTGCTTTTGCCCCATTTTGTCCACCCAAGTGGAATTGGTGGCAACGGCGAAGGAAGCAACACTCTGTCCCCCACTAGTCTGACGCACTTCAGGATCACGCGTTACATTACCAATAATTTGCGCTCGATTGAGGGAGAAAGCCATAAAAAGGGGTTTAGGGTGAGAACAATTTAACTCGCCAATGGCTCAAGGATCAATACGAAGTGCTTCCACAGAAGCCAGATTGTGGTACTCTACCCATCACAAGTTATGAAAACTCCTTCAAAAACCTATCTCTTTCAAACCGGTCACGGAAAAGGACTCGCTAAAGCTGAAATTGAGGCGGTGGCCAAAAATTTAGGCGAGGGCAAAATTATTGCCGAAGTGGAGGATGGATTTGTGGTGGAAGGCAATATCCCGGATGCGCGCGCCCAATTGAACCGAATGGGCAGCATCGTGCGGATCGGTGAAGTCCTGCAAAGTGGCCCGGCCCACATGCCCCTGAATTTTGAGGAATGGGTGAAAAACGCCCTCGAAGAAAAGTTCAAAGGCTACAAGGGGAAAATGCGTTATGGCCTCAGCATGCATCCCAAAAACGAAGCGACTCTTAAAAAAATTCTCATCGGCGCCAAAAAAGCCGTAAAAGCGCTGGGCAATGTGCGCTTTGTGAACAAGGATTTTCAAAATCTCTCCTCCGTGCAGGCCTGGCACGAACACCTTTTGGAACAAGGCGCAGTGGAATTGCATCTCTTTAAAAGCATGGAAAACGAAGACGAAAAAGGCCGCTGGTATCTGGTGAAAACCTTGGCGATCCAGGATTTTGAATGGTATTCCAAGCGCGATTACGACCGCCCCGCCAAAGACGCAAAAAATGGGATGTTCCCGCCAAAGCTTGCTCAAATTCTCATCAACCTTGCGGAACCCGAACCCGGCAGCACTATTATGGACCCCTTTTGTGGAAGCGGAACCGTGCTGCAGGAAGCTCTGCTCATGGACTACGCGGCTTGGGGCAGCGATCTAGAAAAAGACATGGTGGAAGGCACAAAAACGAACTTGGCCTGGCTCAGTCAAAAGAGTAAAAAGGGCGAGCAATTTGAGTACACCGTGATCCAAGCGGACGCCGGCGCACTCAGCCCCAAAGACCTACCCAGCGGCTCCTTCACCATCGTGAGCGAAACCTGGCTCGGCCCCCGCCTCACCAAACTCCCCTCTCCCCAAGAGCTAGCGAAAATCCAAACCGACGTGGAAGAACTTTTCGAAAACTTTTTGGGCCATCTGAAAACGGTAGTGAAAAGGCCAGTGACCTTGGTGCTCACGGCGCCCTTTCATAAGGAGAAAAATGACCGCCACTTCCTCCCCCACTTGCCCGAAATTTTGGCCAGCCACGGCACCATCATTCCCCTGCAAGCCCGCGAACGCCCCAGCCTCTTCTACGAACGCAAAGACCAAACCGTCGCTCGAGAAATCTGGAAGCTAAAGATTGGCTAAGCCAAGGTAAAATTCATTTGCAGGAAAAAGCTCCCTTCGCTATACTCCCCCTTGCCTTTTATCGTGTGGCGCAAGCCGCCACAACACTTCCATTCCCCTGTAGCTCAGTGGTAGAGCAAGCGACTGTTAATCGCTGGGTCGTTGGTTCGAATCCAACCGGGGGAGCCATTTAGACTTGTACCCAAACATTTAGTAGGCCCAGCACTTCCCTGCTTTTTAGCAATCCCCATTTTAGCCAGTTCATCAAAGGGTTTTTGCCATTCGACCTCAATTTTATCTTTGTAAATAACGAGGTTCGAAGTAAGGGATAAAAGCAGTCCTTTTTTTGGTTCGAAGTCCATTTGAGGACTTAAAATCTCCTTGGCGTCATTGATGACTTGCAGCCGTTGCCATGCTTTTTCGAAATCCTCTTCCATTTCGTCAGCCAGCTTATCAAGACTACTTTTCTTTTCATCGACCTCTTTAAGAACATTATCAATAGCAAACTGAATACCAGGTGGAGGACCTTCAGGTCGGTTCTGCTTCCTGTATAGCTTATCCCTCTCATCCTCTAATTTTTCAATCTTGGCTTTGATCTCCTTTCTTGATTTGGCCTGGTTTTTGTTCTTATCAACCCACAAAGTATAGAGGCGCTTCCTCAAGACATCATACAACGCAGGGGAAATATAAAGGGTGCTTAATGCATCCTTGAGCGCATCAAGGACAAGATCAAATTTAATCGAGTCCTTCTTGGTATTGGCGTCCAAGAGGTGGGAAAACCTCTGCATATGCTCTACAGGAGTTGCATTGCTTACAATGGTGGAACACTCGGGACATGGATTTTTAGCAACAGAGAAGTAGCGATGCCCACAATGGGTGCATTTATAGCGGAACTTTTCTTCATAAATCATAGGAGCACGAGCAATCTCCCCTTTGGCGTTTTTGCGAGTATAAATGCCACTCACCGCCAAGGTTTTGATAATTTCGACAATATCCACGGCCTTATTAAGTTTGGCATGCTTATAACCATTTTTCTCCAGAATCATTTGAGCTTTATCAAACTCTTCTTGAGTAACCATCATAGGGTGCTGCCCTTCCCTCCATTCCTCCACACCTGACCGTTTATCACTCCAAAGAACTTTCGCCATATAGTAAGGATTGGAAAGCATATAGCGAATCGTCTGGCTTTTTGGGAAGTCCCTACGGCCATGAGCAATGTAAGTAAGGCCTATATCACGAGCATGATCTCTTAAGGCATCAATGGTATAGTTCCCCATAAAGAAAAGGTCCCAAATTTGACGAGCCTTATCAAAATTATCACCATCCTTTTCTACCCAATGATCACCTTTTCTCTCCCCTTTATTGACATACCCCATAGGTGCACGATGGGTCGTCTTTCCATCCCACTTTTGCTTCTGGAGGCCTGAAATTGTATTGAGCGCTCTTTGATCGTTCTCATACTTGGAGACCGCTAAAAACAGAGATAAAGTGAATTTATCCGTGGGAATGGTCGTAAAGACCTTATCTAGAGTACGAATCTCTTTGAGATGGCCATCTTCCAAAAGCTGAACTAAAGCTCCGTTATCAATGGCATTTCTGGAAAGACGCGTGAGATCAGTGCACAAAAGGACATCATATTTATTCCTTCGAAGTTCTTCTAACATTTGATTGAACTGTTTCCTACCTGGTTTTTTTGCCGAGGCATCTTCTCGATAAAAATTCTTTGCAGGATCGGACTCCAGTTTATACAAATCTGACTCTAATTTAGTTTCTTTTTCAAAATACCTACTTAAATCTCCTTCCTGTCTTTCAATGGAATGGATCTGTTTTTCATCGTGGTCTTCCGATGATCTTCGGATGTAAACGGCAGTACGGAGAGGCATAAGGTTTATGACTATATTTTAGCTGAAAAATCAGCAGAAAACACCTAGAAAAGCATCTAGGTTACCTCCAATTTCAGCCAATTCTTTTTCAGAAAACTCCACACCATAGTCTTTGCGAAAGACTTTAGATAGATCAGCCAAATAATCCTTCTTATCTCGATAAGGCTCAAAGCCTCTTTTTTGTATTTTACTTATATTCCGCGACATAAAATCACTAACATAAACTTATAAGGTTTAGTTAGTGGGTTCAGTCGCTAGCTGTACTGCGTAAGTTGGGCAGACCTATGTACTTCGGGATTTCTTTCAGGAACCAGGGGATGCTGGCCCTTACTCGTCTTCTTTAGCAGTACATAGATATGCAACATTCAGCTCATACCGAGGTATAAGCCTATCAAGCGAATCGCTTTGCGTACAACCGCGCTGGTCCGTGACCAGTTCATACGGTGGTCCAGTCCATATCCCATGGAGGTTCCCACCTAAAGAACATTAACCCTATATAAAAATATCCGACACATGTCAAATAAATGTTGTTTTCGTGTCCGTTACTTTAACGATACGAAACTATAAAAAAGGCGCCCAGCAAGAGGTATTAGCCCTTTAGAATTTAAGTAGTCTCCAAAGTGGCACATCAAATCCATTTGCTAATTTTTGTAGTGCCACGAGCCCAAGATTTGGTGGGTTTCTACCTTCAATCTTTTGAATATATTTCAAACTGATCTTTGAACGACTAGCCAACTCTTCTTGAGTAAACTCCCTTTCAAGACGCAGTTCTCTTATATGCTTCCCGAATTGAATTACGATGTCTTTTGCCACAAGATCATCTTCCTTGGAACACCTTCTATTGAGAACCAACGATCGTTGGTGTTTACTAAGGGCAATTCACCGTTATGGAGAAACAAACTAAATTTGAGGGATGGTGCTACGAAATGCTTATCAAACTGATAGGAGTAGTTGGGCTATTTTGCTTGTTATTTTGGTGGCTACCTCTTGCTGGGAGCATTGGATCATTTATACGTTTGGAGGTCAAAGAAGGATTATTGTCCGCTTTGGTATGTTTTCTAGCTATCGTATGGTGGAAAGGTACAGAACAGCTTTATAAAAAGCTGGGTATAGAGACAAAAGAGCAAGTAGGCATAGGAATTCATAAGTAAAATACGCCTTCCAGCATCAACATTCATCTCCTCTACTTTTAGTGTAATGCGTGGTTTACTAGGGCAAGTTATCAACGATAAATGGGCGTGGACAAGAAAACAGAGTTGATCGGTAAACTTGAGGCTATCACTAAAGAGCCAGGGTTTATTCATACCCTAGCGATTTTGTTAAAGAACGACCTTTTCTTTGATCCCAATGAAGCGGCAGACATCGACTGGAGGGAACGGCTAAGTTTTCAGGAGCTTAACTTCCTCCTTGGATTATTTATCAAACATCCTATAAAAGTAAATCTTATAACCAAAGAAGAAACAGCTAAACAGGCACAAAGAATATATGAGGCCTTCCGTGATCTTCACACTGAACTCAATAGCTATATCCCAGAGATTCTAAAAGAGGATATTGAAAAAACTAGGCAGATGACCGATAAAGAGAAAAAGGATCTGATGAAAGAAAAATTTGGATCTGGAGAGATAATGACTGAAGCAATTTTCTATGGAAATTCAGGTGCATACGATTTTGAGTATTGGGAATTCGCACCGAAAAAGTATAAATACGATGAACTATGGCTTAAAAAAAATCGCGGCATTGAAATGAAAAAGATGGCTCTCATATCTCAAAAATTGAAAAAACTTTCAGAACAAAAAAAGTTAGGGCTTAAAAAACCAGCTTCCTTTGAGGAGTATTGTCATTTCATTCTAAATATTTTCACTTTCAATCGAACTGACTTGTTAAAAGACTTTGACGAGAAAACGGTGACCGCCTTTCTAGAAAATTTTTCTATTAAACCAGGGATTGAAAACAAAGGATTTTTAAGTATCGGACAGTACAATGTGATGGAGTCACATCCCATAATTAGGCTAGATGATGACAAGTTTTTCTTGCCAATAAGTTTTAGTTTAGCTCAATCAATATACGAAAGCCCCTTTTACTGGATGGCAGAAGACAAGGTTTACAAGGACAAGTCCTTTGAACACAGGGGTTCAACCAATGAGGAAATAGCTATAGAACGGTTAGAAAAGATTTTTGGAGTAGAAAATATTTATAGAAATGTAAAAGTCAAAAAGAGTAAGAAAGAAACAATTTCAGATATTGATATCCTGGTTCTTACAGGGAACAAATCAATAATCATACAATCTAAAGCAAAGAGACTGACGGAGCTTTCAAAAAAGGGCGATAAAGAAACATTAAAAAAAGATTTTCAAAAGGCCATTCAAGATGCATATGATCAAGGTGTAGTTTGCAGAGAAACACTACTCTCAGGGACAAATAAACTTATAGATGAAGATGGTAATGAATTAAGTCTAAAAGAACCGATCGAAGATGCTTATATTATTTGCTTAACATCGGATACCTATCCCGCCATCACTCATCAAGTAGACGTATATTTACAGAAGAGTGATGAACTGCCTTATCCAGTTGCCATAAGTATTTTTGATCTAGATATATTATGCTTCTACCTGCAAGATCCATTTGAGTTTCTCTACTATCTTAGACAAAGGATAGATCTTTCAGAATACTTCAGAGGTACTTCTGAAATTGCTCTATTGGGATGGCATCTTAAAAGAAAACTATTCAGAGACCCCGATGCAGATATGATATTTGCAGATGAAAGTTTGGCTCAACTCATAGATGCCAACTTCCCTGCCTTAAAAGGACACCAACCCATAACCGAAGCAACAGAACGATTACACCATTCTTGGTATAACAAGGATTTTGAGAAACTTATAGCAGAGGTTAAAAACTCACAAATTGCTGGCTTTACCGATGCCCTCTTTTACTTATACGACCTTGCAGGAGATGGCGCGGATCGACTAATTGAAGCTATAAATTCCGTGAAGATAAAAACAAGGATCGATCCTCAGATACATGATGTGACAATGATCTTTGAAGAGGGGAAGAGCGGCGTGAGTTTCATTTGTATGCCAGATAGCATAGGCACTTTAGATAAACATATTTTAACTCATGCAATGGCGAGAAAGTACAAAACAAAAGCTGATCTATGGCTTGGGATTGGAAGCTACGAAGGAAGTAAACGGATGGTGGATAGTCTCGTTTTTAGCAAAGAAAAATGGATGCATGACGAAAATTTGGAAAAAGTAGAAAAAATTGCACTTAAAACAGGTAAGCCTATGACAGTACAAGACAAGAAATTAAAAAAAATCGGGAGAAATGATGCTTGTTTTTGTAATAGTGGAAAAAAATACAAAAAATGCTGCTTAAATAAAGTCTAAGTCTTGCAGGCACCTTGGAAACTACAGCAATTCTAGATTACTTAAGCGTCACAACATGTATTTGTCAGCCTGGAACAGTTTGGCTACAATGCCAAGGTTACTTATTCTAAAATGCCCCTGTCCGAATTCAATGACGACCTAAAGCAGTTTATTTACCTTGGTCAAGAACGAGTTAATGTAGAATTCAAGGCAAATCTAACCTGGGGCAATGGACAAACGAACAACTTCATTGCGAAAGCGATGATGGCTATGTCAAACAGTAGAGATGGAGGAGTCATAATAATTGGCGTTGAGGATGGAACTTTCAATCCAGTCGGTTTATCACAGACAGAGGTAAATTCTTATGAATATGACACAATCGGCAGATACATGAACAATCATGCACAGCCTTCAATAGATTTCACTCTCGAAAAAGGACAAGTTACTGAAGCAGATGGCACGGAGAAACTCTTCGTTGTAATTCAGGTTCAAGAAGCAAACGCATTACCAATAGTGTGCACAAAAACCGTATCAATAAATCCAGCAGGTGGTGCACATCTAGGGAACTTAGCCTTGCGGGAGGGTGCTGTTTACATACGTTCTAAATCTCCAGTAGAATCAAGGGAAATATCGGGGCATAGAGAATGGAGGGATTTTGTTGACCTCCTACTCGATAGACATCAAAATCAGCTTGTGTCGAAGATCCCCTGGAAACTACTTGATGCTGCCACTCAAACAGTGGCGGATGCGGATCATTTTAATCAACAACTTGAAGACCTATGATCGATACAAATGAGTTGCTAAATACAATTAAAAGCAAAGGCTACTGGAAGGTGCTAGTTCGCCCAAATAAGTTTGAATCTAACCTGATAAGCTCACTTGATGTAGCTAAAAAAGTAATTGATGAAAACAAGGTAGACTTACGTGGATGGGATTACCCTCATGTGGATCGAGACACATCCGCGGCAAGCGAAGATAGCATACATTCAAAATGTAGCTCGGAACGCGGATCCGAATATGAATACTGGCGGTATTTTCTAAGTGGGCAGTTTGTGCACTACTTTGGAACCAGAGAGGATTGGCTGATTGAGGAAGAAGATGCTGAAGCGATTAGACAACGCTTTCATTTCGGAGTCGAAGAAGGCACAGAGCCTTATAGGTTTTTGGACGTTCTTTCAACGCTGTACAGGCTTAATGAAATATTTCTGTTCACTTCCAGACTTGCCCAAGCTGGCTACTTAGGCGACTCCCTCCACTTAGAAATTGAGCTGATTGGAGTCAAAGACAGAACCCTCTTTTTCTGGAGTAGGGATCGACATCTTAGGTCAATTTATACATGCGATTTTCCCAGTGATAAAATTACATTCATTCACGACATCACCAAAGCAGACATCATAAGCGACCATGCACGCTTCGCTTTAGAAGACGCTTTGAAACTTTTTAGTTCCTTCAACTGGAGAACAGCCAGCAAGGAAGTTTTTCAAGAAGATCAAAAGAAGTTCCTCGAAAGACGACTCTCCTAAGTATGTTCCTTCCCAACATGGGAAGACTTATAAGACATCGGCTAACTCTTTCCGCATCAGGTGAGTTTCCTCCTTCCAGGTGCTATGCCTAAGAGCACGAATAAGGGGCTCCTCTACTATTCCAGGGTAAACCATCAGTGTTCGAAGTAGCGCCTCAAGTCGGGAGCCATTTAGTTTTGCAGTTCAAACCAAATCCTCTAAAATAACCCTGTTTAAAACGCCTTAATGAAAACAGCTCTTCTTTCCGTCTTCCTTATTACCTTACTACTCATAAGTGGCTGTGGGTCCTTTGAGGACAATTATCAAGCTGACGCAGACCTGACGAGAATCGCAGATTTCAACTATTATGTAGAAGCATTAAAAAAATATCATGAAGAAACAGGAAGTTACCCTCTAATGAAAGAATATGCCACAACACCTGTTTATTCGATCATAATCGAGGGGGAAACTCCCGAGTGGGTACTTCAGAGTGGTGCCGATGTGCTTTACATTGAAGACGATGAGCTCCTCAAAGAGCTCCAAAAGACTCTTGGCGACGATTTTGAACTTCACTACGATCCACAAAACTACGCAGAGACCTCTAGACCAGTTTTCTACATTTACTCTCTCAGTAGTATAGGTGCCGGAATAACGGTTCATCTTTACGAAGAAATTCCAGGCAGTGTCAAAGTAGACGAACACTACTACAAATTAGAGGAGTTTTTGCCCTTCAATTAACCTGTAGCAAAGTTCTAATTACTCCCAATTTGGGGAGCTGAATGATCGAACTTTTGCTACACTGAACCCAAGTAAACACTTAATGATCCTACAAATGAAAAAAATATCTCTTCTTCTTTTAACCACACTACTATTTAGTGCATGTGAACCAATCCCAGCAGGCTCTGTTGAAAATGATCAAGAGTCAACAGAAGAAGTGAGCCAAATCGAAGAAATAAACAAAGTTAAATCAGAATTTGATGGCAGATACAGCTTAGAACACATTGAATCAATAATATACGATGACCAGTATTGGAACGGACCACTTTATGATGACACACAAAGAAAACGATTGACGAATGAGCAACTGGCAGAGTTACCAATCAGCACAAATTATTTCTTTTCACCCGATCTTCAATCGATTGTATTCAGCGAAAATTACAGCAATATTTGGCAGCATTACAAAGTCGAAACAAAAGAAACAACTGATTTGATTTCATTCTATGAAGATAGTTTTGTGACTCCATTTGGATACAGTCCAGATGGAAAATATATTGGTTTCGCAACATTTAACTATAGTGAAGATTATCCACTTGAAACCAAGCTATTCATATTGAAGCTAGAAAATGGTGAGGTCACTCACAAAATCAAAGAAGATTTAGCGATCGGCTACGACCCCACCTGTGACCAATGCCCACACATGATCATCGATTGGAAAGATGAAATAAATGTTGAGTACCCAAGCAAAGAAATCACTCAATATCTCTGGAACGGCCTAGGCCTAACCCACTTAAGTCTAGATAGTATCAGGCTACTTTTCCCCGAGGAAATTCAGACATACCAATTAGCAAACTAGTTCGAATTGCCTCCAGCTTGGGGAGCCATCATCATTTTCAGGTTACAAGCACGGTTAACGAGTACAAATAGTTGACGCACCAAAAGTAAAGAACTAGCATAATCCACACAAATAATAGTCAAACCATGACTCGCAGAGCAGAAACATATTTCAACAAAAACCTCCTAGAGCTCCTTCTAGTCAACCCGCGGAGACTTTTTGTGGAATAAATCATTCTAAAACATCAAAAAGGTAAACCGCGGTAAATACCAGCGGTTTTTTTTTACAAAACATTTAACCCCCAAAATCATGTTAGGAGGAACAAGAATTTCACAATTGATACAGCCTGAAATAGAACCAATTGAAGCCCCTCTCCAAAGAATTGCCAGATCCCGCTCTGGATGTAGTCGAGTAAAGTGGAGTCGGGTAAGAAGTGAAGTTAAAGAGGTAGCTGACACATATGGTTTCGTCGTCACCAGTGACCGATTTCATCCAGAAAGACACCCTGATCAAGCAATAGCCCATATTGATGGAGTAGATTGGGGAAGTGAAGGGCCTTATAAAGTTAGATTTTACATAGACGAAACTCGTAGACAGGTCGAAACTGTGTTTGAAGAAACTCCTTAAATACATAGGGAGATACAAGCAGCTCTAATTGCCTCCAACTTGGGGAGCCATTTAATTTTGCAGATCAAATATCCTCAAGGGGCCATCGAACACTATCGTAGCCAAATTGATCACCCATCGAGTATTGAAAATGGTACTGTTTAATCGCCTCCATGTCTTTGGTCTTGAAAACAGGTTGATATTCACTCAACCATTTCGCACATAGTTTTCTTGTCTTATATGCAACGATAGACTGAACCACCCGGAGGAGCCGTTCTCTTTCTATTTTCGAAAGTCCAACAAGTTCTTCTGCAGAGAGGAGAATCTTTTGTTTACCTTCCCTATTCACATAGAAATCAAATAATTCTTCATCCATTAAATCAAAAGCCTCATCAACAATGAGCCAGCCATCAGACTTGAGTGATACATACGCCTTAAGAAAGGCTTGAGCTTTCTTTGCAGTAATGCGAGTTCCCTCTTCCATTAAATTCCCCGAAACAAGTAAAAACTTAGACCCATCAAAGCCAGGTAAATCTTCATCCTGATTTAATACTTGGACAAAAGACTTCGCCTCTTCCGACTGCAGATGCTTTTGAATACTCAAAGTCAAATCTCCATAAGGATCGTAAAGCAAACCAGATTGCTTATTTTTAATGAGTTCTAAAACAAACTGCATCAAAAAAGTGGACTTGCCCTGACCAGACCGACCGAGAAGCAATAAAGGAGCCTTAAGCTCTTCCGAAGAAAGAGTGAGCCCCTTACCGAGGTGAAACTCAAACATATAGTTATAGGTAAGGAAACGAATTGTACAGCCACATTAACATAAAGCCATTGTCTTGGCAAGAAGCCACAAGAGCAGTTCTAATGGCTTCCAACTTGGGGAGCCAATTATTGAGTGATGCGCTATACTTTCGCCATGATCCAAATCCGCCAAGGAAAAATCGAAGACTTCAAAAAGCTCACCGTACCGTGGGCTTGGAATCCTGAAAGCGAGTGGCAACAGGAAGCTCAAAAGGATTGCATCAAAGGGATTGAAGAAAGTACTGAAGGGAAGCCGGTCTTTCTACTATTCATGAAATATTTATGATTGAAACCAAAAGCTCAAATATCCATGGCAAAGGAGTATTTGCTACTGAAAAAATCCCGGAGGGAAAGATGATTCTCGAAATCGATGATTCTCACATTATTGGAGACCCCACAGCAGTTCCTGAAGCTGAGCATAATTATATCGATTCTTTCGACGGGAACGACATCCTATGGATGGAACCAGAACGATACATCAATCATTCTTGTGAACCGAATGTTTACTTAAAAACTATTGATGGAAAACGAAAGGTCCTCGCAATGAAAGATATCCAGGCGGGTGATGAACTGTTCTTTGATTATCGTATCGGAGGATATGGAGAATTCACTTGGGAATGCCACTGCGGAGCTTCAAGCTGCAGCAAACTTTGTCATATCGATTTCTTCAAACTTCCGTCAGAAAAACAAAGGGAATACCTTCCCTACTTGGACGAGTGGTTCTTAAAAAAGTTTAAAGATCGCTTTTAGTGATTTTGCTATACTCACACCATGAAATTCAAAACAATCTTCTGGGACAATGATGGAACCCTTGTGAACACTGAAGTTCCATTTTTTCTAGCAACACAGAAAGTACTCGCGAGTGTTGGTATAGAATTAACCGAAGAGTGGAATGCAAATGAATGCTTGAAGAAAGGCAGAAGCAGCTTTGAACTTGCAGAGGCTGCGGGCATAGACGAAGAGACTATTCAAAAGTTAAGAGAAAGAAGGGATGAACTTTACTTTAAGGAATTGAAGAAAAATGTCGAAGTTATGGAAGGGGTCATTCCTACCCTAGAGGAATTGTACGGGAGAGTGCCAATGGGAATCGTTACAACGAGCCCACGGATGCATTTCAACCAAATCATGAAAGCAACAGGCTTAGGGAAATATTTTGACTTCACTATTTGCGGTGATGAAGTGGAGCAAATCAAACCCCATCCAGAACCCTATCTTAAAGCATGGAGAATAAGTGGCTTTAAAAAAAGCGAATGCCTAGTGATTGAAGATACTGGACGAGGGCTAACTGCTGCAAAGAGAGCCGGCCTCCCCTGCTTTATTTGTCCAACAGCATACTCCAAAGGAACCGATTTCTCTCAAGCAGATAAAGTGATCGACAATGTCAGTGAGATCTTAGAATTCTTCAACTAAGACAAGTCTTTGAGTTCATGAAGAAAGCAAAGTACTAGACATGGACATAGACCACCGTATCTCCCCCCCCAGAGGCCTCTGAGTCAGAGGACAATGGATGTACATAAGCCGATTGGCCATTACTGTCGAACAAGGATCGAATCAACGGTGAGCGCAAGCGAACACCGGAATCATTCTCAACCACAAACCCCATCCGAACCATTAGAGGCAAATGCTCAGCAATTTCTTCCGGAGTTGCCTCACCAAAATGAACTCGTCGCAAAAAAGCCCCCGCCTTATGCTGGGTATCATAATTAGCAACGCTTTTAGGAATAAAATTACTATCTATACGCAAGCTAGAAACCAAACCCTGACTGAGGCCATGTTCTTGCTCATCATAGTCCAAGGAAAAACGAGTACTACTGAGTCTATGACCCAATCTAAAAATAGATTCTGTACTGCCTGCGATTAACTCCACAAAAGAGGGCACCATTTCAAATGGCACCTTCATCCCTTCTCTAAGGATTTCACCTACAAGATCATCCGCCAGAAAAGGCCGTTCAATAAGATAAGGGTCAATTCCAAGTGCACCCCTATAGTCAAGCATCAAAAAGACAGGATGTGCCTCACAGACCAAGGTTTTTCCCTTAAAAATATCCAAATCAAAAAAATATGGATTTTTCCTTAAATAACCCGCAAATTCCCCAACCTTAACAACATGTGGACCAACCATTTTTGAGCTTAAAACCGATTTGCCGGCACCATACGGACCAACAATCACAATAATCTTCTGTCTAAGGTCAGAAATTAAAGTTTGTAGATGAGCCTCTCTCTCTTGTTCAGCGGGATCTAAGCGAAGAATATCCACTACTCGAGGGAAGGAGGCCTTCCAATCAAAGGTTCTCACCAATCCATCTAAACTCCCCATGGCTCAAAGGCATAAGATTATAGGAAGATACAGAACCACATTTTCAACAATAAGGCAATATCGTATCCTTCTTATCCTTGGGCATGAGTGCAACTTTTTCTGTAGTCAGCTCCACACGCTACAAGCACGCCATCATTGACATTAGTCAAGTTACCCGGTACGATGAGCTAGCTTTCAAAATAATTATGGATTTCATCAGTCAACAAAACGTTTCCACCCTCCTACTTCTCGCGCTTCTACCAAGCTCGCGGGAATAATTTAAAGTAAAATTTAAAAACATTAAGTCCCGCAAGCTCCGCGGGATTTTTCAAATATTTTATGAATACTATAAGCATCCAAAATCAAAGCTGCCCCAACGCAATGTGCCCCCAAGCATGTGTGGTGGTTCACAGCCAAAAAAAGAAGCGTTTCAAGTGCACCATGTGCAATAAAACATGGGTAGCTCACAAAAATGGAATCTACTTTGGGCTAAGGTCGGAGCCACAAGTCATCCAGCGGGGCGTCCAACTGATGGAACACGGCATCAGCATCCGCAAAGCGGCTCAGTACCTAAACATCAGCCCCAGCACCATCCAACGGTGGAAAGAAAGGCTGGCGCACAGGGAAAATCTTACTCAATCAGAAATTTATTAACTATCTTTAACCCAAAATATTATGACACACGAACCTAAACAATCAGAAGGAGCTGAGATCGAAGGAACCACACCTAAAGACCCAACGATAGAGGGTCCTACTCGTCCGGAAGAGTTTTTTACAATGAGCGGAATCACCATAAGGGGAGATATTAAAACGGCTATTCCTTCCGTATTTGTGAATCCAGAAGGCGAAGAGGAAGATGCAGCTAAAATGAGAGAGCTTGCCTCTCGCGGCAGCACGCCTCATATCTAGTAAATATAAGAATTGCTGTAACCTTTGTGACAGTCCACGGGGGGGGGAACCGAGTAATAATTACAACAAAAGAATGGCGTGCTGTAGGGTACTACAGCACGCCAGCAGCCATCATTTCTTTCTTTCAGCCAATACTTTGACTCGCTCCAGAGCTTTGGGATAGTTGACCTTAAAATAGTCTTCCATTTCACCGTGCAAAAACCCTACGATATGTATAGAGTTTACTGGTCTTACCTGACTCGTTGAATGAAAAAAGAAACGCCCTACCTAACCGCGCTCATACAAAAGTTGGCTCCTAAAGTGGGCGCGAAAGTCATTGTTGAACCGAAATGGAAGATTGTGGCACAAATCCGTTACAGCAATGGAGTGAATCGCTATCTTCGTTTCTATACGCTGGACCTCAATCCTGTCGGCGCGTCGGATATTGCAAAGGACAAAGGCTTTGCGAAATTTTTTATGCAAAAAATGGGCTACCCGGTAGCCAACGGTAAAGAATTTTTTAAACCTTGGTGGGCAAAAGTAATTGGAAGCAAAGACACGGCCAAAACGGCCCTGAGCTATGCGAAAAAAATCGGATATCCCCTCATCGTAAAACCAAATTCTTCCAGTCAGGGGCACGGAGTCACCTTGGTGCATAATTCAAAAGAATTGCTCCGCGCACTGAACGACGCATTTGAAGATGATCGGGTCGCTATTGTGGAAGAGTATAAGCCCGGAAGGGATTACCGAGTGGTGACGCTTGATGGCAAGATCATTTCTGCATACGAAAGGGTTGCGCTTTCAGTAACGGGAGACGGACAAAAAAATATTAGTGAACTGCTGGTAGCTAAACAGAAACTTTTTAAAAAGAAAAAACGAGACACGCGCATCAACCTTCGCGATCCACGCATCTTAAAAATGTTGAAATCGAAGGACAAAAACTTGAGAACCGTGCTCGCCAAGGGTGAAAGCATAACTCTACTCCCAAACTCCAACCTCTCCACCGGCGGCGAATCAAAAGATGTAACAGCCACCATCCATCCAAAATTCAAAAAAATCGCGATCCGTCTGACAAAAGACATGGGTCTCCGGATAGCCGGCGTGGACATCATGGTGACTGAAGGAGAAATTACCGAAGCTCCAAAAAAAGACGGCTATTATATTATTGAGATCAATGCCGCCCCCGGACTCGACCACTATGTGACCACCGGGAAAGCACAGGAAAAAATCGTGGAAGCCATGTACCTCAAAGTGCTGAAGGCTATGAGGAAAAGATAGCCATGCAGTGCTAATTGCCTCCAGCTTGGAGAGCTACTTCACTGCTTCAAATTTCTATAAACATCTTTCCTGTGCCTCACCCGAAGTACAACTAAGACGACCAACTGGAAGCTTTGAGGGTCTAATCGAAAGACAACTCTGTAATCCCCTACCCTAAATCGATAGGTATCGATTTCAAAACCCTTGAGTTTGCTAGCCATCTTTAAGGGATCGCTCATTCGAGAAAATTCATCCACTTTTTTCAAGATGCGCTGAATCAACGAATAGTCCAACCCATCCAAATCTTTCTGTGAACGCTTGGTGTAAACAACCTTATAATCCATACTTTTTCATTAACTCCTCGCTAGCGACATAATTTCCTTTTTTATAGTCAGCCCAAGCAGATTCTACAGAGTCTCCAAAATCTTCTTGCATCAAGGGCTTTATAAGCAAAGCAGCCCCTTGAACTTCGGAAACAAAGTACTGAGTCTTGTATTGATCTCTCCACGCCTTGGGAAGCGTCACTTGCCCACGGCTCGTTGCTTGAAGGATTTTAGACATTTTGTATGAAAGTAAGTAAATCTGAATTCATTATATCACGACACTCACAAGAAGGCTAGGCCTAACTATTTTTGCCTTCGTGCTACAAATGTCCATGAGCAAACAAAAATGAAAACCGCTAGATACGAAAGTAAGGTCCCAAGCCAAATGCCAAAACTGGAAAAGGTGAGTGAGGCGACCCACGCATAAATAAAAAATCATGCTCAGATTATACTTGAATGCAACCCCTCAATACACCATTTGTGAATAACACGAGCCACAGTAAACTTTTTCCAGTCTGCCGGGAGCGTAACTGCTCATCATGGAAGCATGGCAGAGATCACAGTTGCGTGGCCAAAGGGCCCGAGGGTTTTTCCAAGAGAGCAAGTGCCGATCCATGCACTCGAGGCATTTGCTAGAGCTCTCCACTCCAATCTTCCCCGCCAAGTTTTTCTCTTGCGGGACCGTGCGGTAGGCCTTGTTGCATGCTTCACAACGGAGTGCAGCGCTGGGGCCATCTCCGCGCTCGACTTCCTCTTTCCAGCGGTAGCCTTGAGCCAGGGCAGTCTCTTTGGTGAGCGGGAAATAAACCTGAGCCAAAGTCTGGTTGTACGCATAGGTGCTATTCGCAATGGGGAAAAATTCTCCCCACTCCCCCGTGGATTTCATGTGTTCCACGATCCGTGCCTTCAGCTCCGCATAGCGCTCAGGCGAATAGGCTTTGTTGAGAATGCAATTGCGTTTGCGGGAATGAAAACTGATGCATCCAAAACTATCGGAAAGATAAAAGGTGCTGAGGCAGTAGGAATTGTTGGGCCCAGCACAGCTGCACACGCCAAACTTGGATTGGTAATTGCTCTCCCCTCCCGTCACCATTTCGTAGCACAATTGGATCTCTTTGTCGTGGCAGGTGAGATCCATGGAATCTTTCACCGTGACGCATTCCGTTAAGTATTTTGAATCTTGGATGTCGAAAGAATCAAAACAGACCTCCGCGTTGCTGGCACTGCTGAGGTAGTCCCCCGTAGAATTCTCGCAATTCAATAAGTTCAGATTCCGCTTGGGCACGCTTTGATTGAACGCCATGAATTCCTCCATCACGGCCTTGGGATCTTTTTGTGCGTATTCTTTTCGAAGTCGCTCATATTCTTCTTTGCCAACCGCTTGATTTTTAAAGTGATACTCTTTCTCATTAAGATCGCTGCACATGAAGCAGTTTTTACAATTGCTGCAGTTGGCCAAATACGCAGAAGCCGAGCAGTTTCGGCAGTTGAGCAAATGATGCGCGCTGTAGCAGTTTTTACAATTTGTGCTGTAGGCCACCAACTCACAGTGATCCAAAAAGTGGCTGTGCATGCAGTCACGGCAGTACTGACTTTTGCGACAGTAATACGAATCTTCCATAAAATAACTACCCGCACACATGTAGGCATTTTTAGAATAGGCAATAAGCGAGTTGAACTCCGAATTTTCGTTGTTGAGTTGAAGGGTACACGCCTGTGGCACCACCGTGAGCAGCTCGGCAAACTGTTCAAAGAATGGCCGATTGAAATCGTAATCCCGGCCATACGCTTCCGGATCCCAGCGGTCGCTCCACCAGCAGTCCGTACAGTAAACCGGGAAAGGTGCATCCATATCATAGAGCGAGAAAACGCCCTTTTGGCAGAGGTCACAAGTGCGCTGGTACAAATGCGACTCGTTGCGGTACGCAAGTCGGCGTTGCAGGCGGCAAGCCGGGCAGTGCGTCGGTTCAGAAACCTCTACTTTTTGATAAAACGCACGGTCGCTGTCCGTGATTTCAAAGGGTTGAGAGCAGTGGTGACAGGTATTCATAGAATGCATTTAATGGGCCCCATCATAAGACAAGCAAAAAGAGCCGCAAGTTTTAAAGCAATCAGCGCCCAACAAACCTGTTATCTATTCCCAAGTTGTTGGGAAAAAGCTTTGAACTGGGCGCGCTGAATGTCGGCAATCGACTTAGATTTCACCAAGTACGCCTGAAGTTCCTCATCTTCAACACGGGTGAAAAAAACATAATCACTCTCATCGTTCAAAACCACGAATTTGTCCTTAAAATCCAGATTCAAATAGTTAATCTCAAACTGGAATCGATCCTTGTCCACCAGCCTTGAAAAATACTCGGAATAATCCCCCCAGGTGGTGAGAATCGCTTCACTTTTTGCGTGTTTCACCCGTTCATCGCGGAAGTTGTGCCCGGCCTTCACCCCACCTATACGAGGAAACAAGGATTCACAATCTCCAAAGTCCAAGCAAACCCCGTACTCATGCTCCGCCATAAACATAAACGCCTCATCGATTTGGTCTTTTGTGTACAGGGGTTCAAATCGTTCCACCGCATCGTTTCCCATCTTTAAAAAAGGCGCCATTTGTTTGAGGTCGAGCGCTGTTTTTCGCAGTTTTCGTTCTTTGCCACTGAGGTCTGCCACCAAGGCTTTGAGGGAAAGTGCACGAATGCCCTCTTTATCGCGAGCCACCAATTTGCGGTTCATGAGCTGTTCCACCGTGCGATACACCCCACTTTTGGAGAGCCCGGTACGAATCACCAAATCCCAGGTGCTGACCGCCGGCTTTTTAAGCAAACTCAGGTAGACCATGGCCTCCATTTCACTCAGGCCCGCTTCCAACAAGGTTTTTTCTAAGGATTTATTGAGACTCATAGGTTGAGGTCTAATAATGCATTGTATACTGCTTATTTCTCTTGTCCAGAGAGCGGCCAATGATCCCAATTCTTTCTACTTCGAAAGTTTTTGCCTGCAATAGGTCCAATTTTTGCATTAGGGCTGTGTCGGCGAACGACGGCAGCAACTGCTTCCCAAAACGCTGTAAGTAAGGTTTCCACTCTTATAACAGAACTCTCTTCTCGAGGGACTTCAGGAAGAACCGCATTGTAATTTTCTGATAGATTGGGGTCCGGGATGCGTGAATAGGGCAGAAACTCTTGGTCAAAAGCATGCCCGGCATTAAAGCCAAGCGCCAGACCATCGACTTCAACAGCAACCGCCGCAAGATCTCTTCGGAAAGCATCTCGAGCTGTGACCAAGGCTTCATCATGAGAAAAAGCAAGTTCCAACATGGCCCGATGCGGATACCAAATATACCCACCAAAATCAGGTCTTTTGCCCAAAATCCCATCAGGCTCTCTAAGAATATGCCCTGAACAAGTGAAACCCGTGTCCATGACAAAGGGTAAATCCCATAGAGCAGGAACCACCTCTCTAATGGGCTCTTCAAGGCGCCCAAGCAATTTCCCATAAGCCGCTCGTCTTGTGTTTTCCATAATTAAAATAAGCCGCCATTAAATCATCTTTCATGAGTGTCATCAAGTTGGGCTCAGCTAACCCCCTCTCTAGGAATCTGGCGTTCACAATACTTGCCTTTCTCATACCAAACCTGACTTGCTTCCGGCTTTCCAATAACTCGATAGTGATTCCCTTCAAAAATCACCGCACACGCATCGGGAACACCTAAACATTTTCCTTTAGACCGTTGCATGATTTCTTTCATACCCTTGGTACGATATTTGCAATCTTCCCTCTCACTTCCAAAATGTGGGTTGTGAATACCTTTCAAAAAACCAAGACCACGCACCCTGATGTATTTCGTTTCTTTTGAGTTATAAAAATGAAGACTGTCGCTGATCCCATACTCAAACCAACAAATGGAGCCTGCACTGACACCACAAAGAACCTTCCCTTGTTCCCAAGCGCGCTTGAGCATTTTATCCACGCCTAGCCTACGCCACTTCTTCATCATCTTTAGTGTGTTACCACCTCCGACATAAATGATGTCCGCCCAGTCGATCTTGGTTTGGATCCCTTTAGGGCTAGATTTTTCTCGGACAAGTTTCAGCACATCCACTTCACAGTTGAGTTTGCCTTCATAATTTTTCCTAAAAGCCGCTTCGTAACCTCTTGAATCACTACTCGCAGTCGGTATAAAAAGCACTCTCGGGGCCTTTTTACCCGTGAGCTTCACAATCTCACGATCAATTTCAATAGGGGTGTCAAACCACATATCAAGCCAACTGCCTGCACCTTCGCCGCCTTCTTTGAGATAACCACCAATCGTCACTATTGTTTTCATGAACATATCCTAACAATTTTGCTATACTTTCGCCATGACTCAAAAACTCATTATCCTCCGTGGACCTTTAGGAGTCGGCCTCACATGTTTCGCCATTCCAAACGAACTTTCTGAGGACAATTCTCTCTACCCTTCAAAGGAAGTAGAGAGCCTTCTAGAGATTTGATCACATAGATAGTCAGGCGTTGGAGCAGCATCGAACTGGCGAAGAATAGATGCCACCGCAAGGGGAGACTGACCGCTAAGATCTGCTCCATCCCAAGTCTGTATGGCATCCAAGATCGCCCGGCGACGCAAATAAGTTTGATGGACGACTGCATCCAGATCTTCCAAAAGAGCTGGCCTAAACTGCACCGGCAAAATATCTTCAGCTGCTGCTGCAACAGCTTCAGCTAGGGCCTGCGCAAGGGGACTTTCTGCCCCACTAATAAGATCATCACGAAAAGAAAGTATTTCCCAAAGAACAGGAGCATTCTTCCAATCTAGCCCAGTAGGTCCAGAAAGAAGCCGAGCTTTATCAATGAAACGAATAGCTTTATCGGCGTTTCCCCTAATAAGATCAAAACTATCAACTGAAGAAGGAGCCCTACGGTCCGATGTAAGTTTTTGGGCCTTGAACTTGTCTCCGCTGAAAAGCCATGCTCTAAGTCGCAACAGTTCTTCTGGAGTCACCTCACGCTTTAGCCAGTCCTCATAAGGAGGTTCACTCGGCTCAGCAAACTTTAATGTATAATCCATAAAAATGGGGGGGGTTGTTAGGTGATTAGATGAATGGTATCAGTATAAATCACTGAGCTTGAAAGTAAAAAGGGTGTGAAGACTGGGCATTAAGAAAAGGATATTGCTTAGATAAAGAGACACCGCGCAAAGTTCCTCCGACCCTTTGCATCTCTGCATTCTCTCGTTCAAGATCCACTCTAAATTCTACACGGACATCACCCAAAGCACCTACACTATGACCTCTGAAAGTACCTTGAATGTGGTGAGGAAAAGCCTGAGTTGCACTTTCACCGATGGCGTAAAGTCCAACCTGACCAGCCTTTGGATGGACAGTTGCACGGACTGCGCGTGCACCGGCTCGAGCCAATGCACCATCTGCTTTTACAGCATCATAAGCTGCAATATATTGCACAGCTACCTCCCAAGACCTACCCAAAATCCACTGTCTCAAGTCCATAGCCTCGGGATTGCGAGCAGCGAGCACCTCATCGGGGATCGCACTAAAAGCACTTCCAACCGTAGCTACAGAAAGTCCACCTGGAAGAGGCGTATAAAGAGCGAGACTGCGTTGCATCATACCCACTTGATCCCTAAGTGCTTGATCACCAGAGTCCAAGGCATCCTGGATGCGCCGCTGGTGTATCGCCATACTCTCTTCAATGCCTGGAGAATAGTAATCAGCTTCATCAAAAAGAACCACTTGGTCACTTAGACCCATTCCTTCAGCCATAGCTCTTATAGCCTCGTAATAACCCTGCCCCTGCGCACGAGTAAATCCAATGGCATCTGCGTACTTGGTCCCGTCACACGCCACAAGGACGCGTGCCCCAGGTTCATACACAGCTTCAATGGCCTTTGCGATCTCGTAGAAACGAAGGACCGAAGCATACTCTGAAAGATCTACTTCCGTTCCAGTCTGAGCAAAGGTCTTCAAAGGATTCAAAGCCTTATAGCAGAAGAAACTAAGAATGATCTCTACAGGGCGTTGAGCACGAATAGCATCTTCAATACGAGCCATAAACTCTGGTTTACCCTCTTCAATGAGGCGTACAGAACCCTTTCGGTAACGAGCCAAAGAAAGAATACCAAGAATCTGCTCTGCTTGAGCTCTCACACGATCTTCTTCAACGAGACTGGCTCCAATGGGATTGCGTTTCCTGACTACCTCTGCTCTTTGTTGTGCACTTTCTTCTGCTTCCACTACAAATCTTGAGAGGTCTAAGGTCCCCTCTTGGATGTCAATAGGAGCCAGTGCATCATCAGGATCAAAGGGTCGACTGAAACGATGATCGCTGATGCGAGCATCGGTACCGGTGGTGGTGGAAGGATTTTCCATAAAATAAAATGAAGTGAGTAAAAAGTGAGTAAAGGTTAAGTTCTAAATTCAGGCATTTGATCCAAGGGAACTTCAGTAAAGGCACTACCTCGAGTATCCCGCACATGTCCAGGAAGATAGTGAAGAGTAACTGTAGTTCCTGGCGCAACTCCTTTGACCGCATGAAGGTTGAATCCCAAGTCAGGAGCAGAACCTTCAGGACAATAAGCAGAAGCCATGATCCCTGGTCGATCAAAAACCACTCTTCTAGATTCTTTTACCGTACGCCGTACCGGATCCACTACATCAAACATACGTACTTCAGCAGCCCCACGAATCAACTCCTCATGCATAAAACCAGCTTCATGCCCGTGAGGGACCCAAGCAAATCCATTGCCCCACAAACCCAGCACTATTAAAGTTCCTCCATGGAGGTTCCCTCCAGGAAGCTCCGTAGGTTCCTCCATGCCTAAAATCACTCGGCCAAAAACTCCGTCCCGCATTTGAGGAATATTTAGTTGTTCCCACTGATCCTTGAGTTGCCCAGATACTCCACCTAAAACCGCTCTAACCTGTTGGAGTTCCGCTTGAACCATTTCAACAGGAAGCGTTGGATCAATAACAGGTAGCTGAGCAGCAAAATGTTCAAATCCAGGACGAGACATCCTCAATCTTGCTGGATAATCAGCAGGATGCAGACGGTCTAAAGTACTAGATAGATCGGAAGCCGAGGTAATCAACTCCATAATTCAAGGATTAGTGATAAGAAAAGTATATATTAACATGAAATTTATATAAGTCAATAGCATTATGCTTCGCCCATTCTTGCTCGAGCGAAAACCCTATTTCGAAGCACTAGACTCAACGGAGTTTCGGTTTTCATTAAGTCTTGAATTGCCTCTTCAATAGAGCGCTCAGATCCTGTTTGAGGACAAAGTCCCCCACTTTGAGGATAAAATGTGCCTTCAAAAGTAGTACCACTGGCCACCGCCCTCCCGAGCATGCGAGCAAAGATGGATCCATCTGCACCATAATCCATATGGTTTTGTCCACTGACCCAAGAGCCCCAGCCCGTAAGAGCCACCACAGGTTGAGTAAGGACTCTGCCTCCTCGACGGATGGTATCTCTGCGAGTAGCGGCGATCTGGAATCCAGGCAAAACAGCCTCAGCGTCTTCTAAAGCATCCGCAGGCACCACCCAATTGTGGAGAAACAACAAAGGCACTTGAGATGGAAGGCCTGCTTGTAGCCATTCAGGGGCACCAGGCGCAAATTCCACTGGATAAGCACCAATGTGACTACCTGTTAAAGCCTTTAGAGGGAAGTCAAAACCTGAACATACCTCTTCCAAAGGACACTGACTTGCCAGATCACTAGGGGCTTGAATGGCTTCTACATCCATTCCTTGCCGCAAACCGCGTGCCAAGGTAGCAGCAGCCACACAATTCGCCTGATGACTCATACAATTGAGAAGACCTGCCACTCGGGCGCAACGAGGGTCTCCCTTGTGCTTCATAAGAAGTAAAAACCGGAAAAGATCCACCATCTTAACAACTGTAGGGTGGGTATTGAGTCGGGACTCTCCTGTCTGAGGATCTATGACCCCGACATCCAAATATGAACCTGAAGCCTCAATAAAGTCTGCTTTGAGCATCGCAGCCATTAAATCATCCACGGAAGTGGTGTGCGCACTGAGCGCAGTGATCGCTAAACCATCTTTAGAATGAGGAATGTCATGGAAGGCTAGATCAGCATATTCCTGATCTTCTAGACCTTGAGTGGCGTTGATGGCGAGGACTTGTTTCATTGAAAATAAAATAGAAAAGGTTGTCATATTATAATGTTTTGACATCATTGTCAAGTTATTTCACAATAGACAAATATTCTTTGCCCTATTTCCAACTTGGAGAGTACAGGTGTTTGACAGTTATGGACGGACAGATTAAAATCAACCGCCTATTTTGCCTTATCACTTGAAAACTTACTTTGACCGCCAAATTGACCTGGACAGCAATCGAGAGCACCTTGCAAAGACAATGCTTATAGAGGGTATCCATCCCAATAAGACTCAGTTAGAGATAGCAAGGAACTTGCCAGCGGTACATGGAACCACTATAAATAGGCTATTGAGCATAATCCGTGATGGAGTGCTCTATTCCCATCGCCGTTTAAGAGAAGTTCACCCGGAAATTGTTGAGGACCGGTTGAATAATGCAACGGACCAGTTAGACATCAGTCTAGGTTTAGATAACTATGTTTTTTTGGGAGTGGGGAGAGTCCATCCAGCCGATGTTCAGCCCGCATATCTTCTCTTTCCCAATTCTATAATTGATGAAGAAAATGCAGTCATCAATATGAGAGAAATCGTGCATCATGGAGCACTTGTTTCTCCAGAGGCAATCCAGATAGCGCAAAGAACGGCTCCAAACCTAGACCCAGAAAATAGAAATACACAGGCTTCACAAGCATTCTTTTCCGAGTCTCTAGATAGCAGATACTTTAGAGAGGTATTCGCAGCATTTCTGGCACGATGGACTCCGACTCGATTAGAGTACGCGTTTCAATCGTCGTTCCCAAATACACCCATTGTAGGGGGCAGAGCAGCAGGCTGGGAAGGACCCCAATTGATAATCCCTAATGAAATTGCGGTGCATCGAAGTTTTGGAATCCTTCTCGTGGATGAATCGGACGATGCTCTGAGAAGAGTGGCAAGCAGCGGCTTTCCAAAAGAAAGCATTTTTCGGATGACTGAACTGCTCGCTCGTCATAAAAGAAAAGGAGACCCTGTGGAGGAATATCACAAAAAAGAAGGACAACGGAGATACCCATTTATAAACATGAACCTGCAAGAACTAGCTGGAAGAGAGCTGGGCCACCAATCAGAAAGTTTAGAAGCAGCACTAGAGAGTACCCAAAGGAAAATCCAAGCACTGCTAAAACCCCAACGCCATCATCGTTGACCACCTCGCCAAACAAAACCTACAAACTCAGCTCTCTCTCTTCAAGTTCTGCGCCACTATCATATGGATTGCTATCTTGCACGGTGCATCCCTGTGTATGTGGGGCACTTTTAAAGTCAACCGTCCTGGCCATTTCATCTATGCCAACCAGTTCGTAATAAGTATTTTCCTCCTCAAGAACTATGCGCTCCTCCCCTGTTTCTATATTCTTGACGACTATTTTCCCATTATTATTGCTTGAACCAGGACCACAAGAAATACTAGGTGATTTTTCGCTAGAAAAAGTAAAAATAAGCTCACTGTAATCCGAGAAAAACAGTGCAGTAGAGGGGGCCAACGGTTCCAGCTCACCTCCAGTACTGTCTAAAGTATAATAAAGGTATTCAGAGCCTCCATCGGCACCACAATTTGAAGGGGGCCAGGCACTTTCCAGAACGATTTTTCCGTCATCCTTTGACCAAGCAATGGGAAGATATATGTTTTGACAACCACCCGCTTTGGCAACAGGAATCCACGAAAACTGATCTTCAGAGCTATAAATATTCCTAACTTTTTGAGAGGCTAAATCGACCGTGTAAACATTGTAGACCCATGAATCACAGTTGCTTCCTTGAAAATACTTGTCTGTTAAGTAAGTACTAAAATTTGTCGCGCTTTCCGCACACTCGCTGATCTCACTATAAACAATTTTTTGGGCATTATTAGAAACAATAGAGTTTAAAAGAATGAACCCTTCGTTTGCTTTTATGCTTGTGTCAACAACTTCAGTTTTTAGTTCTTCGAGCGGCTCATCAACAACTTCAACAACTTCAACATTTTCACATCCCAAGAGCAAAGAAACAAATAGGAGGCTGGCAAAAATCTCTTTTTTCATAAGGGAAAATTAGCACATGGGCCTTGCCCCACACAAACGAATTCATTAAGATGCTTAATTACTAAGCACCTCCTATGATTCAAGTAAAAAATCTGTCTAAAAAATTTGGGGATATTGTGGCCGTGGATGACATTTCATTTGAAGTGAAGTCCGGTGAAATTTTTGGATTCCTCGGCCCAAATGGAGCGGGAAAATCCACAACTATTAAGATCCTCACCACGCTACTTTCCGCCAGCGAAGGCCATGTGTCGTTGAATGGTCACGATCCGGAAAAAGATCCGGACGCGGTACGGCGCTGCTTTGGAATTGTGTTCCAAGATCACAGCCTGGATGACGAGCTCACCGCCTACGAAAACATGGAATTGCATGGCGTGCTTTACGATGTTCCCGGCTCTATCCTCAAAAAACGGATCGAAGATTTGCTCGGCTTCGTGGACCTGCTCGACCGCAAAAACGACCTCGTTAAAGAATTCTCCGGAGGCATGAAGCGCCGTCTCGAAATCGCCCGTGGACTCATGCACCACCCCAAAATTATTTTCCTCGATGAGCCCACCCTCGGACTCGATCCCCAAACGCGCAATCACATGTGGACTTACCTCAAAAAATTGAATAAAGAAGAAGGGACCACCGTGTTCTTCACCACTCACTACATGGAAGAAGCAGAAAAAAACGCCCAGCGCATCTGCGTGATCGACCACGGAAAAATCATTGCATCCGGCACGCCTGGCGAACTCAAAAAACAAACCGAAACGGAGTCGCTTGAAGAGGCTTTTCTTAAACTCACCGGAAACAAGATCCGTGAAGAAGGCTCCACCACCGCCGACCGCAACCGAACCATGGCCCGCATGTGGGGCGCCCGTAAATAACCAGGCCCTTTCAAGTACCTTATACAACTATGAAAAAAATCTATATTCTTTGGCTCCGGGAAATCAAACGCTACCTGCGTTCCAAGTCGCGCACCATTGGTTCATTGGCACAACCTCTCCTCTATTTACTTGCGCTCGGCTACGGTTTTGGCAGCGTGTTTCAACAAGCCGGAGAGGGAAACTACCTCAATTTCCTTGCCCCAGGAATCATTGGTATGAGCATCATTTTCAGTGGCATGTTCTCCGGAATGTCCGTGATTTGGGATCGTCAATTTGGCTTCCTTAAAGAAACGCTCGTGGCCCCCACCTCTCGCCTCAACATCATGATGGGCCGAACCTTGGGTGGTGCCACCATCTCCGCCTTCCAAGGAGCATTGGTACTGGGACTTTCCATCCTCTTTGGATTCAGACCCGAAAACTGGCTCGGCTTACTCCCCGCTCTTTTGATCATGTTCCTCTTGGCTCTGCTCTTCACCGCACTGGGAATCATGGTGGCTTCTCTTTTGGAGGATATGCAAGGTTTCCATCTCATCATGAACTTCCTGGTGATGCCTCTTTTCTTCCTTTCCGGAGCCCTGTATCCACTCAAAGGATTGCCAACAATAATGGATGTGCTCGCTAAAATCGACCCTCTGTCTTACGGAAACGACGCCCTACGCGGCGTACTTCTGGGTACCAGCCACTATGGCCTCAGCCTCGACTTAGCCGTGCTCTCCGGATTCACTGTGGTCTTCTTAGCACTCGGGACTTATTTCTTTAAAAAGATTCAGATTTAATTCTTACAATCTACCCATGGAAAAAATCTCCATCCAAGTTCACATCAAGGCCCCACTCGAAAAAGTGTGGGAGCACTACACAAAGCCAGAATCCATCACAAAATGGAACTTTGCCTCTGACGATTGGCACTGTCCAAAAGCCGAGTGCGATTTAAGACCGGGAGGAATCTTTTCATCCCGCATGGAAGCTAAGGACGGAAGTTTTGGCTTTGATTTCTCCGGAACCTTCGACGAGGTCAAAACAAACGAGCTCCTCACCTATTCCCTAGGCGACGCGCGAAAAGTGGAAGTTCATTTTGAGGCGGAAGGAGCGGGAACAATTGTGACGGTCCTCTTCGACCCCGAATCCGAAAATTCGCTTGAACTGCAACGAAACGGGTGGCAGGCAATCCTAAACAACTTTAAAAAGTTCACCGAACAACTTCAGTAAAATCATCCATGCAGAAAACATGCAAAAATTGCTCGCAAGCCTTTGAAATCATGGAGGAGGACAGGGCTTTTTATAGTCGCATCGATGTGCCGGAACCGACATGGTGCCCTCCATGCCGTGAGATGAGACGAATGGCCTGGTGCAATGAAGGCATTCTCTACAACCGAAAGTGTGATCTCACGGGCAAAGCTATTGTCAGCGAATTTTCTCCCAAAAATCCGCGGAAAGTTTACTCCGTTCAAGCATGGTGGGGCGATGATTGGGACCCTCTCACCTACGGAAAAGATTTCGACTTCAATCGACCTTTTTTTGATCAGTTTCGCGAGCTCGAATTGGTGGTCCCCCACCAATGCGTGCAGATAGAAAGTGGCGACATCAATTCCGAATACACTCATCAAGCAGGTCAAAATAAAAACTGCTATTTCATTTTTCACGCCACTTTTGCCGAAGATTGTTATTACGGCTACGGCGTTAAAAAATCAAAGGACTGTGTGGACACGCATTACTGCCACGGATCAGAGCTCTGTTACGAATGTGTGGATGTGAAGGACAGCAATGACTTAGCATGGTGCCAAGACTGCACCGGCTGTTCCTCCAGTTCCTTTTTAAGGGATTGTGTGGGATGCATGGATTGTTTTATGTGCGTGGGTTTGCGAAATAAAAAATACTGTTTTTTGAACGAGCAACTCAGTGAAGAAGCGTATAAAAACCTCATCAAAGATTTAAATACGGGTTCGCATCAAGAAGTTCAAAAATACTTAACAAAGTTTAAAGAGCTCCAGGCCAAACACCCATTCCGCTATCTGCAAAACACCATGGTTGAAAACTGCCTGGGGGACTATCTTTATAAGTCCAAAAATGCACAATTCTGTTTTGACTGCAGCGACATTGAAGACTGTAAATACTTGAGTCAAATTCAACTCCACGCCAAGGACTCTTACGACATCTATCAATTCGGAATCAATATGGAGCTGTGTTACGAAAGTGCAATGGTGGGAGCAAATGTCACTAATGTTCGCTTCAGCCACATCGCGGTCGGCCAAGTTTCCAATCTCACCTATTGCATGCATTGCCACCGCAGCAGTGAAAATTTTGGCTGTTTCGGTTTAAAGCGAAACAAATTCTGCATTTTAAACAAGCAATACTCCGAAGAAGACTACTTTAAACTCAAAACAAAGATCATTGAATACATGAAACAAACGGGCGAGTGGGGCGAGTTCTTTCCCATCAAAAACAGCCCTTATGGCTACAATGAAACCACCGCACAGCTTTTTTACCCCACGACAAAAGACCAAGCGCAGGCCAAAGGATTCAACTGGGAAGACGATTTACCCGGCACCTACGGCAAGGAAACGCTCACTCAAGTCCCCGATAAAATCCAGGATGTGACCGATTCCATTGTGGAGGAAATACTTGCGTGCGAATACTGCAAGAAAAACTACAAAATCACGGCGCACGAACTCAACTACTACCGCAAAAAAAATATCCCCCTACCCCGAGCATGCTTCAATTGCAGGAGACTGAATCGTCATGGAATGAGGAATCCACGGAAATTCTGGCTCAGAAACTGCATGAACGCCGGCTGCACCCAGTCATTCCATTCCACAATCTCACCGGATCGTCCGGAAATAGTGTTTTGTGAAAGCTGTTATTTGCAAAGTGTGTACTAGCGCACCAAGGCGTCATTATCACTTCTCATAATGCACAATAGAGCGGAAGCCGGCGTAAGCCATGCGGCTGGGATCCATGGGCATTTCGAAGTCTTCGCCCATTCCAGCGGCCATTTCCGGGTCGGCCATCACCTTCGCATTCACGGCATCACGATCTTCGCGAGATTCGTAGATCACAAAAGCAAAAATCACCGTTTCATCCGGCCCCGTTTTCATGATGTCTGGGAAAGCGGACAGTTTCATTTTGCCCCCATCTGTGTGTTCTTCGGCAAAATGAGGGTTCAAATCGTCTCCCACGCATTCATAATAAGCCAGCGCTCCGTGCTTCATCCAGATTTTTCCCGCATTGGAAGCCATAGCTTGATACGCCGTCAGTTTGTCTTTTGAAATGGGCAAGACATAGCCGTCAACATAAGGTGTCATAGGAGGAGGGGTTATGAATAAGTTTATGCTAGCAAGACTTCATCCAAATTGCCAAGTCCCATCGTGAAGCCTTCTTTGAAGCCCATCTCGATGATTTTTTGAATGTCTTCAAGCTTTTGGAATTGGATGGTGACGACGACAAGCGTGGTCTCCCCTTCATCCTTAAATTCATTGCGCCAATGCATGGAAGGCAAAGCATCGGTCATGTTTCCGGCTTCATCCGCGAATCCATCGAAGAGTGAAAAACTATTTTCGGGATCGATGCTTTCATAACTAAGCAAGCACCATTGCTTCTCTCCATCGGGACCTTCCATATAATAGTGACACTGCCCGCCTTCCCTAAAATCAAAGGTTTTAACAATGGCCTTCCACGGCTTGGGCGCCCACCATTTTTCAAACAATTCCGGCGTGGTCCACGCTGCCCACACACGACTTCGTGAAGCGGCAAAGCGGCGGGTGATGGTCATGGTTTTCTTTTCAAAATCAGTTTCAAAAGTGGGTTCAAACATGGGGAGCGGGGTTAGTGAGTAGAGTATCGAGGGCCTCAAAGCGATGCCGCCAGGAGTCCTCGTATTCTTTAAGATAGTTGCGAACGACTTCAATACTTTCGGGTGCCAGGCTCACGATTTGTTGCTTGCCTCTGCGTTTTTTGGTCACAAGTTTTGCAGATTCCAGAAGCGCGATGTGCTTGGCGATTCCGGCAAAAGACATTTTGTACGGCTCGGACAGCTCCCCAATCGACATCTCCCGCACAGAAACGCGTTTTAAAATGTCCCTACGCGTCGCATCCGCAAGCGAACTGAAAAGCAAATCGATATCGGGAGTACATTCAACCATACAGTTGAATATTAGCGGGGCGAAGAAGAGCCGTCAAGATAAAATGGCCCGCCCTTGACACATAGACAAATCCATTCTTTTTTGCTAAGATGTGATCATGACTGAACCAAAAAAACCAGGAGAAGGGACCATTCAGAGTGTCTCCGCCCTTCCTCCCCCTCAAGAATCAGACGCGGAGGTTTTGGATAAATTGGCTCAGACCAAAGAAGCTACATCTGGTGCAGTAGGTGAGAGACCGGCTTGGTTCAAATGGGAAATCGACTTAGATCCAACCCTTCTTAAGGAACTGGAAGAACAATATGCCCTCGCGGTGAAGGGTTATAAGTCGAACTACCATCCAGACACCGTTTCAAAGGAGGATTATTTGGCAAATAAAGCCATTGGCCTACTCATGGATAACTTTTACATCATCTGCTTTGATGATAGGTGGCCAATAGCCAAAAACCTGAATGACCTGTTGACGGGCGGAGCTATAAATCTCCCCGACGGAAGTACCATCACCACCTATAAGGACCTCAGAACTCTGATTAGGAACTCATTCATTACAGTAGGGCTTGATATTGAAACGGGCAAAGCATTCGGAATCGGCGCTAAAAAAAACACCTACATCCTTCCCGTATTTTTCTATCTTCGCAAACTAGGGGTACCAAGAGAAATGTTGATATACTAAAATAGCCACAGTACCCTTAACCCCCACCCTATGGCACGCGTCAGTATTTATCTTAACTTTCCCAGAAATACCGAAGAAGCTTTTAACTTTTATAAAAGCGTTTTTGGAGGGGAATTCACCGGAGGCATTCATCGTTTTTCAGAAGTCCCTGCACAAGAAGGCGCCCCGGCACCCGCGCCCGAAGATCAAAACCTCATCATGCACATTGAGCTTCCACTTTTAGGGGACGCGGTGCTCATGGGTACGGATGCGCCTGAATCCATGGGCTTCAAAGTCACTCATGGAAACAACCTCTACATCAACCTAGAGCCCGACACCCTTCCCGAGGCGGAGCGCCTCTTCAACTCCCTTTCCGAAGGTGGAAAAGTTGAAATGCCTTTGCAAGAAATGTTCTGGGGTGCGCATTACGGTTCTCTCACCGACAAGTTCGGCGTGCTCTGGATGGTGAATTGCGCGAAGAAAGACACGGGATCCAGCCAAGCGCTCAAGGCGGACTCGCTTTGAACATAACCCGCCAACTGCACCGTTTCCCCGGGAATCAAAGCAAAGTGGAGGTGTTTGCGTTCTCCATCGGTTTCATTGGTGTAACCCTCACCCAGCACGCCCAATCCCTGGCCAAGCAAAAGCGCATCACCGACGGAAACCGTGACCGAGCCCATATCCAAATGCCCATAAAGCGCCAAAACCGGCGCTCCATCAAACCAATACTGAGCCACCACCACTCCCCCATAGCCGCTCACGGTGCGAGCCAAAACCACTTTCCCATCCGCAATAGAAAACACCGGCACCTCGCCGGTTAAATCTCCCGCCTCAATGTCCACTCCCGTGTGATAGCCGCTAAATCGCTCGGGCTGCACGGGTGAATTTTCAGGCGTGATGTAAGTTCCAAAAGATTTGAGTGTGATGCCCGTTTCAAAGTTTTCGATGGGGTACACCAAGGATACCTCGGACGGCGGTTCTTCCACCGGCGGCTCTTCCACTGGTGATTGCTCAATGAGGGGGCTTTGAACGCAAGCCGTTAAGAAGATGAAAAGAAAAAGTTTTTTCATGAGCTTATTGTAGCACAATTGCGGGTTTGACACTCTGGGCGTATGCCGTTAAAATCCAGCCTCCAAAAGCACTATGGCAAACACCATTATAAGTTTCGATGAAGTCACCTTTGGCTTCGATGAGAAAAAACCTCTGCTAAAAGAAGTGAGCTTCAATGTACGGGAAGGAGCAAAGATCACGCTCATGGGGCAAAATGGAGCCGGGAAAAGCACCATTCTCAAGTTGATCACCGGTGACCACAAGGCCAGCCGTGGCCAAGTGAATGTTTTCCCAGGCTATACCATTGGAACCGCGCACCAAACCATGCGAGCCAAAGACCGCGAGCTCACCGTGGAACAGTTCTTTCAAAATTGTTTCAGTGAAAAAAAGTACGATATCGGAAGGCGCATCGACGAAGTGCTGGACATCGTAAATCTTAAGGCTCCTCACGATCGACTCGTGAAGTCTTTTTCGGGAGGTCAACAAGCCCGTCTGCTCCTTGCCGCGGCCCTCATCCAAGATCCGGACCTCTTGTTGCTGGACGAGCCCACCAATAATTTGGACCCCGAAGGAATTGCTCATCTCACCTACTTCCTGCAATGCTCCCCAAAAACCTGCATCGTGATTTCCCATGATGCCGACTTTTTAAATGCCTTCACCGAAGGCGTTTTGTATTTGGACATTCACACAAAACAGGTCGAGCAATATGTGGGCGACTATTATGCCGTGGTGGAACAAATTAAAGCTCGAATCGAAAAGGAAAACATGAAGAACGCTCAGCTCGAAAAAGAGATCCTTGCGAACAAAGAACAGTCCAATGCCTTTGCACACAAAGGAGGAAAACTGCGCCTCGTCGCAAAAAAAATGCGCGATAAAGCGGCGGAGCTGGAAGAGTCCATGGTCGATGTCCGGCGCGAGGACAAAGCCATTCGCCCTTTCACCATTCCCGCTCAAGAAAAACTGATTGGAGAAATCCTAAAAATCAGCTCCGTCACTTCATTCAAACACCATGAAGAAGTCACCAAAAAAGTAAGCGTGTCTCTCCACAAAAACCAACACCTCCTGCTGTCCGGACCGAACGGCATTGGGAAAAGCACCCTCCTCGAAGCCCTTGCGAATGGGACCGCTCCCGGCGCACAAATCGGAAAAGATGTAAAAGTGGGATATTACCGCCAAGACTTTTCAAATTTGGATTTTGAAGATACGGTTTTGAACACTTTGAACAAAGCTACCAACTCCAAAACAGAACAGGAGATCCGTGCGCTTGCCGCAAGTTTTTTGATCACCGGTGACATCGTTCACCGAAAAATCGGCAGCCTATCGGAAGGCCAAAAAGGACTCGTGGCCTTTGCACGGCTTGTGCTTGAGGCACCCGGCCTCCTCATCCTCGATGAGCCCACCAATCATATCAACTTCCGCCATCTCCCCGTCATTGCCAAAGCACTCAATGACTACGAAGGCGCCATGGTGCTTGTGTCGCATGTGTGGGATTTCGTCAATCAAATACGAATCGACCACATCCTCGACTTGGAGAAATAAGCTTATCGCCCCTGTTTTGCGCGCTTCACAGCCTGCTTCTCTTTTTTAGAGCGCATGGGAAGTTTCTTTCCTTTCTCGCCACGAGTTCCAAAACCTTTTGCCATATTTATAATAAGTAAAGATTTAAGCCCGCCCCGTGCGCTCCGCTCTTTTCACTTGAGCTCGAGTGGGCTTCTTTTTAGCCGCCGGCTCTTTCTTGGCAGCCGCTTTCTTTTTAGCAGGTGCCTCAGCAGGAGCCTCATCGACCTCTTCAAGCATATCATCCTCTTCCATGTCTTGAGTAGCCAATTCTAAGATCCTTAAAATTTTATCCATCTTTGCGTTCAAAGTCTTGAATTGCTCCTCAGAAATTTTAAATCCGGAACCGGTGGAAGCGGGAGTGGAAGCCTGTGCCATTGGGCTATTCTGCGCACCCATACAACGATGACAGTACACCGGTCTTCCAAAAGTAGGTTTAAAGGGAACCTCACAATCACTTTGACAGCTGCTACAAGTGGCGGAGTAGAGTCGTTTTTCGGAGCGATCTTGACGATCCGAGCGATCTGGGCGATCAAAACGATCCTGACGGTCCGAACGGCCTCGAGATTCAAATCGTGGCTCTCCTTCATTTTCTTGCTTACGGAAACAGTCTCGACAAAACACCGGTCGGTTTCCTGTAGGCCTAAACGGAACTTCACAACGGTCCCCACATTCCGCGCATTCCGCTTCGTAAAGCGTTAGCTCTCTATCTCGACTGGGTCGTTTTTCTTTATCAAACTTTTTGTACATGGGACTAGGTTTTTAAGTGACAAGCGGCTTACTATAGGGGAGAATATCATAAAAGTCTATCAAATGATTGAATTCGGTGAAAAAATTCCAAACCAAACTTACCTGGAACGGCCCGGAGCCTATGCAGTGATCCTTAAAAATGGCCTCTATGCCATCGTTCAAAATCCAAAAAGTTGTTTTCTTTTGGGTGGAGGAATAGAAGGAGACGAAACTCCGGAAGAAGCCCTGCACCGAGAGGTGTTGGAGGAAATTGGAATGAGCATCCGCATCGATAAAAAAATCGGTATCGCCACCCAGCACCTATTTGCACCCGAAGCAGACCTTTACATTTCCAAAGAGGGGCATTTCTATCAAGCCACTCTTTTGGATCAAGTGAGCGAGACCAGCGAGACCAATCATGAACTCCTCTGGCTCACAAGGGAGGAAGTCCTTGAAAAACTCTTCCACGAAAGTCATAGGTGGGCCATTGACGCAGCCTCTATTTTAGCGTAGTGTCAAACCCTAAATAGGACATTTATCCTATATCCTATAGCTAAAGCATTGCGGAGGCTGAGGGAATAACGGTGGTGCAAGCCACAAACACATTCTATGAAAGGTATTATCAAAAAGTTAGACGAAAAAGGGTTCGGTTTTATTTCAATCGAAGGACAGAAGGACATCTTCTTCCATGCCAACGATTGTGGAGAAGGCGTTTTCACGACCATGAGAGAAGGTGATGCCGTTTCTTTTGAAACAGCTCAATCCGACAAAGGACCTAAAGCGGTCAAAGTCGTTCTCGAAGATGGGATGGAAGCAGCAAACAACAATGACAACTTTGCTTCTGAAGCAGACGAGTCTGAAGCGGCTTAATTATAAGTCAGCCAAAGCAAAAAAATCCCCGGGATTAAACCTGGGGATTTTTGTTTATTGCGGATATTGATAGCTAAATTTGAGAAAGTAGAGTATACTAATAGTGTTAGAGTAAAATAAAAATGAAAACGAGAGAGAACAATTACGCGTTTATAGACGGTCAGAACCTCAACTTAAGCATTAGGGAACTGGGCTGGAAACTGGACTACAGGAAGTTCCGGGCTTATTTAAAAGATAAATACCAAATCTCCAAGGCCTTTTTATTCATAGGCTTTCTTGAAGAGAACGCCGACCTGTACAAAGCCTTAACCGAAGCCGGTTTTACTTGTGTGTACAAACCCACACTGGTGCACAACGGAATCACCAAAGGAAACTGCGATGCCGAATTGGTTTTGCAAGCCATGGTGGAATCTAAAAACTATGAAAAAGCAGTGATCGTGACCGGTGACGGCGATTTTCACTGTTTGGCCAAGTATTTAATACAAGAAAAAAAACTCGGCAAACTGCTGATTCCCAACCAACGCGCCTACTCCGCCCTACTCAAGCGCTTCCCTTCCGAAAGCTTGGCTTTCATCAGTGACTTGCGCAAAAAGTTGAGTTACCAAGCCGAAGCCACAAGCAAATTTAAAAAGAAGAGAACCCAGTAAGGACCGACCCTTAAAAGGCGCTCTTCGTGATGATTACGAGAGGAGTGTACCCGATTTTAGCGCTCAGGGCAAACAAATGCTTGAAGATCCATCTCCGCAATGCGTGCCTTCATGAGCTTGAAGGTTTCGCGTTTTCGTTCAGGATCCACCTCTTCCTGCGCCCTTAAAAGATCGAGCATGTTTTGTTGAGGCTTGGCTTTCACAGTTGCAAGCAAGCGGTCGAGCACCTCCGACTGCCCTTGAAGTCCCTGTAAAAGACCGAGCAAAGTTTTATTTTCACTGGCCACTTCTTCCTCAGAGAGCGGCTGCACTGAGTCAGGGTTCAACAGTTCATTCAAGCGTTTCTTAAGACTATTTATAAGGTGATACATTTTTCCATAAGCATCATAGTAAGCTTCCGTTTCAAAGTCTGAAGAAAAACTCTTGTCTCGCAATTTCCCCTCAATGGCCAAAAGTTCATTTAATATTTTACGCGGATCTTGCTGCTCGGGCTGGATGGAAATACGGCGGTAAATATCCCAAATACTGTCATAAGCTTCCTTCATTTTACACAGCACATAAAGGTCCACATATTCCTTGCGAGCTGCCCGCCTTTGACCGGTAGCCAAGCCCTCATTAATCTGATCCACATGAGTCTGCGCCTGTTGAGCAAAACCAAGATCCGGCTGATAATGCACTCCCTCCATGGAATTACGAAATTCTTGAACCTGAACATCCCACGGCATTTTCACTTGTATGCGTTCACGCACTCCCTCAAGCGGATCTTTTTGCGCGGCCAGCACTTCCAGTACCTTAACATGGTCCTCGCCAATGTATTTAGAAATGGATTCAATGCTTCGTAGACGAAGACCAAGAAATTCAAGTGCTTTCTTGAGTTGAGATGGTTTGCTACTTGGATTGGGCCGCCCGCGAGAATCGTTCACATCCGTACACGCTTCCAGTTGTTTGAGTAACTTACGCTTATTATCATCTTCAACATGCTCCAGGGAGTCCACGATTTGAACCATGGTGGCAAAGAGTTGTTCCAAGTCTGCTCGCCGTTCTGGATTTTTCCAAAAAGCCAAATGGTCTCGTAGATTCTGAATAACACCCTGAATCCAGGTGAGTTTTTCAATCTCCTCTTCATAGTTGTGACGAATATGATGAATGCGTCTCTCCGCTCCGCGCAAATCCGTACTGAATAAAATTTTCTGTCCTCCAATCGTCTGAGTCCCAACCACCATGCCCTCTCTCTCCCCCGCTGATACGCGCATCATACGGAAATAATGCAGATCTCCCAAAGTGGCCTCCGCTTCATCGGGACGACGAATGGGTTCAAGGTGTGTCAGGGCGCTTTTCACATCCGGAATGGCTCGAGCACGCAGAGTGAGTTGATCTTCCAAAGGCAGTCCCTTTTCATCCACCGGATCTGCAATACCAAGATTGCGGAGCAGTACAGGAGTAATGAGACGCGCATCTACCACCAAAGCGGCAAGCACTTGCTGAGCCGTCATACTTCGGCTTATCAAAACTCGATCAGCAGGAGCCGTGAGCATTTCTTGCGCCGTTTTCCAAAAAGTACGCGGAGAAGCAGCAAAATCAGTTTTTCCTCCAGCACGACTTCTAGACCAAGCACGGTTCCCAGCTATTTGTGCCAAGCGTGTTCTTATGGATGCTTGAAATAGATTTGCCAACTGAACCACCTGATTATCATTCTCTCTAGGCTTACCATCTCGATCAAAGAAAACTTTTTGAAGTTCCTCTCTCCCGCGCGCATCTCTTGAATCAAAATCATGTGCAGGATTAAGTGCAACATAGCGCGCATATTCAGCCCCATCATCTGGTAGAAAGTGTTCGAAACGCGCGGATGAATCTGGAAATGTTCGTTTACGGGGTGCCATAATAAAATTAGGAGTCAGCCTACCCCTACTCGGCAAGTTTTGCCAAGTGAAAAGATTGGTTTATACTAGAGTCCTCTCAAGAAAAATGTATGCCCTCCGACTCCTCCATGGACATCGTCAGTCAGTTTGACCTCCAAGAGGTGCGCAATGCCTTTGAGCAGACCAAAAAAGAGATTGCGGTTCGCTTTGATTTAAAAGATCTGCATATTGAACTGGAGCTCACCGATGAAAAAATAAGCATCACCGCGCCCAGCGAGATGTCGCTGGAAACCGCCTGGGGTATTTTGCTGCAAAGAATGATCAACCGAAAGCTTTCACCCAAGGTGCTCAAGAAAGGAGATCTCGAAAAAATTGGGGGCAACTTGGTACGGTACGAAATCAAACTCATCAAAACCTTGGATCAGGAAATGGCCAAACAAATCTCCAAATTGATTCGCGACAAATTTCCAAAAGCAAAGCCCAGCATTCAAGGGGAATCCGTGCGAGTGAGTTCAAAATCCCGCGATGAACTCCAAGAAATCATTGCCATGCTCCGCGCAGATAAAACCCTGCCGCTGCCGGTGGATTTTAATAATTACCGCTAAACATGAAAGCACTTTTTGCCGCCGGATGTTTCTGGGGAGTTCAATTTTATTTCGACAAACTGCAAGGTGTGGAGACCTCGGTGGTGGGCTACACGGGCGGAGACCGACCCAATCCCTCATACGAACAAGTCTGCTCGCACGCCACGGGACATTTTGAAGCGATTGAAGTAAGCTACGATCCCAAGAAAGTTTCTTACGAAGCCTTGGTGAAATATTTTTTTGAAATTCACGATTTTGAGCAAAAAGACGGACAGGGCCCGGACCGTGGGCCTCAATATCGTTCCGCCATTTTTTATGGAAACGAGGAGGAAAAGTCCATTGCCGAGCACATCGTCCAAGTCCTGACGGACAAGGGATACTCGGTTGCAACACTTCTCCTCCCCGCAAAACCATTTTATGCCGCGGAGCTGTATCACCAGAACTACTACGCCACCAACGGCCACGCCCCTTACTGCCACCGCTTCAGAAAAATATTTTAGAGTCGATTGAACTTATCAGGCCGGAACCGTTTTAAGAGCAAAGAATTTGTGACCACAGAAACGGAACTGAGCGCCATGGCCAAGCCCGCAAGTTCGGGGCGCAAAACTAAACCAAAATCCGAAAACAGTCCGGCCGCAATGGGAATACCAATAACATTGTAAATCAGAGCAAAAAACATGTTTTGTTTAATTTTTCTGACGGTGGCATGACTCAATTTAAGGGCAGTAACAATATCCCGAAGATCATTTTTTACCAAAACGATGCCCCCCGTTTCCATGGCAATATCCGTACCACTCCCCATTGAAATACCCAAATCTGCCTGAGCAAGCGCGGGGCTGTCGTTGATACCATCCCCCACCATGGCCACCTTATGCCCCAGAGCCTGAAGTTTCTTTACTTCATTCGCCTTATCTTGAGGAAGCACCTCTGCAAGAACATTTTCTATCCCAAGGGTTTGAGCTAAAGCCTTCGCCGTCCGCTTATTGTCTCCGGTGATCATAAAAATTTTCATCCCCATCCGTTTAAGCAGAGTCAAAGCCTCACTCGAACTTTCTTTAGCAACATCCGAAACCGCCACCAAGGCCAGAACCTTCTGCTCATTCGCCAGGATCATAACGGTCTTTCCTTGTTCCTCCAAAGGCATGAGGACCTGTTCTTTAAGAGAATCAAGCTGACCAATCTTTTCCAAAAGTTTTCGGTTTCCAAAATACAATTTCTGCCCATCCACCGTGCCCTCCACTCCATGCCCGGGGATAGCTTTAAAGCTTTCCACCGCGGCCAGCTCAACATTTTCTTGTTTTGCATATCGCACAATCGCGTCCGCAAGCGGATGTTCCGAATTCTGTTCCAAGCTGGCCGCCCACTTAAGTGCCTGATCACGACTCCCCTGCAAAGGAATCAAATCCGTGAGTTCGGGTCGCCCCTTGGTCAAAGTTCCTGTTTTATCAAAAACAATCGTGTCGACGGCTTTAGCCGCCTCCAACGCTTCCCCACCCCGAATCAAAATTCCATTCTCAGCACCCTTCCCCGTTCCCACAATGATGCTGGTGGGCGTCGCAAGTCCAAGCGCACAAGGACACGCAATCACAATCACAGAAACAAAAGCCAGCAAAGCCCTGCTCAACTCCGCCCCAAGCAAAAGCCATACAATAAGGGTGAGCAAAGCGACCCCAATCACTGCGGGAACAAACCAAGCCGAAACCGCATCCGCAAAAGCCTGAATGGGAGCCTTGGACCCCTGTGCGTCTTCCACAAAATGAACGATTTGTGCGAGCATGGTGTCTGCCCCAACTTTTTCCGCACGGAATTCAAAACTTCCGTGACCATTCATGGTAGCTCCAAAAACTTTGGACTCCGGATTTTTTTCGACAGGAATACTTTCTCCCGTGAGCATGGATTCATCCACCGAAGAGCTGCCCTTAACAATCACTCCATCCACAGGGATTTTTTCACCGGGACGAACCAAAACAATATCCCCCACAAGCACTTCTTCAACAGGAATATCCACGGCTACTCCTTCACGCAAAACCCGCGCGGTCTTGGCCTGCATCCCCATGAGTTTTTGTATGGCTTCTCCCGTCTTACCTTTGGCCTTGGATTCCAACCATTTACCAAAAAGCACAAAAGTAATAAGCAAAGCCGCGACTTCAAAATAAAGTTCTTCTGCCCCCGATAAAAACTGATAAACACTATAAAAATAAGCGGTCGAAGTCCCAATCACAATCAAACTGTCCATGTTGAAGGACTTCATCTTTAAAGTGGACCAAGCCGACCGATAAAATCCGGCTCCAAGCCAAAACTGAATGGGTGTGGCCAAAAAGAAGGAGAGCACGGAAGCCCGCGGATCAAACATGGAATAAAGCATGGGCAAACTCAAGACCAAGGCGAATAAAAATTTCTTTTTATACATTTTCATTTCCTTTTCCGCTCGTTTTTTTTCGGCATCCCTATCCTTCTCATCCGCCACAGTAGCCTTGTAACCGGCGGCCTTAACCGCCGATAAAAGCCCCTCCACTTGCACCTTATCAGAATCAAATTCAATCCTCGCGCGCGCCGAAGCAAAGTTAACATTGGCTTCCTCAACGCCCGGCGTTTTTTTTAGTTTTCTAGTGATCAAAGCCGCACAACTGCTGCAGTGCATCCCATCAATAGAAAGAAGCAATCGATCCTTCATAAAAATGGGTTAAGAATGGGACTCCACACGGTACTCCTCTCCCAAAGCTTCAATTTCCTCCGTCCACGCGGCCAAATCAAAGTTTTCGTCGTGTTCCACGGAGACCACCTTCGTCTCCAAATTCACTTCAACGGTTTGGATCGCCGGGAAATCACTGCTCACTTCTTTAACCGTCGTGGCGCACGAGTTACAGTGCATGCCGGGAATAGATACTGTTGTTTTCATAATAAAAAAGTTTAAAGATTAGAAATAACTTTAACATTAGTGCTCACCATGCCCATGGAGCAGGTGATGATGAAATCTTCTTGAGGATCTTCAATGAACCCGAGCGTAATGGTGGTGCCGGGGCTCAAATATTCCCCAAAACCAAACTTCGGTACCGTGATCGCAGCCGCACAGCCATAAAGATTGTCCAAAGACTCCACTTCAATTCGTGTGGGGGTACCGGCGGCAATCGTCACCGAGCTTGGGGAGTATCCATACGCAGACGCCTGCAAGTGAATGACTTGAACTCCATCCACCATCGTCACGGCATTTTCCTGTTCTTCCACACTGGACTGGGGCAAAAAAGCACTCATGTCCACGCCACTGAGCACCAGTCCGCTTTTCAAGTTGAAAAGAGCCAAAACCAGGACAAGCGTCCCGGAAAATCGTAGAAAAAGTCGAGCGGTTCGGCCTTTGGCATAAGAAGAGATTGCACTGATGCCGAGCAAAGCCGGCAAAGTCCCCAAGGCAAACACAAACAGCGTCAAAGCTCCTTCCACAAAACTGCCGGAGGCCAAAGCGGAAATCTGTAAAGATTGCGTGAAGCCGCAGGGTAAAAAGAAGGTCAGCGCCCCCAAAAGCAGCGGTGCAAAAGGATGCGGATGCTCAGAAAGTCCGGCAATCCAATGGGTGAACCACTTGGGCGGTCGTGCAATAAAATGATTCTTGGGGAGAATCTTTAAAATGGAGAGTGCCAAAAAGAACATGAGCAGGGCCACCACAATATTAAGGACACCCGTCACAGAGGGACTGAGAGTAAGAGATTGCCCGAGCAAACCAACCAGTCCACCCAAAAAGAAGTAGGAAATCAATCGCCCTCCGTTAAAAGAAAGCAGCGGTTTGAATTTTTGCCAACGCGTAGCTGTGGGGTTCAGTTCGTTGTGTTTGGCCGCCATGCTGAGCAAGAGCCCACCCGTCACCGCCAAACAACTGGAAGTTCCCGCCACAAGACCGAGTACAAACACACCACCCAAGTCCGCAAGGCCTGACGCACTCGCGCTAAAAGAGAAGAAGTCAAAACCCTGCAAGACTTTATAAAGAGCAAAAATCAAAACCAAACAGGCTCCAATTTCAAGCCACTTCTGGTCCTTCCCCTCCAAAGCCTGCATGGATTTCTCCGTGAGTGAATATCCGGCTTCTTCAATGGCCGCTTCGAGGGCGGCGGAAGAGGGAGGATTCTCTGAGTCCGTCTTCACCACCGTGAATCCACTCCTATAATTGGAGTGCACACTGAGCACTCCCGGCACCTTTTTAAGCTTTCGTTCAATCAAAAGCTCACAGCTGGCGCAGGTCATGCCTTTAACATAAAAATTTTCCTTATTGTCCATATCAAAAAGAATTAAGAATAACAAACCGCTATTCTCATTCTAGAGCCGGAGCACAATGGTTTTGGTCGGCGATATTTTGACCAAGGGCGGGGCCACAGATGAAAAAAGTTCTCCTACGGCCCAAGGAACCGTGCTTTCAAAATCTTGCGCGGGCAAAGCTGGAACAACCGTATATCCGCTCAAAGCCAAAAGGGGCTCTTCATCATTCATGCCCACAAGACACTCACCAGTCAAACAATCCTCTTCAGCCCATCCCTCGTGCTCCATCGCTCCCCCATGATTCATATCATCCATACCCAAACTCATGGGACAAAACGCACCCAGGGAAAGGGTCAAAACCAGAAACAAACTCAAAGCTTTCATGAACTGAGTATACACCTTTCATCGCTGCTGACTAGGACTAACTCTGGTACTGCTCACAACACTGCAGCTTTGAGAGGGCCAGGTATCTTTCAGACAACGGGAGCCTTTATGTTGTCTTCAAAACACCTGGCCCTCCATCCCCAGTGTTGTAAGTGTCACAGTCTTAGTGGTGAACTTTTCTGGGAGGGGCCTGACGAAGCCGGGCGGAAAGCGAAGCGCTTCCGGGGCCCGCTCCGAGGAAGGGCGCTCTCAGAAAAGTTCTAGAGTCCAAGGTCTGTGAGCAGTACCCTAACTCTTCAGTCCCGTTCCACGATTCAAAAGATGAAGGTTGAGGAAGAAAAGAGCCAAGGTGAAGACGCATAAAACGGCGAGACTTGCCCAAACATTCATTTCACTGAATCCAAAGAAACCGTAGCGGAATCCATCCACAATATAAACGATGGGATTGAATTTGGAGATGGTCTGCCAAAAAGGAGGGAGCGCATCAATGGAATAAAATACACCTCCCAAATAAGTGAGCGGAGTGAGCACAAAAGTCGGGAACACGCTGACATCGTCAAATTTTTTGGCAAAGAGGGCGTTCAAAAATCCGGCAAAAGAAAATAGAGCGGAACAAAGCACCGCAAAAAGAATCGCAACAAAAGGATGATCCAAAGAAATGGGTGTGAAAAACGAAGAAACCAAAAAGACAATGAGCCCAATCAAAATTCCTCTCAGCATCCCCCCCACACTATAACCAAGCAAAATCACCGCATTTTTTGTGGGAGACACCATCAGCTCTTCCACGCTGTGCATAAACTTGGTGCCAAAAAAGGAACTCACCACATTGGAGAAGGAATTGCTAATAACCGCCATCATAATAAGCCCGGGCACAATAAAAGACGCGTAGGGAATCCCATTCAGTTCACGAATTTGTGCCCCAATGAAAGCTCCAAAAATAATAAAGTAAAGAATTTGATTGATAACTGGAGGCAAAAGCGTTTGCACCCAAATGCGCATGAAACGGGTCACTTCTTTTCGCACAATAGTGGTGAAGGCAATCCATTGACCTTTTAAATTCATGATTCTGTTTTTAAGAGATCTAAAAAGAGTTCTTCCAAAGGATTCATTTTGGGCCGAATATCTAAAATGTCCTTTCCTTCCGCCTTAAATTTCTCCACCAAGGACACCAAAGAATCTTTTGAGCCAAGCACCACTTCTTCCTCTTTACCTCCACCAAAAGAAAAGATATAGGTTTTTTTCTCCATGGCTCCAATCAAGGCTTTTACATTCCCCTCGCGAATGATTTTTCCGGCTTGAATAATGGCCACCCTTCGACTCAACTTTTCCGCTTCTTCCAAATAATGCGTGGTGAGCACAATGGTTTTTCCACTCTCATTCAAGTCTTTCAAATATTTCCACATGCCATGACGAAGTTCAACATCCACCCCGGCGGTGGGCTCGTCCAAAATGAGGAGATCCGGATCATGCATCAAAGCTCGGGCAATGAGCAAACGGCGTTTCATCCCGCCAGAAAGCATGCGTGAAGGTGTGTTTCGTTTGTCCCACAGTCCCAAATCACCAAGAATTTTTTCCGCACGGTTCATGGCCTCTTTGTGCGGAATACCAAAGTATCCCGCTTGAGTCACCACAATGTCCAAAACCTTTTCAAAAATATTAAAATTGAATTCCTGAGGGACCAAACCAATCCGTTGTTTAAGGGCGGACGCATGCTTTTCCCTTTCCAATCCATAAATACGCACTTCCCCATCCGTTTTTTCCACAAGCCCCGCAATCACTCCGATCAAAGTGGTTTTGCCCGCCCCATTGGGTCCCAAGAGCGCAAAAAAATCTCCTTGTTCGATTTCAAGATTAATATTCTCCAAGGCGTGCACGCCATTGGAATAGATTTTGGAAAGTCCTTTGAACGAAAGAGCGGGAGCAGAGTTTTTCATGTGCGGACATCATAGCACCTTCTTGCCACGGACAAACGCAGAAACGGAGCGGAAGAAAATAAACAGAATCGGCGTGGTGAACAGCGAAGTGATTCCGGAAGTGAGCAAGCCAAACATAATAACGAGCGAAATGGAACGATACTGTTCACTGAGGACGGCAAGGGGCGCGAGCGAAGCGAGCGCCGTAAGTTTAGTAAGGATTACTGCGCGAAAACGGACTCCGGAAGCATAACTGATGGCTCGAACTTCATCCCACCCTTCATGAATTTTTTGTTTGGCCGCATCAATAAGGAAGATCGCCACATTCTCCACCACTCCCACCAAAATAATGAGTCCAATGATTTCGAGGAAGCCGAATTGTCCTCCACCAAACAAAGCAAGCGCCGGAAATACTCCCAAAAAAGTGAGTGGAACCGTGTACAAAATAACCAAAGGCTGAGTGAAGGACTCAAAGAAAACCACCAAAACGACATAAGTAATAACAATTGCCAATGCCAAAGCCGTGAACAATTCTTGAAACGAACGGATGAATCCCGCCGTATCTCCTTCACTGTATTGCTCCATCTCCACCCCATTGTCCAAAGGATTCTCCTCATAAAAGTCCAAAACCACCTGAGCTGCCATGGCAGCGGACCCAGGATCTCCATGCTCGTCAGTAAGTCGGCCCTTCACCACCGCAATGGTTTCTCCATTCACGCGTTGAATACTGGATTGACTCTGCTTCTCCTCAATGCTCGCAATGTCTTTCAAGCGAAGCACCGTTTCCCCCTGTGCAAAAAGCACCGTGTTTTTAATTTCATCAATGGAAACCGGATCTTTCGCCATTTTTTCCAAAACAATGTCCAAATCTTTTCCGTCCACAGTGATTTTTCCAACCGCGTCTCCATTATTGATGCTAAACAAGTTTCGAAGCACCGCGTTCACATAAGCGGTGAGCGGAGCACCCGGGATGGTGAGTTGAGCCGCTTGAAGTTTTTCCCGATCCAAAATCACTTCAATCACTGAAGTTTCTTTCCCGGCATAGCCATCATCCACTTTGGTGATCACCCTTTCGCCTTCACAAGAAGCATTCATACTAAAGGCATTGGATTCAAAACAAAGATTTTCAAGATCGCCTCCCACCTCCTGCGCCGCCTTCTGCAAATCCTGCAAATCAGAAGACTTGAGGGCCAGAGCAATCTGATAATTGGCCGTGGGGGGCCCGTTGGAAATCACCCCAATTTGAAGATCAAAGAAATCCTCAAGCAAAGAATCTGCAAAGACTTCATTGAGGTCCTCCGCAATGTCCACCGAAAGCGTGTCCCCTCGTTCAAGCGCCGGCTTAAGCAAAGCCATATACACATCCCCTGGCATGGGGAACACTCCCAAAACTTCTTCATTGGCCACAATAGTTTTTAAAACTTTCTTCTCCAAGCGAACCCGCTCCGATGCACTCGTATCCGACTTATGCACAAACCCAAGCTGCAAATAATCCGCATTGTCACTGCTCGCAAATTGCACACTTTTCACCGCTCCACTTTGAAACGAATACCCCGCAACCATAAGAGGCACCACCAGTGCCACAAGAATAATCAAAAACCGCAAAAACCGGGAATGATTGAGCACCCATTCATTAATAGCAATCACAAGTTTAGCAACGCCCCACAAGTTTTCTTCTTCATCCCCTGTCTTTTTAGGATTGGGCTTCAAAAAGAATCCACCCATCCAGGCCAAGAAAACCAAAGGAACAATATAAGATCCCACTACAGCGGGGATGATGGTCATAGGAATATACGCAATAATTTGTCCTAAAATCCCGGAGACCACTCCAAAGGGAACGAACACAATGATGCTGGTGAGACAGGCTAAGAAGAGTCCCATTCCGGTGTCTTTGACCGCAGCAATCGCCGCTTCCTTCCCACGAAGCCCTGTGTCCACTTTTCTTTGAATGCTTTCCAGCAGAACCAAAGCAGGGTCCACCACCAAACCAATGGCCAAAACCAAAGAAAAGAGCACCAAGGTGTTCAAATTTTCTCCAATCGCATAAACGAAAAGAGTGGAGAACATCAAACTGAGCGGAATGGCCAAGGCCGCCACAATGGCCGCACGAAAGGAAACAAAAAGCACCATGACTAAAAACACCAACTGCATCCCTCCCAAAAACCATCCGGCATAAGACCAAGGCGCATCTCCATGCAGTTCTCCACCAATCAAACCCGCAACCACTTCCTCCACTTGTCGTTTATTGTCGTTGTTGACGGAATAATCCTCAATCACCAAGGCCTGCTCAAAGCCTTCCTCGAATTCAAAATTCTTCACCAACTGCACCGTGCCCAGCTCTTCAAAAACCGCTTCCACTTGTTCAGTGTAATCTCCCATATCGGTGTTCTTAACCGCCTTCACTTGAAAGTGCAGTGCCTTAAGCACCAAAGCATCCCCATCACTATGAATACCAATAAAAGACTCCTTATCTCCCACGAACGCATAATCCCAATCTATTTTTGCAAAATCTTTAAGCCGAGCAACCCCAAACGAGAGATTCTTAATATCTTCCAAGTCTTCCTCATCAAGCCGCGTCAAAAGACTACGATTCTCCCCATCCAAATCCAAATCCGAGGCCACGGGTAAAACTTCTCCAAAAGAAGACAGTGCCTGCTGCACCTGCATGGCCGTGAGACCCAAACTTGCCATCTTGCTTTGATCCAAAATAATCAAAAGTCGTTTCTCAATGGCCGTGAGCGGCGCCACTTGGGCGGTTTCCGGAATCTGCAAAAGCTCCGCCTCAATCGACTCATACAAATTGTAGAGTTCTTCTTCATCCTTAGAAACCAAGGAATACAAAATATCCGGCCCTGCAATAGAAGGAACACTCACTTCAGGTTCTTCACTGCCCTCCGGCAACTGCACGCTGCTGAGCGCCGCATTCAACTTGGTCACCACCGTATCCGTCTCAAATCCATCCGCCACCGTGACTCCTATAAAAGAGAAAGAATTGTTGCTGGTGGAAGTAAAACTGTGCACCCCGGGGACATCGCGAATCGCGGCTTCCAGAGGTGCCGTGACCTCCTGCGCAACGGTTTCGGAAGAAGCCCCAAAATACAAAGTTTGAATTGAAGCAAATTTAAGATCCGGACTCGGGAAACCTGTTGTTTTGAGCAAAAGGGCACTGCCCACCCCCAAAAGGACCAAAAACAGGAGACACAAAACTGTTAAACGATTGTTGTGAAGAAAGAACGAACTGAGTCGAGTATTGAAATCCATAATTTGAAACGGTATTATCCACAAAGAACCCTCACCTGTCAAGATTCCCATGAAGAAACCGCTTATCCTTTTCACCCTCTTCGCCCTCTTACTCAGCTTCAGCGCGTGCTCAAAGGAAGAGCCTTTGCATGTAGACATGCAGAGTGAGCTCAGGAAACGACCCACAATAAATTTGAGTTTGGAGGATGGAACTTCCATACCCGGAATTTCGGGAAACTACTGCACCGCCATCGTATGCATGAATTTTCCGGATCCCGATTTTTCCACGCTCTCTTACACTCCCTACACCAATGGAACGGACCTCTTCTTCACCGTGGAATTCACCGACTCCATCAACGCGCTCGGTATTAAAACACTAAACACAGCGGGTGAAGTTACGCACCGTGAATTGCCTTACACCATGCAAGATGCAAATACATTTGTTTTTGAAGAACCTTTTCCCGACGATGAAAAAGAAATCGTGCTGCACATTCTTATAGATTTTGTGAACGAAGGCCGTGCGCATTATTACTTCCCGCTGCAACTGCAGTAATAAAAACCGTATAACAAAAAACTCCACCCGGAGGTGGAGTTTTGGCGTAGAGAGGGCTTAACGTCGTTTTGCAGCCTTCTTCTTTGGCGCTGCTTTCTTCACAGCCTTCTTAACAACTTTCTTAACAACCTTTTTTACGGGTTTCTTAGCAACCTTTTTCTTAGGTGCAGCCTTCTTGGCTGGCTTAGATGCTTTCTTCTTTTTTACCGGCATGGCGTTGTGGGTAATGAAGTAAAAAAAGAACTACAAAAAATCTCCTCTTTTTCTCATCACTCGACAAGGAGGATTTTTCAAAATGACTCACGCAAATGTAAATTTATTTTCTAAATCAGGTCTATGTACTCAGAATCACAAAATCGTGCTACACTACAAAAAATAAACATGCAGTAATTTTTTTAAAAAGCGATCTTCATACACAATGAGTCTCATTCATCGTGCCAAAATCGACCCCAAAGCATTCACACAATTGTATGAAGAGCATGTGCAAGCCGTGTATCAATATTTTTTGATTCGTTTACACACAAAAAGCGAAGCGGAGGATCTCACCAGCATCGTGTGGGAAGCCGTTTTAAAAAATATTTCGCACTTAAATTCCAATAAAGAAGTTGTGTTCCGCGCATGGCTCTTCACCATCGCACGCAATGCGCTGAATAAATACTTCAAAGAAAAACAAAACCAAAAAGTCGTGGAGCTTGATGAAGAAAAAAACACATTCAAAAGTTCTGAACGGTCTCCGAACGAACTCGCGGAAGAGAACGAAGACGCAAAACAAATTCAAATTTTAATTGAAGCGCTTCCAAGCGAACAACAAGAAACACTGACGCTGAGATATTTTTCGGATTTAAAAAACAAAGAAATCGCCAAGCTGCTTTCCGTTTCACAAAAAACAGTAGCCTCCAACCTGTCCCGCGCCCTAAAAACGCTGAGGGATCGCTGGAAAAACCTGCAGTAATTTTTAATTTTTCTTCTCTCTATAAGCATGAAGCACTTCTCTTCCAATAAAAAAATCTTGAAGGCCCTGCAGGCCAGTCGAAAACCCGCAGATCCCGCTTTTGTGGACGCACTCAAGCAACGCTTGCTCATGCGAGCGGAAGAAATTTTATTGGGGGATAAAGCTTCGAGCTTAGACTTAATCCTACATTCCATGAAACGGTATTCATTTATATATGTAAGCGCACTGGTGCTTGTGGCCATGGGCATTATCATCACCGTACCAAAACAAATAAACTCGCAGGAATTTTTAGTGAAAGCCTCCGAGCTCTACCAAAATCAAAATGGAATTTTTCACGAAGAACGATTGAGCCAACGCTTTGAAAATGGAGTCGCTGTGGAAGCATCTTTGGAAGAAGTATGGACCGACGACGAAAATTTCCTTCACATCGTTCGCAATCCGGACACCAAAGAAATCGAACAAGTGGTACTGGAGAACATGAATGAATTTGGAGACAATTTCTCTTTTCACTCCACCTCAGCCATAGAAGAGCATGGACTCATTGTGGAGGAAGGGGATGAATGGTCACAAATTTTTATGGGAGAAAAATATATTTGCGCGCAAATAGAAGAGACTGTGGACGCTCAAATCAGCTCGCTCCTGCGCATCGCGGAAGAAGATCCCACTGTTTACATGGTGATCAATGATAGCATTCCTTTAAACGAACAAGGTCAAGAAGAGGAAATAGATACCGAACACATTCTTGGAGAACTGCTCAGTGGAGAGAACTCTGCTTCAAACATGCAAGAGATATTGGAAAATGCAAAAGCGTACCGTGAGGATGGCTACCTAGTGTTTCGACAAGACTTGCGCGCTCGCGATGGCGATGGAGTTCACATGCGCACCCTCTACGCGTACTTCAACGAAGAAACTTACAAACTTGAAAAACAAAAACTCACCTTTGCTGATGAACCCAATCGTTATGACCTCACCACTTTCCTCACGCAAGGGTATGAAGAAGGGCTGAACGCGGAAGAGATTTTTGATCCTTCCAAGTACGATGTAGAAGCCACCGGAATGAGTTTTTCTGCAAATGTTCCGGAATTCGTGCAAGAGAATGGTTGTTATTATAAAGGAGAGAAAATGAGCGAAGCGGATGCAGCAGCCTTGTTGAATCAAGTGCCTGAGGACGGAATTCGTGAATGGAACGCAGGTTTTACGGATCTTGTGGAAGAGCTTTATAATCCCAGCAATTCCGGCAATGAATATGAGGGCCTTGTTGGACAAGAAGTCGACGAAGCCCAAACATCAACTGAAGAAATCTTCACCGGAGATTTGGCTTCCATCTTCTCTCTCTTGATACCAAGCCAAGGCTCGTTAACTCAAGGATTCACGGAAAGGCACAACGGAATCGATATCGCAAATGCAGAAAAACCAACCGTTTGGGCCGCAGCAGATGGCGTGGTGGTCTTTACCTCCGCAGACGGAGGCTGGAATGGGGGCTACGGAAATAATATTTGGATCGATCATCAAAATGGATTCATGACTCGTTATTCTCATTTGGACAGTATTTCTGTACAAGTGGGAGATACCGTGAGCAAGGGCCAAGCAATTGGAGTCATGGGGGCCACAGGACGAGTGTATGGAAATACAGGAATTTTATTGCACTTTGAATTGGAATTGGACGGCATGAAGGTAAACCCATTGGACTATTTCGAAATCTAAAGGGAACTGCTAAGATGGGCTCGTGAAAATAAAGAAAAGATTTATCTTTCTCGGGCTCATCTTGGTTTTGTGCGGGGTTATATTTTTTCCGGCGCTGCTTAAAGTAGCGGAAAGCGGAAAAATCTACAGCGCGGAAGAAAATATTCCGGCAGCACCGGTGGCTTTGGTTTTTGGAGCGGGATTGAATGTGAATGGACGGCCATCGGATGCGCTGGCCGATCGCCTCATCGTGGCGGCGGGCCTCTATTTAAACGGAACCGTGGAAAAAATTCTGGTCTCGGGTGACAATATAACGGACGAATATTACAACGAGCCCGCCGCCATGAAGGAATTTTTGGTCTTGTGGGGAATCCCAGAAGATGCCATTGCGGAAGATTTTGCGGGCGCGCGGACTTATGATTCCTGCCTCCGTGCCAAAGAAATTTGGGGCATCGAAGAAGCCGTTCTCGTCACGCAAAAATTTCACCTCCCGCGCGCCCTCTTCACTTGCAACGCGCTCGGTGTTCAAAGCATCGGCATGATCGCCGACCGACAACCCTATGTTTTTGAAGATTACTACGATCTTCGCGAATGGTTCGCAGTCTACAAGGCTTTGTTGGATCTTTATATCAAGAGTCCGGAAACCATCGGTGGTGAACCCGAAACTCTCTAAACCCTCCCACTCCAATGTTCAAAAAAATCCTTCCGGCTTTCCTTCTCATTATTACCGTTGTCCTCTTCTTTTTGGACATCAATCCTCCTTCGGACAGCAGCAGCTCCTATGAAGAAGTCCTGGAAGCCACGGTCGTGGAACTCACCACAAGCGAGCAACAAGAAACGGTGGATGGACCGCAATACTATCAAGTACTGCAAATGGAGGTGACAAGAGGTTCCCTCAAGGGAGAAATCGTGGAAGTGGAGAATGGAATCATGCCCAGCATCTATTCTCAAGAATATAAATTGGGGGATCGCCTGGTGCTCCTAAAATCCGCGAGCGGTTACGACGAAAATATTTTTGCCATTGTAGACACCGTGCGCCGCCCCCTTTTATTTTGGCTTTTCCTCTTATTCATAGCTGTTGTCCTAGTCGTCTCTCAAAAACAAGGTCTCCGCTCTTTGCTCGGCATGGTGTTCTCTTTCTTCGTCCTCTTCCGACTCGTACTGCCGCTCATCCTTGCGGGATTTAGCCCCGTATGGGCGGCCATTTTGGGTTCGGCTCTCATCATTCCGGCAAGTTTTTATCTTTCTCACGGCATCAATCGCAAAACCACCGTGGCCATTCTTGGAACTCTCGTGACTCTCATTTTAACAGGACTCTTGGCCGGCCTTTTCGCCAACTGGGGCAGTCTCACCGGACTGGCGGATGAAGCCGCCTCTTTCCTTAAATCTGATACAGGTGAACGGATCAACTTCCAAGGCCTCCTCCTCGCCGGAGTGCTCATCTCCATGCTTGGAGTTCTGGATGATGTCAGTATTTCCCAAGCCTCTGTGGCCGAGCAACTGCAAGGCGCCAAGGAAAACATTTCCTTTTTTGAACTCTACAAACGAACCATGAGCGTGGGTAAAGATCACATCGCGAGCATGGTGAACACTCTGGTTCTCGTCTACACGGGAGCTTCCCTCCCTCTTCTTTTACTTTTCATCGATCACTCTCACAGTTTTTACGAAGTCCTGAATTATGAATTTGTGGCCGAAGAAATCATTCAAACCTTGGTGGGCAGCATCGGACTGATTTTAACGGTGCCCATCACCACACTTTTTGCCTGCACAAAGATTTCCACTTTCAAAAGTCTCAACTTAAGGAGACAATAGTAAAAACCACAAAGAATGAAAAGTAACCCCGTACTGGAAGTGGAGAATCTAAGCATCATGCTGGGCAAGCATCGTGTGCTTGAAGAAATCAGCTTCAGCATTCAAGCGGGAGAATATGTGGGGATAGTGGGACCCAATGGCGGGGGAAAAACAACACTATTAAGAGCCATGCTGGGTTTGATTCCATTCGACAAAGGAGAAATTTACATCAAAGGAAAGAAGAATAAGAATTTTGCGGCTCGTAAAAACATTGGCTTCGTACCGCAGCACTTCACCACCAGTTCCTTCCCTTTTGCCATGAGCGTGCATGAAGTAGTGGCCACGGGGCTTGCAAGCCGTCGTGGATTCGGATGGTTGGACAAGGAGGATCAGCGCGCCATCGATGAAGCGCTCGAAGTGGTTTCCGCGAGCACACTCAAACGACGCATGTTTTCGGATCTTTCGGGCGGACAACGCCAACGAGTGGTGATTGCCAGAGCCATGGTGAGCAAGCCTTCCATTCTTTTTTTGGATGAACCTCTCAGTGCCGTGGACCTTCCCTCTCAAAAACATTTCTATCAAATTCTTTCCGATCTCAATAAAAAGAAAAAACTCACCATCGTAATGGTCACCCATGATTTAGAGATGGTCACCGCAAAAGCATCTCGAGTCCTTTGCCTCAATCACCGTTTGCATGCCAGTTGCAAACCGGCAGAACTCAGCACCCACGGAATGTGGGACAGAACTTTTGGAGAAGAATTTAAACCCATAAAACACAGCGCGCATCATGTTTGATTTTTTTGAATACAGTTTCATGACCAGAGCCCTGGTGGCGGGACTCCTTGTGGGAGCCTCCGCTCCCCTTTTGGGAACTTTTCTGGTGGCCCGTCGCTCCAGTATGCTCACGGACACACTCTCACACACCGCCTTGGCGGGAGTTGGAGTCGGCATGGTCGCCGGGGTCTCTCCTTTATTGGGCGCACTTTTCGTGAGCATTTTAGCCGCAACCGGAATTGAAAAGATCGTGGCACGGGGCAGATTGGGAACCGAAGCCGTGCATGCGCTCTTCCTCTCGGGAGGATTGGCTCTCGCCGTAGCCCTCATCAGTCTTTCTCACTCCACGCTTTCTTTCGAAAGCTATTTGTTTGGAAGCATCAGCACCGTCAGCACACAAGATCTCGTGCTCTTGAGTCTGCTTGCCGTGGGAAGTTTTGTAGGCATAGGCCTATTCTGGTGGCCCCTCGTCACTTTGGCTTTTAATGAAGAACTGGCCGAGGCCTCCGGCCTCCGTGTTCAGTTTTTCAAAACAGGTCTCGGCATTTTGGCCGCTCTCACCGTTTCCCTCTCCTTAAAAATTATCGGAGGCTTGCTCATCGGCGCACTCATGGTCATCCCGGTGCTCGCGGCCCTACAAATGGCCAACAGTTTCCGCTCCACCGCCGTTCTGGCCATTCTTTTCGCAGAAGCCGCCGTCCTCATTGGACTCATTCTCTCTTATATAAGCTCTGTTCCCAGCGGAAGCTCCATCGTATTGGTCTGCATCGTCGGATTCTTTATTTCTCTCATTTTAAAGCCCGTAATCAAGTAGCCCTTGCTTTTTTAAAAAATTATAGTAATATAAGTCCTTAATTTCATCTTTTAAACCCTTTCTATGAAAAAACTTATCTCCTTACTGAGCCTCGCCATGTTGATGGCCGGCAATGTGGCGTTCACTGCGGTGGCCGCCTCCACCTACTCCGGCGTGGACAACTCCAACGCCTTCGCGGATTCCGTTATTTATACGGAAGGCGTGTCCACCTTCGAAAAAACTTCGGATGCCGCTGACGCCAACTCTTCCGATGTGATTGTGGGAGAAGCAGTGGGAGATGACTTTTATTTTGGCTTTGCCCAAGCCTTCGATGGAGTTTCCATTGATATCGGTACTTCGGCAAGCAGCGGAGAGTTCATCACTGAATATTGGGATGGAAGCTCTTGGGAAACCTTGCTCGCCAACAGCACAGATAACATTCAAAACGACAGCACGAGCGGAATTTTTGCGCTGGAGTGGGAACGACCAAGCGACTGGACCAAAACCACCGTTGAAATCGATTTCACTGCGTCTGGAGAAGTAAATGTCCCAAGCCCAAGTCTCTACTTCGCTCGCATCCGAATCACCAACGATTATTCCAACACCATCAAAGCCGACCAACTCGGAATTTTGGATTACAACGCCGTGTTCAATGTGGATTCTGAATTGGGTGACTGGGTGAGCATGGGGGAAGGCGATGTTTCTTTCAGTTCTTCAACAGGAGACACCACCATCTACGCGGAAGGATTTGTACACGATGATTCTTATGCCTACGCCCTCTACACACCAAGCACAACCACCTACACCGCCACATTCACTGTGGATGGTTTTGTACAAAAAAGTGCATCCGTTTCTTTAAGTGAAGCCGTACGAACCACAAGCATTGAATTGCAATACACCCAAGTACTCGTGGCAGAAGATCCTGATACCGGAAACGGAGTGGAAATCGACTCTGCAACTGCAGGTACAACCGGTGTTGCCTGTGTGATGGACAACGATAAAGCCTACTGTCCCGTTACTGCCGCAAATGACAATTCCACCGCCACTATTTATGCCGATGGATACGCGCCCACCAGCATCGCTCTTCAAGATCGAAGCAGTGACAGCAGCGCACAAGTCACCAACACAGCGGTCCTCAATTACGCCTACATCGCAACCGTAAAGGATGAAGATGGAGACACCGTGAGCAACGCCAGTGTAGAAATGGGAAGCAGTTTTGATATCGATTGTGAATACATTTCCGCCGGTCAATACGGATGCGTGGTTCCAACGGACGAAGATGCAGAAATTCGTATCAGCGGAAGCGGTTTTGATACCGTGACCAGCGAATTCTCCAGCACTCGTGACTCCAACTCCGATTCTCAAGTTACAAAAACATTCACCGTTGGAGAAAACACCACTTCCGATGGTCCGGATCTTTCCGTAGAAACCATGGATTGGGACAGTGATGGAGACTTCACATTCACTCTTCAAAATGAAGGGAACGAAGCCGTTAGTAGCAGCGAAAATGTTTATGTGGCGATTTATGTCGACGGAGACCGTGAATACTACGAATACTTCGAAAACGAATCCGGTGACGATTGGTTGGATGCCGGTGAAGAAGAGGACTTCGATCTTGGCGACAACTTCTTTGATGACGAAGACGAAGAGTACGAAGTGGAAATCTGTGTGGATTCCACCGACACCGTGGATGAAGAAGATGAGGACAACAACTGTATGGAAGAAACACTCAGCATCAACGGTAGCGGAGATGGAGTGGATCTTGAAGTGGAAGACCTCTACTTGGAATCCGACGACGACCTGATTGTTGTAGTAAGCAATACCGGAGACGACGATGTAGATGACAGCGAAAGCGTGAAACTCTATGTCTATGTGGAAGGAACGGTGGAATACACCCTTGTGATTGATGAGAGCGATGATACATCTGATTTCTTCCAAAGCGGAGACAGCAGCACCATCAATGTGGGTGATAATCTCCTCGATGATCATGGAAGCCAGTACGATGTCGAGGTGTGTATCGATGTGGGAGACAGCGTGGATGAGGATGACGAAAGCAACAACTGTCGTGAAGAAGACGAAGATGAACTCGAAGAAGATCCTGAAAATGGCTCATGTGGAGATTTCGTGGACATCGACGGTCACTGGGGTGAAGAGTACATCTGCAATCTCTACGATCGTGATGTCGTGGATGGGTACAACCAATACTACTTCAAGCCCGATGATGATGTGAGCCGTGCGGAATTCCTCAAAATGGCTTTGCTCGGAGCGGAAAAAGATACCTACGACACTTCAGTCTATTACGATGATGTGGATGACAGCGATTGGTTCTACGAATTCGTGAGCTACGCCACCACCAAGGATTTCGTGGAAGGCTACAGCGACGGAACATTCCGTCCCAACGAAGACATCAACCGTGCCGAAGCGCTCGTGATCATGTTCCGCATCGCCGGTGAAGAAGACTACGATTACAGCTCCAGCGATATCGATTTCTCTGATGTGAGCTACAGCAACTGGTTCGCTTGGGCCGTGGTACTCGCCGATGACCTCGACATCATCAACGGTTACAATGACGGATCCTTTGGTCCTTCCAACGACCTCTCCCGTGCCGAAGCCGCCAAGATCATCGACCTGGCTTACGAAGAGTTCTACAATTAGTCCTGCACTAAAAACCTAAAATTAAAGAGACCGTGAGGCGCTAAAGTTCATCTGCGCCGGAGCGGTCTCTTTTATTTTACCACCCTCATTCTGTGTTCCTGCACCTTCACATTAATGGAGTGTGCAATGAGGTGATGTTCTTTGCAGAGTGGTGCTAAGTAGTGCGGATCGTGCCGATGACTGAGCGCAAAGGTTTGCGTATGATGAAGCTGCTCGGAGGGTTTTTGGCAACCTGGAACAGAACACTTACTGCCGTGTTCTTTTTCGAGGACTTTTTTGGTTCGCACCGGTACATGACGGGACTGCGTTTCAGGCAGGCTTACTGCAATGGCTTCTTTTTCCTCCGCAATTTCCTCTTCATGGCGGTCAAGCAATTCCGTGAGCAAAGCACTGACATCTATTCCTTTCTCTTGCAAGTGCTCGAGCCTGCTTTTGACAGCATCCGAAATTTGTAGCGGAACCCTTTGCCCGGGCAAAGATTTTTCATCCCGCACCAAAGTCTCCAAAGCTTTTTTGGGAAGAAGCTGAACCTGCTGCGCCCAAAAAGATTCATTCTCTGCGGTGACCACGGATTGAATACGAACCAGCTTATTCACACTCACCTCACCTCGTTCCAAAAGAGCCTTCAAAGCAGGCAGGTCCGAAAACCGTTTTTCCAGGTTCAACGCCATTCGTACTTGCTCTTCACTCAGTCCGGCCAGCTTAAAAGCAAATTCAAACACAGAACCAAAACCCTTCACCAGGTAGAGCCGACGCTTCTCCACTTCCGGCAGTAAGCCCATGAACTTCCTCCGCCACAACAGGACATTCTTTCCATAAAGTTTGGCTTTTTCATACAGTTCTTGGTCTGTCATAGTGGAGGGGTTAAGGAAACTCAATTCTACCACAAAACCACCCAATTAACAGATTCAAACCCTCATTTCCACATGACAAAAACCATGGTGAGGGTATAGTCACCTTTGCCCCGCCGGCCTATTTCAAATTCGGCCTGATCCGCGAAACATACACGGCATAAGTGCATTTTTCCTGCGCCGCGTAGTACGCCTTGCGCTCCTCTTCCGGCAAGTCCGCGACCCCTTTGCACTCCGGTGTACACGCGCCATGCATGCGCTCACGGCAAGCCTCACATTGTAAAAAAAGCAAATTGCACGCCGCGTTGGCGCAGTTCACATAACGATCACAGCGCACATCACATTGATCGCACTCACTGAGCACATCCGGCGTGATACGCTCACTAATCCGTTCATCAAACACATAATTGCTCCCCTTGAATTTGGACGGCAGGCCTTTCTGCTCAATCTCGTGTTTGTACGCAATAATCCCACCGTGCAATTGATTCACATCCTTGAATCCTTGATGCTTAAGGTAAGCGCTGGCCTTTTCACAACGAATGCCTCCCGTGCAATAGAGCAACACTTTTTGATCCTCCTTTCCCTTCAGGGCCTCCAAAGCCATCGGCAACTCTTCCTTAAAAGTATTGCTGTCCGGGCACACCGCTCCCTCAAAATGACCAATCTTGCTTTCGTAAAAATTGCGCATGTCCACCACCACCGTATTCGCATCCTCCAGAGCCTTATTGAACTCTTCTGCCGTCAGATGATTTCCCACTTGCGAAAGGTCGTAGCTGTCCTCCGGAAGTCCATCCGCCACAATCTGATTTTTAACCTTAATGGTGAGCTTGTAAAAAGACTCGCCCTGCTCCACCCCTATCTTGAGCGGCATCGCCTTAAAGGCCGCGTGGCTCTCCAAATTGGCTTTAAACGCCTCAAACTGCGGCTCCGGCACACTCATCTGTGCGTTGATCCCCTCTCGAGCCAAATAAATCCGCCCAAACACACCCAACTCACTCCACTCCCTATACAGTTGATCCCTAAAATCCCGCGGATGCTGAATCTTGGTATATCTGTAAAACGATAGCGTAATCCGTTTAAACGGCTCCGCCGCCAAATTTTTAAGGCAAGTCGCCTTATCGAGTTTATTTTTTAAGGTAAACATAAATGCCCCCGGATTTTAATGAAGCCCCGTGGAGATGTAAAGAGGCCTAGACCTCCGCTTGGGGATAAGTAGAGGGCTTTCCATAAACCACGACCCTATCACGACCAGGCAGCACATTCCGTTCCAAAACGCGGTCCTCAGCATCGAGTCGATGCCCCTTGGCCAAATGCAAAGCGGCATCAGCCTTACGATAAGGAGCATCCGTAGCAAGATCAGCTCCCGTACAGTGAGCCAATCCAATAGACAGGGTTTTCTTGATCTCCGTTCTGGTTCCACTATTCGTGGGCAATATAAAGGTACTCTCTGCCACTTTATTACGAATCAGTTCTGCAACCTCCTCCGCGCGACCATCCCCATTGGGAATCAAAACCCCAAACTCATCTCCACCCCAACGACAAATATCGTCATAACGAAGAGTACTTGAAAGATCACTGATAAAGCCACCGAGTTGATACAAAGCCTTATCTCCGGCCAGATGACCAAACTCGTCATTGAGGTCCTTAAATTTATCCAAATCAAAAACCATAAAGACAAATGGAGCCGCCGGCTGCTCTTGAGCTATTTTGCGCATTCTTTCCTCCATGGCTCTCCTGTTTGGAAGAGTGGTTAAGCTGTCGGTAAGAGAATCCGCCTGAGCCTCCTCAAAACGGCGTCTAAAGTGGTCTCTTTCATCCCCTACCGCATTGAGATCCTCCAGGAGCTCATCTATTTTATTTTTTGCCGCCGCCCGTTCACGCAAAAGGAGCACATCTTTTTTAATATCCCGTTGAAGCGCTCTCAGATTGGGACGAACATACTCAAGCCAAAAATTTTGCGGCAACATATTCTTCAAATTCACTGCTGGCAAATCCATCACCTCATCCATAAATCCACGCAAGCTCTGGCGAAGGTAAGATCCCGAAGCCCCCGACGAAAATTCCGGCCCAAACTGTTCTTTTATACAAGTGAGGGCAACCCTACTAAGACAGGAAGGAAAACGAAGGCCAGGTTTGAGAGAGTTGAGCCCAGCTTCAACAAGAAATCGTTCAGCAACATTATCCGGAAATTTAAAGTCCAAAGGGAACATCCCCTCTATAGCGGCTTCAGCTTCAGTTCCAGCATCCGCCTCCCAATCCGCCACTTGTGCTTCAACAGTCATTTGGATTAAAATAAGATTACCTAACCTTAATATTATACCACAATACAACTTTAAATCAAGAGGGTGGCGCTGGGCAGTGGTTTTGCTCGTTTTAGCGATCGGAACAGCTGCAGTGGCGGGAGCATACTGGAGTAGAGAAAAAATTCAAGTGCTCCGAGCGGAAAGGTTGGAGGGTCCGGTGGCACCGGTGGCAATAGATCTGGAGGATCTGCCCCAAGTGCAAGAAACCCTCCCCGCGCAAGTCAACATCGATATGCCTTTTTACACGCAAGCCCCCTACTCCAACTGGGATTACCCCTGGCAGGAGGCTTGTGAGGAAGCCAGCGTGCTGTTGGTGGCCAACGAGTATAAAGATATGAATTTGGATCGGGAGGCTTACAACGCGGAACTCTTGCGTTTGGTGGATTGGGAAATAGAAGTGTTTGGAGCCTACGAACACACCACAGTAGCCCAAACGGTAGAGATGATTGAGACGCAATACGGACTCGAAACCGTGGTGCACGAGGATCCGAGTTTCGAAGATTTTCAAAAGATTCTGGCCAGCGGTCACCTGATTATTGCGCCTTTTGCAGGGAAACTGCTCTACAATCCCAACTTTCAAAATGGAGGTCCCATCTACCACATGGTCGTGGTGAAAGGGTACGATGCGGATAAAATGCAGATCGTGACGCACGATGTGGGCACACGCAACGGCGCGGATTATGTCTACAGTTGGGAAACCATCCAAAACGCCCTGCACGATTACCACGACACGGATATTTTATTGGGCGAAGCTCGCATAATTGAGGTTTTACCCTGATGCTTTCACACGCACTAAAAAATAAGATCGTTTGGTCCACCGTGGTGCAGCTTTTTGGGAAAGTGGCGCAAATAGTGCTGGGAATTGTGAGCATTAGGATGGTGACGCATGCCTTGGGGCTGGAAGAATATGGCGTGTATGGCAAGATTTCCGAGTACGCCTTGTTCTTTTCTGTGGTGGCAAACTTGGGGATTTTTGGAAACACGGTGCGCAAAATGTCCGAGAGCCCACACGATGGAAAACTCTTTGTAAACGCCCTGGTGCTGCGCATGGGTACAGCCGGCACTTTTTTTGCGGTGGGAGCCCTTTTCGCTTGGATCTGGATTCCAAACAGCATCTTTTTCTTCGGCGTGCTCTTTTTTATGAGCTCTTTATTTTTGGATTACATCACCTCCGTTTGCGACGGAATGCTGCAGGCCAATTATAAAATGGGGCGCGCCACAGCGGCCCTGGTGCTCGGCCGAGCCGCCAGTCTGGGGCTCATCGCCTTATTGATTTATTTAGAAGCGCCCGCGAGCGCACCCCTTTTCTTTTTAGGCCCCCTGACGGGGGCCGCCGTGGCCAGCACGCTTTCTCTCCTTTTTGTCCGCCAACTGATCCGCTTTGAATGGAAGCTGGATCCCGCCCTCATGAGAATGCTGCTGCTCACCGCTTTGCCCTTCGGAATCATCAACATCCTCAACAATTTGTATTTCCGCTTTATGCCCAGCTACTTCATTTCGCAAACCCTCACGGACGCGCAATACGGCTCCTACAATCTCAGTCTGCATCTTGCCAGCACGGCGAGCCTGCTGTCCACACTGCTCATGTTCTCTTCCCTCCCCGCCCTCAAACAGGCCATTCAACACAAGGAAAGTAAAAAAATCTGCGACCTTTTCCGCACCCTCAAAAAAACCCTGCTCCTCATGGCCCTGCTCATGATTTTAGGGGGCTCCTTCGTCGCCCCCACCGCCATCGAACTCCTCAGCGGCAAAGACTTCATCCTCCCCGAACTTTGGTTCCTACTCCCCCTCCTCCTCATCCTCGCGGGCGTTTCTTATTTTTATGATCTGGTCCTCATCACCCTTTTCGCCTACGAACAAGACCTCTGGCTCCTCAAACGCGAAGGCCTCGCTCTCCTGGTCTTCCTCATCATCCTAGGCCTCTCCCTACCCCTCCAAGACCCGATCCTAAAAACCTTCCTCATCCTCTTTTCCGCCATCGCCGCGGAGAGCACCGTGACCCTGCTCGGACTTAAAAGGATTTCGCAAACGATAAAAATCTGCTAAAACAGTTGCATGTCGGGGTGTAGCGCAGTTGGCTAGCGCGCTTGGATGGGGTCCAAGAGGTCGTGGGTTCAAGTCCCGCCACTCCGACCATTTTTCTTTGACTAAGAAAACGATTCTGTTAAAATCACCCCTTACCTAAAACTTATCACTATATGCACCGTTTGGATTCCTTAGAGGGTATAACCAGATTGAAGGATCAAATAACGAGAAGCTCAGTACTCCAAAAAAGAATAGACGACATGCTGACCGATCCCAAAAAAATGATTGCCTTTACTAAGGCGGGAGGAATAGAGGAAATCATGGAAATCCTTGGGATTGAATACGCATTTGAAGTTGAAGTAAAGATGATGCGAAGCCCAGAGTATAAAGCCTTTGCAACGAAAAAAGCACTCCTTAGACTGTCGACAGTACCTATAAGACTGCCAATCTATTTACTCCAAAAACATACCAAAAAAACAATACTAGCTATCTTGATGGCCACACAATTGGATGGGTGCCAACACGCACTTCACCTGCCAACGGAAGTAGATTATATCGATTTCTTTAACAAACAAGGGGACCTTGATCTAAAAGTCGGACCCGCTGCTTGGGATGTGGAATTAGATCAAAGTCAAGGGGAATAATATTAGTATTTCCCATTTCGTCCAATTCAGATATTCTATAGGTTTTTCAACTGTTTTTTCGTACTACTCTGCAGATAATTCCCCTTTGAAATCACGCTTCGTCCCAATTCCTTTTCTGCGTGCTTGCGGGCACTACCCGCCACTCCGCCTCCATGTCTAGCCACTTTTTTATGCTCCACCATCACTTTTGGCTTTTCTTCGTGAGAAATTTCGGTTGTCATCTTTTCTCCGAGCATCGTGAAAATCAGTTCCAAGTCCGTCATGTTATCGTGTAAATTTGCTTTTGTTTTCTCGGGGATATTTTTGTATTTCTTGTATTCGCTCGGCGTCATGCCAAACGAGGCTTTAGAGATCTCAGCAGTCAAAATCACATAATCTTTTTCGTGCGTTAAGCCGCGATTCCTCCATTCATCCGTCAAATTCTGCCGAATCGCAATCCCACGCAAGCGCTTATCAATCCAATCTTTTGAATATCCTTTCTTTTCATACAATGCTTTCATCCGTTCTTGCGCCAATTCTGGATTTTCTATCTCATCAAGCCTCTCTTTCCCAATCTCAGCAAGCCACATTTTGAATGGCTCTGCTTTTGGAGAAGGGATGGATTGAATGGCTCTAAGTAAATCCTGAGTTGAAAAACAGTCTGTTAAATATTTTTTGCCATCAGATGAAGTCAATTTCAGCTGTACGATTTTTTCGTACAACTGACTTCCTTCTTTATCGAGTTTTTTTAAGATCGCTCCAATATCTTCTTGGCACTGTAGACTCCGTCAACACAGCGATCACATCAACGATTGAAAAATACCAAATCTTCCCCAGGTCATCCCAATGTCTGCGGATGCCATTCTGTTTAAACATGATAATCGAAGTCACTTTTTCACTCATAAGTTGAGAAATTAAATACAATCTCATTGTAGGTGAGCATCTACTCACCGCCAAGGCCTTTTGCGACATACACCATCACTCATTCTCGCTTTTCCCCCAATTCAGTCGTAAAATGTACTGGAATTTCCCTAACCCCACCCCCATGAACAAAGTCGTACATTTTGAATTCCCCTGGGACGACAAAGAACGAGCAAAGAAATTCTATGAGGGTGTTTTTGGATGGAAGCCTACCGAGTGGGAACAGTTCGGCTACACCAGTTGGCAGACTGGACCGATCAACGAGCAAATGCAGCCCAGCGAGCCCGGTTTCATCAATGGTGGATGCAGCAAGCGCGATCCGGAGATGCCTCACCCCATGTTTTACATGGATGTGGACAACATTGACGAAACTCTGGAGCAAATCGTAAAAAACGGCGGCGCCGTGGTCCGTGCCAAAACTCCTCTTGGCGAAGGCGGCTCCATGGGTTACCTCGCTTGGTTCAAAGATTCCGAAGGCAACATTTTGGGCCTCTCTCAATACACCAAGCCCGAGTAAATCCTTGCCCGGGCACAGATTTTGCCTCAATTCATGGCTTAAATAAGCCATTCTCTTTCATATTCGCGCTTTTCTTGACAAAAGCCAGCATCAGCCCGTAATATGCGGTCTCTTAAAAAGATCGCATGACTCTACTCACAGGATTTCCAGATCCAGATGCCGTAGAAGAAGAACCCTATGAGTTTCCCACCCCTCCAAAGGGTATCGAAAAAACATGGGACCTGGATGCAAGTGCACACCCTCTCATACTAAAGACGCGCACGCGCGTAGCTGGAGTTGAAAGTCTCCCCCCTCAAAGCACCGACGAGTTCTAAACCCTCACTTCTTTAAATAAGCCTTCAAAGTTGCGGCTGATTTTTTAAGTTGTTTCTTTTCGAGTCCATTCAGGGGAAGTTCAATGATTTGGGTCACGCCCGTGCTGTCGAGCACACATGGAACGCTGAGCGCCACGCCCTCCACTCCCCCAAAGCGATGGCCTTTTTCAAGGGGAATCGAAAGGGGCAAAACAATCCGTGAGTGTTGGAACACATGCACCATCAGCTCCTTGATCACCGTTCCAATCGAATAACAGGTGTAGCCCACATCATGAATGATGCGATACGCCGCCTCGCGCGTGTCTTTGTAAGATGCGCTCGCCATGCTTTTTGTGAATCCGGGCATCTTGGCCAGCGGCATCCCACCCACATTGGCACTGCTCCACACCGGGAAAGAGGTGTCGCCGTGCTCCCCCAAAACAAAGGCCTCCACACTTTTTGAGCTCAAACACAGTTGCTCCGAAAGATGAAAACGCAGGCGTGCGGTGTCGAGCATGGTTCCCGTTCCAAAAACCCGGCCCCAAGGCAATTTCGTCATTTTATAAAACTCATAAGTCAAAACATCCACAGGGTTGCTCACCAAAACAAAAATCGCCTTGGGCGAAACTTTTATGATTTTGCCGGCAATGTCTTTTAAAATGGCGCGGTTCTTGGCAATCAGATCCAAACGCGTCTCACCCGGCTGTTGCCGAGCCCCCGCCGTAATCACAACCAAGTGGGAATTTTTCGCATAAGCATAATCATCCGTCCCCAGCACTTTTGTGTAATTGAGGAAAGACATCGAATGTTCCATGTCGAGGACCAAGCCCTCCGCCTTCTCTTTGTTACGATCCAAAAGCACCAACTCCGTCGGAGTCCCATCCATGAGCATGGCATAAGCCGCCGTGGCCCCGACATTCCCCGCCCCAATCACGGTCACTTTGAATTGCGTTTGAAAAGAAGGAAGAGTGCAAGCGTTGGGCATGGTATATTGGCTAGATGGATCCAGTATAGCACCAAGTCTCTTCTTTTCTTGTAAGATTTTTGCTAGGCTGGCGTTACACCTAATGTTAGGCATTTTATGTCGACTCAAGAGAAGTTTGCCGAGGCGTACGACAAGTATGCGGATGCCATCTTTAGACACTGCTTCATCCGAGTCTACGACAGGGAGCTGGCCAAGGAGCTCATGCAAGAATCGTTCATGAAAGCCTGGAAGCATTATGGGGAAACGGGCGAAGGAGACATCGAAAATCTAAGAGCGCTGCTCTACAAGATTGCGACCAACCTCATCATCGACCACAGTCGTCGCCCCGGATCCAAAAAAGCAGCTTCCCTCGAAGATCTTGTGGAAGCGGGACTGGAACCCGGAGAAGACCACAGCAAGCAAATGAAAGATCAGCTGGATGCCAAAGAAGCGCTCAAGAGTCTAGACCTCCTGAAAGAAGAATACCGCGAAGTCCTCACCCTCCATTATCTGCAAGACCTCCCCTTGAACCAAACCGCCGAGATTCTAGGGATCAGTCCAAATTTAGTCTCCGTACGGCTCAACCGGGCCATGAAAGAACTCCGTAAACACTTTAAACACCATGAAAGAACTTAATCCGCTCAAAACCGCACTCGGCATCGTCCGACTCACCGTTCAAGAAAAAGAACAGGGTCGCCGCGAATTCATTGCATTCATGGAAAAAAAGAGCTTCTTAAGCCGATTCTTTGGTTCCATGCGCCGCCCGGCCATGTCCTTGGCCGCAAGCCTCGGAATTCTTGCCGTGTTCAGCAGCGGAGTTTCTTATGCCGCCGAATCTTCCCTCCCCGGAGACACATTGTATCCCATTAAAGTGGAGGTGAATGAGGAAGTTCAAGAGTTTTTCCGTTTCACCCCGGAAGCCAAAGCCGAATGGGACTTGGAACGGATGGCCCGCCGAATGGCCGAAGCCGAAGAACTTTCCACCCAAGGAAAACTGAGCGAAAAGGCTAAAATCGAGCTCAAAGCAAAACTGAAAGAACACGGGGATGAAATGAATTTCCGATTAGAAGAGCTCAAAGCCTCCGGCGCGGAAGAACAAAGCACCCAGCTCAGCGACAAACGAAAAGCTCTCTTCGACCTGCACCAAACAGCTACCCAAGAACTGCAAGCACCTTGATGTGCTCCCGTACCTCTCCCGCAACAATCATCCAAGCGGTATGGTGTGAATAATAGGCACGCCACAGGCAGAGGAACTCTTCCGCGGCAATTTCAATGCGCGCCCGCAAAGGATCATTGAGGATCAAAATCAATCGTTCCCCCTCTTCTTCGCGATACCCCACCACCACGCAATAATGACCATCCATATGCTCCGCACGCTTTCCATTCGGCAAAGGAAAATCTTTTATATTATGGAATTGCCACGCATCCGGATTCTTTGAATTCGGATCCCCCTCATCATAGGGAATCAAGAAGTTGATCAAAACCGGGTGACCCTCATCAATGGCTTCCACAATTTCCTGAATACAAGCCCCCTGCCTCACCCTGCAGTCAAAAAGTCGCATGAGGATAGTCGCCAAATCATCATTATCCACATCGGCTTCCTTACTGTGGCACAGCCCTTCTTCATCCACATGCTTCCAAGGCAGCTTTATGTTGTCTCCCGCACGAAACCGCCAAAGCATCTCAGCAGAATGCTTCCCACACCCATAGTGCTCATACGGTTGCCCCTCTAGCGGAACGGCCAACATCACCTCCATAAACCTGTTTTAAAACACAATCCTAACTCATCCCCCTTCCCCCTTCAAGAACTTTGCATTACACTGAGGCCCATCGGGGTGTAGCGCAGTTGGCTAGCGCGCGGCGTTCGGAACGCCGAGGTCGTGGGTTCAAGTCCCGCCACTCCGACCAATTCAAACTCATGCTCACCCCCATAAAAACCCGTTACGAAGCCTTCCACGAACTTTTCCCAAATGAAAAGGCCTTTCGTTGGAAGCAAATTGAAGAGAACCTTTTTAAACCTGAAAAAAAGGGGTGGATGGACATCACCAACCTTTCCAAGCCCATGCGTGAAGTTCTTGCGGAACAAGTTCCCTGGCTGGCCTACAAGGGCTCCCAAATCATGCGCAGCGCCAAAGGGGATACCCACAAAGCCCTGCTCGAGTTGGAGGACGGACAAAAAGTGGAAACCGTGCTCATGGAAAACAAACGAGGTGATTGGACCATTTGTGTATCGTCCCAGGTTGGCTGTGCCATGGCCTGCACTTTTTGCGCCACCGGAAAAATGGGTCTGCTCCGCAGCCTGACCAGCGACGAGATCACCGATCAATATCGATTTTGGCAGCATTTCATCGCCGCCGAACTCCAGGGCGAGCAGCGCATTTCCAATGTGGTGTTCATGGGAATGGGCGAACCACTCGCCAATTATGAAAATGTAAAAAAGACCATCCACACCTGGCTCAAAAACACCGATCTGGGCCCCACTCATATCGTGGTTTCCACCGTGGGTGTGCTCCCCATACTCGAAAAAATCCTCATCGATCCCGACTGGCCCGATGCCCGCCTCGCCATTTCCCTTCACAGCGCCGATCCCATCACCCGTAAGGAAATCGTGCCCAGCTCTTTTGAAGAGTTCATCCCCAAGCTCAAAGACTGGATCCAACGCTACCAGCAGATCCACGGCAACCGCCGCCACCACCTGTCGTTTGAATATGTCATGCTGCGCGCTGTCAATGACACCGACCACCACGCCGAAGTCCTGGCCGACCTGGTCCGCGAACTCAGCCAAACCCGCCGCCACGCCCACGAGCCCCTCAAAGTGAACATGATCCCTTACAACTTCACCGACATCGGCCTCGAGCGCTCCACCCGTGCCCAAATCGACCGCTTCAAAGCCATCCTCGAATCCCGCGGCGTCCCCGTCACCCTCCGCAAAACCATGGGCGACGACATCGCCGCCGCCTGCGGCCAATTGATAGTGCTGGGCGGGAAGAAGGGAGCTTAATCTTGAGAAGCTCCGTCTATCAAGCGCTTAAACTCATGACCCAACTGGCTTGCTATATTTTTCGTTGCCTCCACTGGATGTTTCCGTGCCCCATAATCAGTGAAATCGCTTACCATTGCATCAACAATGCATGCAGCCAAAGCTACATCTCCAACAACTTGATCACCAGTCCTTGTATAAACCCGTTCCCCACCAACATCAACAGCCACATAAGCTACACCAATCTTTACAGTAACCCCTCCACTGGAAGTATCTGTAACCGTAAGTAAATCATATCCGCTATATCCAGGCCCATGCTCACTCCGCTGTTCAATTAAATAAGATTTACCGTTTATTGTAATTTCTCTACTCAAGAACTGAAGCACTCCCTGAGTCTGAGCTTCTCCTATATATGGAGTCAACAACAGAACCTTCCAAATCGAAGCTTCCAAGACACCAGTTTGAACTTCAGGAGCTCCTGAGACAGCTTCTTTGTTACTCATCATTTAAAGGGTTAGTATTTTAAGTATAATATAATTAACAAAAAAGTCAAGTCGCCCACCCCGATGCAAGTGCTTTAGCCAACCCCTTTGCATCTTTCTTTAAAATGGTCTAAATTACCTCCATCTAAAAGCGAACGAGTCTATGCAGGACGACTTAAGGGACCGATTTGCACGCTTAAAAGAGAAGGTGCTTATAAAAAGACCTGTACTTAACGCCATTCTAAAGAAACGAGGTTCAAAAAAACTCTTCGAATACTCCCATGATTATGTGGATGTGAACCTGCCCCCTACCATTCCTCGAAGACAAAATGAATTCCTGGGTGTAATAGCGGAAGTAGTGGAAGCCCGTTTTGGTAAGAAATTGGCAGATTCCGTGGTCAATCAGCTTAAGAAATACTATTTCGTTTCTACCGCCGATCACGATGGCCCCATCACCCACCCCTTCTTTTTGAATTCCAATTTGCTGACGGCAGCAGCCATGGCTGATCATTCAGACTCTGCGATTCAAAATGTCATAGTGCTGGCTTGCGCCAATATTTCCGTGGACAATTCTTCCTTTCCCCGTGGACTCTTTTTTCACAATGTACGAGAAGGAAAACTGCAAACTCACCGCATGTCTTTCTTCTCCGCCAACACTCGCCCCGCCGCTGTTTACACCCTCCCTCCATATACCAAGGTAGAAGTGGAAAAAATTCTAAAAGAACTCAAAATCAAGCTCGATAAAGCTGAGATTGGCTCTATGGAATATGAAAAAATGAGTCAGCTCATGAAAGAAGTCTACGACCAACCCGAAGTGTACAACTCAAGTACTTACACAGAGCAAATCAGCAAAACCAATTTCAAACTTTGGCCACGACTCTTCGAAGCCAGCAAGGTGAAACTCCCCAACCTGGTTTACCTGGAATTGGAGGATATTGTCGTCCGCCTGCTCATCAAGCATCACCTCAATCAAGACACCATCTTAAACCACATCCTCTTTGACCCCACTTACGAACCCTACATCAATCAGTACTTTGAAGGGATTTTTGGATCTTTCTCACGAGCCGATGAATCAGGAACCTATCTGTTCTGGGCCCTGCCCAAAGGGAGCAAACACAATCTTCAACTCTGGAGAAAGGGCAATTTCTTGGTTTCCAAAGATGAATCTTACAAGATCGAACTCAAGCCAGAAATTATTCAAAAAGCCATGGAAGAAAAAGAACTTATCCCAGGTCTCTTACTGGCTTTTTCAACCGTTTCTTTTTACTACGGCGTGAAATGTCTTGGGGGATTCAACCAAGTGAACTACCTCACTCACATGAAGAACGGATACATTAAAATGAATGTAGATATTGGGAATTACCGCAGTATTGAAGTCTGCGCTCGGGCTCAAACCAAGGAAATCTGTGACGGACTCAGCTTTGCCTTTATGGAATATGGCGATCACGAGGTAGCCCTGGCCAGTGGCCCCGATTTAATTCTTTATGGTAAGGAGGACAGCTGGCAACGCCTGGTAGATTCCGCCAAACAAATCACTTTCGAAGAAGCCCTGACCCCACTGATGCCTGAAATGTACAAAATCTCCTACGACAAATCCGAATGGGACCCCGATTTGGAATCGATAACCGAGAAGGACCTCAACACCATGATCGGACTTCACGATAAGGCTGAACCTTGTATAGAGATTCCAGAAGTTTAAAGCACCATCTGTCGGCTCACTTCTACTGGAGCTGAATACCACCAGTCATCATTTCCCTCGAGAGGTTTCCCAAATGGGGGTGGCATAATCAAGTGCCCCCTTCTAGGAGCCAAGATTGGTGACCGCCCTTGTTCAGTAGCGTCAATCATTACAGGCTCTCCTTCTTGTACTTCCGCATAAGGTTCGAATTCGCGAGCCATAGTATAGCCAGCAGGTGCCCAAGCCCAGTCGGTAACCGTGTATAAGCGTTGTTCCATTTCTCTTGACTTTAATCCATAACGGCTAGGATCAATCATTCCCAATTGAGCCATAACAGAAAGCGTTCCTTGAGCAACGGTTTGACGCACTCGAGGGGTTTCTTTACCTCCTCCTTCTATTTCAGCAACTGGAATAGGATTATGCAAACCTCCGATGTAGTTTCCAAAAGCCACAGTCTTAGGTCCAGTAGGATTCTCTGCATCAAACTGGTTGTTGGTGATGTCAGCAATAAAAGTTTCAAGACCAATAGCATTTGCAAAAGCAGGATCACCCTTCTCGTGGAGTTTAAATCCAGGAATCTTTGAATGAGGGATAGTATGGAGATCCAAACCGTGTGTTGCTTCAAGTAAACCTGCTTGTGCCAACGCTCGCATTCTTTGAATATCCACAGAAGGATTATTCACATGAGCTTGAGCTAGAACATCATCTGCGGGAAGACGGTTGTAATTCAATCCACCAGGTATCACACGCTTTCCGTTTCGCGCTGCAGCAAGATTATTGGCCGCTACAATCACACGACCTCGCTCCAGTTGAACTTTTCCACTCATAAGTGCAGGGAGAATCGCACCTGATCCGGGTTCATCTCCATGAGTATGAGTACCAATGAACAATACTGGATCAGAAGGTCCAGCTTGCTCTCCGCGGAATTCTTTAACCCCGGGAACTCCTCGGTATTCTGAATCCATCAATCCCTTATTAGCTCTGTCGAGAGTTCGCTTTGAGTAATCAAATTGGCTTGTTTCCATTGGATAAGGGAGTTATAGTTGCTAGCTCAGGAGCATATAACATATTAACTTGCTTGTCAAATGCTAAATCAAGCCCCAGGCAGAACGGAGTACACAAGAGCTGCCGAACTCAGCGCTCGAGAAGATGTTTTACAAGAGCCCGTTACTGAAGAAGTAGCGGCTCTTCGGTCTAAAATCATCTGTTTGTTACAAATGGAAGCCGAGGGAAAACTGCAATCCAGGCCCGTTAATCTTGCCAACTATGGTTTAGAAGAAGCCCCCACCGATGCCGTGGTGGATGCTCAACTGTCTTATTTAGAAGCAGTGGTGAACGGCCTGCGGGACGACTGCCCTGAGGAACTGCTGGCCAAACAGACACTTTTGGAAGTGTATTATGTAGGTTTCGATGGCTTGACTCATAAGGGCCAAATAGTGGTGGATGAGGAGCTGGCAAACGAGGTGGAAGAGGTATTTGCTGCTGCTTTTAAGACAAAGTTTCCCGTCCGATCCGCTATCCCCGTTTCCCAGTTTGAATGGGATGACGATGCCTCCATGCTGGTAGACAACAGCTCCGGCTTCAATTACCGCACTATTGCAGGCACCACCATCATGTCCCGACACGCAAAGGGGCGTGCGGTGGATATCAATCCCCTGCTGAATCCCCATTACCGCAAAGACGGCAGCATCGTCCCCGAAGGAGCCATTTATGAAGCAGGAAAGCCAGGAGTACTTGTTGACGGTGACGCCGTGGTATCCACATTCAAAGCCAAAGGTTGGGAGTGGGGCGCCGAATGGAACGGGGAGCAAGATTGGCAACACTTCGACAAAGCATAGCAAGACCCAGCCAAACCCGTTATAATCACAGAGCATCTATGTTTTTTCTGCAATCCCAAGCCGGTACAAGCCCAGCTGAACAGAAGGCGTTCATATTCGAAAAACGCCCTCTGCTTAAAGAGTTGATCGAGAAATATGGGGATCTGTCTTTAAAGGACTTTGCCATTGCCAACCTGAAAAACCTACCTACCCCCGCCCAAGAACGCCAGGAAGAGTTTTTACGCAGCTTTCATAAAATCGTAGCTAGCCGCCTGAGCATAGCCAAAGCCGACGAGGTCAAAACTCAACTAGAGCATTATTACGGAGCCTCCAGCGCCGATCACCACGGAACCCTCAACTCCAGCCTGCCAACCAGCGCCGACCTGATGCTGGCCGCAGCAGCCGCTGAACTCAACGACCCCGTGCTAAAAAATGTGGTAGTACTGTCCTGTGCCAGCGTTTCTCTCAATAACGAAGACTATCCCCGTGGCCTTTTGTTCCACTCAGAAAAAAATGGTTCCTATGAACTCCAAAAGCTCTCTATTTTACCAAGCAACAGCCACAGCAGCCTGGTTTATGGTTTCAGACCCTACACTCTGGAAGAAATTGTAAAAATTGAGAAGGCCCTGCATGAGAAAGTGCGGAACGGAGAAGTCAGCCCTCAAGAAGCCGACAAACTCTTTGCGGTACTCACGGAAATTTATAAAAAGCCTGAAATCCTCTCAGCGCCTTCTTTATGTGATCAATTCACTCAGATCAACTATGAACTGTGGGAAAAAATCTTCAAAAACGAGCCCCAGGCCAAAAGCCTTATTTATGTGGATCTGGAAACCCTGGTCACAGAACTGCTCCTAGAGAACCACCTGCAAAGCGAAAGCCTCATCCATAAACTGATCTTCGACCCCAGCCAAGCCACATTCCTGGACTCCCTCACAACAGCCATGGAAGAATTTTTGCGTCAAGGCAACCTGGCTACCCACCTCTTTTGGTGGGTGAATCCAGAAAAAAATACTCGAACTAAACTTCAAAAAAAAGACGGCCAGCTCTGCACCGAAGACGGCGCTTTCAGCCTCCCCTTCACCCCCGAGGCCGTGGCCCAGGCTTTGCGGAAAAAAGCCCTCATGCCCAACCTGCTGCTCATCTACACGGTGATACACCTGTATTACGGCTTCAACTGTTTGGGCGGCTTCAACCAAATGCACTACCTAGCGTCCATGAAAGAAGTCTACAACCGAGCCGGAGCCGACTCAGACCTCTGCCAAGCCAACAGTACTTTATATAACTACGGACTCAACACCCTTTTCTTGGAAGCGAAGCGCCCAGCCCTCAACCTGGACCTCCTGCTCCACGGCACAGGAAAGACCTTGGAGGAATCTCAAGAAGCTCTAAGCAAGATCATTCTTGCGAATGCCTTTGAAAGCAACTGGCCAATTATTTATGATATCCTGTGTAACGAACCCCAACCCTAATGATCATCTGCATCAACGGAAAATGGATGAACGATAAACAAGCCAAAATATCTGTTTTGGACAACGCTTTCCTCTATGGCGATGGTTTTTACGACACCATGCGCACCTACAAAGGCAAAGTCTTGGAACTCGAATTGCATGTCCAAAGGGTTTTACACTCCGCTCAAGTCATGAATATTGAGCTTCCTTGGACAGAGAAGCAGCTCAAAAATTGGATTCAAGGAACCGCCGATCGAAATAAAGCAAAGTCAGCACGAGTACGCATCACGATTTCTCGAGGAGTGAATGATTTTGATTTCACCTGCACCAAAAATCCTCTTGCCGTGGTCACATGCGAGCCTCTTATCCTCAACCCAAAAGATTATTCCAGTGGAGTTTCCGTGGTAACCATGCATTTACAGCGCATTTTGCCAGAAATAAAAACTGTGGGCCTCACTCATATGGTCGTGGCTTATAAAGAACTTTTTCCAAAAGGTATTTATGAAGCTCTTATAGTAAGCCCAGACGGAAACATTCCCGAAGGAGCCTCAACCAACCTGATGATTGTGAAAAACGGGAAAATCATCACACCAAAAACAGGCATGCTACCAGGGCTCACTCGAAAACGAGTTTTGGCCCTTGCCAAAAAACTAGCAATCCCAGTCATCCAAAAAAACATAAAACTCGGCGCCCTCAAATCCGCCGATGAAATCTTTCTCACCAATCGCCCGCGAGAGCTTATTCCCGTCACCAAGCTCAATAATAAAAAGGTGGGCAACGGAAAACCTGGACCCATCACAAAAAAACTCATGGACGCTTACCAGGACTACATTGCGGAATATATGGAAGCAAATGCCGCCTCAACCATGGGTTGAATTTCCGCAAAGGCCTTAAAAGAAAAATACGCTCCATAACCGATCAAAACCATAGATCCCACAAACATGAGCTTTTTAATCATCCACGCATGGAAAACTTGACGAACCGCATAAGTAAGACCACAGACAATTAAGCCAGCGGCAACTCCACCCAAATTTACATTCATAGCAAAAGTGGCAGGACCACTGGAGCCCGCATAAGAAGCATAAAGACTGCCCACAATCATAAGGGAAAAGACCACCGCCATAGGATTAAACAAACTCACTATAAATCCCTTCACAAAATCGTTGTCAAAAAAAGTGAGCCGATGCCCATGAAGTTTAATATAAGTCAAACGACCTGGTTTTTCATGGAGAGAGTTGAAGCCCATTCGAATCAAAATACAACCCGCAAAAGTCCACATCACCACCTTGACCCACTGATTTTCAACAAAGTGCGCAATGCCATAAGTGGCCATGAGCAAATAAACAATATCCACAACAAAAGATCCCAAAATAACCTGAAGTTGATACCAAAAACCCTTCTTTGGATTCAATCCTTCACGAATAGCATAGAGACTCAATGGGCCAAGGACAAAACCTTGAGTGAACCCGAACAGAAATGCTTCCGGCGTGAACATATTTATTTTTGTTTCCCTGTATTGTAACACAATTTACGCAACTTTGGAAGGGCTGACGCCCCTCAAATACTTAATGGTTCGGCCCTGAGCAAGATACTTTTTTTCGTATTGAGTTTGGATTTGGGTCAAAATCGAATCGACCCCCATGGCGTCATCCTCGGCGGCGCCATAAATGTCAGCCAGGGCCTCCTCCACCATAAACCCTTCCAAAGGCAGCATTTCTTTGCTGAATTCAAACAAAGCGGCGTCGTCCGTCTTCAGGTGCAGCAAGCCGCCGGGCTTTAAAATGCGCCGATACATTTCCAGGAATCTGCGCGAGGTCAAACGGCGTTTGGCGTTGCCCTTGGTGGGATGCGGATTGGGGAAAGTGATCCAGATTTCATCCACCTCGCCATCGGCAAAAAAATCTCCCAAATTTGCAATTTGTGTGCGCAGAAATTTGGCGTTGGACACCTTAAGATCCGCTGCTTTTTGCGCGCCAAACCACATCCGGCTCCCTTTAATGTCCACGCCAATCACCGTGTTGGTCGGAAAACGCTGGGCCAGCGCAAGCGTGTAATCCCCTCCTCCGCACGCCAATTCCAAAACAACGCGAGGCCCCCACGAGCCCCGCAAATCCATTTTTTCACCCCGTTGAAAAGCCAGGGTCGGCTCAAAAACATGTGCCATTTCTTTCATCTCCGCAAAATGTTTGAGTTTTCGTCGCGCCATCTGATGAACTTGTAAAAATAGAGAGAGAAAGCTAAGCTAAAACCGAACTTCAAAAAATCTTATGACACAAAGAATTAAAAAAATCCAGATGCAAATCGTTCCCATTTTAAAAAAAGCGGGCGTGGTCCGTTCGGGAATTTTTGGATCTTTTGCTCGAGGCGAAGAAACCCCTGAGAGCGATTTAGACATCTTGGTGGAACTGGAAAAAGGCAAGACCTATTTTGATCTCGTGCGCCTAAAAAGCGATTTAGAAGAAATCGTGGAGAGAAAGGTAGACATAGGGACTTACAACTCGATCCGCCCCTCTCTAAAAGAAAGAATCCTTAAAGATGAAGCAAAAATCTTATGAAGAAAGATGAACAGGAGTATCTCAAGCACATTCTTGAGTGCTTGGAATCGATCGAGGCATACACGAAAGGAATCGATTTGGTAAATTTTTTGTCAGATGAAAAGACCCAAGACGCAGTTCTAAGAAAATTTGAAGTGATCGGAGAGGCCACAAAACAATTACCCCAGGAATTTAGAAAAGACCTTGCTCACATCTCCTGGAAGGATGCATGTGGAATGCGCGATATGATTATTCATCACTACTTTGACCTCGACATGGAATTGATTTGGAGAACCATTCAAGAAGATCTTCCTCCTTTCAAAAAAGACATTCAAAAACTAATAAAGTGAAAAACTCCAAATTCCTCACCCTTTTCATCATCGTCTTTTTAGATTTGATGGGGATTGGGATCATGATTCCGGTGCTGGCGCCCATGATGCTCGACCCCATGAGCACCTTGGTGCCAACACTGTGGACGGAGGCCACGCGGAACATTGCGCTGGGCGTGCTGGTGGCGGTGTATCCGCTGGGACAATTTTTTGGGGCGCCCATTCTTGGCACACTCTCGGACCGCTATGGACGCAAAAAAATGCTCTCCATCTCTTTGATAGGAACCTTTTTTGGGTATTTGCTGTTTGCCGTGGGAATCGTGACTCAACAACTGTGGTTGCTCTATTTTAGCCGCGCCCTGGACGGATTTACGGGAGGAAACATCAGTGTGGCCAATTCCGCCATTGCCGATATGAGCACCGACGAGACCCGCGCCAAAAACTTTGGCCTTATTGGAATGGCGTTTGGGCTGGGCTTTGTGGTGGGACCATTTTTGGGCGGAAAGCTGGCCGATCCATCTATATTACCGTGGTTCGGCCCCGCGGTACCGTTCTATTTTGCCGCACTGCTTTCCGCCCTCAGCCTCACCTTGCTCACCTTTTTCTTTAAAGAAACCCTCAAAAACCCAACCCATCAGCGGGTACACCTCTTTTTGGGCTTCCAGCACATCGCCAAGTCCTTCCACATGAAACATCTGCGCTCCATCTTTTTGGTGGTCTTCCTCCACGCCCTTGGTTTTTGTTTTTATACCCAATTTATGCCAGTCTTCTTGGTTCAAAAGTACGAAATGAGCAGTGCACAAATCGGCACCTTGTTTGGTTTCGTGGGGATTTGGATCGCCCTAAGTCAGGGGCTTTTCACACGCATCGCCGCACGATATTTGAGCCCACAAGGCACGCTTCGCTTCTCCATACTCTGCCTCTCGGCCACTCTTTTCGTGGTTCCATTTATTCCCAGCGTCACCCTCCTTTACCTCAGCCAGCCCTTTCTCGCCCTCTTTGAAGGACTCACCTTCCCCAACACCACCGCCGTGGTTTCACAGATCAGCAAACCCAGCGAACAAGGCGAAGCCATGGGCATCACCCAATCTTTGCGCGCTTTGGGCCAAGCCATTCCCTCGCTGGTGGCCGGATTTTTAGTGACTATAAACGAAAATTTAGCCATTTTAACAGGTGCGGTGATAATCCTCTTGGCATGGATTATTTTTGTGATATCCTTCAAGCCGAAGCGCAGCGGAGGCTAAGCAAAAAGGTTGCGAAAGCAACATCAATATCAAGCCGCAGCGAACCACAACCTAACTTTCCATCCTATGAATCGCACCGAAACCACTGAAGCTCTTAAAGAAAAATTCCAAACCTGGGCGGATGAACTCGAGGAACTGCAAGAAGAGTTTGATAATTTGTATGACACCGACGAAGACTGGAGCGACACCGACGACGAAAACGGCGAGGTTTTGCATGATCTCCACATGGGTTTAGAAAACATGCGTCTCACCCTGGATGAACTCGAACAATCCGACGAAGAAGGCTTTGAAGAGATTCTGGCTGCCCTCGAAAGTGAAATGGAGGAATTCGAGGAAAGCATGAGCCAAGCGCGAGACCTGGTGAAAGCCGCTTAATGGATCTCTACTCCTACCCGCTTCCCAAAGACCGTATTGCAAAAAAGCCCGCTTCCCCGCGAGATCATTCGAAGCTGCTCATTTACAATACTCAAACGGATCAAGTCCAGTTTGATCGTTTCATCAACCTGCATAAATATCTCCCGACGGATTCTTTTTTAGTGATGAATGAGAGCAAAGTGCTCCCCGCAAGAGTACTGGCCAAACGAGAAAATGGTGAAGAAGTGGAATTGATGATTTTGCCCAGCGAAGTGGATCACGCTGCCGGCACAGTAAAGGCCACCGCCAACAAACGGCTCCGTTTGGGGCAGCGCATTGTGCTCAAACCAGAGGCCCTTTTAGAAGTGACCGAAGACACCGAGAAAGCATTCACATTCCGGGCCCTCTTTGACCTTCACCAACTCCCAAAGCTCTTGCTGGAGATCGGCCACACCCCTGTTCCCCATTACATCGGGACTTCCGAGCTCAGCGAGGCGGAGCTCCGCAAAAAATATCAAAGCATTTTTGCAAAAAATCCGGGCTCCGTCGCAGCCCCCACCGCCTCGCTGCACTTCACGCCTCGCGTGTTCAAAAAACTGGCGGCGGCCGGTATCCCAAGCTGTTTCGTGACGCTGCACATCGGCCTGGGGACTTTTGCGCCGGTGCTTCCGGAACACTTTGAAACCGGCACCCTCTACCAAGAACACACCACCATTTCCCCCCAGGCCGCCAAAGAAATTCGCGCCCTCAAAGCCGCCGGCCGCCGCTGCACCGCGGTGGGCACCACTGCCGTGCGAACACTGGAAAGTTTCGCCCTCGGCCACAAAGAAACCACCAATCTCTTCATTTTTCCACCTTTTGAATTCGCGCTGGTGGACCAACTGCTCACCAATTTCCATCTCCCCAATTCCTCTCTCATGATGCTAGTCGAAGCCTTTTTACAGCACAAGAAAGCCAAACGACACCTCAAAGACCTCTACGCGCTGGCTATCCAAAATGATTTTCGCTTCTATTCATTTGGCGACTCGATGCTCATCCTGTAAAATAAACTCACCTAACCTCCGCCGCCATGACTCTCACTCTGCTTGCCCTCCTCATGCTTCCGCTTGAGTTCAAAATGGTCCTCGACCCCAAAGGCACTCGCCGCATCCTCAAAGATTTTGCCGACTCCGAAGGTCTACAATTCTTCACCAGCATTCTGCTCCTCGTTTTGGCCTTGCTCATGCTCACCACTTCTTCCGTAAGTTTCAAATGGGAATGGGAAAGTTTGCTGTCTTGGCTGGCCGTACTCACTGCCGTTAAAGGCGCCGCCACCCTCATCCCCAGCCTCAACAAATGGAAAGTAAAACTCCTCACCGAGGAAAGACTGCCCATCGCAGGATTCATCAGCATGCTCCTGACCCTGGCCCTCATTTACATCGATACCCAGGTGCTCTAAGCGGCATCCTCTTCTTCTATGCAGAAAAAAATCTTCCAAGTTCTCTCGGTCATCATGATTTTGGGTTTGCTCGCTGGCACATTGACGCCGGTTCTGCTATCCTTGGGCTCCTTAAATACAACCGATGCCCAAGAAGAAATCCCAACCCAAGAAGTCAGCCCCCAAGAAACAGCTGATTGATGGAGACATGCTGATTGGAGATGTCTTGAACCGCCTGCCCGAATCCGCGGAAATCATGCAAGACTTTGGCTTGCACTGCACCAGCTGCAGTGTGAATGTTTTTGAACCCCTCAAAATGGGCGCCATGTCTCACGGGATTGCCGAGGAAATAGTGGATGAAATGATCGATCGCATCAACGACCTGGCCCTTGTCCGCAAACGCGCTCCGGACGATGGCATTTATGTCACCGAATTCGCGGCCACCAAAATCAAAGAATTCGCCAAGGCCGAAGATAAGGAAGGCTACGGCCTCCGGATCACCGCGCACTCTTCCAGCAGCACCCCGGAAAAAGAACCCGCTTACGCCATGGACTTCACCGAACACGGCGAGTCCAAAGACAAATCTTTTGAATTTCACGGCGTCGAAATTTTCCTCGATCCCGAATCTCTCCAAAATCTCCTGGGCGCCGAAGTCGACTTCATCGAAAGCGCCTACGGCAGCGGCTTCAAAATCAGCAACCCCAACTTCGTGGGCGCCAAAAAATTCGGCTGCTCTTGCGGCTCCGGCGGCTGCGGTGGTGGCTCCTGCGGCAGCGACTCCAATGACTCCTGCGGCTGCGGCGACGAGAGCTGCTAAGCTCTTAACCAGAGCACCGCACCATGATTGTGATCACTAACGGAAGCCTTTCGCTCCTCAATGGACTCCCCACCACGATGAAGAGACCGCACGGAACGCACAAGAACCTTCCCATCAATGTCGTCAGGGGATTCAAGACTCGCATTTCGCCATGACCAATCCCCTGAGCCCATAACATAGCGAGTCCCCATCACTGCTTCTGAAGCAGCGACGAGCCCGCTCTTTTTGAGATTGGGTGCATCTTCTGGCACATGATAGCCTGCTGCCTTTACTGCATGATGAATCTCAAGAATAGTTGCCCAGGCTCCTCGTTCCTGAGCTTCTGCCTCATCGTGAGGCAATAGACGCAACCCACTTCGATCCCTTGGCTCTGCTGGATAATTTGTTGACCATCGTGCATTTACAATTTCTGTGGATGCCTGACGAATCTCAAGTTGACCATCTGGTCTTACCCCAACCACTTGAATGCCTTTCGGCATCCACAGGGCGGCTCTTGTAAAAGCTTCATCTCCCGCCATTTTTCTCCGCAATCGTTCTATAACCGCATCATTAACACCCACATCATTCCTTCTCTGACCTACATAATAAAACGCATCACCTCCAATGACAGGGCCACCATCATATCGCTGTCTTCCCTCCTCGAAAACAAGCGGAACTAGGCCAGATTGATCAAGCCGAATCCGTGCCTGAGCTAATAAATCTCTTACGGGATCAGCCGCTTCTGATCCTACAACAGGGGCGCTCTGTATCATTTCAAAAAGATTTCGTTGTGATGCATCAAGCTGTGACATAAGTTGTGCATTAAGATTAAGCCAAGAGCGAAGGATACGCCTTTGTTCAAAATCGTCAACAGGCTGTTTGACATCCTTACAAACCATTGACCCATTCCCTCTTAAGAGTGTGGTTCGCGAGTTTTCAAAATTCAGTCAAGGCCCCTCCCCAAAAGTTTTGCCCCTGCTCGTCAAATGGAAGTGAGGCAAATCCCTTTGACCCCTTTAAAAAAAGGCCGTATCTTGGGGTACACCTGGCACAGATCCCCTATATCTTGTGTCTCACGCGATAAAACCCCACTAGAACCGGTTCGGGGCTTTATCTCCATTTCTATCCACCTTATTCCTCCTTTTTTATGGCCCAATCCATCACCCTCCCCGACCCCGTTACGAGCAAAGATCCCGCCGCCGGCGCTGCAAATACTGCAAACAAGGTGGAAAGACCCAAAGATGCCAAACCCGCAGGCAAAGCACTCAGCATCAAGCGCCGTTTCACTCAAGTGGGATTGGAGGCTTTCGACATGATCGAGTTCGAAACACGCGAAAGCCGCATCACGGAACCGGATGGAACGGTGGTTTTTGAAATGAAAGCCGTGGAAGTGCCCAAAACTTGGTCCCAACTGGCCACCGATATTTTGGCCCAAAAGTACTTTAGAAAACGCGGCGTCAGCGGAACGGACAACACCAGCGAAACCAGTGCCAAGCAAGTGGTGCATCGCGTGTCCCACACCATCCGCACATTTGGAGAGGAGCGAGGCTACTTTGCCAGCAAAGAAGACGCCGATGCTTTCGAACAAGAACTCAAATTCATGTGCATCACGCAACGCGGAGCCTTCAACTCCCCCGTGTGGTTCAACTGTGGACTGTATCACGAATACGGAGTGGTGGGAGATGCCGGAAATTATGCTTGGGATTTTGCAGAAGGAAAAATCGTGGAAATCCAAAACGCGTACGCTCGCCCTCAATGCAGCGCCTGCTTCATTCAAAAAGTGGACGATTCTTTGATGGGCATTTTTGACCTGGCTAAAAATGAAGCCAAACTCTTTAAATACGGATCCGGAACAGGATCCAACTTCTCCGCCATTCGTTCAAAATACGAAATCCTTTCCGGTGGAGGAATTTCTTCCGGACTCATGTCTTTCCTCGAAGTGCTCGACCGTGGAGCCGGAGCTATTAAGTCCGGTGGAACCACTCGTCGCGCCGCCAAAATGGTGGTGCTCGATATCGATCACCCCGAAATCCGTGACTTCATCAACTGGAAAGTGGAATCCGAGAAAAAAGCAAAAGCGCTTATGGATGCCGGCTACAGCGGAGACTGGCGCGGTGAAGCCTACCACACGGTTTCCGGACAAAACTCCAACAACTCTGTGCGCGTGATGGATGAATACATGAGCGCCGTGGAAAAAGGAGAGAAATTCTGGACTCGTTTCCGCACCGATGGAAAAAAATATGAAGAAATCGATGCGGAGGAACTTTTTGAAGATATTTGCGCGGCCGCCTGGTCTTGCGCCGATCCCGGCCTCCAATTCGACACCACCATCAACGAGTGGCACACCTGCCCACAAAGCGGCCGCATCAACGGAAGCAACCCTTGCAGCGAATACATGTTCTTGGACGACACCGCGTGCAACCTGGCTTCCCTCAATCTTGTTAAATTCCTCAACGAAGACGGTTCCTTCGATGTTGCAGCTTACCGCCACGCCGTAGAAATCTTCTTCATCGCTCAAGAAATTTTGGTGGATGTTTCTTCCTACCCCACTCCTTCCATCGCACAAAACAGCCACGACTACCGTCCCCTCGGCCTCGGTTACGCAAACTTGGGGACCTTGCTCATGATGCTCGGCGTGCCTTACGACAGCGACAAAGGCCGCTCCATCGCCGCCGCCCTCACCGCCATCATGCACTGTCACGCCTTTGTGGCTTCCGCTCAATTGGCCAAAGCCGTGGGACCCTTTGCCGGATACGAAAAGAACAAAACCGATATGCTCCGTGTGATGAACAAACACAAGGAAGCCGCCCACGCCATTGATGGGAACCTGGCCGGAACCGCACTCGCGGAAGCCGCACGAGAAGACGCCGACCTCATGGTGGAAATGGGAGAAAAATACGGATACCGCAATGCTCAAGCCACCGTGCTCGCCCCCACAGGAACCATCGGACTTTTGATGGACTGCGACACCACCGGTGTGGAGCCTGAATTCTCCATCATGAAATGGAAAAAACTCGCCGGCGGAGGACACTTTAAAATCATCAACCAATCCATCCCCGAAGTTTTGCACCGCTTGGACTACAATGAAGAACAAGTGAAAGAAATGCTGGACTTCGTGATGGGTACCGATAAACAAGAAGCCGCCGAAACTTTGGAAGGCGCGCCCGGACTCAAAGAAGAACATTTTGCAATCTTCGACTGTGCCAACAAGTGCGGAAAAGGCAGCCGCTACATCGCCGCACTGGGCCATGTAAAGATGATGGCCGCCGTACAACCCTTCCTTTCCGGAGCCATTTCCAAAACCGTGAACATCCCCAACGAAGCCACCGTGGAAGAGATCCGAAGCATCTATATGCAATCCTGGAAACTGGGACTCAAAGCCATTGCCCTTTACCGCGACGGAAGCAAACACTCTCAACCGCTTTCCAGCAAAAAAGACAAGGCCGCAACTGCCGAAAAAACGACCGAACTTCCAGAAGGCACCGTGCTCCGCGGATCAAAAATCTCCATGCCCACCAAGCGAAATGGAATCACCGTGGAAGCCGCTGTGGCGGGACAAAAAATGTACATCCGCACCGGAGAATATGAAGACGGCACTCTGGGCGAAGTCTTCATCGACACCTTTAAAGAAGGTGCCTCTTACCGAAGCCTCCTCAACTGTTTTGCAGTAGCGGTCTCCGTGGGACTGCAATATGGAGTCCCACTGGAAAAATATGTAGACAGCTTCACCTTCACCCGCTTTGAACCCAGTGGATTCACCACCCACCCCAATATTCGAACATGTACTTCCATCGTAGACTTCATCTTCCGCGTATTGGGAATGGAATATTTGGGCCGCACGGATTTCGTCCATGTTGAACCCAAGAGCACGCAATTCATGGAAAACACGCTCAAAGGAAAAATCACCGCCGCCATTCAAAATGAAGCAGCCGAAGCTCAAAGTGGTTCTGCCACGCCCAGCCTCGAAGCGCCCAGCATGGGAGCATCCGGCCTCGGCATGGGAGCCACCACCGCTCACGATGCCCTCAGCCAAGGACTCAAAAGCATGATGGGCGACGCCCCTCTCTGCGGAACCTGTGGACATGTGACCGTGCGCAACGCCACTTGCTACAAATGTCTCAACTGTGGAAACAGCATGGGCTGTTCCTAAAACCGAAACGAAGCCCCCCACTCAATTATAAAAAGAGGCCCTTCACTCCACGGTAGGGTCTCTTTACAAAACAGAAAAACAAAGTATGATACCTAGGCTATAAAATAAATTATGCCCACAGAATTTCCCGAGCCCAAGCCTAGTAATCTTTTCCACCTGCCGACCAGGGGGGCGGGTATTCGTGCCCTACCGCAGTCCACCCGAACAGAAGAAGACCCAGTCGGCGATGAGCCAATTGAGTTGATTCGAAGTTTTGGAGGTGGCTTAAAAAGAGCCGCAAAAACACCACCAGCAGCACCCAAACCTCAAGAAGTACTCCGCTTAGCTGCTCAACTGAAACGAAGTGTAGGGACCAACAGAATCAAGGATGACCGTTTGACCACAATCATCGAAGCCGCTTTAGCACTTAAAAAAATCGAGAGCCAACCGGAAACGGAACTCACTCCCGCAAGCACTTGGGATACAGCAATCAAGTGCTTGGTGACCCTCGTCATGGAGGCAAAAAAACTCGACAACCTTAAAGAAGCCGATATCGCCAATCTTCTGGCGGACCTACGCAGACTACTTTCATTAAACACAGAAACCTCTAACACCATAGTCGAGCAAACAACAAGGCTACAAATGGAAGAACGGGAGGGCATACAGGTCACAAGGTTTAAACGGGCTCTAAAAGCTATGTGCATCAACTGGAGCGCGGGCATGGGAGAAGATGAAATTTTTAACGCTCTGTTTGAGAGTTATAAGGCACTCCCAACTGAAGTATTCTGGAATGGAGTAGATGGGACCATCCAAACCTTCAATGGAAATCCCGGGGACATCGTACCCTTTGATCCCTTCTTTAAGCGCAGATTGCAAGACCACCTCAACAAGAAAAAAACGGACTACGATGACTCTCCCCCCGGTGGCATATAAGTTCTTGGCTTGACTTCTCTTGAAGCGCCACCTACAATCCCTAAGCTCTTAAAGCTTCGGCCAAGCCGAATATATGGTCAATAAACACAGTTTAAAACACGGAATGACAACGGCCAACGCAAGTCGGCCCAAGTCTAAGCAATGGAAAAGGCGAAACAAGGCAATTGCCCGCCCACGAAGTGAGGCTCGCCAAAATGCCATGAGAGATGCTCTTGCAAAAGGCAACTGATCCCAAACCCCATCCCGCCATTTATGGGTTTACTCTCGATTTTTAAACGAAATCGTCGCACGGGCCAGACCAGCTTCACCAGTTATAAAAGCCAGCGCTTTTCGAGGAGAAAGCCATTTATTCCTCGCATAAGGCCCATACAAACCGACCGTTTGAGTCGCAGAAGCACCGAAAAGACCGGCCGTTTTTTAAGAAATCTAAAAATATTCCTGGTTTTGAGCGGGGTGGTGGCGGGTTTCTATGGAATCTTTTTTACTCCTTTGTTCGAAATTCAAAACATTGAAGTGAAGGGCGAGGCGGACACCAGCCAAGAGCAGGTGGCCATCAAAGAAATTTTGCAGGAGATTTTGGGCAAAAACATGCTGTTTTGGAGCGCATCAAATCAAGAAAAGGCCTTGCTCAAAAGCTTCACCTACTTAAAAAATCTGGATATCGATCGAAAGCTCTTCCACACCATCACGGTAAAACTGGAAACCTACCCTCCCGTGGCCAGCGTACGAGTGGAATTTGAGGACGGCAGCAGCGAAAATTTTGTGGTCAACGAAAAGGGCTATATCGCCAGTGTGGGGGCCACCATCGAAGACCTTCCGCTTCTGGTCATAGATTCCACCGGGACCGATGCGGATCTGGGCGCGGTACAAACGGCAGAACCTGAGGAAACAGTGGAATCCCCCGAGACCGCGGACGAAGCGGACCCCGCCGTGCCGGAGAAACCGGATCAAATCAACGAAGAATTGATCCCACAGGAAGTGCTGAGCTCACTTTTAGAAACCAGCAAAAGTTTTGAGGGGAAATTCAATATGGATGTCCTGGAAATCCATTATCTCAAACGGGCACGGGAGCTGCACCTGTACACCGAACGGTACTTTTTCGTGTGGCTGGACATGACTCAAGATCTGAATCTTCAATTACTCAAACTCAAAAAAGCTTTGGTAAAAATAGATCTTTATACCGCGCCGTTGGACTACATCGATCTTAGAATTTCTGGACAGAATGGAGAAAAAGTAATATATAAGTTGGTGGAGTGAATCACATATAAACACACAAACCATGACAAATAATGAACAAATCGCAAAAATTCTCCGCATGATCGAGGCCGGTGAGGCTTCTTTACGCGCCGCGAGGGAGCTTTTGGGCCAGATGAATCCGGAAGCACACTCGGAGCTCAGCACGCCAAAAACAGAAGAAAGCAGCGCCTATGAACAAGGGGAAAATCAGATTGTGGAAGGGGTTTTTGACGGACAAAACATGATCGGGCCCAATGAAAAGATCTATCCTGTGCCCGCCAATTACGCGAGCAAATCGAAACTGGTGGAAGGAGACCGACTCAAGCTCACCATTCTGCCCAACGGAAGCTTTATGTACAAACAAATCTCCCCCATCGATCGAGATTTTGTGAAAGGGACCTTGGTGAAGGAAGATGGACAATTCAAGGTTTTGGCAAACGGGAAATCCTACAAAGTGCTCTTGGCCTCGGTGACTTATTACAAGGGAAACACCGGAGACGAAGTGACCCTCATCACCCCAAAAGACCGGGAGTCCTCTTGGGGCACCATTGAAGCCGTGATCCCTCAAGTGGGCGGCGTTTACAACACCGAAGAAGCCTATTAGAAGTTGTTCGAGGCGCTTATTGAAGCCCTCCGCTTGCGCTCCGGGCCCATTTGGCTTACTCTGTGATACATGGAAAACAGTGGAGACATCAGCGTGATCGAAGCCCTGAACTTGGTTCAGTCTTGGCTCAATGCAAAGGAATACGACAAAGTGGTTCAAGGGTGTTTGGAAATTCTGCAATTGGAACCTGGAAACGCCCGTGCGCTTTCTTTGATGCGTCAGGCGGAGGAGCGAAGGCACGCAGCGGTGAGTCAACCTGCCCCGGCACCGACGGCGGCACCAGCACCCGCTCCGGCCGCAAATCCCGCCCCCGTCCCAGACCCCCTCGCCTCTTTACAAGTGGAAAGCGCTCCGGACCTCACGCTCCCCGAAGAAGAAACGGAGGAAAATGAAGATGAAGGCTTTGAAAAACGAAAACTCTTCCTGGCCCTTCTCATCCCCGCAGTGGTGGTGATTCTACTCGGAGGCTCCGGAATCTGGTGGCTCGCCAATCGCGACCGCGAGGAAACCATTGAGGACTCCATCACCGACGACGAAGAACAAGACCTCACTTACCTTGAAGAAAACGACCAAAGAGTGAAGGACATGACTGCCATTTTGGAGGAAATTGAAGCCTACAAAGAAGAAACCGGCGCTTACCCCGCAGCCGCAGAAATCGAAACCATTTTGGAAGAGAGCGATGCCTTTGAAACCATCCCATCCGACCCCAGACAAGGAGAAATCGACAAGGCGGGTGAACCTTTTGGATACCTCTACGCCGTCTACGATGGCATTGGGGGAGAAAATTCAGTCTTCGTATTGTCCGCTCTCTTTGAAGATCAACAAGGATTTGGAGTGGCGTGGGCAAAAGGCGCCCCCATCCGCAACTATCCCGATTTCCGCGATTACGAAAAGGACAATATCGTTTTTGTTGGAGGAAAGGAGAAAGGTCCAAAAGTGAATCCCAACAAATAACATGGCATTTTCCTGGAAAACCGCAAAGCGGCCGATTCTTGCGCTTGCCCCCATGGCCGGCTACACCGACACCGCCTACAGGCAGCTTATTAAGGGAATCGAGCCGCGGGTGATTTGTTTTACCGAGTTCACCAGTGCCGACGGCATTGTCTACGACAGTAAAATGACGCTCAAACAACTGGACTTCAACCCCAACGAAGAGCGCCCTTTGGTGGCTCAGATTTTTGGTAAAAAGCCGGCGCATTTTGCAGAGGCCGCCAAGCGCATCGAGGCCATGGGCATCGACGCCATCGACATCAACATGGGTTGCCCCGCAAAAAAAGTGGTGAGCAGCGATCACGGTTCCGCGCTGCTCAAAAACCCCTGCCGTGCCGCGGAATTGGTGGAAGCCGTGGCCAAGGCCACGAAGCTGCCGGTTTCTGTTAAAACCCGTGTGGGTGCCGATAAAGTGGATCTCCCCTGGTTTGTACAGTTCTGTAAAGATATGGAAAGTGCAGGTGCCCAGCTCTTGAGCATTCACGGGCGAACGGCCAAGCAAATGTACACGGGCCGCGCCGACTGGACCCCCATTTACGCAGTGAAACAAGCCGTAGGCATTCCGGTGATTGGGAATGGAGACATTCGCAGCGCGGCCGACGCCCTCGCTCAGCTCACCGCATCCGGCGACTCTCCGTATGCCGGCATCACTCTGGACGGAGTCATGGTGGGCCGAGGAACCATGGGCAATCCCTGGCTCATGGCGGAAATCGCCGCGGCTCTTTATGGAGGCACATACACCCCGCCCAGTTCCTTTGAAGACAAGGTTCCCACTTACCTTCGCCATGCCGAACTCTGCGTGGAATCCAAAGGTGAGGAACGCGGCATGAAGGAAATGCGCAAACACTTCGTCCAACTCCTCCGCGGTTTTGAGGGGGCCAGCGAATACCGCTCCCAGGTGGTTCAAATCTCCACTCTGGAGGAAGCCCGAAGCATTCTCAACGAAATTGTGGAGAAGCTGCGTTCCGCCTAGCCCCCTGTTGTTACTCCGCCAACAACGCATTTTTTAAGAACAAAACCCCTAAAATCAATGGGGGGATTTTTACAAAAAACCAATTCCCATCTACGCTTAAAGACCCATCCCAAAAGCGCATGAAACCCCAAGCCAAAACACTGTACGAACTCCGACTCTGCGAAACCCGTGACTATTCCCCAAGGCTCCTCGACCATTGGCTGCACACCCTACAAAAACATCCCGGCTCCATCGAAATTCTGATCCGTCAAAAAGACCAAAAAGTACAGTTTTTCTGCACAGAAGACCTCAGCACTCACCTGCTCGGCTCTCGGTTCATCGAAACACAAGCAAGCCCCACATCGTTCCTCACCACGAGCCCAAAAACCCTTTACTTCATCCATCAAAAGAAAGGGCCTCTCCTCCCCATCAAAAGGTACAGCCAATTTGAAGATCGGATACAAAAAACACATATTTCACCCCTGAGCACCTTGATCCCTCTGTTGGCCAAAACCCCAAACAGTTTCCTCCATTTGCAGCTCATTCCCCTCAAAAATAGACAGAGAGAACGGGCCCTAAAAAAGGTGAAACAAAGCAGCTTCGAACCTGAAAGACACTTTGACCAATGGGAAAGTAAGGCCTGGTTCAGCTTCAAAGCTCGCCGTTTTCTCGGCCCGCTCCTTCGCAACTGCCTTTTTAGCTCCCCGCTCAAAACACAAAAACAGGAACCCCAAGAACAAATGGAATCCTCGCACGAACGGGAAGATCCCCGCCACGCCATCCTCGACAAGCTGTCCAGACCTCTGTTTAGAGCACAAATCACCCTGAGCCACCCCTTTAAAGATTTTGTGCACGGCTTCACCCTGCCTTATTTGGGCGAACTCAGTCTCAGTCGTAAAAACCAAGAAACCGTGCTGAGCGCCGAAGAGCTGGCGAGCCTGCTTTCGCTCCCAAATGCAAAGGAACAAGCCACTTATCTGCACACCGAACCCACCGCCCACCTTCCCGAGCCGGGGAATACAAAGCTTGAGGAAGAAGATCGCAAAAGACATCTGTACTTGGTGGGCAAAACGGGCATGGGCAAATCCACAACACTTTTGCATCTTTTTAGGGAAGATACCGAACTCGGCCGAAGCATCGTGGTGCTGGACCCGCATGGGGACTTGATTGAAGACGCCCTCCGGCTCACTCCCCTCGAGCGGGCAAAAGACATCCTCCTCCTGGACCCCGGCGATGCCGATTTTCCGCTCGCCCTCAACCCTTTAGAGCTCTGCCCAGGAGAAAATCCGAACCTCAAGGCCTCCGCCTTGGTGGAAATGTTTGAAGTCTTGGCCCAGGGCAGTTGGGGACCACGGTTGGAATATATTTTGCGCAATGCACTCCTCCTCCTGATTCTCGCCCCAAACACCACACTGCTCGACCTTCCGCGCCTCCTCACCAACGAAGCCTTTTGCCGAAAAATGCTCGAGCTCACGGACGATTTCGAATTGCACCGATTTTTTAAAGAAGAATTTTTAAAACAAGACCCGCGGACCCGGCAAGAACACAGCGCTCCGATCCTCAACAAAGTGGGCCCCTTGCTCACGCTTCCGGTCCTCCGAAACATTTTTGGCCAACCCAAGAGCAAGTTCTCCTTCAAAAACGCCTTCGCCGAAAGCAAAATCGTGCTGATCTCACTCCCCAAGGGGAAACTGGGCGAAGATGCCAGCCGCATACTGGGCATGGTTTTCATCTCAATGATTCAGTCCACCCTCTTGCAACGGGCGGAGCTCCCATCCGAAAGCCGAAAAACGGTTTGTCTCACCGTGGATGAATTTCAAAACTTCACCAGCAAAACCCTGCTCACCATGTTGGCGGAATCCAGAAAATACGGCTTGGCCCTGACCCTGGCCAACCAGTACCTCACCCAAGTTCCGCACGAAATTCAAGATGCCATTTTGGGGAATGTGGGCTCGCTGCTCTGTTTTCGCACTAGTTATGCCGACGCGCAAATCCTTGCGCCCTCCCTCAGCCTCACCGAAGAAGACCTCACCCAGCTCGCCCCTTTTCAAGCCTATGCAAAGCTCCTCCACCAGGGCAGCCCACTGCCTCTTTTTAGGATGAATGTTGAGAAAACGCCCCCCTCCAAGACCCCACTCCCGCTCGAAACCTTAAAAACCCGTTCCAGAGCCCAATGCGCTCGCCCGGTTTCCCTGGTTGAAGAAAAACTGAAAAACAGGTATAATAGTAAAGACAACTCGCCCGCCACATGAAAAAAATCATCGCCAGTTTCGTCCTCTTTTTAGCCTCTTGCGGCCTGCTTGCCTCTCCGCTGGCCTTAGCAGACAACGGATATAGCGGTTTTGATGTGAAAGAAATTTTAGATCTGGATGCCGAAGACAATCAAACCAACGACAGCACCGAAATTTACGAAAACATCACGGATGAAGCCACCGAGAGAGGGGTCTCCGTCCCCGCCGCCATCATCCTTCGCATCATCAATATTCTCACGCTCTTGATTGGAACCGTCACCTTCGTTGTGATTATGATTGGAGGTTTTATGATGGTCACCGCCGGCGGAGATGAAGGCCAAGTGGACAAAGCAAAAGGCATTCTCAGCCAGGCCATTGTGGGCTGTCTTTTAGCTTTTTTCGCCTATTTCATCACCGTATTTATTCAATCCTTCTTTTATTAAGCCCGCTCCCATGCGCCAGTTCCTCGCCCTTCTTATCCTCAGTTCTCTCCTCACCCTCCAAGGCGCTATCTTGGTTTTTGCGGATGAAGCCGCTCCAACCGAAGACCCCCTCATGAGCGAAGATGAGTTCAATGAAAGCTTTGAAGAGGGCAACGACACCACGGAAGTACTGGGAACCGACGATCAAATGGCAAACGCCATAGAAGCACCCCTGATATGTCCGTTCGGCTTAAAGCTCGAGGCCGGAGCGAACAATGCAGAAGAAATGGCAACAAGATACGAAGACTTTTATGGGCTATTCAACGCCAGTTATGAAAGTACGCTGGGAAATGCAGAATGTGGAGCCCCAAATGAAACCACCGATTATCTCGAAAAAGGAGACTGTACGAAAAATGGTCTGCTGGTGACAGAGATAACCGAAGTGATTGCCAGCGATGTCGTTTTGGATGATCAGAATAAAGTCCTCACCGTTTATGCGGGATTGTGTTGCCTTGCGGGGGTGGTGAATGGGAGTGAAGTGGTGAGTTGTGATGATGTTCGAACGCTCTACAGCCTTTCGTACGATGAATGTGCTGCCCATGCGGTGAATTGTGAAAAACGGCAGTGGGTGATTGGGGACAGCGGGATGGGACTCATTAAACTCATGGTGAAACAAATCTTCACCTTTGCCGCGCTCTCCGTGGGAAGTATTTTTATGGGAACAATCGTCTTTCAAGGAATCAAAATTTCCGTGTCCGGCGTCACCGGAGACATCAGTGAAGCAAAAAATAAAATTCTGCAGGCCATCGGAGGCATGGTTTTGCTCTTTCTGTCGGGACTCCTCCTTTACAGCATTAACCCGGGATTTTTCGGATGATAAAACTATTTAAAATCGCATTTGTATTTTTCTTTGGATTGGGCCTCTTGGGCACAGGTTTAATGCTGCACAGCGCAGTCCAAGTCCCCGTTGCGCACGCCGCAGCGGAAGACGATGCTTCGCCGGAAGATCAGGTGGTTCGCCCAGACATTCCCGCGCCTGACTTTCTCCCCTCCCCGGACACCGGACAAAGCGGCTACGACACACAAAATTATATTCTCAATGAAGCCATACCCCAGGGAATCAATATTTTTATAGGACTCATGGGGCTGCTGACCTTTGCCGGCATTTTATTTGGAGCCATTCAAATGCTCACTGCCTACGGAAATGACGACAAACTCACCAAAGCCAAAACCAATCTTCGTTACGGTCTTTTAGGATTCCTTTTAATAATATTGGCCTATGGAATCGTTTCCGTGGTGGTTTCCATTTCGCTCCCCAATGAACAAGATGGAGATTCCGCGACTTCTTTCTTTGCCATACCAAGCGCGGAAGCGGCGGAGACCACTCCTCCACAAAATTTGGATATTGAAGAAGCCCTGGATCTCCTACTTCCCAGTCAAAAAGATATTATTGAAGACCAGGATACCCAGGGGCGCGTTTCTCTGCCCGGCGGAGATTTCTTAGGGGAAATTGTACCGGCGGTGGTCACCAATGTCCTGTACGCCACGGCTTTTTTAATCTTCGTCGCGTTCTGTTACGGAGGAACCCTTTTAGTAATTGCCCGTGGAAATGAAGAAGCCGTAACAAAGGCAAAAAATATTGTGATTTATTCCGCCATCGCGCTCGCTCTTTTAGCTTTGGGCTACGCCATTGTATATGGAATCGCCAACTTGGATCTCACGGACAGCAGCAACCGAGAGTCCGATGAAGTATTTGTTAACACCGAAGGAAGCAATGATTAAAAAACTCCTCCTCACCATCGCCTTGGGACTTTCCTTCTCCCTCTTGAACGCCGACCTGAGCTGGGCGGCCTTGCAACTGGACGATAATTTGAGGCCGGACAGTTTGCCCACCATAGAAGCGGAAGAGGCCGTGGATGCAGATCATCCCGAAACTGCCGCCACCCAAACCGCCATTATGTTTGTGGGGAAGATCATCAGCCAAGTGCTGCTCTTCACTGGTGCACTCACCGTGATTTTTATTATGATTGCGGGATTCAATTACATTTTTGCCTTTGGAAAGGACGAGCGGATCGAAAAAGGGAAACGAGGGACCACTTGGGCTCTGGTGGGACTCCTTTTGATTTTGCTTTCTTATGCCATCGTACAGGGCATTTTGCAGATTGTACTCCAGGTGGACAAGTCTGCCATTTAAGCATAGGATTCCCTGTGCGCCTATATCTCTAACTCTAAAGCATGTTCAAACCATTACTCGCATCTTTCCTCACGGGAGCCCTTTTTTTAAGCGCTTGCGGTGGAACCGGAAGCACTGCGGAAAACACCGGTAAAGCCATGGCCGAAACCGCTTGTCTCCTTTTTGATGAGAGCATTGCCATGGAAGACCTGGAAGAGAACACCAAGGACATCATGAAAAAATATGGATACAGCGATCCTAAGGAAATCGATACCTACTTAGCAGAGATTCAGGGAACTGAAGAACTGAACTTGGTTTCTGAAGCGGCACGAACACACCTCGAAGCCACTTGTGCCGAAGGCTTAAGCGCCAGCGGAGTCAGTGCCGCCGAGTTGGCTGAGGCCATGGTGAGGGAATAAAGGCTCTCCGAGTACAATCGTTTCTCCCGAGACCTGATCCAGGATCTTTTGAGCAGCCTCCGGAATAATGGGCTGAAGCATTTCACCAAGCCCGCTACACAGTTGGATCAAATTGCCCAAAACAACGGCCAATCGTTTGGGGTCTGTTTTCGCGAGTTCCCAAGGTTTATTTTCATCGGTGTATAAATTCCCAAATCGAGCCAGTTCCAGCATCGCCTCAATGGAGGAGCGCATATCAAAGTTTAAGAATCCTTTGTGGTATCGTTCCCAAGTTTTTGTCCACACCTCCTCCATCTCATCTTTGCGTTTCTCCACTTTCCCGTCAAAATTCTTGATGCACAAGGTCGCCACTCGTCGCACCAAGTTCCCAATGGTGTTTTGGAGTTCATCCTTGTAAACCGCAGCAAAACGATCACGAGAAAAATCTCCATCCTCGTCGCTGGGGATTTCGCGCAGCAAGTAATAACGAACCGGATCACTTCCCCATTCCTCAATAAGTGCAATGGGATCCACAACATTACCCAAAGACTTACTCATTTTTTGTCCTTCACTGGTGACAAAACCATGCACAAAAATAGCTTTGGGCAGAGGAAGGCCGGCGGCCATCAGCATGCCAATCCAAATCCCGCAATGAAAGCGAATGATGTCCTTGCCGATCAAATGCACCGCCGCCGGCCACCATTTTTTAAACGCCTCGCTCCGCTCGGCGTAACCCAGCGCGGAAATATAATTGGAGAGCGCGTCACACCACACATACATCACTTGATCCTCATGCCCCGGCACCTCAATTCCCCAATTCAAACTTTTTTTGGGCCTGGAAAAACTCACATCCCTCAGCCCCTCTTCCAAAAGCGACAAAAATTCATTCCGCCTGGAAGCCGGCCGAATCAAAAGTTCCCCAGACTCCACCTTCTGCTTGATCGCCTCGGAATACTGCGAAAGTTTAAAGAAAATATTTTTCTCTTTCAAAATCTGCGGCTCCTTCAAATGCACCGCGCATTTCCCATCCACCAAGTCTTTGTCCAAAATAAAAGCCTCACAGCCCATGCAGTATTTGCCCTCATATTCTTTTTCATAAAACACTCCGGCGGCCTCCAGCTCAGTCCACAATTTCCGCGCCCCCTCCTTGTGCCGCTCACTGGTGGTGCGAATAAAATCATCGTTGGCGGCGTTCACTTTCTTATGAAAATCCAAAAACAACGCACTATTTGTATCCGCAAGCTCCTGAGGCGTGACCCCCTTCTCCCTAGCCACTTGCTCATTCTTGCTGCCATGCTCATCCGTCCCAACCAAAAAAAACACTTCCTCACCCTGCAAACGATGATACCGCGTCAAGGCATCCCCCTGCACCGCCTCCAGCGCATGCCCCATGTGAGGCCCTGCATTGGTGTACGCAATCGCATTGGTGAGGTAGAACGAGTCCATTGAAACAGGGGTAAATTCCGCCCCACTATACGGCTTTTACAGCAAATCTACAAATAGTGTGGATCATTTTTCCCATTCTTTCCCTAATGCACCCGCAACTCTTGCAGCCATCCTAGCCTGCTCCTTTTGCCGAGTACCATAAGGGTTCGGATCAATATCCGCCTCAGGATCTTCACCCTCCATCAAAGGTCTAAGCGTTAAAAAGTATTCAATGGTAGCGGGCTGAACGCTCCTCTGACTCGGGGAAAAAGCTCCTTCATGCTTAACTTCAGAAAAAGAAGCATGCCACCTAAGTCCTTCCTCCTCACTACTTAAACGCCTTGCCACCAATCGGCGTTTGGCCGCAACCTCCCGCTCATGTACACCCGTACCGGAAGGCCCCAGCTCAAAATACCCATGAAGCAAACGATCCAGCTCCGTGCCCATCAAAGAAAAGCTTCCACCTTCTTGAACTTTAAGCCTAGTCTCCAAAAACCTCTCCAGCTCCCGCAAAAGAGCTGCCTCCATTTGCTCCTTTTTTTGCGCCGCCAAGGCCTGCACATCTGCAGCTTCCTGCGCCTCCAACTCTTGCCTCGAAATCAAATCTTGAGGTCCTGGAATCGCCATAAAAATTTGATTAAAAAATAAATACTAATGAGATTGTCCTTCCCCAAGCACACCTACAAGGTCCTCCATTGTAGAAGAGGCCCCCTGCTCAACGGGATCCTTTTGCTCCAAAGGGGTGAGGGTCAAAGTGTCTTCTCCCGATGTACCGCCTCTCCGTTCAGGGCCTCGAGGAGGGCCTTCTCCATCGCTTCCATGAGATTCGCTTCCCTTAGATAAAGAGGCTTGCCAGCCCAAAGGCCTCAAATACTCCTCCACGGCATGGATCCGCCCCGCAATCAAGCCCAAACATAAGTTTCTGAAGTCAAAAGGGTCCGTCACCTCAAAGGGCAAATTGGCTCTAAAAACCTGGTCACTAAGTTCCCACCCCTCCTTTGTCCTATTCAAAGAAAAGATTCCGCCTTCCGCTCGCACTCTACCCGCTTGCACCTCAGAGCCAATAAACGCATCCAATTGGTGCAAAAGAAAAGCAATGTGTGGGACTTCACGAGCCTCTATCACCGCCATATCAGCTGCAGCCTTTTGCGTCTCCAATTCTTCTGTCGTAAGCAAGTCACCGGATCTTGGAATCGCCATAAAAAAGGGTAAAACTTAGAATACAAAACTATAGCAAAGGGCTTGGGGATTGGCAAATTTCGGCTCAGGACTGCCAGTCGGGAGGAAGGACGACTGTGGGCTCCGCAGGTCGCATCACCAGGTGCAAGGAAGCATGAATGGCGGGATTGAAGACTTCGGACCGTTCGGTGGAAAAAAACGCCGCCATGCCGTACTCCCGCTCCAAAAGATCAATAATAGCGTTCATGCGAAGCAGAATGTCCCTGGGGGCATTGCTGGAGTAAACTCGCTTGTCTTGTGCATCCACCCAGGAAAGCCGTTTACTGAGAAGTGCAAAAATCATGTCTCCGCGAGTGATGGGCATCTCCCAAGTTTTGGTCTCTTTCCATTTGTCCTCGACAAGAGACAGGAACCGACGCGTGTAAGTCAAAATGTTCTCCAAATCCTCCTGCCGAGCGGCAAGTTCTTCCGCTGGAATCGGGGCTTCGTCCTCCAGGGAATCCTCTGAAAGTGCAAGGTGTTCTGTCATAAAAAAGGGTACAAGAGACCATTATAACTCAATCCTCCCTGGTGTGGTAGAGCACAAAATCAAAGACGGGGAGGTTTTCACCTTCTCGCACCAAGGTCTGGAGGACTTGGCGGACTTCGGCAATACCGGTGCTGTCGGCCAAAGCGTTGATTTCGGTGTATTCACACACCACACCGCCCAGCTCAGCCGAGGGCACGCCGGAACCGGGGACCCAGTGCAAACGGTAGTAAATGCGTGCATCCTCGGCCCCTTGAATGATATTGGTGAGCACCAAATAATTGTAATCGTGATTTTCTAAGAAAGTCGCGATGGAATAGCTGGGGTAAAAATGCGAGGGCGTTCCGGAGTCATAAAATTTAGCATATTTGTAGCCATCCGGAACCGTGCCGGAAGCTCCGGGCCCAAAGACCGAAGGATTCTCGGGAGAAGTACGGTTGTTGGTGGTGTCGAGCGGAATGTATTCCGAAATCGCCTCCGTTTGTGCGTAATAAAGTCCAAGAATTTTCCATCGCAGCACATCCTGTTCCGTCAAAAATTGAGTCATGTCGTTGAAGAGCGGATTTTCTTCTTCATCTCCCACAAAAAATTCAACTTTAAAAGAAGTGTTTTTCAAAAAACTTCCGTCTTCCTTCGTTTGAGCAAACAGAGCCAACTGAACCGATTCGTTGGGGTCGAGGACACCCCAGCCGTCTTCACTCTGCCCCTCACAAGGCACCACCGTTCCACGGGCACTGAGCTGAGCGGACGCGATGCTGGTTTCATTGAGGGAATAGTCCAAAAAACTCGGCTCATAACCGGGGAGATTTTCTTTAACAGAATAGAGCCCCAACTCCGTCACGCCTTCGGCCGCGTACAGTGCCTGCACCCCGCTCACCATGCTGCGAACCGCCACGGTGTCCCTCAGCACCAGGGTACTCACGGAGATGGACGCCAAAAGCAAAACCGTCATCATAAAAAAAGAGAGCAACAAAGCGGAAGCCGGAGAAGATCGAAAACGAGGAGGCGAAAAAATCATTGGTAGAAACGGCTGGTTATGGAGCTTTGAAGCAGGACGCTCACTTCTTCCTTCACGCGCCCGGGCAAAGAAAATTCCAAGAGGATTTGAACGGTGGGCTGATATTGAAGACTTGCTTCGCTACGATTGGAATAGGGATCTTTCTCAGGGAAAACGCGGAAAGAAACAAAGCTCGCGCTCGTGGCGGGGCCGTGGAGCAAAAGGGCTTCGCCGGAGCTGCCATCGGCGGCGGTGCTCAGCACCGAAAGCGCTTCATTTTCTTTGTCCCAAGCATACAAAAGGCCGGTTCCATCGGGGCCGCGCAGCGCCAAATTCGACTCATCCGAACGATCATAATCCACCCGATTCTCCTTCACTGCCTCGGTGAGCGCGGCCATGGCGGCCTCGGCTTCAAGCATGATGCTGCGCATCACCAAAGCCTCCTGGTTCGTGCGATGATAAGACAGATACACGCCAATGCTGAACCCAATAAAAATTGTAAAAACCGTAATGGCAATGATCATCTCCAGTAGAGTAAACGCCGGCATGGATCGTACTGTTTTTTTCATTGCCAATTGCTTAAGTAAGTAGAAACCTCAATGCTGCGAGTCTCCCCTCGTTCTTGCCAGGCCACTTTTGCAATCACCTCCACCGTGCCGGGAAGTCGATTTCCTTCTTCATCCAAAACCGTTTTAAAAAGCACCGAACGAATATACTCATTGCCGCCCAATTTCACCGTGGCTTGTTCCGTAAAAGAAGTGAAGGCAAAACAAGGAGGACAATCTTCCTCTTTGAGCAAAAGCTCCACCTCTTCCCCATCACTCAATGCAAAATCCCCACCCCACAGCGGAGTGCCTCCATCCCACGCATAGTTTTGAAGCCAATTGCTGTCGCGCATAAACCGCAAAGCCTCCAAGCTTTCCTGAGCCAAAAAAGCCGCCTGAACAGAATGAATATTGCGTTGATTGGAAAGCAAAGTGCTCAAGATAAGACCCGTGGTCGCCGTAATAACCACCATGACCAAGGTGATGGCAATCAGCGTTTCGATGAGGGTGAATGCGGAGGACTTATTCTTCATTTTCTTCATTGCCAAGCGATAAAGAGGCTAAATCGGTCTGAGTGGAAATCTGCAGAAACACTTGAAGTGGAATTTCGGTTGCAGCAGCAAAAACAAGTGTAGCATCTCCCTCCAAAAATTCCCCGTCCGATGAAAATAAAAACACCTCTCCTTCGGGAGGGCTATAAAAGGCCCACAATTCGTCCTGCCCGGCGGCGCCCACGGTAATTTCCTCAATAAAAGCGGTGCCGGTGCTGAGTCCATAGGGCAAAAGTTCAAAAGAATCCCCCTCGCAAACGCCTGCTTCTCCATTGTAATCCGCCACGGCCGATTCCGGGGCCTGTCCCTGTTTAAAAAAAACGCCTTCACACAAAAAGATTCCATCTTCCCTCCGCAGCTTTCCCGCCTGAACTTCCGCCCGTGCTTGTTGAAGCATGGCCAGGCTTTGGTCCGCCATAAAGGAAAGCTCCTGCCGCTGTTTAATGCCGGAAAAATCCAGAATCAAAACGCCCGTAAGCACCCCAATAATGGTGATCACCACCAAAAGCTCAATAAGAGTGAATGCGGGCTTTGGCTGAAGAGAGGACAAACTCATGAGACAAGGGTTGAGAGCGAAAAGATGGGCCCGAGCAAAGCGAGGGCCATCACTCCCACACTGAGCCCGACCAAAACAATCACCAGAGGTTCCAAAATGGTTGTGAAATTATTTAAGGAATGCTCCACTTCTTGTTCATAATGTCGGGCCAGTTTTTCTGCAATTTTTCCAAGCTGTCCACTGCCCTCTCCCACCGAAACCATCGCCACCACCGTCTCAGGAAACAAGAACGGAGCCTTGGCCAAATTGTCTGCAATTTTTTCTCCCCGTTCCACGCCACTCCTCAGCGTATTCAAAAAATCTTTATAGAGCACATTGCTCACCGCTCCGCTGGAAATACGAATGGCTTCATGAATGGGAACGCCCGCCTCCACCAGCAAACTCAACAGTTGAATGAACCGGGAAACATTGAGTTTTCGCACCGTGTCGCCCACAAAATAAAAAGACAAAGACCAAGTGTCCACTTTGCGCTTTCCATTCTCCGTGCCCACAAAAAAACTTCCCAAAAGAAGCAAAAAGAAAACCAAAATCACAAAAAGCCAGGAAAACTGAATGAAGAAAGAGCCCGCGGTCAAAACCACCCGAGTCAAAAAGGGCAGTTCAAAATTCGCCTGCGTAAAAAATTCCTCAATACGAGGAATCACAAAAGAAACCACAATAGCGCCGGAAATCAAAAGAGCGATCAAAACCGTGGCGGGATAAATCAAAGCACCGCGCACCTTGAGCGTAAGAGCATGTGTGCGTTCGCTCTGCTCCGCCAACTTAAAAAGCAACAAGGCCAAGTTTCCAATGCTTTCACCGCTGCGCACAATGCCCACTTCCGAATCCTTAAACACATCGGGGAACTTGAGCATGGATTGGCTCACTAGCTTTCCCCGTTCCACATCATAAGCCAAGGTATTGAGGATCCGTGCAAACCGTGGATTTTCCGTTTTTTTTGAAAGCACTTTGAGCGCCTTCATGATGGGGATCCCCGCATCAATCATCACCGCCAGCAAATGGAAAAAATAAGATTTTTCTTTTACCCCAACCCTTTTACGATCGATAAAAAAATCCTGTACTCGCACCAAAATCGGCTGATCGATATTACTATAAACTCCGTAAACGACGCTGGTTTCTTTCATGATCCTTACTGGTAATAGGCCTCAATATTCACACTAAACGAAATGTCCGCAGAAGAAACTCTTTGAACACTCATGTTGGTGACTCGAAGCAAACGATCCGCCCCCTCCAGTTTTTGCAAAAATCCAACCAAATCCTCATAAGTCCCGGTAAAGTTTGCGGAAATTCCAATCGTCTTTCCATAATCCTGGCTCACCGAGTCCGAAAAGTTCACCGCGTTCAAGGCAAAGCCCAAGTCCTTGGCAAGTTCGGAAAGTTCCAAAAGCAAAGCATCCTGGTCGTACCCCACGGGAACGGCGGTCTTCAAAGCCTCTCGAGTGCTCTCGCTCTTCACCACTTCCTCGGAAAGCGCCTTGAGTTCGGTGTAGTCACCCTCCAAAGCTTCCACCTCGGTGACCCTAAGATCCCGGCTGGCTCGAAGTTCCTCCACTTTTTTGCGCATGGGCAAAACAAAAACCACACTGCACACCAGAATAAGGAAGAGCAGAACAATGGAAACGAGTTGAGAAAAAGAGTTGGATTTCACTGAGGAAGGAGGTCAAGTTGAAGAGTAAAAGACACCACCGGCTGACCATCGGAAGTTTTTCCCGCAGTCACAGACGGTACAAAAACATGTAAAAAATCGGGCGATTTTTCCAAACTTAAAATCGCATCCGCCACCGATCCAAAACTATCTCCAAGTCCACTCACCTGCACCTCTCCCAGTTCACTCAAGCTATAAGAAGTCAAAAAAACAGTCACCGGCGTCAAATCTTGAAGAGAACGGACCACTTTGGACCAAAGCACGGTGTCTGCTTCCAGACGATCCCGTAGTTGTTCGGCAACAAAAAGTTCTTCAATCTCCTGCGCACGGAGCTCTTCCATTTGAGCCTCCACTTCCACCTTTCGCGCGTCCAAATCACGGACAGCTCCCTTAAGGCTCAATTGCTGAAAAAACAAAAATAAAACAAAGAGCGCGGTGAGCACAAAAAGGAAGAAAGCCAGCGTTGACAGAAGTCGGCCCCGAGGGGCTTCGTAAGGAGTATCCATTTTGAACGGAGGCGTGTAATATAGATCGGATGAATTTTACTGTTATCAACGAAGGTTTTCAATGCGGAAACTGTGGCAGCGCGGTCGCTCCTCAAAGGGGCAGCTGCCGCAACCACTGCACCGAGTGCCTCTATTCCTTGCATGTGGATGCCGCATTCCCGGGCGACCGCGCCTCAAACTGCAAGGGCTTAATGAAGCCAATTGGCGTGACGCAGTCGGGCAAAAAAGGGTGGATTCTCTTGCACGAATGCACAAAATGTTCTGTAACTATTCGCAATAAAATGGCGAATGATGATAATATGGTGCTCGCCGCTCGTCTCAGTACAAATCCAACCTGAGCCGACCCCATCTAATGAAACTCAAACTCGACTTAAAGTCGGTCCCCAAAGAATCCACGGTTATTGTGGGCGTTTCGGGGGGCCGAGACTCGATGGCTTTGGTGCACGCACTCATCCACCAGCGCCCGGATCTTAAAGTCATCCCCGCCCATGTCAATCACGGTCTCAGACCCTCCGCCGAAGACGATGCTGCTTTCACCAAAGGAATGATGCAACGATGGGAACTTTCCTGTGAATTTTTTAAACCCCGCCCGCCCGAAACCGGCAATATCGAAGAATGGGGCCGAGAAAAACGCTACGAATTTTTTGAAAAACTGTTTAAAAAACACCACGCCGATTTCATTTTCACCGCCCACCACCAAGACGACGATTTTGAAACCATGCTCCTCCATGTGCTCCGTGGAACCCGTGTTAAAGGCTTGGCCGGTATGGCTCCCGTGCGCGGGAAATTGGTCCGTCCACTCCTCTACACTTCCCGCAGCGAGATCAACGCGTACGCCGAAGCTCACCAAATCCCCTACCGCAACGACCCCACCAACGAAGACGAGCGCTACATGCGCAACTTCCTCCGTCACAAAATCATCCCCGTGCTCAATCATGTGTACCCTGGCCTGGCCGACCGTTGGCAAAAACAGAAGCATTATTGGAATGAACTTCAAGTGATGCTCGAAAAAGAAGCCCTCACATTTATGGAAGAAAATCTGGACCCCAAAGAAGGCCTTCACCGAAGCGCCTTCACCAAACTCCCCTATCCAACCCGCACCACAGTCTTGGAACTCTGGTACTTGGAAAGCACGGGCAAACGCATCCCCGACAACGCCACCTTAGACCGTTGGGACGAAGCCATCCGCACCCTGGATCCCCGCAAAAAAACCGAATGGGACCCTCTCGGCAAAAAAGGCCAAAAATTCCTCCTCCTCACCAAAGAACGGGCAAAACTGCAGTAAGCCCCCCTCCCAAGATTTGTGGGCTAAATTTTATGCATTACCCGGGAACGAAGACGCGCCTTACGACCCCGAGTGCTCAGAGGCTCTTCGCTCAAGTCCAGCCTCTGACGACCACTGCCTGAATCTAGAAAGCCCAGGCACACAGTATTTCCGTTCCTATGCATAGTAGCTTTGCCGGTGATTCCATCATTCTTTGCCGGTAAAACCGTGTAGGTGCCAAGGGTTCCATCGCTACTAGTGAGCTCTCTATTGATATCGTCACAGTACTTACCTTCCATTGCCTTCAAAACCTGGAGCATGGCGTATTCCGCGCTGTCCATACTGGAAAGGCCAGTTTTCCAAACCTGATGGTGAGTGTTGAAAGCATCGCTTCGAAACCCCAGTGTCATGTGATCGGCCTGATTGTAAGAATCGTCAGGATCACCTGCTTTGGCCGTGGAGTCATCTGAAGAATCTCCCAATGTCCAGGCATATTCCGTGATGGATTCCGTTTGCCGTGAGTTTGGTGTACGACAGGCGTTGATTGCTACTTCATAGTTGCTATGCATAAAAGGATCCACTTGGCCACCTTGGTGCTGAAAGAAAGGCATTAACTCTGGTTTGCTCAGCACTTCTTTGAAACGAGCTCCGGAGACCATAGGGGTGAGAAAAAAACGGATCTCACGGCCGGCCACTTCCAAGGCTCGCAGGTGATTGACCTGAGCATTGGTAAGCTTTTCGCGTACGGCGTCTATAATATCAGCCTTGGCGGGCACGGGGCGGTCTCCTTCTCTTAAGAAGTGTTTTTCAATGGCTTCTTTGGAAAAATAATAGTCCACCCGTAGCTTGTTCTCTACCCATTCGAAGTTTTCACGGGTGAGTTCGGGGGGAATGGGGTCGTCTTCTGGAGGCTTGGGAGTGTCATCCTCACCTCCAGATTTTCCCTTTCCACGGGGATCATCATCTGAAGGAGCAAGTGAAAACAATTCCCCCACTTCGGATGGGAGTAGGTAGGGATTTTCGTTTGAAACCACCTTCGGCCCATCCGGCTCACCCCCACTGAGCACGCCCGTGAGTTCCATAATCGTCCGTGCCAGTTTGCGTTCATCTTCATCCATGCTGAATTTGGCGCTGTCTAAAAAGTTGACCAGTTCGTCTTTCAAGTAGGCCTTGAAGGGCTTTCCTTTTGCTCGCTCATTGGACCAGCCTTTAAAAAGAGAAAGGAGCGTTCCCGTGTCCAAGAAGTTTTTATCCAAGTGGATCTGATCCAGTTCGCCTCCAAAACAGTCCGCGAGCATTTTTCGATTTGCTTCGGGCAAGTCTGTTGTGAGTGCTCCAACCGACCGATCGTGACACATCTGCATGAGTCTACCGGCTTTCGTCAACTTTCTTAAAAAAAGCAGTTCGGTTTTTGGGAAGGGCAAAAGGCCAGTCGGATCCATGAGCTGAGCCAGCACCACTTTATAGTGTTCTTCCTCGCTCATGTAAGGCACTTGAATCGCTGCTCTGTACATACGGAGCACCGCGGGATCCGTTTCTTCACGATCTCTGGTGCGCTCATCTTTGATGTTCCCCGTGGCAATAAGTCCAGGAAAGCTTCTGTCTCTTTCCAGTTTGTTTAAAGTCGCCTTGATCCCCATAAAAAGACGATTGGGGCCGGTGGTTTTTTCGTCTAAAATAAGCACTCGGTGTTCCCGTTTTGCCTGCAGGATTGGGCCTTCGACGAGTTCCGTTTCCATCTGAGCCGTGCCCACTGCTTTAATCCCCAAACGGCCCATCAGGTCTGCCACCGTCATATTTTCGTGCACTTCCACGACTATCGGTTCTTTGCCACCCGAAGCGATTTTGGCCACCGCGATGGCGAGTTCCGTTTTACCCGTTCCCGTAGAACCGAGTGCAAGAACCTTTTCTCCATGTAGCATGGCCTGAAGCATACGATCGATCATTTTCTGCCGACTCGGTGTGAGGGCAAAGCCTCCGTTTGTATCCATTTGATTTTTGTAGCCCAAAAGCTCCTGAGTGAGGAGCCAACCCCGGCTTTGTTCGGGCAAGCTTCTTGTCTTCGTTGCGAAATCCTCTTTGGCTTGTGTTACCCCACCTTCCAGTGCGCCGATATTGGCTTCGGTAGTGGCCTGAAGGGTGCCGTAATCTGCTCGATCTTTTTGATAGAGCGCTGTTTGTTTATTTCGAGCCAAGTGTATGAGTTCATCCAGTTTGGCTTTTTGTTTGAGTATGGGGAGTGCCGCTCTGAAACGATTTCCTTCCGCTTCCAAGACCTCAAAAAATACCTGATCCGCTCCGGGCAAACCCAAGAGTCCCATGAGTTCACGCCGTACAGCGTCTTTGCGAGTGAGCGGGTTTTCCGTGGAGCTTGTGGGCTCCGCATCCTCTCGAAGTGTCTCAAGAAGCGCATCCGAGCCTTGTTTTGCGGGCACTCTATAATCTGTACCGGCAAGCGTTTCATCACCCACGGCGTAATATTCCGAAAGGAGTCTTAGCACCTGCAAACCGTGAGCATGCGTGAAGGCAGTGACTTCGCCTTCAGGTATAGATTCGGCACTTTCTCCATTTGCCAAGTGGGCTCGCCAGGATTCGGCGTTTGTTCCAGGAACTTGTCTTTGCTCGTAGGGTGCTCCGGGAAGAGTGGGTTTTCTTTTTGCCATGGTTTTGTATTCCTTTTATTCTACCTGAAAATCAGAGTTTTCTCAAGTGCTGAACGAGAAGACGATGACGGGTGAACGAGGCCTGCCGCACATCTTCAATGACCACTGCGGAATCTTTGTGCGCCTCGTCGTGGCAGAGCACACGGATGGACTGAGCTTGCGCTCCAAATCCAATTCCCTGCACCACGATGCCTTTTTCTCGTAGTTGAGCGACTATTTGTACACATTCCGCTTGATTCGCCACTTCTCCATCGGAAACAATGGTGAGGACTTTGAGGAGTTTTTTGTCTTTGATTTTTTGAAGAGTTTCGGGTTTGAGCGAGGCTTCATAATTTTGAAGGGCTCCCAATAGATCTCCAGCTCCAGTTTGGGTTTGATCCAATGCTTGGAAGAGTCGAGCCAGCGCTTTTTTATCCAAAGCTTTGCTTGGATTGTGTAAGAGTTCCACCGTTTCTTTACCTTTGAAGGCTTGCAAGTGACTCCGCAAAGTGAGCGGATGGCACATGGCTCTACGATTGGCATCCAGATGGAGTCGATCATTGAGTTTCATAAGGTTGTAGAGGCCGGCCAGAATCATCTTTTTCTGCTCTTCCACGGGCAAGGCTCCACTCACTCCCGCGCTCGTCATGGAGGTAGTGAGATCCATGATCGCGTCATCCTCGAAAGCCAAAATATCGATGTGTTCTCTTGTTTTCAGACTTGGGAGTTTGAAGCCCATGGGGTCCTCTTCACCACTTAAAACATCGATCACCGCCATCGTTGGATCGTAGAGCTCATCTCCTTCGCTGGCCCTCACCGGCCCTCGGTAGGCGGGTCTTGGTACTTTTCTTCGTTTGAAGAGGAGGTCAAAGAGTTTTCTCCACTGCTCTCCCAGTGTGGAGGCCCGGCCGTCGATGCTGTGCTCAGCCAAAACCGGCGTGGCGTTCACCGCCTCGATGAATCGTTCTACTTTTTGCCACTCTTGGAACGAGATCCCTTCTTTTTCTTTGAATAGGACTTCGGGCGTTGGCGCTTGATCAATCCGGCCCGCTTGCTGGAGCAAATCTTTATACATTCCTTGGATTTCTTCAAGTTCCAGTTCTTCCTGAGCTTCTTCCTCTGGAGCCTGTGCCTCCCCAAAATCCCCTTCCTGAGACTCGCCTTCTTCCTCTTCTTGCCTATCGTCTTTTTCTTTGGCGGGAGTGGCCTCCATTCGTACCCATTCTTGCCCATTCCACCATTCTCCCCAGGCGTGTCCCGTGCCTGACAGGGCCGCGAAATCAAAGCGCGGATCTTTGGTGACAAAACGACCGGCAACCAAGCGGTGATGGATACCCAGGGTTTGTGCGAGAGCGCCGGCAAAGAGGTTGCTCCAGTAACAATCGGCAACGCCTCCTTCACAAAGGGCTCTAAAATGATCTGTCGTACTGGCGCAATTTGAATTCATCTGGTCTCGTTCGTTCACATCCGCCGGATATTTGAATTTTTTTCGTACAAAAGCTTCGATCCGTTTTATTTTTTGCGTGTCTGAGGCTCCCGGTAGCCTTTGGAGTGTATTTAGGAATGAAGCGGTTTCTTCATCCCAAGTGGTGCTTGGCACTTCGGGTTCATCCGTTGGCCCATCTGTGAGTCTGTTCTCCGGCAGATTGGTGAGTACAAAATCAAAATTCAGGGTTTTTGGAAGGTCTTTGGCGAACTCTGCTGGGCTCTTCGGCACCAGGTAAAAAGTTCCCGACTCGGAACGACACAAACGGTGGGTTGCAGGTTCTAAAGATTCCACCAATGGGATCGCATCATAAGGGAGTTCCAGTGCGATGGGCTCCGACCTTTTAATCAACAGTTCATAGTGGTATTTTTTGAGTGCTTCGTCGGTCTCAACTTGGAATTCGTGAATGTCCGTTTCTTCTTGAACGATCTGTTTTTGAATCGGATCCCACTTGCAAACATATTGCCTATAGTAGCCTCCGTAAAAAGGCGTAACTTTGGCTTCGATGTCTTCAGGTTTGATGGGCTCTTCATCCGATAAGCCGGTTTGTGGCCGGTAGCTAAACTTGGGTGCTTTTGCTTTTTGCAGTTGTTTAACTTGCTCTCGTACGGACTCCACTTCCCTGCAAAATTCGAGCAAAAGACTGGGTTGATAGTTGCCAGTGACCCATTGCAGTCGATCAGCCACAGAGTTCCCACCTTCGCCTTCCCACAATGCCTTGAGTTCAGCTGGCAGTTCCGGCGCCGTGCCGGTCATCAGCACTTGTTTACAGGCTTCATCAAACTGCTCCAGTAGAGAAAATTCTGCTTTTTGTGGTGCTTCATAAGGGAGGCCCTCACCTCTCAATCGATGGTAAGCGCGCCATTTAAAGATTTTGGGCAAGAGTGGGTCTGAACGATGCGGGCGGAATGCTTTTGCCCGTTCCTCGTCTGTGATCAGCCCTAGCATTTCTTTTTGAAGTGCCTTTCTTAGGGCTATTTCCATGTGTGCATGGGCACGCTCTTTAGCACCTTTGACCTCGGTACCGGCTAAAGTGCTTTCTACTCCTGTGCTGGAATCCGAATTTGACATCCTTCCATTTTAGCACAAACTACTTGATCATGCCAATGTTTGACCTGCACTGTGCACATTTGAACCCCTCGCCTCTTGACATACACTCTCTTCAGGTCTTTATTAATGCCATCCTTTAACACACCCAAGCATGGAGGGTCCCGAAGAAAACGCTGCAGCGGAAGAGATAGACCTAGATTTAGAGGGGCTTACTGAAAAACTTAATACATTTGAAAGTAGAGAATCCTACAGTAGGGAAATCGCTGGGGAAATACTACGCACTCTCGCCGATCTACTCAGTAGAACACCACAAAATCCAACCCTGCAAGACCTCACCGATCGAGCTTTGAGAGCATGCGTACAATTCGGTTACCAATGTCCATTAACAGAGGGAGAAAAAAGGAAATTCAAGAAGACAGACCTCTCAGAGGAGATAGCCGCCTTGTTCGCCCTACGGCTCATTTCACCCACAAAAGATGAATTGGGAGGGGATGTGGATGGCCCACTTGATGAGGACAGCCTAAGTGTAGTACATGAGCAGGTTCTCGCGGTCACCGCCCCCTGAGCACTCCAAGCTAGCTTTACTCGCGCCCCCGCACAGCGTAAAATGGCCGAGCTTTTTAAAACTCACGCATGGCAAATATTCTTCAAAGAAAACGACCCAATCCTTTAGTGACCTTGCTCGTAGCCACTCTGCTCATTTCCGCAGTCTATTCCATGTGGAATTCGGGCGAGCAAAAGAGCAGCGAACAAGTGTCCATCAGCCAATTCACGGAGGACATTAAAAATGGAACGGTGGAAACGGTGGAAGTTCGAGACACTCGAATGGACTACACCTTGATCGATGGCACTCAAAAATATGCCTACAAAGAGGCGGGAGAAACGGTGAACGAACTGCTTCAAGAGGTGGATAAAACCATTGTGGGCAAGCTCGAAATCGAAGTGGTGGACACCTCAAGCAAGGGGGTATGGCTGAATATTGGACTCGCCGTGATCCCATTCATGCTCATCATCGGTTTTCTGTTTTTTATGATGCGCGGAGCGGCCAGCAGCAACAACCAAGCCATGTCGTTTGGTAAATCCAACGCCCGACTGCACGATAAAGAAAAAGAGAAAACAACCTTTGATGCCGTGGCCGGAGTGCGAGAGGCCAAAGAAGAGTTGGTTGAAATTGTGGATTTCTTAAAAAACCCCAGCAAGTACACCTCCATGGGCGCAAAAATTCCAAAAGGAGTGATGCTGGTGGGAGGTCCGGGAACCGGTAAAACCCTGCTCGCTCGAGCGGTGGCCGGCGAAGCCGATGTCCCTTTCTTTAATATCAGTGGAAGCGAGTTTGTGGAAATGTTTGTGGGAGTGGGAGCCAGCCGCGTGCGGGACCTCTTTAAAAAGGCAAAACGGAATGCGCCCTGCATCATTTTTATTGATGAAATTGACGCGGTGGGCCGCCAAAGGGGAACCGGACTCGGCGGAGGTCACGATGAACGAGAACAGACCCTCAATCAAATCCTCACAGAGATGGATGGCTTTGAAACCAACACCAATGTCATTGTGATGGCCGCGACCAACCGTCCGGATGTTTTGGATCCCGCCCTGCTCCGTCCCGGTCGTTTCGACCGCCGCGTGGTGGTGGACAGCCCCAACATGGAAGATCGCGAAGAAATCCTCAAAGTGCACTCCAAAAACAAGCCCCTGGCCAAGAGCGTGGACCTGGGCCACATCGCCAAACAAACGCCCGGTTTCTCCGGAGCAGATCTGGAAAACCTCATGAACGAAGCCGCCATTTTGGCCGCCAAGAAAAATCAAAAAGAAGTCACTCAGCGCGACATCGAAATGTCCGTTGAAAAAGTACAAATGGGGCCTGAGCGAAAATCCCATGTGCTGTCCAAAAAGGAAAAGGAAGTCACCGCTTACCACGAAACCGGTCACGCCATCGTGGGCCATTTGATGGAAGATTGCGACCCACTCCGTAAAATCACCATCATCTCTCGTGGGATGTCCCTGGGGTCCACTTGGTTCATGCCGGACGAAGACAAACACATGGTCACTCAACAAAAGTTTGAACACGAAATGGCCTCCCTGCTTGGAGGATTCGTGGCCGAAGAAATGATCTATGGACAGGTCTCCACAGGCCCCTCCAACGATTTGGAACGCGCCAGCAGCATCGCCCGCCGCATGGTCACCGAGTATGGAATGAGCGCAAAAATCGGCCCCACCGTGTTTGGTGAAAAGAGCCATGAAGTCTTCCTGGGTCGTGACTACGGACACACCAAAAACTATTCCGAAGAAGTGGCCGCTCAAATCGATAAAGAAGTGGAGGCCTTGGTTCAAAAGGCCTACAAAACCGCCAAAGAAACGCTCACCACACACAAAAAAGGCCTTGAGCGCGTGGCCAAAACCCTCATCGATAAAGAAACCCTCACCCGTGAGGAATTCATTGAAATTTTTGAAGACACTGCGAAACACAGTGGAGCGGATTCCAAAAAGAAGGCTTAACGGCTCCTTAACCCTGGCGTTTTATTAAATAAGGTTTTAAACTGCTCTCATGAACCAAGTCGGGATTGGACAACTCAAGTACGCAAACAAGACGGAGGCTCCAGCCGGGGCCCTCGGTAAAAATAAAGTGCCGGTCAAATTGAATGCACGCCCTCAGCAAAGTCCAAAAGGAGCGGGCGAAGCCAATCAAGAGGGGAAGCTTTCGGTGGATATTTTGCAACGAGAAGATCGAATGATCATCATTTGTCCCATCGCAGGAGTAGAGAAGCCCGACATCAAGGTATCCATTCAAGATGATGTGCTCACCATTCGAGGCGAACGAAAAGAAGTGGAGGACATGCCTAAAAAAGATGCCTTGGTCCAAGAGCTCTTCTGGGGAGTTTTCTCCAGATCCATCGTGCTCCCCGATCACATCGATCGAAAAAACATCAATGCCAGGGTCCACGAACACATGCTCATCATCACTATTCCAAAAACGGAAGATTTTAAGTCGCGAATCATTCATATAGAAGACGACGCCCGTGCCCATGAATAAACCTGTTCGAAAAGCCGTCATTTTAGCAGCGGGCCTTGGGACCCGTTTTTTGCCCATGACCAAAGTGATCCCCAAAGCCATGCTCCCCATTCTCAATAAACCGGTCATCCAGTATTTGGCCGAAGAAGCGGTGGCCAGCGGGATCGAAGAAATCATTATTGTAACGGGAATCGGAAAACGCGCCATCGAAGAGCATTTCGACCCTTCCTATGAACTGGAACATGAACTCCTTAAACGGGGGAAGCAAGATCTCTTGGCGGAAGTGCAGAAAATAGAGAAATCCGCCCAATTTGTGTTTGTGAGACAAAATGAACCGAACGGAGACGGTCACGCCCTGCTCTGTGCCAAAGATCTGATTGGAGACGAGCCTTTTGCCGTGCTTTTTGGCGACGACATCATCGATGCCCCGGTACCGGCGCTTGCCCAACTTCTCACCGTATATAAGGAAAAGGGAACTTCTGTGCTCTGCACCGAGCGCGTGCCCAAAGAACGAATCAGTGCGTATGGAGTCATTGCCCCGGGTAAAACAGAAGGCCGCATTATAGAAGTGAAAGGTTTGGTGGAAAAACCAAGCCCCGAAGAGGCCCCCTCCAACCTGGGCATCATTGGGAAATACATCTGTACACCGGAAGTCCTTAAGGCCCTGAGCAAGAGCCAATCCAGCCATCCGGACGGGGAAATTCGCCTCATCGACGGTCTGATGACACTTTTGGCGCAAGGAGAAGCCATTTTTGCCCTGGAAGTGGAGGGAACTCGCTACGACACCGGCACCCCACAAGGGCTTCTGGAAGCCAATATTGCCTTCGCAAAAAAGACCCCCGACCTCGAGCCGTGAATTCACCACAATTATTCCGTTTAACAAGTCTACCCGGCTTGAAGAAACTCGGATTTTTTGCTATAATGACAAGATACATAAAAACAAAAACAAATGTACGACGATCTCCTCAAACAGGCGGATAGCCTCAAGCTCTCTGGAAAACACGAAGAAGCCATCCAGCTGGCAAACAAGATGATCCTCATGGATCTTGAGTTTGTAGAGGCTTACGAGGAAATCGGAGACAACTACCTCAGCTTACGAGAATACGATAAATCCATGAAGGCGCTTAAACATGCCCTCAAACTCAAACCCAAGAGTCCAAACGCTCTCTATTTGCTCGGATTCCTTTATTCTTCTTTGGGAGATTTCGGAAAATCCATCGAAACTTTGGAACTCGCCAATCAAGTTCAACCCCACCATCCGGAAATTTTGCGCTGCCTCGGCTGGTCCATCTTCCACGGTGGAGACCGCAAACGGGGTCTCGTGATCTTGGAACGGGCAAAAGCCATGGCTCCCAGCGATACCCTCATCATGTGTGATCTCGCCGTCTGCTATCTCAATGACCGCCAATTCGAAACCACCATCGCCCTGTTAGAAACCGCCCTACAACTGGAACCCAACAACGAAAAGGCAAAAGACTGCCTCGAAACCGCGAAATTCTTCCGACACGAATTCAAGAAGCTCAAAGAGCAGAAATAGGTGCTAAAAAAAGCACTTTGACAAACTAAATCTTGTTCTGTATTGTGGGGTTTGTTTTCAAATTTATGAATCAATCCGCAACAACACTTCGCCTCACTCACCTTACAAAGTATTGCTTTGTAATTTGGGCAAAGCGAGGAGTTCTATAGGGTTTGATTCTCAACATTAAACCTCACTCCTCGCCCACAAAGCGGGGATTTTTTATTTTTTACCTCAAGTAATATGACCCATTCAGAAGAAGCTCTGGAAGACCCAGATCAAACCCCCTCTCCCATTATTCTAAGACAAGGTCGCGTATCTCTTCCTCCAGAAGTCCGCACAGCAATTCGTCGGGTTCGTATGGAAAGCAAGCTAAGTGGCCGTGACCTCATCACAGAACAAAACCGTGCCGCAGCCGCCGCACGCAACACTTTAAACTCTTAAACCTTTAACCCCAAAGCTTATGTCACCAGAAACACCATCAGGAGAAGAACCGACCATTATCATTATGGACCGCATCCCAACAAAAGATGGTTCTAGAGAGACAACACCTGGAGAAGATTCGCAGGCATGGGGATTCACACCGATTGAAGGTAAAGGTCTTGCACAATTTCCAATGCAGGCCCCGGAACTGCGCGGAGTTCCAGTTCTCAACGCCCGTCCGACAGAAGGAAGGCGTATAGACCTCAGCTCTCTCTCAGTAGAGGAGCAACAGGTAATTTATGCGAACTTGATCAGAGCTGCACAAAGATCACGCCCACGCGCTTGACGCAGAGCTGAAAAGCTCGCATACTAGTTCAGCTCCTTGTGACCGCGCTCTTTACTCTTCGGAGAAAGGGTGAGGAAAGTCCGAGCAAGGTAGGCAGGAAAGCCGCTAACGGCGGCCGCCGCGCGATCTCAAAAACGCGCAGTAGGGAAAGTGCCACAGAGACGCACCAACATGAAACGCCCCCTCTGTTTAGCCCCACGCAAGTGGTGGTGGAATATGGGGAGCCCTCTCGAGAGAGAGTCGGCTAGGTAAACCCTTTTCCTTGCAAGGTGGGAATGGAGTGCGGGACCCGGTCAGCCTAAGACCCCCGTGCGCCCACCGCTTGAGCCCTCTAGCAATAGAAGGCCCAGAGAAATGGTCACACTTGCAACACTAAACTCGTTGCAAGACAGAACTCGGCTTATAGGGAGTAAGAAGGAACACTCGAAAGAGTGTTTTCTTTTTGCTACACTGCGCACATGAAACGCTCCGAAATAGCTTTTGGACTGCTGCGCATCCCCGTGGACTTCACCATGGTGGTGCTTGGATTTTTGTTGGGGTACAAGCTCCGTTTGATGGGGGATTTTATCCCCGGACGAGATTTTGAAGTGATGCCCGCAAACTTTCTTCCCCCGGAAGAATATTTGGAATTTGGCCTGCTCTTTGGTCTCATGTTGGTGGGCGTTTTTGCTTTTTTTGGCCTATATCGCATGCGCAACACCGCAAAGGCCCTCACCGAAACACGACATGTGTTCACCCACTCTTTGGTCTGGATGCTCCTCATCATGGCGTACTTTTTTCTGACTCGTGAGCTTTTTTTCTCCCGCCTGGTGCTGATTTTTGGGGCAGTGCTCAGCGTAATTTTCATGATTGTGGCCCGTCTGGTGCTGAGACAAATCGAACTCTTGTTCCTAAACGCCGACATCGGCAGACGGCGAATCCTTTTGATTGGGGCCAATAAAATCACGGATAAACTGGCTAAAAAACTCCGGAAAGACCCCCACTACACAGTGGTGGGCTACCTCACTGAAGGAAGCGCGCGCATCGAAAACGCAAAAATGCTGGGCTCGCTCAAAGAACTGAAGCGCATCACCAAGCGGAATAAGGTAGAAGTGATTTTGCAAACCAGCCAAGAACTGAGCGAGGTGCAGGATCACGAAATTCTACAGTTCTGCCAGGAACATCACTTGGAATACCGTTTTGTCCCGGACATTTTGGCCGTGGAACGAAGCAATATTGAAATTCAAACCATCGGAGGCTACCCCATCATTCACCTCAAACCCACGCCGCTGGACGGTTGGGGGCGCATTTACAAACGCAGTGTCGATCTGGCCTTGAGCTCCGTAGCTCTCTTGCTGCTCAGTCCCGTCTTTTTGGGCATAGCTATTGGAGTGAAGCTGGATTCCAAAGGTCCCATCATTTTCAGCAAACTGGAAGACGGCTCCCCAGCGTACCGAATCGGACAGGTGGGTGACCGATTCAAGTTTTACAAATTCAGAACCATGCAACACAACACGCATCACCTCCGTTACAGCGATTTAGCCGAAAAAAACCACAGAAAAGGACCTTTGATGAAGATTAAAAACGACCCTCGCATCACCCCCTTCGGAAAGTTTTTGCGTAAAACCAGCTTGGACGAACTTCCCAACTTGTGGAGTGTGCTCAAAGGAGACATGAGCCTGGTGGGCCCCCGCCCTCACCTCCCGGAGGAAGTGGAAAAATACGAACAACGGCACCATTTTTTGCTCACCATCAAACCTGGGATTACAGGACTCAGTCAGACCAGTGGACGAAGCGATCTAGACTTTGAAGAAGAAGTGCGCCTGGACAGCACCTACATCAAACACTGGTCTCCTTGGATGGACTTCAAAATCATCCTCAAAACCTTCTGGGTGGTGTTGAGGGGGAAAGCCGCCGACTAGGCCTAGTGTGAAGCCCATAAACCATGTTATTCTGCACGCATGTCGGTCATTCAAACACTCAATAAAATTTTCGGGGATCCTCAAAACAAGGAGCTGAAGCGCGTGGCCAAAGTAGTGGAAAAGATCAACGCCATTGAGGTGGACTACCAAAGCAAACTCACCGCCGAGGATATTCCTAAGAAGACATCGGAGTTCAAAGAGAGAATTGCAAAAGGAGAAACGGTGGAAGATTTGCTCCCCGAGGCCTTTGCTTTGCTTAAAAACGCATGTCGACACTTGCAAGGAGCTTCCTGGAAGATCCGCGGTTACGATTACACCTGGGACATGGTGCCTTTTGATGTCCAAATGGTGGGAGGAATCGTGCTGCACGAAGGCAAAATTGCGGAGATGAAAACGGGAGAAGGTAAAACTTTAGTCTGTACTTTGCCGGTTTACCTCAACGCCCTGGAAGGCAAAGGCGTACACATCGTGACCGTGAATGATTATTTGGCTCAACGCGATGCCGAATGGATGGGAGGCCTCTACCGGTTTTTGGGACTCAGCGTGGGCGTGGTGGTGCATGGACAAAATCGAGATGAGAAAAAAGCAGCCTACGCCGCAGACATCACCTACGGAACCAACAACGAATTTGGTTTCGACTATTTGCGGGACAACATGGCTCCAAGTTTAGAGGCCTTGGTCCAACGCCCACTCCATTACGCCATTGTGGACGAAGTGGATTCTATTTTGATCGATGAAGCTCGCACTCCGCTCATTATTTCCGCCCCTGCAGAGGAGTCCACACAAAAGTACGATCAATACGGGAAATTGGTTCGCCTACTAGATGAAAACACTCATTTCAATATCGATGAAAAACAGCGCAGCGTCACCCTCACGGAAGAAGGCGTCAAAAAAATGGAGGAACTCTTGGGAATAGAGAATATTTATACAGAAAAAGGCTTTGAAGAGGTGCATCACATTGAACAAGCGCTCCGCGCCCACGCCGTCTACAAAGCCGATGTGGATTATTTGGTGAAAGATGGACAGATTATGATTGTGGATGAGTTCACCGGCCGCCTCATGCCGGGTCGCCGTTTTGGACAAGGACTTCACCAGGCGATTGAGGCAAAAGAAGGAGTGGAAATCAAACGAGAAAGCAGAACCCTGGCCACCATTACTTTTCAAAACTATTTCCGTCTCTACAAAAAACTGGCGGGCATGGCGGGAACCGCAAAAACGGAAGAGGAAGAATTCGAAACCATTTATGGATTGGCCGTGTACGAGATTCCCACCCACCGTCCCGTCACCCGCGAAGACAAGTCGGATGCCATTTATAAAAACACCGCATCCAAATTCAGAGCCATCGCCCGAGTGGTGAAAGAGCTGAATGAAAAAGGGCAGCCGGTTTTGGTGGGCACGATTTCTGTGGAGAAATCCGAATCGTTGTCCAAATTATTCAAGGCCGAGGGCGTTCCCCATCATGTGCTCAATGCAAAATTCCACGAGCAGGAAGCGGAAATCATTTCAAAGGCCGGCGAACGCGGCGCGGTGACCATTGCCACGAACATGGCCGGCCGTGGAACCGACATCAAACTTGGCGAGGGTGTAAAGGAGCTTGGCGGACTCTGTGTGATTGGGAGTGAACGGCACGAAGCGCGGCGCATCGACAACCAGCTCCGCGGACGAAGCGGTCGCCAAGGAGACCCGGGGCTCACTCAATTTTTTGTGTCCATGGAAGACGACTTGATGCGTATTTTTGGCGGCGACCGCATGAGCAGTCTCATGGAAAAACTGGGCCTACCCGAAGACACCCCCATCGAAAACAGCCTCATCAGCCGAAGCATTGAAAGCGCGCAAAAAAAAGTGGAGGGTCACAACTTTGATATCCGCAAACACTTGGTGGAATACGATAGCGTCATCAACAAACACCGCGACATCATTTACACCCGCAGACGAAAAATTCTGGAGAATGAAGATCTTAAAAATTCCATTTTGGTGCTCATTGAGGAAGAAGCGGAACGCATCGTGCTCAAACATCCCGGAGACACCAAAGAAATCTTCGAGAGCGTGAGCGCCCTTCACCGCGACCCAAAGACTCCCCTAGCTCGTGAGACTCTAGAATCTCTGGGTCAAGAAGGCCTCATCGAAAAAATCAAAAACTATTTGCTCGAAGAATATTTGGAAAAAGAAAAAGCCCTGCCCTCCCCGGACATTTTGCGCCGTGCCGAACGGATGATCAGTCTCCGTACCCTGGACATGCTCTGGATGCGCCACATCGACGAGCTCAAAGATCTCCGCGACGCCGTGTCCTTAAGCGGGTATGGCCAAAGGAATCCCCTCATTGAATACCAAAACAAGGCTTTTCAATTGTTTGAAGAGCTCATGGACAGCATGAATCAAAACACCGTGCGTAGCCTTTTCCATGTGAAAATCAATGTCCAAGTGGTGCAAAAGCCCACCCCAATGCCCATGGTCACCAACGACCAAGCCATCGATCAAAACACCGAAGAATCTGCGATCGCCACAACCAAAAAAGGCAGCATCGATCTCGACGAAGTGGGCCGCAACGACCCCTGCCCATGTGGAAGTGGAAAGAAGTTCAAGAAATGCCACGGCGCCTAACGGCTCATTTTTCCGCCTTCAAAAATAGTCCGATGTGTTTTTTCACATAAGACAGCGGAGTGAAAGCAAAAATCTTGTGGGCTCCCAAATGTTTTTTACCCTCTTCACTGAGCCACATCTCTCGATCCCCCCTCAATGCAAATCCAAGTTGAGGCTTTTTGCCTTCATAAAACTCAAGTGCATCCACTTCCTTCTTAAAAAACTCATCATCCCCCACCAAGGCCAAAAAGAAAATAAGCTCTTCAATCGCATCAAAGCTTGGCACCTTAAAGGGATCCAGCTCCTCATCACAGTACAAAAGCCCCATCCGTACTTCTTTAAAAACTTTCCGAGCCTCCTTCAAAACAGTGGGAGTAAAACGAGGCCCATGAGCAGAATTGAGAATTTGGAATTGGAAGGTCATATAAAAATTAATCTCTCTCCACAAACACATCCCGTGGTTTGCTGCCTTGAGCCGGACCAATAACTCCAGCCTGTTCAAGTAAATCGATGATTCGTGCGGCACGCGAATAGCCAATGCGCAGGTAGCGTTGCATTGAAGAAGTGGATGCCGCTTTACGGTTCTTTTTGAGACATTCAATGGCCAGGTTCACCAATTCCTCATCAGACTTGGCTTCATCCGGAATGTCCGGAACACCTTGCACAGATCTTTGTGCCGTCTCTTTGGAAGTAATGTCCTGCTGATAAACGGGTTCATGCGTGAGCTTGAGCCGATTGGTGACTTTTTCGATCTCTTTGGAAGAAACAAAAATACCTTGAATGCGCACCGGCTTACCCATGGTTCCGGAGATGTAGAGCATGTCTCCACTTCCCAACAAATCTTCCGCGCCATTGGTGTCCAAAATCGTGCGGCTGTCCACTCCACTCGCCACCGTAAAGGCGATGCGCGCCGGAATATTGGCTTTAATCAAACCTGTGATAACATCCACCGAAGGTCTTTGAGTCGCCACAATCAAGTGCATGCCCACGGCGCGCGCCATCTGCGCAATACGGCAAATCGAAGCCTCCACCTCCTTCTGTGCCTGCATCATGAGGTCCGCCAATTCATCAATCACAATCACAATTTTTGCCATCTTTTCAGCCGTCTTGCGATCCGCATTGTAGTCGGCAATATTGCGGTGCCCGGCCTCCGCACAAACCTTGTAGCGTCGATTCATCTCCGCCACCGCCCAACGGAGTGCCGTGGCCGCTTTTTCAGGATCCGTGATCACCGGCGTGAGCAAATGAGGCAGCCCGTTATAAGTGGAAAGTTCCACTTGCTTGGGGTCAATCATAATAAACTTTAGTTCCTTGGGAGAGTTGTTGTACAAGAAAGAGACCAAGAAACTGTTGAGTCCCACGGACTTACCGGAACCCGTGGCTCCGGCAATCAATAAGTGGGGCATTTTGGCCAAATCCGCAACCATGGACCGGCCGGAAACATCCCGCCCCAACGCAATTTTGAGTTTGGAACTCTCTTTTATATATTCAGCCGTTTCCATCATTTCACGCATGTGCACCGTGGTCCGTGAAGCACTTGGAATTTCAATCCCAACCAGAGATTTACCCGGGATGGGCGCTTCAATACGAACGGCCGGCGCCGCAAGTGCCAACGCAATGTCATTCTTTAAAGAAGTGATTTTAGAAAGCTTCACTCCGTCCGCCGGCCTTAAGGTGTACTGCACCACCGTGGGCCCCACATGCACTTCATTCATCGAGACATCAATTCCAAATTGTTCGAGCTTCGTTTTAATAAGATCCGCTTTCCGTTTCAAATCGCTTTGATTGATTTCAAAAGATTCTTTGCCCACCTCCAACAAATCCATGGGCGGCGGACTCCATTCCACACTGTCTTCTAGTTCCGGCTCCCCTTTTTTCTTTTTCTTGGAAGTCACCACCACTTCCTCTTCCCCAGTCTCCACCGGAACACTGTCGTCATCTTCGGGCAAAGCCTTGGCCATTCGTTCTTCCACTTCCTGCATGCTGAGTTCCTTAATCGTCATGCTGAGCAACTCTTTGGCGGGAGCAGTGGAGGCCGGGCTCACAATGCGGAGTTCATCCTCCTCCCTGGGAAGAATGGTGAACTCAGGGGTAGCGGTGTCAATAACCTTGCGAACCATTTTGGGCGAAGGGGTGATGAAACGCAAAAGCGCGCCCAAGCTCACCTGCAGGGTCAAAAGCACGCCGATCAAAAAAGAAGCCACGAGCAGAACAAAAGCCCCCACGCGGCCGAAGGCCGCGGTAAAAATAAAGCTGGACACAAATCCAATATAACCACCCCCTTGTCCCATCTGTGCCGTCTCCAAAAGTTCCGTCTCCGGAACCCCCATGTGCACAAAGCCCAAAATCGAAACCGCGAGCGCAAAAACACCGGTCAGCCGCGCAAGCCCCCAAGAAATTTGCTTGGAAAAAAACACCGAAGCTCCCATAAACAGAAGCACAAAAGGCACCGCCTCCAAGCCCACCCCAAACACGGGTCGTAAGCCGGAAACCCATAAATCTCCCAAAACGCCCAACTGTTGATTGAGCGAGAGCCAGGTGAGCGCGGCCAAAGCCAAGTAAGCCACCGCCCAAATTTCCCTCATAATATGACTCTCCACCTCAAAATTGAGGATGGGGTTGCCCTTGCGCCGTCGAGTGAGTCGTCTTTTTGCCATAAATCGCTGGTAATCCTAGCAAATCAATCTGGAAAAGTCTATGCCGAGCGACTAAACTCAAGCCATGACTAAAAAACTTCTCATCATCAGTTCTATTGGCTTTGTCTTACTCCAAATCATCCTTTTCTCCGCTCAAGCTTCTTGGTTTTTTGAACTCTTCACGCATTACGCACATTATTACGCGATGCTAACGGGCCTCCTGCTTCTGGCAACGCTGCAAAAAAAATACTGGACCCTCGCTCTCCTGTTCAGCACATTTTTTTCAATTCACGCCGGAACCCTTGCCCCTTACCTGCAAGCCCACACAGAAGTCGCCACCCAAGACCAAAACCTCACCGTTTTGGCCAGCAATTTTTATTACACCAACACTCAATTTGAAGAACTTTTCCCCGTGCTTCAAAAGGAAAATCCGGACCTCTTCATCATTCACGAAGCCAATGCGGATTGGGAAACCGGCCTCACCCTCTTTCAAGAAGACTACCCCCACCAAGCCCTCACCCAAAAAACAGGAGTTCACGGCATCGCCATGGCCAGCCGCATCCCGGGCTCTTTCAAAGAAATCCCCTTGGGCACGGAAGTTGGCCTGGAATTCACTCCGGAAGATGCGTCTTACCACATTTTGGGGGTCCATCCCATGGCCCCCCTCACCGCCGCTTGGGCTGCAGAGCGAAACACTCAATTCCAAGACCTGGTCGCCTACACAAAAGCCAGCCCCGTCCCCATCCTCATCATGGGCGACTTCAACGCCACCCCCTGGTCCCCGCATTTCATAGACCTTCTCAAAAACGCCTCTCTCCAAGATGCCCGTGTGGGCTTTGGTCTTATTCCAACCTGGCATGCCCACAATCTGCTCTTTCAACTCCCCATCGACCACGCTCTCTTGAGCTCAGGATGGGAAGTTTTGGATTTTCACGCAGCAGACCGCCTTTCGGCAGATCACTTGCCTATCGTCGTTCGTTTGAATCATTTGAAATCCACCAGCATCTCCCCGTTCAAGGAAAGATCTTCAAACACCGTTTCCGAAGCATCCGAATAGCCCCCGCTCAAATGAGTGATATAAATACGCACTCGCATCGTGGAGTTTTCAGCATTCAAAACAAAATCCTCAACATCTCGAGTGGGATCGGTTTTTGAAGTGTACTCCGGCAAAACTTTTTCCAGGGCCATAAGATCAAAACTCAAAATAGCTCCCTGGCGACCCAGGGTAAGCATACCGGAAGGTGAAAGACCAAGCACAAGAGTTTCCTCCTGAAGAGACAGGGTCTGTGTGGCGACCTCGGGAAGATGAGGGATATAAGAAAGGTCAACGCCCCCCTGAAAATCAAAACCGGAGATGGGATAAAAATCCTCCGTTCCAAACGAACGCGAAGAGTGAGAGAACCTCAGCAGTCGCCCCTTATCTCGTATACCCCACGGCTGATATTCAAGACCCATGGCCTTCATAAATTCCTCACCAGACCTTCCGTCAAAAAGATCCACACTGGTCCACTCCTGTAAATCACTCAGACGATCTCTTCGAGATAAAAAGTGAACGATTGAAGAGATTTGAACCACGGTCTCATCGGGAACGGTTGAAGCTTCCACAAGAACCAAACGGTCATCCTGCAAGGCACCGATTTCGATGAGCACCGCCTCGAGCCGTTTTTCTTGAGATCGAATGGGCAGTTCATTGGCCCCCCAAGGCCCAACCGCAAACACAAAGGCAGCAATCGCCAAAGGAATCAGCATCATCTGAAGTCGTTGTCTCTTAATAAAAGCAAAGTAAAAAGACTCCAAAACAAGACATGCGCCAAGGATCAAGCCCAAGTAACGCATTTCCGTGAGACCATACTGTTCAATGCGCATTCCAAGCGCGATGAAATACATCGCCAGAAAAGGCAGAAGTGCCGCAAAGAACCAGCGTTGCCAAGTTTGTCTCCAAGGATAAGAAATGAGGTAAAACCCAAAAGTCACCAATGAGAGGTAAAGCACCGGATACGCCACCTGCCCGCTGGGCCATTCTGTTGTAATAAGAATCTTAAGCGCGTACACCGTCAGGATTCCAAAGAACAATACTGAAATGGGGGTGAGCAAATAGGCACTGAGCGGTCTAAAAAAATGAGGGTGCTCCGTATTCTTTTCCAAAGTCTTCCAATCTTGAGGAAGCCCAATATGCACAAACATGGGTAAGACAAAAAAGAAAGCGAACATTGCCATGGTCTCCATCCAACGATAATCAATATCCACCTCAAACAAAGTACGAATACTCTCAAGAGCCAAGGTCAAAGATGCCGCCAAAATTCCACTACACGCAAAACCTAAAATCAATATAAAAAGAATCCGCGTGCAATAGGTCCAAAATCCATTGTTTTGATTATTTTTCCAGTGTGGCAACACAAAGAGCAAGCTATAAAAGGCCCCGCCCCACAGCATAAACACCTGAATGTCTTCCTCCCGCATCGTATCCTCCGTGGTGAAGAATAAAAACAAAGCCGCCCCCAAACCCAAAAGCAGGGGCCAACGCTTTTTAAAGAAGAGAGAAAACGCCGTAAAAATGGGGAGCGTCACCCAAAAAATAACAATGAGTTGCATGATCTTTTCATCTTTAAATTCATGGGGCGTCCAAAGATCCAAGACCATGAGAGAAAAGGCCGCAAGAATAATGGCCATGCTCACCGGAAACCGGTAAAACGAGGCTTTGGTCCGTACGAGCAAAGATTTAAAAAAGGATTGGAGTTTATTCATGAAAGGCGGTTAGATGCCCAAAGCCTACTCTTGAATTTTAAAAGTGAAAAGCCTGTGTTACACTGCCGCCATGATTAAAACTCGCTTTGCCCCATCTCCAACCGGTTACCTCCACATTGGAGGACTCCGCACCGCGCTCTATTCCTACCTGTTTGCCAAGCAAAACAAAGGTATTTTTGCCCTCCGCATCGAAGACACGGATCAAAAACGCTTTGTGGAAGGCGCCGTGGAAAGCCTGCAAAACGCCCTTCATTTTTTTGATCTGAACTGGGACGAGGGTCCGATTTTTCAATCCAAACGAACCGAGATTTATGCAAAATACGCCAAAGAATTGGTGGAAAACGGCCACGCCTATCCCTGTTTTTGCACCTCTGAACGGCTCGATGAAATGCGTAAAGCACAAGAAGCCCAAAAACTCCCCCCCAAATACGATGGCCTTTGCACACACTTGAGCCTCAGCGAACGACAAGCACGCATCGAAGCCGGTGAAGCCCATGTCATCCGTCAACGAATCCCCCAAGAAGATCTTTTCTTTAATGATCTCGTTCGTGGCGATCTTCAGTTTCACGGCAAAGACATCGACGATCAAGTCCTCATCAAATCCGACGGCTTCCCCACTTACCACTTGGCCAATGTGGTGGATGACCATGAGATGGAAATCACCCATGTGATCCGCGGTGAGGAATGGCTCCCTTCCACCCCAAAGCACCTTTGGCTCTACAAAGCTTTTGGATGGAAGGCCCCCGAATTTGCCCACCTGCCCCTGCTCCTCAATCCGGACCGCAGCAAACTCAGCAAGCGCCAAGGCGATGTCGCGGCCGAAGACTATATAAAGAAAGGCTACCTTAAGGAAGCCATCGTTAACTTTATTGCCTTTTTAGGCTGGAACCCGGGAACGGAGGAAGAGCTCTTCACTCTTGAACAATTGGTGGAACGGTTCAGCCTCGATCGCGTTCAAAAAGCCGGCGCCGTGTTCAATCTGGAAAAGTTGGATTGGCTGAACGGTCACTACATCCGCCAAAAATCTCTCCCGGAATTAGAGGTGCTGATTTTGCCTTATTTAAAGGATGAACCCTGGTTCAAAGGTGAACTCAAGCCCGAGATTCTGGCCTCCGTTCAGCTGCGCATGAAAACCCTCTCCGAAGCCCCAGCCCTCCTCAAACCTCTTCTTCTAGAGGAGTTCGACTATGACCTTGGTCTTTTCCTCAACGAAAAAATGAAAGTGGACAAGGCTACCGCAGTTTTGGCGCTCGAAAATTCCATCCCCGCTCTGGAAAATTTAGCTGATGGAGCAGATGAAGAAGCCATCAAAGCTTGCCTCATGGAAGTGATCGAAAAATTGGGCCTCAAAAACGGCCAAGTCCTCTGGCCTCTCCGCATCGCACTGAGCAACGAACAGTATTCCCCGGGGGTCTTCGAACTGGTCAAACTCTTGGGCAAAGAACTCAGTATTAAAAGGGTAAAAAGAGCCCTTGACAAAATTAGATAGCTGGCTTATTCTGATATAAGGCTTTTTAACCCCAAGCTCCTATGTCACACAATTCAAACGGTCCAGAAAATCCTGATAATGATGTCGAAGTCGATCCCTTAGATGTGGATGGAGAGGTAGATATGGATGGAGAAGACGGCGCCCCCGTAGAAACTAATGAAGCCCCCGAAGGCAGTCTGCCAATGGAGATTCTCGGTATTTTACAAAAAAACGCTACAGCAGGGGCAGACATCGAGGCCCTCACCTTTGCCGCCAACAGCTTTGCCAGCAGAAATGAAAGAGCGGTTCAAATTCTTACTGAGCTCTCTGACGAAGAAAAGATGGCCTTAATGGAAAAAGGTCTGACCGGACTCTCCTTCAGTCGATTTGAAAAAATCGTCGCTGTACTTTCACCGGGAGCAGTGCTAGGGAAAAAGCTAGTCGAAGCGCTGTGGGGAGGGCTCAAACGCAATTTCTTCGCAAAATTCATCCCGGATCCCTTGATCAGTGACATCTCCATGTTGGTCAACAAGCCTACCGTTGCGGCCATGTTTTCCTTGGGAATCGTTCCTGCTTCAACGGAAGTGGCAGCCGCTGCCGATCAAGCTTTCTCAAACTTCATAAAAACGAGTAAAACCGCTGGAACTGTTCTCAAAGTGGGTGGCATGGTCACCGGACATGTAGAAGCTACAGAGGCAGGTGAACTTATTCAGAGGGGAGTGACAATGGGAAATCTAGTGGTGGAACGGATGCCCAAAGTGCGTGAACACATGAATGCCGAACGAGCCGCTGAAGCGGAAGCAGCAGCTCAGGTACAAGCTGCTCAAGAAGCAAAGCATGCCGCTGAGGCAGACGCCGTACAGCCTGAAGTCGCACTCGATGCAACACCTGGAGCGCCACTCAAGAAAAACATCGGAGCGCCACCTGAAGTAATAACTCCAAAGCCACTCGAGGCAACAACCGGAAGGCCACCTGAAAGGATAACACCAGCGCCACTCCACGCAAGCCCCGCATTCGAAACCAAGAGAGCCGCGTAAGTGATAAAAATCGGCAAACAAAGGCCCGTCATGGAAAATCCTGACGGGCTTTTTAAATCGCCGCCTGCGTCCTTTTCTCCCATACTTTTAGATTCACTGAATGCGCCAAAACATGGTGCGCTTTGCAGAGCGGCGCAAGATAGTGAGGATCGTGGCGGTGGCTCAGCGCAAAGGTTTGCGTGTGATGCAGTTGTTCTGCTGGGCGTTTGCAGCTGGCGATGGAACATTTGCTACCATGTTCTTTTTGAAGGACTTTGCGGGTTCGTACAGGCACAGGGCGAGATTGCCTTTCAGGCAAATGTGCAGCAATGACTGCTTTTTCTTCTGCTATTTCCTGGTCTCTTCTGTCCAACATTCCCATGAGGACTTCATTTAAATTGAGGCCTTTTTCTTGTAGTTCCAACAAGCGGGCGGTGACTTTCTCATCCAAGTTTAAGTTGTGCGCGCGCACAGATTTTCCTTCAATTTGTGGCTTAAGAAAGCCATTTAATTTTTGAAATCGCTCATCTCGCACCAAAGTTTCCACTGCCGCCTGGGGCAAAAGTTTCACTGCTTCCGCCAGGTCTTCCTGGTTCGCCACTGTGGCAATAGAAGCCACCCGGGCTAACTTATTCACACTCACCCCGCCAGTCTCCAAAAGTCCCTTCAAGGTGGGCAGCTCCTGAAACCTCCTTTCTAGCTGCAAAACCCGCCTCACTTGTTCTTCACTCAGTCCGGCCAGTTTAAAAGAAAACTCAAAAATAGACCCGAAGCCGCGCTTCTCATACAACCGCCTTCGCTGCACTTCCGGGAGGAGGCCCATAAACTTCCTTCGCCAAAGGAGGGCGTTCTTTCCAAAAAACTTAGCTTTTCTATACAGTTCGGCATCGGTCATAGTGAGGGGGTTACTGAATCTTAATTCTACCACAAAACCACCCCATTAACAGGTTTAAACCCCCATTCCCCCATGACAAAAGCTATGGGTGAGGGTGTAATCACCTTTGCCCTGTGGGCCCACTCAACCGAGGCGCCCCATCAAGCAACCGCCGCGCCGCCCCTGAAGCACCCCCTCCGGCAAAAATTCGCTGGAAGCAGCCGAAGAAAAGCGCTAAAATAGAAGCACCCCTTAAAGAACAATATGAATTTTCATGACCTCAAAGCCATTGTGGGGCAAATCAAAAGAGGTATGCGTTGCCAAACCTGCAACGGGAAATACACCGATTTTGATGTGGATATTATTGGGATCACAAGCTGCGAAGAGAGTTTCTTTCAAGTTTTTTGCCCAAACTGCAATATGGAGGCCGTGATTCATGTACACACCGATATAGCTGGAGTCCCCTATGATGAAGAGGATATGCCAATCCGTTTAGGAAGCGCCCCACGAATGGAATATATTTCCTCCAACGAAGTCTTGGATATGCACAACTTTCTTAAGAACTTCTCCGGAAGTTTCGATGAAATCTTCAAAGAAAAACATCAGAATTCTTAAGGCCGCCGCCATGAAATTGCCGACCCCACTCCTCCTCGCCACCCTTTTACTTCTTCCTGCCTGCAGTATGCTCTCAAAGGCCACACAGGAGTCTTTGGAAGCGGTGGAAAATATTAAAAATGAAGCCGTGGAAATAAAGGATGAAGTGGTGGAAACGGTTGACCAGGTGAATGAGGCTAAAGATTCAGTAGTCGAGGCCACCGGTGCCGTGAACGAAGCGGTGAGCGATCTCAAGGCAATCGGCGAATAAAACGAATAAATCCGCACCCAAAATGGAGGACTTTTTAAAGCAAGTTTGGGACCGTGCGAAAGAAAATCCCAAGCGGATTGTTTTTGCAGAAGGATCTGAGCCCCGCGTTGCAGAAGCCATAAAAATCATCAGCAAAGAGAATTTGGCAATTCCAGTTGTATTTGGCGAACCAAGTAAAGATCCCCGTTTTGAAACTCTCGTTAAAAAATTCATGGAGCTCCGTGGCGCACGAGAAGAAGAGGCGCGAAGCAAGATGCGAACGGCCCACTATTTTGCCACCATGCTTGTACACGAAGGGGAAGCGGATGGAATGATTGCCGGCCCGAGCGCCGCCTCCCGTGAACGCATTCTTCCAGCCCTGGAAATCATAAAAACAAAAGAAAAAGGATGGAAGGCCTCGGGCCTCTTTTTTATGGTGCTCCCTACGGATACGAACCCGGACGCCGCCAACGGCGGCGTCCTCGTCTTTGCGGATTGTGCCGTAAACACTGATCCTTCCGTGGAGACACTGACTCAAATTGCTTCCGACAGCGCGGCAAGCGCGAAGCAGTTTGGCTTGGAACAAAAAATCGCCCTGCTCTCTTTTTCCACGGGAGAAAACAGCCAAACCCCTCAAGCTCAAAAATTGCATGCCGTCGCCAAACTGGTGAAACAACAAAATCCTTCCTTGAGCATTGAGGGCCCCATGCAAGTGGACGCCGCGCTCATCGATGCCGTGGGCCAGTTCAAAGACCCCAGCTCCCCTCTCGCCGGCCATGCCAATATCCTCATCTTCCCAGATTTAGAAGCCGGAAACATTGCCTATAAACTAGTGGAGCGGCTCGCGGGCGCCAAGGCCATCGGCCCCATTTTGCAAGGACTACAAAAACCCGTCAACGAACTCTCTCGCGGTGCTTCCGTCGAAGACATCGTTCATCTGACCGCCTTCACCACGGTCCAAGCGCAAATGAAATATTGACAAAAAAACCGTTTTTGATAAACTCAAGGTTACTATGACACTTCATTCAACCCATTGCCGCAAGTTCGAAGCCCAATTGGGTCTTGCTGTGTCTAGCCTCGCCATTATTCTAGTCCTAAACTAGCAGCGAGGTTTTTTTATTCACAAACCTCGCTTGCACAAGCGGGGCGTTTTTATATTTAACCCCCTATTCTATGGCCCCTCGAAACTTTCCCGGACTGACTGAAAATCCTTTCCAACAAATGAAGAGAGGAGAAATGCCTCACCGCGGATTTGAAGCATGGCAAAAAAGCACCGGCCCAGAGACCAGGGTCGACACGAGCCACAAAGTCCACGAGGCATTGGCAGCACCAAGGGCCCCGCACGGCGGCCTTTAGCTCTTCCACTTGAGCACTTTCACTTCTTTGGGATCGTCGCCGGTCTCACAAATGGTGGATTGATGGTCACGGATCTTTTGCTCCAAAAGCGCGATGAGTGTATCGCGTTTTTTGGCAACCGCTTTATTGTGCGGCGAGGCCAAGCGGATCATGTCCATACTCAAGTGGTAAAAATCCGTTTCATTCACCACCTTAAGATCAAAAGGAGTGGTGGTGGATCCGCGTTCCTGGTAACCATGCAAACTGAATCGTTTGGCATCCACAAAGGACCAAAGCACCTGCTCCATGTCATTGGTGTACCCATGATAGTTGATGACCACCGGCTTATCTTTTGTAAAATATTTCTCCACCATGGCTTCGTTGATGCATGCGTGAGAGCTACCACAGTAGTCTCCCATACACAGCCCGGTGAGTTCAGAAATATTCACCATGCGAATCTTCATTTCCGGCACCAGTTCTTTACACAGTTGAATGGCGTGCATGGCTTCCTGCGTCATGTAATCTCCGGCGCTGGCCAAAACAACATCCGGATTTCGACTCGCCTCGCGGCCCGTCGCCCACTCCCAAATTCCAATACCCGCCTTGGCCTGCTCACGGGCCTCCGCCAAACTGAGCCACTGAGGCACTTCGCGTTTGTCCGCCACAATCACACTAATGGTGTTGGGTTTTTGAAAAGCTTCTTCCATGGCCGCCAAAAAACTGTTGGCATCACAGGGGTAATACACTTGGCAAAACTCCCCATGCTTTTGCAAAAGATTGCTCACAAAACTTGGATTTTGGTGCGAATATCCATTGTGCTCCTGCCTCCACCCCACACTGCCCAAATGATAAACCAAAGGAGGCACGGGCTTACGCCATTTCACTTTAAAGCTCTGTTTTAAAAACTTGGCATACTGATCCACCATGCTCGCAATAATCGTAAGAAAAGCCTCATAACTGGAGAAGAATCCAAAACGACCGGTGAGCGTGTATCCCATCATCCAGCCCTGCAAAGTGTGCTCCGAAAGCATCTCCAGAATGCGCCCGTCGGGCTGCATGTGCTCATCATTTTTGTTGAGTGGCCACATAAAGCCCCGTCCCGTTTTTTCAAACACGGCTTTGAACAAATTCGATTCCAATTCATCGGGACAAAAGATGCGAAATGTCTTAGGATTGAGCACCGTAAGGTCTCGTAAAAACTCCGCACCCACCGGCGTGCTTCCCGCCTGTACCTGTCCCCGTTTCTTAAATTTGAGCGCATACTTCCCCGCCGCCGGCAATTTGAGCGGCTGCATGATATTCCCTCCAATAGCATGCTTGCATGCTCCGATGCGCTTGGCCCCCGTGGGCACAAACTCCAAAACCTCCGGCTTGGGCCGCCCCTGTGCATCCACCAATTCTTGAATTTTATAAATCTTGAGCCAGCTCTCAATAGCCTTGAGCGCCGTGGGATCTTCCTTGGGATGTCCAACGGGAACGCCATGCGCACGAAAAGATCCTTCAATACTGTGTCCATGAAATTTCTGAATCCCCTTCCAGCCCTTGGGAGACCGAAGCAAAATCACAGGCCACTTGGGCTTTAAAAATGCTTTCTTGCTCTTCCGTGCAGCCTTTTGAATTTTACGAATGCGTTGATACGCCTCCTCCATCACCTCCATCATCTTGCTTTCCAAATTGGGGGCTTCCACAATAAAAGGCTCATAACCATAACCCACAAACAAGGATCGAAGTTCTTTATCATCCATGCGCCCAAAAATAGTGGGGTTTGAAATTTTGTAACCATTGATGTGCACAATAGGAAGCACCGCTCCACTGGTCCGTGGATTGAGAAATTTATTACTGTGCCAAGCCGCCGCGATGGGCCCGGTCTCCGCTTCTCCATCTCCAACCACCACTGCTGCAATCAAGTTGGGGTTATCCATCACCGCGCCAAAGGCGGTGGCTAAACTGTAACCCAATTCACCACCTTCCAAAATGGACCCGGGAACTCCGGGCGTCACATGACTGGGAAACGCCGTGTGCGGCCAGCTAAAATCATGAATCAATCGTGCCATTCCCTTCCCATCCCGCGGAAAATCCGGATAAAATTCCGTCAGTGTTTTTTCGGCAAACAAGTTCGCTAAAATAGACGGTGCACCATGCCCCGGCCCCGTGACCAAAAGCATTTCCGCATCGTGCTTCCACACTAAATAATTCAAATTGGCATAAATAAAATTGAGTCCGGGAACCGTTCCCCAATGCCCCAAAATGCGTTCTTTAATGTGCTCGGGCTTGAGCTTTTCCGCAAGCAAAGCATTGTCCTTTAAATAGAGCTGCGCCGCCCCGATGTAATCGGTGTAACGCAAGTATTTTTTAAGCCACTGCAGGGCCTGCTTGTCGGTTTTAGTCATGGCGAGACTTAAGAGACAAGGTCATTCTAACGATAGTCCTTAAGAAGAACAATGTTTCCCTCATTTTTAACCATTTCATAGTAACTTTTATCTGCCGTAATAAAAGGGACTCCTTTTGTAAGCGCCAAAGCATGGTAGGCAGCATCATAAAAAGATATTTTAGGATATTTTCTTTTGAGTCCAAAGGCCACCGAGGCGATGGAAATATCAATGAAACATCCAACGAATCCAAGCATTTTAATTTTTGAAAAATGGCTTTCGGCAGAGTCTAAAAATTTCTGAGCAAACACATTGGAGACCTCAACAAAAAAGTGCTCCGGAACCAAAATACGAAATTGCCCCTCCCCATGCCGGTAATATAGTTTTAAGGCCTGTTCCAAATCCTCTTCTTCTGGAGAAAACCATTTAAGAACCAAAGAAGCGTCCACAACAATAAACTTATTTTCTTCCATAATTTTTTGCTTCAATGATCTCTTCTGTCGTGAGTCGCAGGGTATTTTTGGCTCTCAATTCATCAATCATTTCCATGGCTTTTCGCCTTTTAAGAAGGCTCAGTGCCTCCTCAAAAGCTTCATTTGCAAAATTACTCCGCTCCCCTTCAGGAACATACTGTTTCATTTCTAAGACCAGCTTTCGGTCAAGCATGAAATTCACTTTCTCTCGATTCAATCGTTTATGTGAATGCATGGGGTAAGTTTATTACCCCATTATCTTACCCCACTTTTACCGGTGGATCAAGACCATTCCCATCACATTTTTTATGTGTTAAAGTTTGCTTACGCCATGGCAATTCTCGTTCTCAATGCCGGTTCTTCTTCCCTCCGTTTTGCGCTCTTTGATGAAGAGTTGGATCAAGTCTACAAGGGTCATATCGATGCCATTGGACAAAAACACTGTCATTTTAGGAGGTCTTTTAAAGATGGCCCGGAAGAGACCGTCCCCACAAAAATAAAAAACCACGAAGAAGCCTTGAGTTACGGCTTGGGCCGTTTACAAGATGATGGAATCGTAAAAAATTTAAAGGAAATCAAAAAAGTAGCCCACCGCGTGGTGCACGGCGGAGAAGCCTTTAAAAAACCGACACGCATCAACTTTTTGGTTTTAAAAAAACTTGCGGGACTCAATGCTCTGGCCCCTTTACACAACCCGTCCAATCTCAGCACTCTCAAAGCTTGTCTCAAAAAAATCCCCTCAGCCAAACATTTTGCCGTCTTCGACACCGCTTTTCATCACAGTCTTCCGGCAAAGGCTTTTCTTTATGGACTTCCCTATGCACTGTACAAAAAAGAAGGGATTCGTCGTTATGGTTTCCATGGAACCAGCCACGCCGGAGCAGCGGAAGCGGCCTCCAAACACCTCAAAAAAAAGTCGCCCTCGCTCATCACCTGCCACATTGGCAATGGGGTGAGCCTCTGCGCCATTAAAAACGGGAAATCCATAGACACTTCCATGGGTTTCACCCCACTGGAAGGCCCCATGATGGGCACTCGCTCCGGCAGCATTGATCCCGCCATCATTTTTCATCTCCAAAAGAAACAAAAACCGGAGGCCGTGCATCATCTTTTGGAGCATGAATCCGGATTCAAGGGTCTTTCGGGCATCGGCTCCGATATCCGTAGCCTGTGGGCAAAACCCAAGGCACCCGGAACCCTCCGCACCTTTGAAGTCTTCAGTTATCAAGTGGCCAAACTCATCGGCAGTTATTTCATACCGCTGGGCGGCCTTCCCGATGCCATTGTCTTTACCGCCGGAATTGGTGAAAACGCCTTCTACCTCCGCCGCCAAATTTGCGATTATTTAAAACCCTTTGGCCTGGAGCTGGACGAAGCTGCGAACAAGAAAAACGCAGTCTGCATTTCAAAAACAAAATCCAGCATTAAAGTTCTGGTCCTGCCCAGCCAAGAAGAAAAGTTTATGGCCCAACTCATAAAGAGTAGTGGAGGAAAATAAGAGGATCGTGAGGGAGTAAGACTTGGCCTAGCGGCCCGGAGCGCTCCCAAAGGAGTCTTCTATTTCTGATAGTCTATTCAAAACTCAGTTCATACAAAGCTTGCGTAGTGGTGAGCACAATCACATTGCGATCTTTATCGATGAAAAAGTCAACGAGCGTACCTTTCAAATCTTCAAAGACATATTGAGCGTTATAAGTGAGATCCGCATTCTTGGCGCTCTTATCAAAGATAAACAGTCGATCATCGGAAGGATCCAAAATGTAGAGCTGATTGATTTCAAGATCCGTATACACTTGGCTGGCCCCTTCCATGGAAGTGAGAGGCGCTTTTTTGATCTCAAATTCAACGAGACTACCGCTCAGATATTTGAGCAAACCGCCATCCTGATTGAGCAACCAAATGCTGCCGTCCACCGCCAAGGAAACCGCATCCGTCAGATCGATTTCATCAGAAAAGTAGGGCTGAGCTCCTCCGTAACCATCGGTTCCCCGTTGGTATCGCCAAATTTGATTGGAAATCGGATCCAAAACATAAACTTTGTTGGAGTAAGTCGCAATATCCACGCCCGTATGCCAGTCCACATCCGCGGTATCGGCAAATTGCGCGTTGCCATTGGTGTATTCAATAAGATTTCCTCCCGCTGTCACCATCACCACCGTGTCATAGTCTTCAAAAAACTCTCCAGCAAGAACCTTATCATTGGCATCCAGCAAGTCGGGAGATTCAACTTGATCCAAAAGAATTTGATATGCATTTTGAGCCGTGTACGCCACGATGCGGTCGCCATAAACATCCACTCCAATCAAGGAGGCTCCCGCCAAAGAATCACTCAGATCCGCGAGCAAACGAATGCTGTCTTTATCCACCACTTGAACATTGTCCAAAGCATTCCTCTGATCCTCCACTTCATCCAAGATTTGGCTGGCTTCTCCACCCGAAAACCCGGAGTCGAGCACGGTGATCGCCAAAGCCTCCGCCTGATCCAAAAGTTCATTCGCCGCCGCTTTATCAAAAGCACCCTGCGTTTGAGCTTGAGTGATGTTTTCTTGAGCCAAAGCCAGATTGTCCTCCATCTCCTGAATTTTCCTTTGTTTCCCAAGCACCGAGGTCATGAGGAACAGTCCAATCAGAAGAACGGCACCCACCGTTCCCAGTGCAAATAAGAGTTTTTTCTTTTCCCAAGATCGAACCGTGTCCAAAAAGGCCCAAGTTTCTTTACGAGCCGCAAATTTACGAAGTTCTTCAATCCCCTTGTTCAAGCGCCCCACACGAGGTCGATCCTCATCCGCATGGAGCGCCGAAGGCACCGGCCGCTCATCTTCATCCTCAATTTCTTCTTCCCTCTTATGGTCCCTCACCACGGGAGCTTCCGAAAGAGACTCTGTTTTCTCCAAAACCTCGAAAGCCAACAGCATCATTTGATCCTCCATATCCCCCTGCAAAAGATCCTCCAGCTCTTTCATGGCATCCGGCAAAGCTTGCTCGGAAAAGATCTTAGACAGATCATTTGGCGTCACAAACTGAATGAGCGGACCTGTAACGAACATCAAAGAGTCCCCCACTTCCATCCCTCCACTCGCAATATTTTGGAAAAGCTCTTCTTTATTCTTCTCATCATAAAGCCCCTCGGTGATCGAACTCACATGTCGTTTGCGAAGCAAATAGCCTTGCGCCTCCCCTCGTTGAGACAAAAAGACCATGTCCTTTTGAATCACTCCAATAATCACATTCACATTGGGCACAAATTTGAGGTCTAATTCCTTCTCTTTCTCATTCACCATCCTGTTGATTTCCCGCAGCGCACTCTCAAAACGATCATAAGGATCTCCCGAAAGGTCATCCAAGAAGTGGTCTTGCAAGAGTTGAAAGGCTTCTTTGGCCACTTCGGGCCCGGGAACCTGAGTGCTGTGAATAGAGATGAGTAAGAAGAGGGAGATTTTCTCCTTTCCAATGCCGTCGTCCCACTCCGTATAGAAGTGCTCGGTAAAACCCTGAGGTTTACGGCCCAAAATCAGGGATTCTTGTTGAAGTTGTAGAAACATAGATAAACGGTATCCAGATGAACCCACTGTACAAAAGATTTTGGCTTTTAGCAATCCTCTCTCCAATACCCTTGACTTTCGTGAGAAGCCTGAATAAAATCACCGCACTACCAAGCGAGCCCAAAAGGCTTGCTAGGCAATAACGCCGCGTAAGCGGCACCAACACAACCATGTTAGGAAAACTTAAAAGACGGAAACGAGCTCGAACCCATGGCTTCCTCAAGCGAATGTCTACAAAAAGTGGACAAGCGGTGCTGAACCGCCGCCGCGCTAAGGGCCGCCATCAGCTTACGGTATCTGTTCGTCGTGATAAAACGAAGTAAACGAATTCATGGTAAGACGGCGGTGGGAGCTATTTTAAAGGATGAAAAGTCCATAGCTACCCCTTTTTTTGTGGTATTTAAGAAGGAGAATGGCCTTGGAGAAAATCATTATGCCGTGCTTGTGGGGAAGAAACTCGAGAAATCCGCAGTGAAGCGAAACCGAAAACGCCGACAGATCTATGAGATCGTTCGCCTCTTGGAAAAAGAAGATCTCGTGCCAAAGACAAATTCTTTTGATATAGTGCTTCTAGCTCGAAGACCGGTGGTCAAAGCCTCCTTTGACGAGCTGCAATCCAGTTTAAAAAACATCCTCAAGCCATGAAAAAATTCAATATTTTCCCTTACCTATTGGTCTTTTTGGCCACTATTTTGATTATGCAGGCCTTCCAAGGAGGGAAAAGCGACACTTCTCTGGAAAGCGGTGATCTTGCTTTCAAAACTCAAAAAAATGAATATGCGATAGGAAAAGAGGTCAAAGTGGTGCTCCAAAACAACAGTACGGAGCCCATAACGCTGACCTACGAATGTGTGGATTCCGGAGCGGAGGTCGATTTTCTCCACCCTCCTTTTAAAGTTTTGCGTTATGCGGATGAAGCCTTTACAGAAGTGAGCAGCCAAAACCTGCCCGAATGCACCACGAACAAAGATCAAATCATTGAACCCGGGAAAAAGACCACCATCAGCCTCTTGAATTACAGTTATTCCTATTTTGGAGAGCTGGGCCGATACAAATTGGAATGGAATGAGTTCAGTTCTCCGGAATTCGAAATCCACAATCCCAGCGTACTCACCAAATTGTGGCGCACTCTCATTTATCAACCGTTGCTCAATGTTTTGGTGGGCATCCTTATTTATATGCCCGGACATCACCTGGGCTTGGCCATTATTTTGCTCACTTTGGTGATTCGAACCATTCTTTTGGTCCCCTCTCAAAAGGCAATGAAGGCGCAAAAACGCATGCAAGAGCTCCAACCTAAATTGGAAGAACTGAAGAAAAAGTACGCCAATGACCAAACCCGACTGGCGCAAGAAACCATGTTGCTCTGGAAAAGCAGCAAAACAAATCCTCTGTCGAGTTGTTTGCCCATGCTCATCCAATTTCCAATCCTTATTGCTCTGTTTTATGTGATCAACGGAGGGCTTTCTCCAGATCGGATCACTCTGATTTACGATTTTCTTCCGGCCTTTTCTCTTCACGAAATCAACTCCTCTTTCTTTGGTTTTGATCTGCTCACCAAAAGCGTCATCGTCTTGCCCATCATTGTGGGGGGATTGCAATTTTTACAGATGCAATTGATGCAGGCCAAACAAAAGAAGAAGAAAGATGAAAAGAAAAAGGACGAAAAAGCGGGGGATGCCAAGCCCAATGAGATGGAAATGGCCAACAAAATGATGAAATATTTGATGCCCGCCATGATCGCGGTGTTCACCGCCCAGCTCCCCGCAGCCGTGGGTCTATACTGGGGAACTTCAACTTTCTATGGCATACTCCAACAACTTGTGGTAAATAAAGAGGGCCCAAAAAAAGAGTCCCCTGAAGATTCCGTTCAAGTACGAGTGATCGACCGCAAACATTAGATTACCCTAAACCATTCGTTATTATGGAAAAGCAAATCAAAAAGCTCGTATCGGAGTTCCTCGTAAAATTAGGCATCGATTTCACCGATATTGAGATTGAGGAGACCGAACCGAAAAACTTCCGTGTGAATTCCGTTTCGGAAGAACCCAGCCTTTTGATCGGCCACCATGGTGAAAACCTTTTGGCCATGCAAAAAATTCTCACCGTTATGTTCCACAAACAGTTGGGAGAAGACATCACCATCTCCTTTGATGTAGACAACTATCGCAAGCGCCAAGAAGAAAATGTACTCACCATCGCCGAACAAAAAATGAAAGAAGTGGAAAGCAGCAAAATCCAAGCCGCTCTTCCCCCCATGTCTCCTTATTTCCGCCGTCTCGTTCACATGATGATCAAGACCAAAGGCTACGACAATTTAGTCACCGAAAGCATCGGCGAAGGCAACTACCGACAAGTCGTGATTAAGTATAAACAGTGAGGTCCATCACCTTTTTAGGTCCCATCCTCGCTTCTCTCCTCCTGGCACCCGGCGTCACCTCCGGAGCTTTAAGCAGTTGGTACACGGATGTTCCGGATCACCATGCCTATTACGACGGGGTTTATTACGGAACTCAAGCGGGCTTTCTCACGGGATACGAAGATGGATCTTTTGGCCCCATGAACCCGGTGAATCGAGTGGAGGCTTTAAAGATGATTCTGGAGGTGAGTGAAGTGCCCCTGGAGTGGACAGAGGTCGCCAGCTTCCCGGACATTGAAGTGGACGCTTGGTATATAAATTATGTGAATACTGCAGCCGAGCTGGACATTGTAAGCGGCCATGAAGATGGATCCCTTAAACCTCTGGACACCGTGAACCGAGCCGAAGCGCTTAAAATGTTGATTTTGGCCACGGGACTCCAAAGTGAACTCCCCGGCGTCGCAAACGATGCCTGGTACACCGCCTACCTCCAATACGGAATTGATCACGCCCTTATTGTCCCCGATGACACCGGGGATTACCTCCCCGGCAGTCCCCTCACCCGTGGGGAACTCGCCGATTTGATTTATCGTTTTAAAAAACAGCCCTTCACCAGCCAAGTGGAATATGGAATCGCCTCGTACTACGGCTACAGTTTCGATGGGCACAACACCGCTTCCGGCACAGCCCTCGAGGCCTACGGCTTCATGGCCGCCCACAAAACCCTTCCTTTCGGAACTTTAGTTCGCGTCACCAATCTGGACACCCAAATCACCGTGGTGGTGGAAGTGGTCGACCGTGGCCCCTATACCGAGGGCTATATCATCGACCTCACCCCAGCCGCTTTTGAACAGATTGGAGCCCTCTCCACAGGCTTACTGAACACTCGACTGGAAGTCTTAAATCAGTAATGGTAAAGTAAAAGCCATGATGGATCCACTCACCCACGCCGTTCGCCCTTTCAAGTGGAGAAGAAGCCGCAAGCCCCTTTCCCTTGAAGTCCGAAGCACTTATCAAATCCTCATTGGGACGCTGCTCTTTTTGGCCATCAGCAGCACCGGAACTTATCTCTACATGAACAGCCGCGGACCCGCAAAAGGCTACGAGTTGAAGCAACTGCAAATCGACTACGAATCTCTTCAATCAGACCTCCGAAAACTCGACCGAAGCGTAGTGGAGGCGCAATCCTTCATCCATTTGGAAGAAAGCGAGATTTTGCAAGAAATGGAAGTGACCGAAGATCAAGATCTTTCCTACCTCGAAGAAAGCGGTTTTGCCCAAAACTCCAAAACTTCTTCCATGACGGATGATTGAGACGCTGCTCAAAATACTCGATCAAGAATTCCCAAACCCGGAGGCTCCCCTCGAGCATCGCAATGCTTTTGAATTGCTGATCTCCGTGATTTTATCGGCACAGTGCACGGATGAACGGGTGAACCTCATCACCCCGCTGCTCTTTCCAAAAGATCACGGCTGCACTCCGGAGGATATTTTGGCAATGGGAGAAGAAACGGTGAAAAAAATAATCTTTCCCTGCGGCTATTTCAACAGTAAGACCAAGGCCATCATGGGCTGCGCCAGGGCGATTCAGGCGCTTGGGGGAGAAGTTCCCAGCACCCTGGAGGCGTTGACCTCTCTCCCCGGCGTGGGCGCAAAAACAGCTCAAGTGGTGCAAGCACAATGGTTCAACATGCCCGCCTTCCCTGTGGACACTCACATTCATCGCGTGTGCAACCGTCTGGGCTTGGCAGATTCCGGAAAGAATCGGGATAAAACCGAGCGCCAGGTCAAAGCCGTCGTGCCCAAAGAACATTGGTCTAAGCTGCACCTCCAGTTGATTTTTCATGGCCGCAAAACCTGCACCGCCCGTAAGCCCAAATGTGAAAGCTGCCCCTTGTACAAAATCTGTCCCTGGCCTGGGAAAACGACAAAAAAACGGAGATAAGGTGAAAGAGGAATGAAGGACTTGTGAGCTACATAAAGGCTCTCGTAGCGAGCAAGTCTTTCATCCCTCTTATTTACATCCTATTTCCGTTTTTTTCCGCGGCCTCGTCTCCAGATCCAAAGGGCAATGCCCACCAAAATCAGAGGCCAGCCAAAAATAAGGAGATAAATGGCGGAGTCCGCCAAATCCTGCAAAAAGACAGCCCAGTTGCTCAAGGCCTCCCGCAAAGTGCTGAGCGGCCTCCAAGTTTCTTGCACCGCCTGAACACTTTCATCTTCGGTTAAATAAAGCTCAATGGTGGAATAGTCCACGGTGCTGTCGTAATATTTCAGCTGTCCTTCAATGCTTTCAATCTCATATCGAACCGCGGAAAGATAATCGGTAACCTGTAAAATCTCCTCCACCGTCGTGGCCCTGTCCAAAATAGCAAGGTACTGAACTTCCGCTTCTTTTGCATTACTCAGGCGTGCTTCAAGATCCATGTACGCTTCCGTCACATTGGACGCATTGGTGCTTTCGCTGTCCACATAAACCGCCAAAGCCTTGAGTCCCGCCAAAGCGGTATCAAACTGGGCAGAAGGCACTTTCACCGTCATGTTCGCAACATAAGCATTTTCATAACGATTCACATTGGAGGCACTTACTTCCCCACCCCAAAGCTTAACATTAGACTGGATAGCAGCCACTCCATCTTGAACACTCTCCATGTGCAAGGCGAGCGATCCCGTTTTAATCACTTTTTGCTCCACCCCTTCCACCACCCCACCCCCATTGATCACCAAAGAAGAATCCATCTTCCTCTCGACACTGTCCGCCGCCATTTCATAACTCTCCTCCATCATTTTAGGTGCATCCGTACTGCCAAAATCAGAATCCGTTACCGTGTCCCGAGTCCCAAAAGAGCTACAACCGCTCAAAACGAAGAGCGCAAGAATAAAGAGTGTAAGTTTTTTCATATGGCGAGGTGAAGATGAAAAAAGGTTATCATCAAAGAATAGAAAGCGCAAATTGGCATGTTCCAATGACATCAACCTACACGGGATTGACACAGTCTCAACATATGTGGTTTAATCCCCTCTTGCCCATAATTTACAAAAATGACCGACCTCAAGGACATTTACGGAGGCTTCCAAGACATTGGTGAGCTGGAGTGGAAAAGAGCGAAATTAGAAGAAGGTCAAAGCACCGAGCGAAGGCATCTTCATCAAAAGCACGAAGCAGAATTGTTAAGGTTAAGGGTACAACATAAAGTAGAAGAAGAAGAATTAGCAGCCAGTCAAAAGATTCAAGCAGATTCAGAACCAGCATTCAGTGCAAAAGTGGAAAGGGCACTAAAACTGAAAGCCCAAATGCATCAAGCACTCATGCAGATTCTTGATGAAACAAGGTCTACAGACCACTACTATGCAATAGACCTGGCGGATCGACTCATTAGTGGCATGGACCTACAAGCAGAGCCACCCCTGATCAACTTGGACTCTGGCACCCTCAGTCTTCAAGAGGCAGAGGACATTATTAGAGGCGTTGCCAAAGAAATTGGCCTCACAAGAGAAGCTGTACTGGCAGCATTCAAGAGCAAAAGATTGGACGATGCACGGATCGAAGAAATTAGAACTGAAATAAGTCAACATAGACGAGTGGGTGCGAAGGCACTCATTAAAGCGTAGCTTGCACTCTATCGAAAGAGGCGGACGGATTTTATTCAAGCAATAATTTTTACTTACTCTTTTTCCAGCTATTTGACAGGCCTTCATTCTATGTTAAAATCTACGCATGGACAATGGACTTACTGAGGCAGACCGTAGAATCATCATTGACGGAACCAGACTAAGGTCCAATGCAGTCAATAGAGGGTTAGACTTATCGGGAGAGGGTTTTGAAGCAGCTCTGTTGGAATGTGTTGCACGAACAAAGAAAGGTGAACTCTTTGAATATCCGGATTATTCAGACCCGGAGCAAGCCGACAAATCGGATGGAAATATCCGAACACCAAGTGCTGCAAGAGTGCAAGAACTCTTAAGGGCTCAGCTTATTAATGCTAAAAACATCCTTATTGTTTCAGGATTTGGTGCTAACGGAAATATTCTTGCAAATTATGGACAGGCCGCAGAAGTCACCGTTGTGGATTCAGACCCTGTAACTGTAGCGTGGCAAGAGGCAATTCAACGCTATTACTATAAGAAAGACCCAGAAACAAATTTTACTTTAGGGGAACTTGTAATAGCGCCACTTACTCCTTCCATAGGTCGAATACATTTTACTCCCAATGTTCTTGACCCCATATATCCAGGCTACAAAGCTCCAAGTCGGGCAAAATTGGAGTCAAAATTAGGTGATAGTGAATATTATACGAACCTAATAAAAAGATGGGTAATAGCCAATGAAAAAGCTCAGCCACTAGAAAATCTGCATATACAAAGAGCAGAATTAGGAGATTTATGGAATTTCTCTCATTCAATAACAAGGGTGCTTGCGGATAGAAATAACCATTTTGACTCTGCAATTGTGCCATTCTTAATAGATCAAACCAATGGAGTTATAGGTAGAACAAAAATAGAAAAAAGTTGTGATGAGATCTGGGAATTATGCCACGACGATTCATTTTTCTTTATTGTTTCCGATGGTGATCAATATTTGAAATACATTCCAAAAGACAGGTTTGAAAAAGTAGAACCAGATAAAAGCCTGTACCTTCCTTTTCAGTATAATAGTCGTGTAGGCTTTCACCTCTTTCGAGTGAGAAAAGATCGCTAAACGCTCGCAAACCCCCGCCAAGAACTCCACCCTGCGGGCGGTCTTGTTTGTGTGGTGATCCCACGGAGAATCGAACTCCGATTTACAGGATGAAAACCTGTTGTCCTAACCGTTAGACGATGGGACCCTGTTCGGCGAAGCCAAATCTGCTCCTGTTTGAGGGCTAGTCCAGTATATTGAGAAGCTTTTTGAAGTCAATAGGCACTAAAAAGGTCGGCCACGGAAGGGCGATTTTTCAGGTTGGCTGATCTGAAAGACACCACAGCTTCTATATTTTGCAAGCCTTTGCGCTTTCCAACCTGATAACAGGTTACTATAATCGGATCAGTTTAACCCCTAACCCCTATCGTTTATGGCTTACTCAGTCACAAACAGCAAAGGTCAAACCTACTTCCTTCACGGAAAGATGGTTACCCTCCGCGGAGGACGCAAACAGCAAATCTATTACTTTGCTCGCAAAGAAAAAGATGATGCTCTCGATGCTCTCCCAGATGGATACAAGACGACCGAAAACAAGCGAACTGGGCTTCCAATGCTCAAGAAAGCTTAATTTTCCTTGCTTCTTAAGTAAAAAAGCCCCGCCATCCGGCAGGGCTTTTTTCGACCAAAGCAAAACCCATTATTCCAGGACTTCCGTAACTTCGGTCCCGAGCTCAGACTCCAACTGCTCCAAAGAAAAAGATTCCTGCCCGGTCAAAGGCACAAGAATCAATGAAGAAACAAAAACCAAGCCGAGCATCCACAGCAAAGCCCAGACCAAAATGCGGAGTCCAGTCATGTGGCTCTTTTTATCTTGAGCGTAGTAAAGAGGGAATCCAAAAAGCAAAATGCCTTGGACCGCCAAAAAGAGCGTTACAAAAAAGACCACAAAGAAAAGATCCATGGAATAAATTCCATTTTGGTAGAGCCATTCCCCCACTTGCATAAAAAGAAAAACCGTAATGCCAATCGTGAGCAGTGACATGAGCGCGAGTACAAAACCAATCATGGCCGTTTGACGGTGCGAGAGCGTTTTACTTTTGAAGAACATGCTTGAAGGAGGCTAAGGATATAAGGAAACCCAACGATGACCAAAGCAGTGAGAATGAGATAGTGCATGGCTGGATTTTACTGTATCTTAGCTCCGATCTTTAGAAGCCGCAATGACAGTTCCAAACCTCTCGCCACTCGAAATCCTCGGCTACATCGTACTGATTGTTCCCACTTGCTACGCCATGATCGCAGGCGCTCCTTTTGTGCCCACCGAAATGGTGCAAGTGGAACGAATGCTCAAAGCAGCACACATCAAACCCGGCATGAAAGTTTACGACCTTGGCAGTGGTGATGGCCGTTTGGTGCACAAGGCCGCAAAAGAATACGGTGCCAATGCCGTGGGTTATGAATTTTCTCCGCTCGTGTGGCTCTGGGCAAAATTTCTTGGTCTATTTTGGTGGCGCAGCAAGGCAAAACTTAAGTTCGGAAATTTCTGGAAAAAAGACCTCAGCGACGCGGACATTATTTTTTGTTACTTGCTCACCCACTCCATGAAGCGGATGAAGGAACAACTGCTTCCCCAACTCAAACCCGGCGCCTTGGTGGTGTCCAACGCCTTTCTTATTGAGGGTTTAGAGCCTTGGAAAAAACTCCCCAGGATTCGAGACCAAAAGCTCGGGCCAATTTGGATCTATAAAAAAGAAGAGTCGAAAAAACAAGCACGCACAAAAAGAAAATAAAAAACTCCAAACTCAGCGGCATCGCAATGTCCGCATGGGGAATTTTTGCGAGCAAACGCACCACACCGATCACCGCTTTTAAATAGACTCCGGCCAAAAGGCTAAACAGTTCTCCTCCAATCAAAGACAGTGCCGAAAACAGCATCGAGAAGGGCAAAAGCGGAGCAACAAGCAAATTTGCAAGCAGGGAAATAATGGAAAATCGTCCAAAATAAAAGGCGATAAAAGGGGTTGTCGCCAACTGCGCGCTAAGGGTCAAAAACAAAGCCTCCTTCAAAAGCTTTGACTTGATCTTTTGGAGCGGAAAAGCTTTTTCCAAGATGGGAACAAAGACCAAAATGCCAAGGGTCGAGGCAAAGGAAAGTTGAAAGCCAATATCAAAAGGGAGAATCGCCGGATTCCATATCGTCATGAGCACGGCGCTCCACAGCAAAGCAAAAAACGCCTGACTCTTGCGCCCGATGTAAAGCCCCCACGCCGTCAAACTCCCCATGATTCCCGCCCGCACCGCCGCCGCCGAAGCTCCCACAAAAAGGACAAAAAGAGCCACCATGAGCACACTCAAAACCACTCGTTTTTTTATCAACAAAAAAGAAAAACTCCAAAAGATAAACGCAATCACCAGGCTAATATTGTACCCGGAAACCGCCACAATGTGCGTGAGCCCCACCGCCTGAAAATCCGCCGTGAGCTCCTCGCTCATCCCCTTTCGGCTTCCCAACAATAAGCCGGAAACCAAACTCGCCTCCGGCTCAAAATAAAGCCGGTTGATTCTTTTTTGCACCACCCCTTTAAATGCATACAGCGACCCCCGCAACGAAGTCCCCGCACCCTTTAAGACTTCCACCCGCGCAGAGTTCATTGTGTAAAGAACTTTATTTCGAAACAAATACCGCGCATACGAACTCCCCTGCTCCGGAACTTCCAATTGGCCCCGCAGTTCCACAAAATCTCCATAGTGCACCAACTCATACAAGGACAGCTCCGCCAAAATCCTTCCATACTCCGTGTCCACTATAATGTTTTGGTGATCAATCCGCGTGTCCACTTCAGACACAATCCGCCCCTCAAAAACGCCCTCCTCCAAAGCCACAATCGAAGCCTCCCCCAAGCTCTGCTCGTACACATTCATCCTCAAAACCCCGAACAAAAAGGCTAAAATCAAAACACCCAAAAATCTTTTCTTAAAAAGGCAGCCCATTGCGATCACAAAAATCCAAGCCATCTCACCACGCAAAAGATTCCACTCCCCAAACGCCGCCACCAAAATCCCAATGAAAAAACTCAGCGCCGATAACAGTGGAAGAATCATTTCACAAAAATCATAAGATAAAAATCAAAACCCTAAAGTGGACTCCGAATTCCCGCCAAACTCACCTGACTCACTTGCGTATACCTTTCTGTAGTACGAATGGCACTGTGTCCAAGCAGTTTTTGAATGAAGCGACTGTCCACTCCATTTTCCAAACAATGCGTCGCAAAACTGTGCCGCAAAGAATGGAACGAAGCCTCTTTCTGCAGTCCCGTTTTCTCCAAAGCCACCGCAAAAACCTTTTGAGCCGACCGTGTACTCAAAGCCCCACCCCGTTCACTCTCAAACACAAAATCCATCGCCACTTTCCCCACAACAAAACTCTTCAGCTCTTCCCTCAAATTTTCGGGCAAAAGCGTCACCCTCGCTTTGCCACCCTTCCCTTCTCGCACCACAAGCAGCTTCCGTGCAAAATCAAGATCTGCAACCCTCAACCGAACCACCTCACTCACGCGCAGCCCCGCCCCATACGCCAGCGCCACCAAATAACGGTGCTTTGTGTTGGGAATAAATTCTAAAATCTTAAGGATCTCCTCCCTCGAAAGCACCACCGGCAAGCGCACATTTCTTCGCGCAAAACGAACTTTCACAATACCCTTAAAGTGCAAACATTGTTTATAAAAAAACTTCACCGCACAAAGATAAAGATTCACCGTCTCCGGCGCCGCCCCAGCTTCAAGCTTCCCAAACAAAAACCCTTTGAGCTCCTCCTCCCGATACGCCAAACTTTTCTTCCCCGAAAAATAAAGCTCCACACATCTTAAGTAATTTTTCACCGTTTTAGAGCTGTAATGCCTCAGCCGAAGCTCTCTTTCCATTAAGGCCAAAGCTTCTTTGAGTTCCATAAGTAAAAGTAAAAAAGTAAGGAATACCCCCACTCTATAGCCCAAACCTGAAAAAATCCTGAATTTTTTCTGAATTTTTCCTTAAACTTTCCTGAATTTTTCCCACTCCCACCCCGCCCTTCTGACAAATTCATGACAAAAACCTGACAAATTCCTTACAGAATTCACCTTTTTGTCACCCCACTCCCCACAACTCGTTTCTTCACTCCTCCTCCCCCATTTCACCAAAACACCCCATTCCCCCTTGCTAGCCGCACTGTTTTCCGTTAGAAACGAGTTATGTGCCATTCCATTTTTTAGAGAAATGCTTTTAATCACTTAATCCAAAAAATATGCGTATCGAAGGCGGCGACAGCCAAAGAGATCATGTATTAGACATTATTAGAAATAATTTTTCTCGAGGCTGTAAACTCGATCGTCAGGCACGCAATATGATGGGGGCCATCCAATATGCCTTTAGTGGGCAAGATACAGGTGGAAACCCTCGCAGATTTCTCCGTAATTACGAAGAGTATTTGCGTAGCACATATAACGAAGATCAAGCAGATCTGGCTATGCAATTAAGCAACCCTGAGGCTATCGCCGCCTTTGATTCCATCATGAATGAACTTAGACAGAATTTTGATACAATAACAGCTAGTGGTGCTGAAGCGGTTGAAGAATATTGCAGTCGTTTACTAGAACTCATCGAAGGGAAGTAGTAAAAGCATTTCTCTGTTCACTTTGCTCACATTTGCTCCCTTCAGTCGCAAATGAAAAATGAAACAGCACATAACAGTGTGTTAGCGGTTCGGCCTTTCCTCCAGAAAAGCCTCTCACAAGTTTGGCCGTGGTACGCACTTCGTGCTAATTTTACCACGTCCAAACTTCGCCAACACACGGACGTTACATGAAATGCATATTTTCCTTTTGGCTAAAGCCAATTCTTAAAAATGAGATCTGATTTTGTTTTCTGTTTTATAGAGGGGAAATAAGGAGTTTTCTCCGCTTCGCTCCGAAAACAATTTACTATATAATACAAACCATGAAAAACGCTCTAACAAAAACATTTAATAATAGAACAAACCAAGGCATTATTTTTGTTTACATATTGTTAGAGCTGTTAATGTGGCATTTTAATTTTTCTATAATTTGGCTAGTAGTTTTAACGTTGATATTGGCCTTGGGGATAATTTTGGAAGCAATATACAAATTTCCACTCAAAAAAAGCATACTGATTCAGCTTGGAATTATTTTTTCCTTCATTATTTTTTCTATACTTTACGGCATTATTACTAATTTAACGTGATACAGACTTATGAAAACTAATTCCTCCAAAAAACCAATAATAATCATAGTTGCCTTTTGGACACTTCTTATTGGTGGCTTCATGTTTTACGTTCTCAGGCCAGATATTCAAGACAATTCATCAAAAAATACCATTGAGGAGATAACATCTTCACCTTTCTATGACGTTTGTCTTTCTGAAGCCGCCCAAAAAGGAAATGAATTTCTGAATTCTCAGGGATACATAACTCAACCAGATGGTTCTTTCGTAAATTCTCAAGGCGAATATCCGACCTTCGAGCTTGAAGACGAAGAAGAATCGTTAATGACCGATATTCTTTTTGATTGCCTTGAAAAGTACGAAAAAGATTCACAATCAAAACAGAATTACGTTGCTGTTCAGTATCGAAAAGATTCCGTTAATCTCGATAGTTCATATTTTGAATACTTAAATACATCAAAAAGCTCTTTCATCGAAGGCGCATGGTACGACAAAAGCAACAGTTACTTGATTATGAACATTAATGGAAAATATTATCACTATTGCGAAACACCAAAGTCAATTTGGGCAGAACTGCAAAAAGCATCCTCCTTTGGCAGTTACTATAACGCCAACATAAAAGGCAACTATGATTGTAGGGAACATTCTGTTCCCTCATACAATTAAGGTGTTTTTTATAGGGTAAAAAGAGTATCATCCACAAGCAATGGAAACACTAAAATTAATCACATCAACTGAATTTATCGAAAAATGGCAAACGCTAATTGGCTCTGCCCTAGGTCCATTTTTAGCAATCATTCTCTCAGTTATTGGATTTTTAGTTAAAGGGTGCCTACAAAAGAGATCAAACAGAAAAGAAGCAATCAGGCGGACAGAGATAGCTTTTTCTCAAACATTAAGTCATTTACTTGTCGCAGTCAGTCAGCTTGAAGATTTTATTGCCAGAGCAAAAACAATTGTGGAGCAAGTTCAAGTAGTAACCGACCCAAATTTTTATGCTATCCAAGAGACTAATTTCCCAGCAACCATTGCCATTTACTTTGATGAAGATCTGATCAAAATGAGACTCAAAAGTTATTATGTTCACAACAAAATTTTAATCACTGATTACTTGGTAAGATCAGCAAACGGCAATATTAAACAATTTCGATATGACTTTGAAAGGTTGCTGGATCGCAATGAGAGAATGGCAACACCCGAACGAATGAGACCGCCAGCTCAACGAACAGCTTTCGTCGAAAATTTTGGCGGATTCATAACCATGATTGAGACATTCGTAAATTCACTCAAGATTGAAAATGCCCTCTCCATTGCCGAAGCAAAAGTTTACAACCTCAAGCTGATGAAAAATCGTCTTTGGACAGTATGGAAATACGAGGGAACAACTCTGAAATACTTCAGGGATAAGAAAGTAATGGAAAGATATAACGGAAGTATGGATGCAGTAGACAGAATTAATGATCTCATGAAAAAGGAAGCAGAGAAATTAATGCAAGAAGCACAAAATAGGATAGCGCAAGGAGACGTGGAATGAGGAGTTTTGGGCTCGGGCATTCACCCCTTAATCCCCTCTGCCCTCGCCCAAAACAGAAAACAAAATCAGTCTCTTTTAAAGAAGAATTCCTTTTCAAGAAATTAAGGAAAATATGCACATCATGTAACAGGGTATAGGCGGTTCACTCAGTCGCTTCGCTTCTTCGTTCTCCCATATTGTTGCGCGGTGAGCCACTTCGTGGCATATTTTACCGCGCAACAACATCGCCTATACCCAGCCGTTATATGGCATTATTTGCCTGCACTACCTCTTAAAAAACATTTATGAGAAAAAACATCACTTACAATCAGCCGTTAGAAAAAGAAATTGGGTTTTCGCGGGCTGTAAGAATCGGCAACTTTATCGCTGTCACTGGAACTGCGCCAATTGCGGAAGATGGTTCAGTTCATTCTCCAGGCAATGTATATGAACAATCGAAACGTTGCCTAACGATTATCAAAAATGTTATCGAGCAAGCCGGCGGTTCGCTTGAAGATGTAATTCGCACACGTATCTTGTTAAGAGATATGAAAACGTGGAAAGATGCTGCAAAAGCTCACGGAGAATTTTTCTCTAACATACAGCCCGCCTGTACTTTCGCAGAAGTGTCTGGATTTATAAATCCAGAATGGCTGATTGAAATTGAAGCAGATTGCGTCTTGGAAGATGGCAAATAAAACCATATAACACGCACTATGCGGTTCAGGTTTTCTGATGGGCTGGCTTCGCGCAGCCTGAAAACCTTCACCCAACTTGTACAGGTGTCCGCCTTCGGCTATTTTACACCTGCACAAGCTCGCATAGTGCGGGACGTTAAGTGACATTGCGCTGATTTTCCCGTAAGCTAAATTTGCATTTAACCAAAACATTTATGTCTCAAACAAGCAAAATGGTACTCGTTGCAGTTATCGCTGCATTGATTGGTGGTGGAGGAGTTTACTTTTGGCAAACGAATGAATCGCAAGAGTCGCCATCAGTTTCCGTCCAAGAGCAAGAACTAAACGAACCTGAAACTATAACTGAAGTCACTTCATCAAATGAATGGGACGAATTAGTTGGATATAACTGTGAATTAAGTGGCGGTTCATTTAGCGACAGTGTTTGTGAATGTCCGCTAGAAGAAAGGCAAACGCAAGAGATGATGTACGACAAAAAAACAGGTTACTGCCAGACGACATTCGGCGGTCCAGGTGGAGCCGCTTTTGCTGTGTCTGTTGGCTTGCCGAACCCAGAAGGGGCATATTATTTTTGGACTGATGTCGTAGGGAATAACTGTACGGAAACGGATGGCGACTGGTTAAATGCCCGTTGCAGCTGCTCCGATGGTAAGACTTATGACAAGTCTACTGGATATTGTAAGTAAAAATCAGCACAACACCACTTAACAGAGAATATGTGGTTCTCTCCTTCGTTCCACTCAGTCGCTCACCCAAGTTTTGTAGTGGTGAGCCCTTCGGGCAAATTGTACCGCTACAAAACTTCACATATTCTCGGCCGTTATACGAAATTGCTTTGAGCAGTACAATAATCATATTCAATCAAGCCAATAATTAATTTCATCAATATGCATCATCCAAAACATCTTTATGTGACAGGTCTAGTAACAGGTGTCCTCTGCGGTCTTATTTCTGCACTAACCGTATACAGCACAATGCAATATATTGCTTCACAAGACTTAGAAACAACAAATCCAGTTATTGCAGTTGTAGTTATAAGCCTTTTAGTTGGAGGCATTATTGGCTCGATCGTGTCTTTCACAGTACATCAAGTTAGTAAATCAAAAACCAAATAGTGTTTGCTCAAAGCAACACCGTACAACAGCGCATATGCAGCTTGGCTGAGGCCTCGCCCAAATGCTCGCGCGGTGTAGCACTGCGTGCTAACATTTTACCGCGCTCGCACTTTGCATATGCGCGAACGTTAGGCGAAAGTTAGAGGTACGAGAAGTTTTGTAAAAACAACAACTTCCGATATGATTCAAGTATCATTTAACAAGTAAATATGAAAAAATTTCTACTCCTATTCGCTATCACAGTTTCTTTTGCCGCCTGTTCGTCACAAGTAGATGATACTGCTATAAATTCCGGTATTACCATTGAAACAGATGATGTCGTCGCAGTCGAAAGCCCAGAAGCCCTGCTTACCTCCTTCACATTCGGTAGCATTAATTATGAATTAGATTACCCTTCATCTTGGACTTATGCTGATGAGACTTATGATTCAGGAGGAGTTTATACACAGTTTTACGACGCAAAACAGGAGAAAACAATGATGATCGACTGCGACTGGCAAGGCGGCATGGAGGCTGAAATACTTCAATCCGACACTCGCACTTTTGAGAAACAAGACGAATTAGTAAAAGTAAAATACTCAATATTTGGCACTCAAGATAATGTTGGAAATGGCAACATCGGTCTCAGTCTTGCTGAATGGTCAGAAGAAAAATCTCAGGATTATTATTGCCAAATATTTTTTCAGCCCCCAGTCGCAGAAGCTGGTTTAGTCGAAGAAATTTTTTCATCAATTCGTTAGCACCCCTAACCAACGCCTAACAGTGAATAACCGGCTCACTTCGTTCGCTCAAAGTTGCTAATGGTTGGCCTTCGGCATATTTTACCATTAGCAACCTTCGGTTATTCACGGACATTGTACGCCATAACAAAAAATGCTATAATCATCTGATAGACCATAATTTAACAAACATTTACATGTCTGACACAAAAAAAACAGAATCTCCTGTAACTGCATGGGAGGCTTTGCCACCTGCCAAGCCAGAATCTCCTGCTGTTACTTGGGATGGTTTACAACCTCCAGTTGTTTCACAAGCAGGTGATACAGCAAAAAAAGCTGGGGAAGTAGTTTTCGAACCTCTAACTACGCCAGAAGTGGCAAAGCCTGTTGTTCAATGGGTTGGTGGAGTTGAAGAAAAGAAAGATAAATAGTTTGTCATCGCATTTTTTATTACAGCGTACAACACGCACTATGCGGTTCAGGTTTTCTGATCGGCTGGCTTTGCGCAGCCTGAAAAACCTTCACCCAACTTGTACAGGTGTCCGCCTTCGGCTATTTTACACCTGCACAAGTTCGCATAGTGCGGAACGTTGTACGAAACCGTGAAAAATGTTATAATTAGAGTAGTTTACATTCCTAATCACCATGAAATATGGAGAATCCACGTACCCTTTCCCCTGAAGAAGCAAAAGAATTGCCTAGATTTACTTTTTCACAATTTAGCTGGATGAGTAACTTTGGCCTTAAACCCTATGACCCTACCAAACAATTTCATGGAGAAGTTTTGGAAAACAATCCTGACGGAACATCTACTATCACAAGACTATATGATTTAGATGGCAATTGGGTTAGTGGTGAATTAGGTACAATTACCTGTCTTCCAGTAAAAGAGTAGCCATTTTTCACGGCATCGTACAACAGCGCATAAACAGCTCACTTCGTTCGCACAAATTGACCAGCGGTAACCCTACGGGATATTCTACCGCTGGTCTTCTTCGTTTATGCGCGACCGTTGTACGAAATTGCTTTGAACCATATAATATAAAAGAGTCTAAACAATCAGGGTAATAATTTACTTTACACTTATGCATCATCCAAAACATCTCTATACAACAGGCATTGCAACAGGCCTCCTCTGTGGGCTAGTCTCAGCTCTCACCGTCTATAGCACTATCCAATTCATTGTCTCTCAAGATTTAGAATCCTCAAATCCAGTTGTGCCCGTTGTTTTCGTTAGCATGATTGTTGGTGGAGTTATTGGCCTGATTGTTTCGCTCATCGTACATCAAATGAGCAAATCGAAAGCAAAATAAAAAGTTCAAAGCAACTTCTCACAACAGAGACTATGTAGCTCCACTTCGCTTTGCTCGTTTCGCTCAAATTTGCCAGTGATCCGCCTTCAGCATATTTTATCACTGGCAAACTTTACATAGTCTCGAACATTGTGTGAAATTTTGCTGCAGCTTTTATGACAATGTGTCAGTAATTACACTCCACATATAATTAGGCCCCTCCGATATATGCTCGGGAAAGCTAGGGTCCAAAGGTGCCCACTGACCTTCCTTTACTACAAGCGTTTTCTCTACCGTACGAATGGGCTGTCCATTAGTATCTAATTCAAATTGATACTCCCAAACAGCATCGCAATAACCACCTGCTTGCTGTATAGCGGGGTAATTCTCATCTTCTAATGTCTTAAATGTCACAGAATTGCCATTCCTAGACAAAACACCAACAAGCCCATTTGGATATGTTGTAGTTCGTACTCTTATTTTTCTGGGCACCTCTGATATCTCCAGTCCATTAAAATGTGGTTGATCTGAATCGGTAGTTGACTTCATGTAAAAGCTTTAGGGATAAGTAAGAATTATAACACTTTACATATATTTTGTCTATAGACGCTGGGTAACTGCAGCAAAACATCACACAACAGAGACTATGAGGTTCACTCCTTCTCTTTGATCAGTCGTTCACCCAAATTGGACAGGTGTACGCCTTCAGCGTATTTTACACCTGTCCGACTTCTCATAGTCTCGGACGTTGTACGCCATACTAAAATTTCCCTAACAGGATTGAAAGAGTGGCAATTTTTGCTTAAAGACTTTCGCTGAACTTATCTCCAAATGCTTGAGCAATCAACTTAAAAATAGGAGTTCCTTCTTGAACCCAAACATGAAGATTAGCTACAAATTCATCAGGATTCAGTGGCCAACCAGATTGTTCCAGAATACTTTGGTTCCGATTGAGCAAATTTTGCAGAGAAACTTTATCATATACATACAATGAGCCAGAAAAACCAGGCCATCCTCCGCCCGTGAATATACGAGTTTCGTGACCTCTCTGACGACATTCTGCTACAAATACATCAAAATTTTGACCACAATAACCTGTGATGGTTTCTACTGGCAAATACCCTACTGGTTTTTCTGGCCCAATAGTTCTAATTTGATTCAAAGCGTGTTGCTTATCTTGCTCAATCGGATCGTCGTAATTAGGACCTTCCATGGCCATAGAACAAAAAGTTAATTCTTTACATTATAGCAAAAAATTGCCACTCTTCCAATGCTCGCTGAACGCGATCAAATTTTAATACAGCGTACAACAGTGAATAACCGGCTCACTTCGTTCGCCCAAAGTTGCCAACGGTCCGCCTTCGGCATGTTTTACCATTAGCAACCTTCGGTTATTCACGAACATTAGGCGAAATGAATTTTCCCACATTCAACTTGACAAATATTATGATTGACATATAATAAATTCTATTTCAAAAACCATGAACCACAAAGAAATTCTAGACATCAGTGTTAAACCCAACGAACCATATAACGCAAAAGAAGTTACTCTTAGAGAATATCTCCGTCAACTTGCCGTAGCCCCATGGACAAATAATCCGGAAAGAATTTTTGATGGTAAGAGATTTAATGGGTCAGGTAGCTATGATTTTGCTGTTTTTGAAAGCTTAATTAGGGCTGGAGTACTTAATGGTAAATTAGATGAAGACGGATATGTTGAGGAACTAGACGTAGAGCAAGCTAAAGCATTTGTACGTGAATTGATTTCAAAGATTTTTGAAAAAGAAGAAGAAGCTACTAAATAATTGGAGAAAAATTCACATCGCCTAACAATGACTATGCGGTTCATTCCTTCGCTTCGCTCAGTCATTCCCAACATTAGCTGAAATTTATTGCATGCAATCGAAATATATTATAATGCACTGACATGAGTATAGATGACGAACCAGTTAAGCGAAGTGCCCACGAAAAAGTAGTTTTGGGTTTGGCAAAGATCATTAAGATGCATTCTGAGTCCTCTGACGCTGCCACATTATTAAATGTTGCCAGAGAACATCCTGAGGATACAATCCTCACAGATATTTTAGTAGACTTTGCATCCACTGGAGTTACTAATCTATCGCCAGACGAAACAAGCGCCATCGTTAATGGTGATTATTCTGATTTATGGATTGCTGCAAATCACATCCTAGGTAAATTTGGATATGCGGAACAAAATCCAACTGATATATCTATTTAGTAAACATCAGCTAACAGCAGTATAGCTGGTTCGGGCTAGATCAGCCCTCACCCAAGTTTATACTTGGTTGGCTTTTCGGTCATTTTACCATGTATAAACTTCAGCTATACTGCGACCGTTGTACGAAAAAGGAAAAAATGCTATAATGAGAGGACAATTTAAAAAATCACAAAATGGCTGAGTCATGTGCGTCCAGCAATGAAGAAACTCCTCAAGATATTGCCCACGAAATCTGGAGCAACCCACAAAGAGGAGATGTTTTTACTGGCAAAAATCACCTTGGCACTCGAGGAACTGTTGTTATTTTGGGAAGAAAAAATGACATTGTGGTATATGCTCTCACAGTAAATGGCCCTGTCATAAACGCTTCTCTATCTGAGTTTCAAGAAAAATACCCCTCTTCAGAAATGGGGGCACCACTTAGGAACATTACGGGCAGTCTCGTCACTGACCTTGACTATCTCCTCTAGAAAGCCATTCATTTGTGCTTTAATTGCGACGCATTTTTTTCTTCATCGTACAACAGCGCGTTAGCAGTTCGGTCTTTTTTTAGGCTGGCTTCGCTCAACCATAAAGCCCTCACCCAAGTTGGCCAGTAGTCACACTTCGTATATTTTACTACTGTCCAACTTCACCAACGCACAGCCGTTGTACGAAATATCCAGAATTGGTTCTTTTTCAAAACTTTAATTTGCAAAATTTGAAATATATGATATAATTTAAAAATGGAACTAGGCGAAACATCACCATCAAAAATCACGCCGACTCAGTTAAGAGCAGCCGCACTTGAACATTTAAGTGAGACTAGTTTGGGAGAAGTCTTTGCAAAAATACAACCTAGAACAGACAATGAAGGCAATATACAGCCACAGATAATTCAAAATTTACGAATTCTGTTAAAGACAAGAGCTGAAGGAATTCTAGAGGATGTTGTTGTGCACGAAAAATATAAAAGAATGCATAATTTTTTAGAAAAATACGAAGAAGCAAATTAAAGTTTTGAAAAAGTTAGTGAGCTGGATACTTCCGACAACACTACATAGCTGGTGAGGGCTTTTCTACAAAAGCCCTCACCCAAGTTGGCTACGCAGGGACATTAGGCAAAATACATTTTTCTCTTTTTCCATCCCGTCAACTTTTAAAAAGAAACGAAAATTTGATTTTCTGTAATAGAACCATATTAGACAATAAATTTTAATCTTGACGAGTCGACGGTTCCAACCTACAGTACACCACTAAATACTTAACTAACACTTGCATGGGTACACAAGGAATAGTATCGGTATGTGAACATGATGAAGTCGTAATGAAAGTCATTGCCGGCACGGATGGATATAACGCTCCAAATGTTGCCAAAAGATTACAACAAGAATGGCCAGTTAGTGCTGAAAGAGCATATGACATTGCCGTTGAGGAAGTATTTGGCACAGCACATGATTTAGTAGTTTTGACACTCGGACAAGCTGTTTTTCAAGGAGAGGAAGACCTTGATCCTAGATATCAGGCAACTTTTGGAGATCCTAATTTTAACCCAAGATGGGAACTAGGAATTGCTGATCATGTTGAAGTTATTGACATATAATGACGGAAAATCAAATTTTTATTCCCTTTAAAAGGTGATTTCTTTTAGAGATCAAAGGATTAAACCAGAAAAATTACATCACTTAACACGCACTTTGCCATAGAATAATTTTGACAGGACGCTCAATTAGGATTCCTTACGAAAAACTAAAACGACATAATCAGTTCCTCTAAGATTGGCAATCACTCCCTTATTATGGGTATACCTATAACGATGAGTTAATTCATCCACCATGGTAAAGCCCATTTTGCCAAGTCTATACGCCCAATCATGCACTACTCTTTGTGCATTTTGTGCTTTTGTTCCCAAACGCAAAATTCCTCCTTGTTTTAAAACACGATGAAATTCAGCAAAAGTTTTTTCATCACCAACAAATGAACCGTTCGCAACCAACTCATCAAAACTTTCATCCTCAAATGACATTTCTGTTCCATCTCCATGCACAAAATGCACACGATCTCCGTATGCTTCTTTCGCGGTCTGCCAAATCCAGTGATTAAAAGCAACTCTTGGTAATTCCAACGCAGTATAATCTTCTCCTTCCTCTAGTAACAAGTTGCGTTCATTTGGTGCTAATTTCCTCAAATTCTCGCCATGTTTTTGGTGCATTGGATTCGAGCCCGGCCCTATTTCTAAAATTCGTTTCATTTTAATTTTAATTATCTCATTATACCAAAATTGGCGTAATTATTCTATGGCAACACGCAGTATGCGGTTTCGCTCGGTTGCACCTCGCTACACCCATATTCACTGGCTGCACTGCACTTCGTGCGATATTATACAGCCAGTGAATATCGCATACTGCGAAATCTTATGTCAAAATATAGCAAAATCATTCTCTCCCTCCTCTTAGTCTCATTAATTTTAGGGGCCGGAATTTACTCGTGGCAAAAACGAGAAGCCATTCTCGAAATTGAAGATGCGGAGGATGAAAATATAAATACTTGGGGAGGTAATGGGTTTACATTTGAGTACCCAAGCACACTGGTTGCACACGAGAATTGGTGGTCACCACCTTCCCAAGAAGGTTTGTGGGAACAAGATGTATTTGAATCTTGTCTTGATTTTGACCTAGAAGGCTTTGTTGAATCCCTTCCACCAGGTGACATGATCGCACCATGCACGGTCCCTAACATTGGAGTGAAATCTGAAACAACGGACTTAACTCTCGAAGAGTATATTGGTAAAAACTACAACTATCTCACCACATCTCCCGAAGAGATACATTTGGGAGAGAATGATTTTACAAAAGGTATTCTTGAGGATTTGAACGGTACAACATACTATTTCGCAGCAAATAAAGGTACAGTAGTAATTTTTTATACTCTTGGGATACATGAAGTTTCTGATCCACCAGCTGATGATCTAACAGAAATGATGTCCACTCTAAAATTTGAATAAAAATCAGCGCAACGAGAGCCAACAATGAATAACAGGTTCACGAACATTAGGCGAAAGGCCCCATAAAAACAGCTGCAATTGCTGCTCGTGTCTTACCAATTTCTTCTTTACCAGCTGCAGTAAGCTCGTGTCTTATTGATCCAGGTCCACGGCCAGAAGCAGGCAGTACTTCTGCAGGAGTTATTAACCCCTCTCGAGTTAATTCCTGTATAATTCGATGATAAGTAGAACGATGAGCGTCAACTCCAGAATCCACTAGCGCATCACAAAGCTCCTGAACAGTTCTTGGTCTTTGACTAAGCAGATGAAGAGTAGCAGCTCTATTGAATTTGATGTCTATTGCACTCATTCGAAGCCAATAAAATTAGTAAGCAAACCTAACAACTTATACACGAAATAGCAAGATCTAATCCCCTAACGGCAGGGTAAACGGTTCGCTTTGTCGCGAACATTGTACAAAATTGCACTGACCTCTATACTGCCAACAAGAAATAATTCTTAACTCATAAAACCATGAATGAGCAAAATTCCAAAGGCATCCTTCCCGTCATACTCGCAGTTATTATTACGGCTGTAGCAGTCGGCGGAGGGATGTACTGGTGGCAAAGCTCCCAAACTCCAGTGCCAACAATCGAAGATGAAACGAAAACTGTGGAGGAAAGCTCCGCCGAACCAGAAACGGAGGCCGATTATGCATTATCAGTAAATCAAGATACGGCGGGAGCAAGCGTAATTACTGTAAGAGACACATTCAACGAAGGTGCAGGATTTTCACTGCAGTTTCCTTCTTCTTGGGGATTTGTAAGCGTGAAAAAAAGTAATCTTACCGATTGTGGTTTCGGTTGCAATCCACCGCAACGAGCAAGTTATACCTTTACATCAGAATTTAGTGGAAACCACTATTTTGAAGTAATCATTTCGTATGCAAACGAAAAAGAGGACCCACTCGTCACGCAAGGCAACAGAATATACATTGCTGAAGACGCTACTTACTACTACAACTACAGCCCATCAACTGAAGTAGATGGAATCAATGCAGAAATTCAGGAGATCATTGCCTCCTTTGAGTTACTGAGTAAATGAGTTTCGTCACAATAAAAACTTTTTTGGATCCTTACGAAGCAAACATCTGTAAAAACCACCTCGAATCAGAAGGCATTCCATGCTTCCTCAACAACGAAGGAATAATTGGAACGAACCCATTACTTTCAAATGCATTTGGTGGCTATCAACTGCAATGTAAAGAAGAAGATGCCGAAAAAGCATTAACAATCGTTGAGCAAAATTAATTTTTACCATTTAAGCAAGTTCACCAACACACGAACATCAGCTGACGGTTGCCCCATTTATTACTATCCATAGCATATACACATAATCAAAAAGATAATATCACCCCTGTTGTACGCAGCTTTTCTCATGCCTGTTCTTATCGGCACAATTTTTGTTGTGGCATCATTAGAGTCGACTATCGGTTTATCCAGTATAATACTAGTGGGAACACCCGAAGCGTTTCTCTCGATTGTTGTAATAGGTTCTCTATTATTTTGGCTGGCCAATAAACTGATGGCGGAGCTCGAAAAACTACGCAAGCCAAATAGCCTCGACCACTTTCGTCAATCAAGCTTCTATTATGTGGCATCAATTTACGCCTCAACATATTTAATTCAACATGGATACTATGGGGGTCTCAGCGAGGCTTATATGCTAATAGCATTAGCAATTTCAGTATGGGCGATTATTATTAACACTGTTTTCTTATATAAACGCCATAAGGAATAAAATCCATTATATTTAAAAAGATATGAAAAACGCAGCCTCTTTTTATTTAAGAGGTATGGACCAAATGCTATTTCTGGTTAAACTGTACACAACACCATGGATGAAATCACTTATTACACGGAATTGATAAAGCCGCTCTGGGCGCCACCAAGCTGGCTATTTGGGCCGGTGTGGACCGTTTTATATGTACTCATTTTCATTTCATTTGGATTTGTATTTTACAAAGCCTTTACCCGAAAAATCCCACGATGGGTTGCCCTCCCCTTTTTGCTCAATCTGATCTTCAATCTCAGCTTCACGCCCATTCAGTTTGGGCTGGAAAACAATATTCTGGCCTCCATAGATATTTTGTTGGTTTTGGGGACGCTTATTTGGGCGTTTGTAGCCGTGTGGCCTCGTTTTCGATGGGTTGTGTACGCCAATATCCCCTACCTGCTTTGGGGCAGTTTTGCCACGGTGCTTCAACTCACCATCACCTACCTGAACAGATAAGCTCAATTGACATCAGGAGTCATGAAAAAACTCAAACTAGACAGCACCCATTCAATAATCAAACTCTTGAGTTCGGTAAAGCTCAAGAATAAGGAGCTCGAGACCTTGGGTGTAGACCTACTGGAGCTTTGCGTGTTCAAAGAAAACAAACTGAAAGAAGGAGATTTGGATTTGGCGGCGAAATACAGAAGGATGGAAAAAGATAAAATTGAGGAAATCGTGAAAATACTCAAAACCATGGGGATACTTAAAAAAACTCAATAAATCCTCTTTAAAAAAAGACCAACCTTCGGTAGAATATCTGCAAGTTTCTGACGCCTCTTCCGCATGAATTCTTTTGAGATGAGACCCATCAAGACCTCCAAAGCCAAATCTTGGGTAAAGGAGCATTTGGCTTTAAGTGTGCTGGCCCTGATTTTGGGGGTTTTCACCTTAAAAGGCGTGATCGGAGCGCTGGCCATGGGAAATCCCTTTTCGGTGAAACAAATCCTCATCTCGGCGGTGGGCCGCACTCTGGAAACCGATGCTTATGGGCACAGCAACATCCTGCTGATTGGAGTGGGCGGTGAAGGTCATGACGGAGAAAACTTAACCGACACCATGATCGTGGCTTCCCTGGACCACAACCAAAAACTGGTTTCCATGATCTCGATTCCACGAGATCTCTATATCGAAAATGAAGAAGTGGGCTGGGGAACGCGCATCAACAGTGTGTATGAATATGTTTTGGATGAAACCGAGGACCCTGTTTACGCCATGTCCGAACTGCAAGGAGAGGTTGAAAAACTTTTTGATATCGACATTCATTACTATGCAAAAGTCGACTTTCAGGGCTTCACAGAAATGGTGGATGCACTGGGGGGAGTAACCGTGACGGTTGAGGAAGCCATCGTGGACGAATCCTACCCTGCCCCGGACGGATCCAATGCCATTTATGAGCCCTTTTATTTGGGGGCGGGCGTACAAGAACTGGACGGTGAAACCACGCTCAAATATGTGCGCAGCCGACACAACACCTCCGACTTCGACAGAGCTCGCCGTCAACAAGAGGTGCTCAGCGCCATGAAGGAAAAGGCCCTGAGCTTGGGTGTACTGGCCAACCCCAATCGAATCAAAGATCTTTACTCCAGCATTTCTTCGAATTTTGAGACCGACCTTTCCCTCAGCGAACTGGTCTCCCTGGTGGGCTTTGCGGAAGACCTCACCGGAGACTCCATCAACTCCGCGGTGCTGAGCGACGATGCCACCACCATGGGTGGATTTTTATACACCCCCCCTCGGGAAGAAAATGAACCCTACTACCTCATTCCTTTTGCGGGAGAAATGAATTTTGAAGAGCTCCAACTTTTTGCACAGCTGTTCTTGTACCATCCGGAGGTTTATGCCGAAAAAACACCACTCCAGGTGCTCAACGGGACAAAAGTGGAAAGCCTGGCCGGACTCACTAAAATGTATTTGGTTCGCTATGGATTCACTGTGGTGAATTATGGGAACGGATTGGATCGGGAGGTGAAGGACACTCAAATTTATTCAAGGATGGAGGGCAATGAAAATACGCTGGAGCTCCTCCCCTCACTCACTTTTGGTGAAATCAACAAAACACTTCCCACTCAATATTTGCCTGAAAACTGGCCGAGCAACGGTGAAATCATCATTGAACTGGGCGAAGACTTTGGAAACTTTTACGAAGACAACGACGAACTTTTCTACATCGGGATATACTGATATACTCTGCTCATGTTTCAAAGCCTTATTTCTCTTCTCTTCGCCAGCAGCCTCAGTCTTGGGGGTTCCGGAGTTGCTGTTCAAGACCAATGGGATGACAAAAGTCTCCTTTCTATTTCTTCCATGCCCACTCAGCGAGAAGAGTTCATTGCCCCAGGCTCCCTGAGCGGATCAGCTATTTTGGCGGTGGACCTGGAAACGCAAGCCATACTCTTTGAAGAAAATCCTTTGGCTAGAGTGCCTATCGCCAGCCTCACCAAATTGATGACCGCCACACTTATTTTAGAAGAGAACGATCCCAGCGCCGTGGTGACCGTGAGTGCAAATGCAGCAAGCACCGGGGGGTCACGCATGGGCCTGAGTGCAGGAGAACAAATCACCATTAGAAATTTACTCTACGGACTTTTGATTGAATCCGGAAACGACGCCGCCATGGCCCTGGCCGAATACAATGCCGGAAGCGAGCAGGCCTTCATCGAAAAAATGAACAGTATGGCAAAAAAACTCGGACTGGAAGACACCTATTATAAAAATGCAAACGGATTGGACAGCGCTGGCGCCTATTCCAGTGCAAGGGATCTCACCGCACTCAGCACGCACCTACTAAAGAACGAGAGTATACGGGAAATTGTAAGCCAAAAAGAAGTCTCGGTGAAGGGTGAGGGCGGACAAGAACACAAACTGCTCAACACCAATATTTTGCTTGGAGAAATGGGGATCAAAGGGTTCAAAACGGGAACCACCCCAATGGCCGGAGAATGCTTGATCAGTTTGGCTGAAAGTCCGGAGGGCCACGAAATCCTCACCATCGTGCTGGGAAGTAAAAACCGTTTCGGCGACACAAGAACTTTAGTCGATTGGATTTATAAAGCCTATGTTTGGTAATTATTTTCCCATTACGGAAACCGTGCGACAGCTCATTTTGATTGTGGGTTCCGGATTTCTAGCCTTTCTCATCGCCTTTGTTTTTGCGGAACCTCTCGTCCGACTCCTCACTCGCTTGAAGATGGGGAAGAACATTCGCACCGTGGCGAGTGATGGAGGCAACGCAGACCTTTACCACGCACTCCATCACAAAAAAGCAGGCACTCCAACCATGGGTGGAATTTTAATTTGGGGCAGCGCTCTCGTCACCATTTTACTTTCTCGCGGACTTTCTTATTTGGGTATATTTGAACACTCCCTGCTGAGTCGAAAGGAAACTTATTTGGCCATATTCACCATGGGCACGGTGGCCGTGCTGGGAATTTTGGATGACCTTTTCAACATCAAAGGTTGGGGAAAAAGCAAAGGGCTCAATATAAAACCAAAATTCTTTTGGCTCACCGTTTTGGCCCTTTTGGGCGGCCTTTGGTTTTACTACAAATTGGGCTACAACGAAATCCATATTCCGGGCGTGGGAGACTTTGTCTTGGGACTTTGGTACATTCCACTCTTTGTTTTCATCATCACCGCCACAGCCAATTCCGTGAACTTTACCGATGGTTTGGACGGCCTCGCAGGCGGACTCATCATCATTGCTTTTGGCGCTTACGCCGGGCTTTCTTACGCACACGGCCTCATGATCCTCTCGGCCTTTTGCGCCGTTATTGTAGGCGCTACTCTGGCCTTTTTGTGGTTCAATATTCCACCCGCAAGATTTTACATGGGAGACACCGGTTCTGCTGCGCTGGGGGCAACTTTGGGCGTCATCGCCATGCTCACCAATACGGTTTTAATCCTCCCCTTCATCGGCTTTATTTTTGTGATTGAAACTTTGTCCATTATTCTACAACTCAGCTCCAAAAAGCTGCTCAAAAAAAAGATCTTTCACATCGCGCCTTTGCACCATCACTTCGAACACCTCGGCTGGCCCGAGTCTCAAGTGGTGATGCGATTCTGGATTGTGGGAGGCCTTTTCGCAACCCTTGGATTACTCTTGGGCCTCGTCGGTATGGGGGACTAAAACTTCCTCAGAAGCAGGCTCAGGATCCGAAACCGACTCTTCAATTTCGATCACGGGAGACACCTCCCCATCGATGGAATTTTGAATTTCATTCTCCACCGTCTCAAATTGTTCGGTCAGTTTTTCATCGATTTCCGTGTCATTTTTAAGACGAGCATAAACACTGTATTGAACGCTCAAATCGTAGTCGGTATTTTCAAAGAAATTGGAAAGGTCGGAGAGTTGCTGCTCTTTAAGAGAGAGCACCATCATGCTGAGTTGCTCCACAAGTTGAGTGTCCAAATCCAAAGCTCCGGAAACCTCCGGCATACTCGCGATCACACGAAGCAATTTAATGTCCTCCAGTTTTTGATCCAAAAGTTTAGAGACAATTCCTTGTCGTTCTTCCATTGGAACTTGTTCAAGCTCCGTAAGAATGGAAAGAGAGCTGGTTTGGTACGCCAGGAGTTCATCCAAAGCTTGATCAAACTTTCCATTGGCAATGAGGTCGGGAACTCGCGCCAGTTTTTGAGAAGCCGAGAACATTTTGAGCTCTGTTTTTCCTTCCAAGCTAGAAGAAAGCAATGCGGAGGAAGACAGTAAATGATCCTCCAAAAGGGTGGAGGATGGATCCACTTGAGCCGCCGCGAGAGACTGTTTTTGAGTGAGTTCCACCTTGGCCAACAAAACGGTATTGTCTGAATTTTCCAAAGAATCTTGCACGGTATTGTGGTACTCATTGAGCGCCTCTTCAGCGGCCTCGGGCTCACCCTTGGCCATAAGAATTTGCGCTTCGGTGAGACGGGCCTCCGCCTGTTGAACCAAAAGCTCCTCGCGCGCACCGGAAGTGAGCGCCAAAGAAACTTGAAGATCTTCACGGAAAGTCTTTAAAAAGTAGAGCGGGTGCGTGGGGAGAATGGTGGCATGCAAGGAGGTTTCTTGTTTGTATTGATCATCTAAAACCTGAGCATAAGTTCTTCCGTAGGCGTCATTAAAATCCCACCACAGGTCTTCTTCTCGTTCTGCAGGGATGGACTGCGTCTCCACAAGCCCCTGCGCAAGCAAGATTTCGGCCCCCTGCCCCAAAGTTCCGGCGTAAGACATGCTCTCTCCCTCCACCCTGAGTTCCACGAGATTTCGTGCAATCGAAATGCGAGTATCTTGAGCAAGCTCCAAATCAAAACTGGCACGACTATCCACTTGAACAAAGCCATCCGGGAACGAAACCAAAAAGTAAGAATCCTGAGAAACCAAATTGAGAACTTGAACCCAAGCTCTTCCCTTTTCTTGTTGCACCGAAACCTGAGTGTCTGCACGATTCTCGGGGTTCACATGAGTGTCCACGATGTCCACTACCGTTTCGGGTGCCAAAGTCATACGGCTGTCGTCCACAAAATAGAGATGAGCCACCGCTCCCTCCAAAGTCTCGATGCGGTCTCCTTCTTCAAGAATTTGGCTTTCCATGGCCATCTCCCCATTCACAAGAACCTGCCCTTCCACCACTTCAAGTCGATTGTTGCTGTCGGCGGAAGCCACGGGAGGGCTCTGCAAAATGGGCATAAATAAAAACGAAAAGACCAAAAACAACGATCCAAGTCCCCACACTCGCTTGAACGCGAATCCGGAAGAAGCTCGATCTGGCAAAAGGTTCAACAGGTTTTCTTTACTCTGCACTCTTTTGAGCCGAGAGACCTGAGGAACAGCAATGGAACGAACATCCGAAAGCACCGATTGATAGAGCCCAAGCCCCCGATCAGGAAGTTTGGAGGACATTTGATTCCAAATTCGTTTTTTTGCGTTTTCTATTTGATTGGGATCCATAGGTTTGAGCGATTGTCGCCACATTAGTGCTTTGCATGGGTTTAGAACGGAGGAGAATCTAATTCATTACAAGGATTCTTGCTCCAAGCCCTTTTTATTGAGAATGCCTTTCAATTCCTTAAGGGCACGGAATTGAATCACGCGAATATTTCCCTCCCGTTCATTCATGATTTCGGCGATCTCGGGATTGGAAAGTCCAAGCAAAAACTTAAGTGTCACCACTTGTTTATAAGGCTCCTTAAGTTCATCCACCGCCAAACGAATGGTCTGAGAAAGCATATTCTTTTCGGTCAATTCCTTTGGGGCCGATTTATCGGACTCATCCGCAATTTCTTCCTTCACCTCAAAAAGAGGGCGATGCGAACGGCGATGATCAATCACCGCATTGTGAGCAATCTTGAAAAGCCATGCCGAAAAATTCACATCTCGCTTTTCGTATTTCTCCAAGTTCATCCATGCTTTTATAAAAACGATTTCCACCAAATCATCCACTTCGCTCGCCGCCACTCGAAAATAAACATACCTATAAATAGGCTCAAAGAAGCGGTCATAGAGCTGCGCGAAGGCATCTTTATCGCCCTCTTGAGCAGCAAGTACCGCGGCATCAATGTCAAAATTGGAAGATGCGGACAAGGACATAATGGGAATGGAAAGGCGCTAGGCGAAGTCTACACCACTCACAAAGCATTGGCCAGAGCCATTACGCACTTCTCTACCTCTGTTTGAGTCCCCAAAAAGACCGGGCTTCGCTGATGATAATCCCGAATTTCCGTATCCAGAATGGATCCCTTTCCATCACTGCTCGCCCCACCCGCCTGTTCCACAAGAAATGCCATGGGACCACATTCATAAAGAAGTCGAAGCTTGCCCTCGGGTGCACTGGGCATACCCGGATACATGAATATTCCGCTGCCTTTCTTGAAAATATGATTGAGATCCGGGACCATTCCTCCACTGTACCTAAGGGTGTATTGTTCCTGGATGTAGGTGTTCACCAATTCCAGGTAGTCTTTTCGCTCATGCGCGGCACGCAAATTGCCTGGTGCAAAGTATTTTTTAGTACCGCGGAGTTCCACCTGTTCCGTCGCCAGCTCCCAACCCTCTTCTGTCAGTAAAAATTCGTGCACCCCTTGCCCAACCGTAAGCATCATGGTGGTGCGGGGACCGTAAACCGTGTACAAGGCCGCAACCTGTCCTCTTGGCGTTCGTCCAAGCACCTCGGCTCCTTCATAAATTCCAATAATCGTTCCCACTGAAAAATTGGTGTCGAACAAACTGGACCCATCGAGCGGATCAAAAAACACACTGTAAAGCCCTTCCTCACTCGCCTGTTCGTATCCATCTATTTCCTCGCTGCAGTATCCCACCACAAAAGGATTGGTTTTTACCGTTCGTACCAAAATATCATTCGCCAAAATATCCATGGCAATTTGCTCCTCCCCCGAAGCATTGATGCTCCCCGCTTTTTTTGTGCTGGCATGAATGATGGAAGTGGAGATTTCTTCCGCAGCCCGGCTGAGTTCCACCAGCAACTCCACTAAAGAAGTGTGAAGATTCTTTTGATTGAGAAATTCAAGAAGGAACATAAAAGAGGGGTAAAAATTAAACCGTTTGCTCAAGTTCCAAGGAGTATTTTCCTTGCGCCGCGAGACCATTCATGCGAGCACGATGCAACAAAAGTTTTTGTGCTTCCGCGGTGCCCGCTCTATTTGCAGCCCATGCTTTGAGGGCCGGCTGCTGAATTCCTCTTCCGTAAGAAAAACTCAAGGGCCAAGGCAAAGTTTCCCCCAGCTGATGCATTAGATTGAGATGCACTGTGGATTTTGCATCGCTCTGTCCACCGGACAAAAAGACCACTCCAGCAATGTTCGCGGGCACATTTTCTTTGAGACATTTCACGGTTTGCATCGCCACTTCTTGCTCACTCGATTGCACTGCCGCATCTTTACCGGCGAGCACCATACTCACTTTCAACAGTGTTCCCTCCAACGCCACGCCTTGCTCGGCAAGTTCTTCAAACAAAACTCTTAAAACCTGCGCTGTGACTTCATACGCCCGCTCAATGCTGTGAGATCCCTCCATCATCATTTCGGGCTCCACCATGGGAACAATGTCCGCTTCTTGGCAAAGCGCCGCATAACGAGCCAGTGCATGAGCATTGGCCTTGATGCATGCACGGCTCGGCAAAGAATCACTGATATTGATCACCGCTCGCCACTTGGCAAACTGAGCCCCCAGCGCGTGGTATTCGGCCAACCTTTCCCGTAGGCCATCGAGACCCTCGGTGACTTGTTCGCCACTGTGCAGAGCCAAATCCTTGGCCCCCGTATCCACTTTAATCCCCGGAATCATCCCTTTCTCTTTCAAAACATCCACAAAACGGCGCCCATCCTTGGTGGATTGACGAAGCGTTTCATCATACAAAATCATTCCACTGATGGCCTGTTCAATCTCAGGCGCGGTCACCAAAAGCTCACGGTATTCTCTGCGTGTTTCCTCACTGCACTCCACCCCAAGCGCCTCAAAGCGCTTTTTACAAGTGCCGGTACTTTCATCAATGGCCAAAACTCCTTTACCGGGAGCGACCATGGCTTGAGCGGTTTGTTTGAGCAGTTCTAAATTCATAATGAAGGTTAAAAAGAAGGGTAAAATACACCACGACTATACATAAAACCTCCCATCACTGGAAGGCTTTATGGATTTCCCCTTAACCCCTTTAGGGTTTCATAGTTTATTGCCGAGCAGACCCTTCGGGTCCACCTGTTTGAGCCACGGTATTCATCGGCATGATGTAATCAATAACAGCAGGTTTCACCATATGGGTCACTTGCTCTTCCACGGTATTCATGCTGCGAGCACGAAGCGTGAGCATCTCGGTTATTTCTCCATCCGAAACCAATTCTTGTCGCTCATTCTCAAGTTTGTTGAGCAAATATCCTTTCATGGCTTTATCATTGAGCGAGGTCAAGGAAACGATTCCCATGGCCAGAAGCGAAAGTCCCACCACTCCTCCAAGCGAGATCATGCTGAGCTTTTCGTTGCGGAGGAATAGGCTGTGAAATGAAGAAATGAGTCGAGACATAGTTAAGATTTTTGTGCCGCTCGGAGCAAAGCGCTGCGAGCACGGGAATTAGATTTGACCTCCTCATCGGAAGGTCGGATCGGCTTTTTATTCAGGAGGGAAAGGCTCTTCGACCTTAGGACTCTACGGCCATAGATGTCATTCGGATCGCGGAGGTCTGTGGCGAGTTGCTTGAAGGTCTGCTTAACAAAGCGATCTTCAAGAGAGTGGTAACTGAGCACAACCACGCGTCCGTGAGGAGCTAAAAGCTCAATCGCTTGATTGAGACCAAGCTCCAGGGCCATAAGTTCCTCATTGACGGCAATGCGAAGCGCTTGAAAGATTTGAGTTGCTCGGTGATACCCGGGCTTCCCTCTTCCCAGCACGCGCTCTACAAAGGCCGCGAACTGCGTAGTTGAGTGGAAAGGTTCCTTTTTACGATCGAGGACCACGGCTTTGGCGAGCTTACGGGAGAACCGTTCTTCACCATAATGGTAGAAGATGTCGGCCAGCTCTTCTTCGGTTGAAGAGTTGAGCAGGTCAGCAGCGGTTTTACCGCTTGAAGCATCAAAGCGCATGTCGAGCGGTCCTTCCTTTAAGAAAGAAAAACCGCGGTCGGCGTCGTCCACATGTGGGGACGAGAGTCCAAGATCAAAGAGAATAGCATCTACGAGAGATACCCCTTCCCCCCTGAGCCGATCTTTCAAAGAACTGAACGAATCGTGAAAGATTTTAAAATTCTTTCCGATGGCTGAGAGCCGCTTTTCAGCAAGCTTCAAGTTTCTTTCATCTCGCTCGAAGGCGTAGAGAAATCCTTTTGGCCCAATGGCTTTTAAGATCTCGCTGGCGTGGCCTCCAAGTCCAAGCGTGCAATCCACGGCAACCTGCCCCGGTTTCAAGCTCAGATGCTCCAGCGTCTCTTTGAGGAGGACGGGCTGATGAGCGGTTTCTGTGCCTGAATAAGTTTTTTGCACGAATTAAGAAAGTGAGTCAACGCTAGGCCCCCTCAAAACAATCGTCAAGAATAATGTATAGAATGACAGTTTTGATGCACACAAAACTTATGCACAAGTCCTCGCAATTTACTAAAAAATAACCTGTTAAATGGGGGTCAGAGTTTTCAATAAGTTTTGCTTGCTAAACGGCGAAAGTGATTGCATAACAATTTTATACAGTGGGCCCGCTTTGTAGCCCAAAAAACCGCCAGACACAAGCAGTGGTGGTGAGCCTTTACTCAGCCTACTAGTGGTGCTCCAATTCAGAAATACGCCAGTCATCAACCCACAAAATAAAGAGCCCCAGCCCTATGGAGACGGCGTAACTCAAAAGAGAGTTATTGGGAAACAGGAATGCATCCGTAAGCCCCCAAATTCCCCTCCAAAAAAAGACCACTGCGGTAGCGGTGAGCACAATACTAAAGAAGTATGCAGACGGACTTTTCTTTTTTTTAGTGATCCTAGCCATTTGGTATTTATTTAATCCTAAAAGTATAGCATATTAGGCCCACCTTCGCCAAGCCCCTCATGCCTTTTTCTGAACTCATTCAAGTCATCCCGGACCCCATTATTGTGTTCTTTATGGCCATGCTCCCCATCACAGAGTTGCAAGGAGCTATCATATTTGGCGTAACGGTTTTGGACATGAACCCCTGGGTCGCCTTTGTGGCGGGCACGACCGGCTGCATCACCATGGCCTCGTTCTTGCTGGTGTTTTTAGAATCCATCGCCTTAGTCCTTCGAAAACACTTCAAAATCTTTGACCGTTTCTTCGACTGGCTCTTTAAAAGAACTCAACTTAAATATTCCAAAGGGATCAGTGAGCTTGGCCACCTAGCCCTCTTCACATACATTGCCATCCCCACCCCAGGAAGCGGCGGTTGGACCGGCGCCCTCATCGCCTTCGTCTTTGGCATCCCCCGCAAAAAAGCCGCGCTCATCATGACCGCAGGACTTATTGTAACCGGCCTCCTTGTAATGTTTGGAACGGAAGGAGTGCTGTTGTTGGTGAAAGCTAAATCTTAAGACCTCCCTGCCTCACCACTCGCACCTCATCCCCCATCACTTCCACAATGGTAGAAGGGGGATTTTCACCAATGCGCCCGCTGTCCAAAACAAAATCAGGCACGAGTCCTTGATCCAGCATTTCTTGAACGGAATAGGCCTGGGGCTGCCCATGAATATTGGCACTCGTTGTGGTGAGTGGGCCTCCAAAAGCCTCCAAAAGCTGACGGGTCTTTTTATTGGAACTCACGCGAAAACCCACGGTAGATTGACCGAAATTCACCAGCTTGGGCAAAGCAACCTTGCGCGGCACAATAATAGTGAGGGGTCCGGGCCAATACTTGAGCGCAAGCTCAATCGCCACGGCGGAAAATTCGCCATACCGCTCCGCCTCCTCCAAATCTCGCACCAAAACGCTCACCGGTTTATCCCGCGGCATCTTCTTTAAAGAGTAAAGCTTCTCAAGTGCCACCTTTTGAAAAATATCCGCCGCAAGGCCATAACAAGTTTCGGTGGCATGCGCCACCACCAAGCCTTGATGAAGCGCCTTAACCGCATCCAATAAAGTTTGATCTCTTTCTTTCATAGGCGAATTCTACACCAAAAGTTGCTCCTAGACAGAAAATCTCTTAAGCTAGGCTCACCACCACTCCATGCAAAAACAACTTTTTTCCGCATCCTTGAGCCTTGTCCTCCTAACCGTGCTTTTCTTTGGTACAAGTGTGAAGGGAAGTGGCCAAGAAGAGATTTCACCCTCCTTCCCCGCTTTCAACGAGGCCTTTGTGAGTCTTCTTTCCATAGAAGAGGAACACACCCCCATTCAAACAGAGGATTTGAAAAGCCAAGAATCACTCATTCAAGAACTACTCACCGAAGGCTTTCACATTAAAGTGGATGAAGCATCTTACGCCTTCCCCGCTCAGAGCAAAGACATCATCCTCACAAAAACAGAGCAAGGCACAGGGCTGAACTTTTCCACGGAGTTCATGGACTTTATGATCGATTCGCTCAACGCGCAGGTGGCGGAGCCCGCAGAAAACATGACGCTCCTGAGCGCTGATGAAACAAAGGTCAGCCGTGCGGAATTTGAGGGAAAAATCGTGGATGGACGAGAAGTAGTGCAGAACCTCACGGAACAAATGATTGAGGCCGCTCTCCAAAAAGGAGAAAATGAAAGCACCGCCGTGCTGAGAAAAGTGGAGGGAAAAATCATCAATCAAACGGGCAAAGACCTGGGTCCTCTGGAGCTTTTAGCACAGGGCCGTTCCAAATTCAGTGGCTCGTCACCGGATCGTGCTTTCAATGTTCGCAAAGCGCTGAACGAAAAATTCAACGCCATCCTTATCCCACCGGGAGCCGAATTTTCTTATGTTGAATGGCTCGGGCCCATTGAATATGGAGGATGGAAGCAGGCCTACACCATTTTTAAAGGCACCCAGTTGGAGCGAGCGCCCGCGGGTGGCGTCTGCCAAATCTCCACCACCATTTATCGTGCCGCGTTGGACGCGGGCCTGGAAATCACCGAGCAACGCAACCACAGTCTCTACATTATTTATTATGAGGATTATGGAGACGGGATTGACGCAACCGTGTTCCCCGGCGAACAAGACTTGAAGTTCGTGAACAACACGCCCAACACTATACTGATGGTGGCCCAAGAAGAAGGAGATGAAGACGCCGTTGTACGCTTTTTTGGAGAAGACGATGGACGCAGCACCGAGTTCATAGGCCCTTACACCGCCAGCAATCAAACGGAAGAAAGTCGGGCCGCTGTGGGAGAACTGGGAATCGGACAAATGGCGTGGAAAGTTAAGACCACGCTGCAAGACGGCTCCCAAGAAGAGAAGTGGTTGTTTTCCAACTACATGAGCATCGCTCAACAGCACCGTGAACCCCCGGAAGTTTTACGACTTCCCTAAGCCCTTCTCAGTCATTATACTGGGCGCGATCAACTAACCTCCTTCCCCAATGCGAGTTGCCATAAATGGTTTTGGCCGAATAGGACGCATGGTCTTTCGCGCCAATTTAATGGATCCCAAAATTGATATTGTCGCCGTAAACGATTTGGGCGACCCCGTGCAAACCGCACACTTGCTCAAATATGATTCTAGCTACGGGATTCTCCCCATGGAAGTAAAAGGAGAGCCCGGCAAACTCGTCATCACCCACCCCGATGGCAAAGTGCAAGAAGTAACGCTCGTCCAAAACCGTGACCCTGAACAACTCCCCTGGAAGGACCTCAATATCGATTTGGTGATTGAATGCACCGGAGCCTTCACCACAAAAGAAGGAGCAGGAAAACATTTAAAAGCAGGCGCAAAGCGCGTCATGATTTCCGCTCCGGCAAAAGATGAAATCGACCACACCCTGGTAATGGGCGTGAACCACACCGACTACGACCCTTCAAAAGATTTCATTATTTCCAACGCCAGCTGCACCACCAACTGTCTCGCGCCGGTTGCAAAGGTGCTCAGCAAAACATTTGGAGTGAAACGAGGCCTCATGACCACCATCCATTCGTACACCAACGACCAAAATCTGCTCGACAACGAACACAAAGATTTGCGCCGGGCCCGTTCCGCCAATCTCAGCATGATTCCCACTTCCACCGGAGCCGCAAAAGCCATCGGACTGGTGCTGCCGGAGCTCACGGGCAAATTCCATGGCATCGCGATTCGTGTTCCCACCCCCGTGGTTTCTTTGGTGGACCTCACCGCAGAACTCGACCGTGAAGTGACCGCCGAAGAAGTGAATGCCGCCATGAAAGCCGCATCCGAAGGAGAGATGAAAGGCATCCTAGGTTACTGCGAAGCTCCACTGGTTTCCGCCGACTTCAAAATGGATCCCCGTTCCAGCATCTTCGATTCGCTCGAAACTCAAGTGCTCGGCAAAAAAGGCAATCTCGTAAAAATCCTTGCTTGGTACGACAACGAATGGGGCTATTCCGTCCGCTGCCTAGACCTTGCCTCCTACATGGCGAGCCGAGAAGCTTAAAGATTCTTGTTACCTTTTGATGCGCCCACCGTATAATGCAGTGGAATTCCAAATTGAACATGCAAACATTTAGTGCGCACTACCAAGATCTCTTCCCTAAAATTTATTCGTTTATTTACTATCGAGTAAATGATCGACAAACAGCGGAAGATCTCACCAGTCAAACCTTCTTAAAAGGATTTGAGAACTTTGAGCATTTTGATCCCACAAAAGCCAGCGTTAAAACATGGCTCTACACCATTGCTCGAAACACACTTATCGACCATTTTAGAAAAACGCGAGCCTCGGTAGACTTGGAAGCGGCAGAAGAAGTCCCTTCCGAAGAAATGATTCTTGAAAGCATCATTGCCAACGAAGAAAATAAAGAGTTGAGGGCACTGTTGAGCACTCTACCCAAAGATGCGCGGAGCCTCATTCTTATGCGACTCTGGGACGAGCTCTCTTACCAAGAAATCGCAGAAATTACAGGTAAAAGTGAAGCGAGCCTCAAGATGACCTACTCAAGAGCCTTAACACAATTAAGAAACTATGAATAAAAATCCTCAGGAAAAATTGGAAGCGCTTCTAAAAGCCTCAAAACCAAAAGTGGCTTGGGACAAGTCTTTCCAAAAAAACCTCTATCAACGCATCAAATCCCCTTATTCTTTTTCACAATTATTTTTCATGAAACCCACTGTATTCGCAGGCTTTGCTCTGCTCCTAATACTCACACCCTTTGTTGCCATGCAACTAAGCAAAGAAGAAAATTCTACCGATATCGCCTTCGAGGACTTCGCAGTCAGCCTGGATCCCAATGCTTTTGGCCCTCTTTCATTCCAAATTTCAAATGGTTTTGGAGGCGGCGGTGAAGCCCAAACCATAAACTACAGCTTCAATTACACCGGGGGCGACCTTCCTTCTTTGTCCGAAACCATGCCGGTGTACGCCCCAATAGCCATGACAGCCGAAGAAACCAATACTTACCTTGAAAGCAAAGGCCTTGGAGATTGGAGAAGAAGCGAAGAAACCTTTGGATTTGGGAACATCACTCTAGAGAGCCCAAGCTATGTTCAAGCACTTGAATCCTGCACCGAAGAAAACTGCAGCCTTGCTGATCCGATTTCTGATGAAGAGGTCTTGAGTGAAGATGCTTTGAATATCATTTTGGATGAGTTTTTGAAAGAACACGACTTAGATTTGAATTTATCCGAGCAACGCAAATGGTATTACGAAGAAGGAAAAAAGGTAGTGACCATGAATTGCAACCAGATTGTAAACGAAGCCTTGGATCCTATGCTCTTCTTTGTATCCATAGACATGAGTCAAAAAGAAGTCTTGTCCTTTTGGCTCCATGCACCCGAATATCTAAGTTCAGAATATGCCACCGCACAAAATAACCAAGCCATTTTAGATGCGGCAAGCTTGGGAGGGAGCTTTCCTTTTGATTCCATGGAAGGCATAGAAACTATTGAAGTTTCCATTGGCACTCCAACGCTCGTGTACGGCAGTGTGACAGATTTCCAAAATGGAAAAACTTACTACATGCCTCAGTACATTTTCCCGATCATCGATGGCCCAGAAAGCCTCTTGCAAACCGAAGTGATAGTACCTGTAATTGAAAGCATGCTCACCTTGGATCAAAGGGCCTGACTCAGTTCTTAACGAGCTTTACCCTTAAGAGCGTGAACCATTCGAGCAAGCTGAGGCCCAATACCATCCTGGATTCCAAACCCCATTCTCACAGAAAGGGGTTTTGGAATATGAGCATGGGCACTCTGGAGACCAATACCTCGACTCCCCAAACTCTCCTCCAGATAAGCAAGGAAGGTATGAAAAGCTTTTTCTCTTGATACAGAATTCCCCCCTGTAAGGGCCATATGCAAAACCCCATCATCCTGTTTCAAAGGAGTCATTTCGACTTCATGTTCTATTCGACGGGATGCACGGAGCGCTTCAAACAAATCCAATCCCAAGCCAGCGGAATGCAAAGGATCTTTAAGGTCCACTCTTCCCTTTGCATGCAAGAGCACATGGTTATAAGGCTTCATCGGAAATTGTGGGGCCACCAAAGGACGCAAACGGTCATCAGCAGGATCTCCTTGTTCGTATCCTTCAGAAAAAACCTCAATAGGAAGAGGAAGCCCTGGCACTATTGGCTTAGAAACCCTCACTTCTTCGTCCGCATTCCTAAGAATGGAACTCAAGCGAGTGATTCCGGGCCCCATCACGGCACCATACCCCAATTGAACTCCCGTGCTTGGATCTTTGGGCCCAAAAAAAGACCCGACCACTACTGCTCTTTCATCAACATGAACAAGTGCCGCACGGACAGGAAGCGGAACGCCTGGAGAATCGATCTTCATGGTTCGCAAAGCTTCTACAAGGCCTTTCAACTGATTTTCTTTTTCTTCAGGCAAAAAATACAAGGCTGCATCTCCCGCCACCGGCTGAAGCATTCTCAAATCTCCTAACGCATTAAATCTCAGCGCTTCGCCATAAATGGCTCGCGCCAAGTCCACCTGCTGTTCTGGAGGCAAGGCCTCCAAAGCTTTGGTAAATCCCCGTACATCCCACGCCAACAAAAAACCGGGGGGTAAAGCTCGCAAGGCGTCTCGAGAGCACAAACCATCATCCAAATCCACACGATTACCGGCTCGTGCCAGGGTTTGCGCATGAACGGCAGCCCAGGGACAATCCTGAGCCAAATCATTGGAACTAATGTCTTCTACTGTTGTTTGCATGGTTGAGATATTATAGATCATTTTAAGAAAAGATCAAGAGCCTCACTTGAATCCTCCCCGGCCATGAGCTAAGTTAAAGGCAAGCAGCTCTTCTCACTAAGTTCATTCTAAACTAAGCCCCTATGTCTGAAGATCGAAAAAATCAAATCCTAAGCGCCATCATCGACCATTTTGTGCAAACGGCGGAACCGGTGGGGTCCAAAACCATCATTCTTTCGTACAATTTTAAAGTGAGTCCGGCCACCGTACGCAACGATATGGCCGAGCTTGAGGAACAGGGTCTCATCATGCAGCCCCACACTTCCGCCGGGCGCGTACCCACGGATAAAGGATATCGTTTTTATGTGGATGAACTGGCGGATTTTGACCGTGCCAAGGTTCTTGCCCACCAAACGCTCTCCGGCTTACGAGACCAAGCCAGGGCCGCCACGGCAAAACAACGGGTACACGATGCGGTGGGACTCCTCTCCCAGGCCACTCCCAACATGGTCTTTGCCACCATTCCGGACAGCAGCAAAACTTTCTTCATGGGCTTTTCAAAAATGCTCCGCCAACGGGAATTTTTAGAATCCCCGCTCAAGGCGAGCCAAGTGATGGAAGTGATTGAAGATCGTGATCATTTTCTATTGGGCATAAAAAGCTTAGGGGTGGAGCATGAGCCAAAAATCCTGATTGGTGAAGAAAATATTTTACCGGGAATTGACAGTTGCTCCCTCATTGTTGCAAGCTACGAATACGATGGCTATGTGGGCGCCATTGGGATCATTGGCCCCAAACGGATGCCCTATGCCTACAACACCGCCATCCTTACCGAAGTCCGTAACCTTTTAGAAAGCAATCAACTATGACAGACGACACCACTCAAAACGATCTCCTAAAATTACAGGAAGAACTTGCCAAAGTTCAGGCCGATTTGAACGAAATGACGGAGACCGCCAAACGAGCTTTAGCGGACTTGCAAAACTTCAAACGGCGCACCGAAGAAGAACGCAGTGAGCTCCAAGTCTTCGCCAACGCAAGACTCTTGGAAGCCATTTTTCCAGCTTTAGATAATTTTGCTCGCGCCTTTGAATTGGTGCCGGAAGATCTGGAAGAAGAGGAATGGATAAAAGGCATCCAAGGTATTGAAAGCAACCTCATGAGCGCCCTCGCTTCGCTCGGGCTCCAGGTGATTGACCAAGCCGGAATCCCCGCCAACCCACAAATCCACGAAGTCCTCATGGAAGAGGAAGGCCCCACCGGCACCGTTGTCCAAATCTTCGAAAAAGGCTATTCTTTCAAAGGAAAAACCATCCGCCCCGCCAAAGTAAGCGTGGGGAGAACGACGGAATCCACCACTAATCAATAAACCACAAAAAGATGGCATACAATCCACTTGAAGACCCGAATTTGGTAGATTTTAGAGAGCACTACAACCACGAATTGACTGAGGAAGACAGGAGTCGGCTGCACAGAGAAAATTTCGAAGGCATGGATTGCAGCAGATCGGAAGGTCCAAGGGTGGACTACGGTGAAGGTGGGCGCGTTAACCTTGATCCAGCCTTACGAGAAGTGCCAGGCGCAAGTGATGAAGTGAGAAGAAGCGTTAGAGGAACCCGCATTCTCCCCGAATAAAATTTCGCCCTTGACGCTAGACCATTAGCACACTAATATAGTGAGTGCTAATTTTAACACGCGCGCGGCGCACATTAATTCAAAAACCTATGTCAAAAATCATTGGAATCGACCTTGGAACCACCAACACCTGTTTTGCAGTAATGGAAGGTGGTGAACCCACCGTAATCGCCAATAGCGAGGGCAAGCAAACCACCCCTTCTATTGTGGCGATAAAGGACAAAGAAAGACTCGTGGGTGAACCTGCAAAACGCCAAATGGTGATGAATGAACGAAACACCATTTTCTCCGCAAAACGGCTCATCGGTCGCAAATACGACGAAGTGAAAAAAATCACCGACCGCTTCCCTTTTGAAGTGAAAAAAGGAAAAAATGGGGAGGCTGTGATTGTGCTCGACGGTGAAGAAAAACAACCTCAAGAAATCTCTGCCATGGTCTTGCAAAAAGTGAAGGCCGACGCAGAAAAATATCTGGGCGGAGAGGTCACTCGAGCGGTCATCACCGTGCCCGCTTACTTCAACGACTCTCAACGACAAGCCACAAAAGATGCGGGAGAAATTGCCGGTCTCAAAGTCGAAAGAATCATCAACGAACCCACCGCGGCCGCTCTGGCTTATGGTCTGGACAAACATGTGGGTGAAAAGAAGATTGCCGTATTCGACCTTGGAGGAGGAACTTTTGATATCTCCATTTTGGAATTGGGAGACGGCGTTTTCCAGGTGCTGTCCACCAATGGAGACACCTTTTTGGGAGGAGATGATTTTGATATGGTGCTCATGGATTACCTCGCTGATGAATTCAAAAAACAAGAAGGCATCGACCTCAAAAGCGACAATGTGGCACTGCAACGCCTCAAAGAAGCGGCCGAAAAAGCAAAGATCGAGCTTTCCTCTCAACACGAAACCGACATCAATTTACCCTTCATCACCGCGGACAAGAATGGTCCAAAACACTTGGTGATGAAACTCAGCCGAAGCAAGTTGGAAGACCTCACCGCGGAACTCGTGGAGCGCTGCACCAAACCGTGTAAGCAAGCCATTGAAGACTCAAAAGTTTTTGTGAGCGATATTGCGGAAGTGGTGCTCGTGGGAGGAATGACCCGCATGCCCGCCGTCCAAGCCAAAGCCAAAGAAATTTTTGGAAAAGAACCTCACCGTGGAATCAATCCTGACGAAGTGGTGGCCTTGGGTGCCGCCATTCAAGGGGGAGTTTTGCAGGGCGATGTGAAAGATATTTTGCTCTTGGATGTCATTCCACTTTCTCTCGGAATCGAAACGCTTGGAGGAGTGATGACCAAACTCATCGAAAAAAACACCACCATCCCCACCAGCAAGTCACAAGTGTTTTCCACTGCGGCAGACAGCCAACCATCCGTGGATGTTCGCGTCTTTCAAGGGGAACGCCCCATGGCCGCAGACAACAAATTGCTCGGAAATTTTGGACTGGACGGAATCCCTCCCGCACCCCGCGGAGTGCCTCAAATCGAAGTGTCTTTTGACATCGACGCCAACGGAATCCTGCATGTAAAAGCAGTGGACAAAGCCAGCGGGAAAAGCCAACACATCACCATCACCGGATCCGGCGGACTCTCCAAAGAAGAAATTGAAAAGATGAAAGAAGAGGCGGAAAAATTTGCCGAAGAAGATAAGAAAAAGAAAGACAGTGTGGAAATTCGAGTGAACGCGGAATCTCTGGTTTCCCAAACGGAACGAACACTCAAAGACTTGGGTGAAAAAGTACCCGCCGATGTAAAAACCGGCGTGGACGCCAAGCTCAAAGATCTCAAAGACGCCCTTGCCAACGCCGAAACTTCTCCCGAAGACTTAAAAACCAAGCACGAATCCCTCGCCGAAGAAATCCAAAAAATCGGCGCCAGCATGTACAGCCAACCCGGCGCAGGTGCCCCAGGGGCTGAAGATGCTGAAGGCCCTGCGGGCGAAGGTGCGGCTACAAGCGAAGATCCGGAGGTAAAGGTCTATGAAAAGGGAGAGGAGCCAGAAGACAAGAAGGAGGAATAATTTTTAAATAACTTTTAACAGAATCTCTATGCCCGACGAACCTAAAAAAAGTGTCCGCATCCAACCCATTGAATACGCCGTGTTCTGCGACTACGCCTCCATGTCTATGGATGGAAAAGTCAATTTGGTGGGCATCTTTGACCGCATCATGGCGGAACAAGTGCCGGCCATGCATCCTCAAATGTTCGTGGTGTCCAAAATTCTGATTCCAAAAGGAAAGCACAATATTTCTTTCGCACTGATGCAGGAAGACAAGGTGCTCGCAAAATCCAGCATGGAAAAGGAAGTGGAAAAACCACTCATCTCTCACATGCATTTTTGGGGCATTCAAGGTCTTAAAATAGAGACTTGGGAAAACATTGAACTGCAGATTCTTTTTGAGGGAAAACAAGTTTTGGTGAAACGACTTCCCATAGTTAAGGTTGAAAAGAAAGGCAAATAAGGAGAAAGAACAATAAGTAGCCATTATTTACAGATTAAGTGCTCAGCACAAACAGGTTTGTGGAACCTTTTAAAATATGCTATAATTAAGGGATGCCACACAGCAGTTAATCCCGCATGAATGAGTGATAAAAAGAAACCCACCCATTTGGAGGAAATGGGTAAGCAAGCTCAAGCTCCAGATTCTACAGATTTCACTAAAGTCCAATCTGACCTTGCCTTTAAGGAAGCCTTGGTGAGTGTCACGGCAAAAAAGACCTACCCACCCATTGCCGAACTCCCCATCATAGAACCATCAAATGAAGACCGCGTCTTAGGTGAAGGGTTCGATGCCAATGTCAGAAATTTTAGCGTGGTGTTAAGAGAAGATCACCCGATATTAACCGAGCTTAAATCGATAGTGGATGAACTGAGTGAAGTGGCAGGATACCCAGGTTTGATTCAAAATATAAGAGTTTATGAAGACGAAGATAATGTACCCAATGCATCCATCGTAAAAACCACTCGCACAGTTTACATTTCCTCATCCCTAATCCATTCACTCAACTACGAACATGACAAAATATTGGGGGTATTGGCTCACGAATTGGCACATCTGTTTTTCTCGAACAAAGAACATCTCGAAATAGCAAGCGCAGCTACAGAATTCCTTCTTAACCACATTGATAGCTATGAAGAAGAGTACTGCGTAGATCGACTGTCTGTGTACTTGATGACTAGATTAGGGGTAGACCCACAATGTGTAATCGACGCCCACGAAATACTCGATTCGGAACAAGGAAAAGCTCTTAAAGCAGCCGAAACTATCGTCTTCAGTTCTCTTCTTAGTACCCATCCCATGACCACCCGTCGCCTTCAGCAGCTTAAGCGTTTACGACGAGCGTTTTATTCCAGCACACTCCGCTACGATCCCAAACACACATTATCACCCGCAAAACATTCAGATTTTCATCGGAAACGCGTGGAGTGGGAAATACCTACCCGATGGATGAACTTCCACCTTAGTGGTAATGATTACATCAACCCTAAAGACATCGTTTACGATGACCCCACTCTATCCAGCGGCATTTTCGCTTCAAATGTGAATGTCGAGGGCTTAACTTCCAACCTCAAGGATGAATGGTGGCGTGCCGCAATGCTTTCTGCTTTTGATGAAGTTGAACAGGATGACATAAGAGAACAATTGCAAGCCTTGAGCCCTCAAGACCTATTAGAACTCATGAACCTAGACCCAAAACGGTGCTTGTCCAGAGGTAAAGGCGTAAGCAAAGTGCCTGGAATGGTTTACGGAGTAATGGCCATTCTGGTCGAAGTCTACTTAAGCAAAGAGCCTGATTTTGATCCACTTTTAGATCTCGCTGAAAATTTTTACAGGAATAATGGAGTATTTTTCCCGTACATTGCCCACGATGCGGCGCGCGAACTATTAAAAGCGAAGGATAGACAGTGGTTTGAAGAAAAACTATCGCGTTACGGCTTCATCGCGGAGGAATTTTTTGGCACAATGTACTTGAATAAAGACTGGCAATTGAGTTATACCGGAGGAAAAATTGCTTCTCCTAGGTCAACCGCGCCACGCCCCCTCTATTCTTCAAACTTTTCTGTACGCATACAAGAGGGGAAGAAGTCCTTCTTAGGGAAAATCGTCCTTGTTTCCAACGGAGACTCAATCCAAATTGAAAAAAACAAACACGAATATTTTGTGGTTCGGATCCCAGCTCAGCTCTTAATTGGGAAACCGAAAGACGAAGTCGAAGAGATTTTAAAAGAACAAGGAATAGAGTTTGATGTGGTAGATCTCCACGATTATTGGATCAAAACAATACACGACACCATTCATGCATTATCAAACGAGAGTGAAGCAAGTGCATTTTTTGACGAACAAATGAAAAGGAGGGCTTTTAATGTGGCTGCACGAGCCACACTTGGCGACCATGAAATTTCAGATCTCAATTTTTGGGAAGATCCGAGAATGATGGTGGGTGCTTTGGGTGAAGAAACAGCTCTAGCCTATTTTTCTGGCACAAAACGGCGTGCTGTTCCTTACACTGAATCCTTAAGTTCAGTTGGTTTCGCTGTGGAAGATTTATTTTGGGAGTTTAGTTCCCATTATAAAGACTGGTTAACAAAAACGGGTACAGAAGCGATTGATTATTTGGTGGGATGCTATTCAAGTCAATGTTTGGAGCGAGATCTCTGGCTCATGCGCTCTGTGGGGTGGCCCACCATTCACTATACCCACGAGATTGAAACAGTAGTGACCAAAATTCAAGCCCTTGAAGATCCCAACCTGTTGACACGTTTTGCGCGACATTTTAAGAATCCTATTTTTATACTTGCCGCTTCCTCTCGTTTATGGGAACTAAAGGATCAGTGCATAATCCCATTTGATGAAACTTACTTAAATGAAGTTTTAGCTGAAGTTCCACCTCACTTAAGAGCAAATCGAGCCTTGAAAGAGTTGATCTCTTGCTTCCCATACCCTTGTGCAGAAAGGGATGAAAAGCTTCGCACACTCATTGACCAAGCACAGACAGAGGAGGACACCTTAGCACTGTCCAAGCTCTATCAAACACCCGCACTCTTATCCACAGAAAAGAGAAAAAGACAAACTGTAGTGCGAACTGAAACACTGATGGACACCATCGAAAAAGTCGATAGCCTCGACCGTGAAGAAATATTACTCTATTTGCTCGGCAAGAGACGCTTTTTATTCAAAGCCACCAATTTATACTTGGAAGAAAACATTTATGAGTTCAAGAAGGTAACCCCGTACCGCATACAAGCCTTATATGGCAACTTAAAAGAACAGTCATTAAAGTTTGCAAAAGGGTACGAACTCGATGACTTCCTCCTGAGCAAACCCTCACTCGGAGTGATGATCGAGCTCTCTTTAGGAATAAACTTAGAGGAGGCAATGCGCGCTGGCGTGAGCTTCTCAAAGCAAGATCGCATCAATCTATTAACCGAGCTACTTATTGCTCCAAAAGGAGCAATGAATGGGAAACGAAAAGAGAAGTTTGTTCAAGAAGTTGTACGATTGCTTGTAGACAGAAAAGAAGGAGTTACCAATCAGTTGGATGAGAATGGAAGACAAGCCTGTAAATCCTTACTAAATGTATTTCTTCTGACATGTCCACAAGAAAAACTTCCTGCTATCTTTCACGATATTTGGACATTAATGACCTCAGATAATATCCACTCCGTTCCGGAAGCATTGGCATCCATCATGCAAGCATACGGAGGCATAATGATTAAAGCAGGACAGTACATCGCCACACAAGTCAGAGATTTGCCGGAAGAGTGGAGACACGCTTTTAGAAAATTATCCGATCAAAATCAACACGCTGATAAGGTTTTGGTCTATGAACTCTCCAATCAAGCCTTTGGGGGAAGAAGTCCTTTAAAAGAAATCGGACGGAAAATTGCGGAGGGATCCATGGCAGCCGTATATGAAGCAGAACTACATTCCGGAGAAAGGGTCGCTTATAAAAAAATCCACTCCTGGTTGGATTTGGAACTGGAGGAGGATGCTCAAGTCCTGGCTTCGTTGGTTGAGCACTTTAATACTGCCACTCATTCAGGGAAAAGGCTCTTTCCAATCAGCCTACCTACTAATCTGGCAACCATTGTTAAGCAGCAAATAAAAGAGGAGCTTTCCATGGGGAATGAACGAAACAATTACGAGAGCTTAAACGCGGGTTTGCATATAGAACGGATCGAAGGAATCCGCACACCTCTAGTGAAAAGAGGCCTATTGGATAGTGCTGATCAACCTGTCACTCAGAGCGAAGATGCTTTGATCTTAGAGTTGATTAAAGGCTGTTCAATTGATGACGATGGTGCAATTGGGAAGCTGGGACTGGACCCAAAAGCTTTGAAAAAGGAAGTAGCCTTAGCAAACTTAAGACTCATACTAAGTGGCAAGTCTTACCATGCCGATTTAAATCCAGGGAACATGATCATCCAAAGAAAATCGGGGCCGACCTCCGCGTCCATTGTTTGGATCGACCCAGGGAACCTAGGTCAGCTAAGCACGGAAGCCGTCACCAACTTACGAAATTTATTTAAAAAATTGATTAACCCCTTGGCTTCAAAACCCATGGCTTTAGGTCTTTTTTTGGCATCCATCATAGAGCAAAGTGCTCATCCCGACCTCAAAGATAAAATTAATGTTTGGCTTCAACGCCATGGCAGTGAAAAAGTAAGCCTGGCAAGCCTAAATCAGAATGTAACAGAATTTTTTGACTTCTGCCGTTCAGAACAAATTGAACTCAAAGAAGAATGGGTTCATTGTTTCCGTGCTTTAGGGCTCATGGCTCCCTTTCTTCAGGAACTCGAACTGAAGGATCTAATGAAGCTGGCACCTCTTCTTGTCTAATCCCTCCTTTCGCGCTATCCTCTCAGCACTTTTTAAGTTTGCAAAAAATGCTCGACCCAAAATTCATTGTCCAAAATCCTGAACTCGTCCGTGAAGCGGCTCGCAAAAAACGGATCGATTTTGCCGTGGATCGATTTATTGAAGTCGATGAAAAACGCCGCAGTTTACAGGCTGAACTAGACACACTTCGCGCAGAAAAAAACAAGGCTTCCGACAAAATCCAAAAACTCAGCGGCGAAGAAAAGCAAGCAGCCATTGCCGAAATGCGCGCTCAAGGGGACAGTGAAAAAACCGTGAGCGAAGCTTTGAATGAAGTGGAAACCGAATGGAAAGCCCTCATGCTCCGCGCTCCGGGACTCATTTCTCCCGATGCTCCCGAGGGCAAAGACGACACGGAAAATGTGGAACTTTACACCTGGGGCGAACTTCCAAAATTTGATTTTAAGCCTAAAGATCACATGACCCTGGGCAAAGACCTGGACCTTGTGGACATCGACCGAGGAGTGAAAATCGGCGGAAGTCGAAGCTACTTTTTAAAGAATGACGGCATGCTTTTGGAACTCGCCATTTTGCAATACACCCTCAATAAACTCGTGGCCAAAGGCTTCACCCCCTTCCTTCCCCCGCTCCTGGTGAACCGTGAGGCCATGGAAGGCACCGGATATTTTCCGGGCGGAGAGGAACAAGCCTACACCATGGAACGCGATGAAAAATATTTGATTGGAACCAGCGAAGTGGCCGTGGCTTCTTACCACAGCGACGAAATTTTGAAAGAAGATGAACTACCCAAACTCTACGCGGGCTATTCCAACTGTTTCCGTCGTGAAGCCGGAACTTACGGAAAAGACACACACGGGCTTTACCGCATTCACCAATTCCAAAAAATCGAACAAGTGGTCCTGTGTAAAAATGACATGGAAGAAAGTAAAAAAATGCACGCTTTTCTCCTAAAAAATGCTGAGGAAGTTTTGCAGGACCTCAAGCTCCCCTACCGCGTGGTAGCGGTTTGTGGCGGAGACATGGGACAAGGCCAATACTACAAAAACGACATCGAAACTTGGATGCCCTCTCGCGAAAGTTACGGTGAAACCCATTCTTGTTCCACCTTCCTGGATTACCAGGCTCGCCGCCTCAACACTCGTTACAAAGACAAGGACGGCAAAATGCAATTTGTGCACACTCTCAATAACACCTGCATCGCCTCCCCCCGCATTCTCATTCCCATTTTGGAAATCTACCAAAATGCCAACGGCAGCATCACCATTCCGGAAGTGCTACGGCCTTACATGGGCGGACGAGACAAGATTGGTGTGTAAGTTTTGTAAAGATCCTGCGTCACAATACGCATACCCTTCTTCACAAACAGCCTCATGAAAATCGTTGATCTCAAAAACAATCCCTTCATCGCATATCTTGTGGCGCTCATCGCAGCCATCCTTATTGTTGGCAGTGGAGAATACAATTATCAGTATCCGTTAATCATCAAAATTTTACACACCGTACTAATCTCATTCGTTCTTTTTGGCGTGAGTTGGTTGGTCTACAAAATCACTAACGAAGAAACCAAGCTCAATTCAAAAGTTAAATTCATTCTTGCCTTCGCGACTCTCGTGGGCGGTATGCTGTTCATACAATATCAAAATGAAAAAATTGAGGAGCTGGAAGAAGATGTATTGATCATTGAGCAAGAGATCGACAGCGTATGGGAAACCGTGCAAGAGGAAGAAGAGATTAAAGTGGAAGAGAGTAAAATCAGTGATGAAATCACAGAGACCATCCCCTGTACCGAAGATGGCGCCACAACAGAAATTTTAAACGAAAGCTGGCAATTGGTGACCTTTGAAGAATATGATTTTTCATTTGAGCTCCCCAAAGACTGGGAGATCGATACCGAAGGATGTAGCAACAGCCTAGGAGCAGTTTCAATGGAGCGCAAAAAAGAGGCGGAGCTCCATGACGGAACTGAGTACTGGCGATGGGATTTAAATATTACCGTGAACACCCCCACTTCATATGAATACGAGCAAGAAGGTTTAACATTTGAAGAATGGATCATGAGTGACGACACTCGCTGGGGTTCCAGAGTTAGCCCTGTCAAAGAAATTCAACTGGATGGAGAAACCGCTTACACTTGGTCCAGTAATGCGTTTGGCCTTTTTGACACCATCATGATGGAGCGAGAAAACGGACTCATTTATGATATCGTGCTAGTAGAACCCACCGGCGAGCCTGAGGCTTTCGCTCACTTTCTTGAAAGCTTCTCGTTCACTGATTAAGCCCACTTCACCGCTTCCTTCCCGTGCTGTTGCAAATAGGCGTTGGTTTTGCTGAACGGTTTGCTTCCAAAAAATCCACTGTACGCGGAGAGGGGCGAAGGATGCGCCGCCTTTAAAATCAAATGCCGGCTCGCATCAATGCGCGCGCCTTTTTCTTGCGCGTACCTCCCCCACAAAATAAAAACCAAATTTTCTTTTTCGCGCGAAAGGGCTTCCACCACCGCATCCGTGAAGGGTTCCCAACCTTTTTTTTGATGCGAACCCGCTTGATGCGCTTGCACCGTGAGCGTGGCATTGAGGAGCAAAATCCCCTGCCGCGCCCAGTCATCCAAACAACCCTCCGTGCGGAGAATCCCACCCAAATCCGCCTGAATTTCCTTAAAAATATTTTGGAGCGACGGCGGCATTTGCACACCCGAATTCACAGAAAAACACAGTCCATTCGCCTGCCCCGGTCCGTGGTACGGATCCTGGCCCAAGATCACAACTTTAACTTCTTCAAACGGACACAGTTCAAAGGCACGAAAAATATTCGCAGGTGCCGGAAAAACTTTCTTCACAGCGTACTCCGCACGGACAAATTCCACCAAGTCTTTAAAGTAGGGCTTTTCAAATTCTGCACCCAAGTGCCGTTTCCATGATTCGTGAATTTTGATGTCCATACCCCAATTCTAACGAGTCCCGCTTGCTAATTCAAAGGGTCTTGTTAGACTGGTCTCATTCTTATCCACTCCGTTTATGAATATGAAAAAAATCCTCACCATCCTCGGCAGAGTTTTACTCGTCCTCATTATGCTCATGCCCATTCTGGGAACCCTGGGCGTTTTTCCGGAGCCAACAGCTGACATGTACAGCACCGAAAAGGCCTTCAATTTCATCCAAGCATTAACGGAGGCTCAATACATCCCCTTGCTCATTGCACTGATTTTCGCCGTCGCCATCGGCCTCACCATCGCGAACCGAATGGCACTGGTGGCACTGCTCATTCTCCCCATCACGGTTAACATTGTGGCTTTCCACTGGGTGCTGGACGGAGGCCCTTTCACCGGCGGCGCAGTTATGGGCAATGTGCTTCTCCTCCTCAATCTTACCTTTTTGTGGCAAAACCGAAAAAGCTACGCAGTGCTATTGAAGAAGAGCTAGACGAGTCTAAACATACGACGAACACCTCGCTCTATTCCATCGTACTCACCCCCCTCAGTTACATAGGTAAAGTCACTATGGCCAGGATCCCCATAGGCAAAATTGATGACAAAAGCACAAGAAAGATTCTGGGGCCCAGAGTCCAAAAATGAGGATACACGATGGCCTATCCTCCTGGGTGGTCCTACAAATGGACCTCCAATAAACTCTTCAAATTGTCTAATTTCAGATGATTTTGCTGCCCACTGCAAACCATCGGCACTTGCAAACAAACCTTGAGTTTGACTGTAAAGGAGCCAAACAGAATCGGGAAGTTTCAAGCTCCGACCAGGAGGATTCGCAGGTAGTAATGGGGGAAACATTTGATGCCCATCTCTTACAACGGCGCTTCTTGCCCCAGCATAACTCGTTTCTCGGTTCGTCAGAGCTGGCCTAACGCTTTCGTCTGCGACCAGTGGATTCCCCCGTTTATCAAATCCAAATAAAACAGGTTGTCGTAGTGCATGAGCTATCTGCAAGTTATTTCCGTGTAAAAGTCTAGCTTGCACAACGGACCAAGGTACTTGCCCTTTGCGATCAAGAGACCACCTATCGTACATTTCTTTGTAATCCACCAAACGGGAGTCAACTTCATAACCGTCCGTACTTCCTTCCTTTTCTGCTGACATAAAAACGAGCTTACAAAAATAGAGGGTGAGATTACCATGCCGCCTACGGATTTGGCAATCCCCACTACTCCAAATACCCACCCACCTGCAAATCCCAGAGTTTTTTGTAAATACCGGATTTCTTTTTGATCAAATCTTTGTGAGTGCCTTCCTCCGCGATCTGCCCTTTTTCCAAAACCAAAATGCGGTCCATGTCCACCACAGTGGACAAACGATGGGCAATCACAAAAACCGTTTTTCCCTTCATCAAAACTTTGAGCGCGTCCTTAATCATTTTTTCGGATTCCGAATCCAAGCTCGAAGTGGCTTCATCCAAAACCAAAATCTTGGTCTGAGATAAAATAGCTCTGGCAATGGCCACGCGTTGCCGCTCCCCACCCGAAAGTTTAACGCCTCTCTCCCCAACAAAAGTTTGGTAGCCCTTGGGCAACTTGGAAATAAACTCATGGCAATGCGCCAGTTTCGCCGCCGTAATGACCTCTTTATCGGTCGCCTCAAGCCGCCCGTAACGAATATTTTCCATGAGTGATCGGTGGAACAAAACCGGATCTTGTGGCACCAAAGCAATTTGTTTTCGCAAGCTGTCTTGAGTCACTTGAGCAATGTCCTGCCCATCCAAAAGAATGCGCCCTCCATCCAAATCAAAAAGACGCAAAAGGAGTTTAATGAGCGTGGTTTTCCCTCCACCCGAAAGTCCAATAAGTGCAACCCGCTCGCCCGGTTTCACCGAAAAAGAAAGCTGTTTGATCACACTTTGATCAATATCATCCGTATAGGAAAACGACACGCGATCAAAATCCACCGCTCCTTTTTTCATCACCAAATTTTTAGCCCGTGGCTTGTCCACCACTTCAATTGGAGTTTGCAAAATCTCCGTCATTTCTTCGGCATCCGCCAAGCTTTCATAAAACCGACGGAGCGATCGATCAAAGCCCCAGAGTTGTGAGAACAATTCTAAAAGATAACTTTGCAAAAGTATGAAATGCCCCACGGTCAAAGACCCGGTTTTCCACTCCAAAATGGCGAGGTAAAAAACTAAAAATTCCAAGCTCAACATAAAAAGAAATTGCACCGCCTCCACATGATTATTAAAAAACCATGCCGCCCGAATTTTAGAGGACCAGTCCTGCGTCACCTCCGCAAATCGGCTCCGCTCATATTTAAAGTTAGCAAAAAGTTTGATCGTACTGTTATTGGTGATGCTATCGGCAAGCTGAGCGGTAAGCCGCGTATCTGCCTCCGCTTTAGGAAGGTTATAGCGTTTGAGTTTGTACGAAGAAATCCACAAATGCAGTCCCACAAAAATAGAGACCCAAACCAAAATAGAAAATCCCAGCCAAAAATTAAGCGTGAACAAAACCACCACCGCAATCACAATGCGCAAACTCAAAGTATAAAAATCATAAAAAATTTGATCTAAAATGTCTTCAAAACTCCGCGCCATCCGTCCCACTCGTTTGACCAAAGAACCCACAAACTGATTGTTGAAAAAGTTAGTGGAGTGCTTATGCAGGTGCTCAAAACAAGCGTCTGCAACTTCCTTCATCCCACGACTTTCCACAATGCACATGGAATAAAAAGAAAGCCGCCAAAAAAACCACTCCGCAAGACCAATGCCCACAATACTGAACAAAATAGGCATGAGCCGTTCCGCCTGCCCCTGATTCAATGCATTGATCAAATTCTTAAGGAAAAACGCATTCACCATCGCGCCCGATGCACCCCCCGTCGCCCCAATAAACACAAGCAAAACCAAAAACCATTGCTTCCGCAAATATTTTCCATAAAACTGCAGGGTGAGCCGAGTGTTTTTTCGCATGCCGCAAGTTTAACACCTAAAGTACAAGTTCAACAACGCGATTTGACAAAAGGTAGGAATAGCGTAGAGTTTTAGCACTTAACCAGAGAGCAAATGATAGACCAATACGCAGATCTCACGGGATGTCCTAAAGTTGGGTTAACCCGAGAGAAAATACTTTGCGAAGGCGCTCATGAAACGACAGATGGGCCTGAAATGGTAGAAGTGATAAGAGTTGGAGAAGCAGTTGGAAATAACTGTAGGATGCTTGTCTCTGGCATGTGCTCAAACGGAGAAACTCGACTAGACGATGGGACTCTACTGAGCCACCAGCCCTGCCGCCACCTCAGCCCAATCGAAACTAAATAGTTCACAATATTTTTAAAGACAGCGCAGGTCCACTTGCTCACCAGAAGAGTGAGTTTGGTGTTTTTCCGCATGCATACAGTATAACAAATAAAAAAGCCCCCATGAATGGGGGCTTTTTTGAAAAGGCTAGGTTTCCCCGGCTTCTTTTAGAAAAACTAATATCTATCTAAAGGCAATCGCGTGATAAGCAAAGTTTCAGGATCTAAAGTATAAACGAAGTGTGCGTGCTCTCCAGTTGTATCGGCATTAGCCCCGAGCTGATAGCTCCCATCTTCCATAAGAGTCAAATTGGCACGGATAGCATACTCGACACTTCCAAACTCCTGCGCACACTCAATCTCATAAGTATCTACAGTAGGTTCATGGGTAACTCCCAATTCTGATGAGCTACACATAAGTGAAACATTCATGGGATAGCCCGAATCAACAGGATAGGCATTGGCCTGAATCTGGATAGGACAAATTGAAGGAGCAGTAGCTGAGCTTAAACCATCCAACATAGCAATAAAATCAGCTGAATCATCAGGTACTCCATCGAAAAGATTTTCCTGAACGCAAGATGTAATTGGGCTTAATTTACCCTGGAGCATACCGGGATTTGAAGCCACGGCAACGGCGGAAACAAGCAGAACGCCAAGGGCTCCTGTGAGGTAAACGATTTTCTTCTTCATATTTGTTTTGGTTAAAAAATAGAAAAGAAATCATGTTATTATAACATGTTTAGCAAAAAAAACAAGTCCACTTGTTCGACAGATTCATATCTTATTATAGAATGGCTGTCGACATAGCTCTCGAATTACAGATTGTGTTGCGCAAGAGAGCAAAGATAAGGAGGTCGGCTTCCACTAGCGGAAACCGCCCTGTTTCATTTTTTACATCTTAAACCGATCCAGGACTATGCCTAAAGCCGCATCGAAAAGCGCGTCAAGCGCCGGTAAAAAAAAGCTCCCTGTCCCTGCGGTAAAAGAAGCGTCCAACAAAACACTTTCCACCAAACCTTTGGATCGGAAATATTTTGTCGACCTTCACGGAAAGGCAGAAATGCCAAACCTTATTGAGATTCAAACGGAATCTTATGAGTGGTTCCTTAACGAAGGAATCCGTGAGCTTCTCGAGGAAATCTCCCCCATCACCGATTTCTCGGGGAAGAAACTCGAACTGCACTTTCTTGACCACTCTTTGGGGGAATGTAAGTACAGTCCCGAACAATGCCGTCTTAAGAATCTGTCTTACGAAGCTCCGCTCAAAGTGCATGTGCAGCTCATTAATAAGGAAAGCGGGGAAATCAAGGAGCAGGATGTTTTCCTTGGGCCTATTCCTCTTATGACGCGCGATGGAAGTTTTTTGGTGAATGGAATCGAACGCGTGGTGGTTTCTCAGATTGTTCGTTCCCCCGGGGTGTTCTTTTCCAAAAACCCTGCTGCTTCAGGTATGCACAATGCCAAGATCATTCCAAAACGAGGAGCT